>WNDY01000032.1 GCA_009914555.1 Xylophilus sp.
GCAAACGGCGATGTCGCTGGCGCGAGACCTCCCTGATGCGCCATCTGCTGATGCAAGCCGTCAATCCAGTGCTCTCGCTGCTCGATAGCCTGAAGCGCTGGAAGGAAATCGCCGCCAGCTTGCGTGAACCTCCTCGACGCAGAACGTATCAACAGGATGATCTGCGCGAGATGGTCGGTTAGCGCTTATGGGCGTTTGCCCCCTATAATCTGTTTCACTGGCGCCATGCCGTAAGTGGTTGATTTTTCTGGATTTTAATCCACCGCCACCTTCGCCGGCGCCAGCAGGTCGATGCCAGCGCGCGACATTGCCGCCGGCCGCAAGCCATTTGCCTGCGGCGGCCCCGGTGCAGCGCGGCGGACTGACACGTTGAAACACCGATACGGAATACCCAACCCCGCCGAGCTGTGCGCCCCCAGCGGGCGCCCGATGCGGCGGGCGGATCGAAGCGAGACATTTCTGTGCTGATGGCGCTGGTACAACTCCTGCAGCGATGGATAGCCCCGTCGCCCGCCGGCGTGCCCGCGTCCGCGGCCCCTCCCCCCGGCAAGCCCCTGCCCGCCACCGCCTTCGTGGCGGCGCGGCCACGGCGCCGGCTCGCGCCCATCCCTGTGCCCTTGCCCCGGCGGTCGAGCTAGCGCTAGCTTCGCCCTCCCCGGCTACCACGGCCATTCCCTCTCGTTTCCACGCGTCGGCCCCGGCATCGCTGGCTCCTTCCAGAGCCTGTCGTTTGTCTCTTTACCACGCGGACCCGCCTACAGCGGACCCGTACCGAACGCACAAAGGAAACGCATCATGAAGCGGATGCTGATCAACGCCACGCAGGCCGAAGAACGCCGCCTGGCCATCGTCGACGGACAGAAGCTGCTCGACTACGAGATCGAGATCGAAGGGCGCGAGCAGCGCAAGGGCAACATCTACAAGGCCGTCGTCACCCGGGTCGAGCCCTCGCTCGAAGCCTGCTTCGTCGACTACGGCGAGGACCGCCACGGCTTCCTGCCGTTCAAGGAAATCTCGCGCCAGTATTTCGCCGAGGGCGTCTCGCCGAGCCAGGCGCGCATCAACGAAGTGATCAAGGAAGGCCAGGAGCTGCTGGTCCAGGTCGAGAAGGAAGAGCGCGGCAACAAGGGCGCGGCCCTGACGACCTTCGTCTCGCTGGCCGGCCGCTACGTGGTGCTGATGCCCAACAACCCGCGCGGCGGCGGCGTATCGCGCCGCATCGAGGGCGAGGACCGGGCCGAGCTCAAGGAGGCGATGGACCAGCTCGACTACCCGAAGGGCATGTCGATCATCGCGCGCACCGCCGGCATCGGCCGCACCGCGCCCGAGCTGCAGTGGGACCTGAACTACCTGCTCAAGCTCTGGACCGCCATCGACGGCGCGGCCAGGGGCGGCAAGGGCGCCTTCCTGATCTACCAGGAGTCGAGCCTGGTCATCCGCGCGATCCGTGACTACTTCAACCACGACATCGGCGACATCCTCATCGACACCGACGACATCTACGAGCAGGCACACCAGTTCATGGCGCACGTCATGCCCGAGCATGCCAACCGGGTCAAGCGCTACCGCGACGATGCGCCGCTGTTCAGCCGCTTCCAGATCGAGCACCAGATCGAGTCGGCCTACTCCCGCACCGTGACCCTGCCCTCGGGCGGCGCCATCGTGATCGACCACACCGAGGCGCTGGTCTCGATCGACGTCAACTCCGCGCGCGCCATCAAGGGCGGCGACATCGAGGAGACCGCCACCCGCACCAACCTCGAAGCCGCCGACGAAGTGGCCCGCCAGATGCGCCTGCGCGACCTGGGCGGCCTGATCGTCATCGACTTCATCGACATGGACGAGAGCAAGAACCGCCGCGAGGTCGAGAACCGCCTGCGCGACGCGCTGCGCCACGACCGCGCCCGCGTGCAGTTCGGCTCGATCAGCAAGTTCGGCCTCATGGAAATGAGCCGCCAGCGCCTGAAGCCTGCTCTGTCCGAAGGCGCGCACATCAACTGCCCGCGCTGCGGCGGCTCCGGCCACATCCGCGACACCGAAAGCTCGGCCCTCCAGATCCTGCGGATCATCCAGGAGGAGTCGATGAAGGACAACACGGCCGCCGTGCACGTGCAGGTGCCGGTCGAGGTCGCCTCGTTCCTGCTCAACGAAAAGCGCACCGAGCTCGCCAAGATCGAACTCAAGCAGCGCGTCTCGGTGCTGATGGTGCCCAACAAGACGCTCGAGACGCCGCACTACAAGCTCGAGCGCCTGAAGCACGACGACCCGCGCCTCGACGGCATCGAGCCCAGCTACAAGCTGGCCGAGGAGGTCGAAGACCCGACCACCGTCACCCGCCGCTCGCAGGAGCCAACCAACCGGCAGACGCCGATCATCAAGGGCGTGCTGCCCGACGCGCCGGCGCCCCAGGCCGAGCCGCGCCCCGAAGGCGCCCGCCCGCGCCAAGGCAGCCAGCAGCGCCAGGCCGGCGCACCGGCTGCGGCGGCCCCACCGGCCGCCGTCCCCGCGGCGGCGCCCACGCCGCCCGCCGAGTTCGGCTTCCTCGCCTGGCTCAAGAGCCTGTTCGGCTTCGGCCCGGCAGCGCCGACGCCGGTGGCCGCGCCCGCGGCGCCCCGCCCTGCCGAGCAGGCGCCGCGCGAAGGCCGTGGCGAGCGCGGTGGCCGTGGCGGCCGCGGCCGTGGTGAACGCACGGGCGAACGCGGCGGCGACCGTGCCGAACGCAGCGATGCCAACGGCAACCGCGCGCCGCGCGACGGCCGCCGTGGCGAACGCGGCGCCGAGCGCGGCGACCGCGCCGAAGGCCGCGACAACCGCGAACCGCGCCAACAACAGGCCCCGCGCGACGGCGAAGCCCGACGCGAAGGCCGCGGCCGCGACCGTGACCGCCGCGAGGAGCAGCAGCCCCAGCGCACCGACGCCGCCATCGACCCGGTGAGCCCGGGTGCCGAGGCCCAGCAGCCCGGCACCGAGGCGCCGCAGGAACGCGCGCCGCGTGAAGGCCGCCGCGAGCGCGGCGGCCGGGGCCGCGAGCGCACGCCGCGCTCGCAGCCCGACGAGAACGGACTGCCGGTCGCAGCGGATGCCGCCGCCGTGCCCGAGGCAGCGTCGGCCGCCGCGCCAGCGACCGACGTCGCGCCGCCGGCCTTCCCCGCTGGCGAAGCCGTGGAGAACGACGCCGCACCGGCCGCCGACCGTGAAGGCGAAGAGCCGCAACGCCGCGAACGCCGCTCCCGCGACCGCTACGGCCGCGACCGCCGCGAGCGCAACGGCCGCAACCGCGAAGCCGGCGCAGAAGTTGGCGAGAGCACTGAGGGTATCGAGCCACAGCCCCCGGAAATTGCGCGCGAGGAGGGGGAACCCCCGACAGTAACTCCGCGCCGCAGCTACTTCGCCCCACCTGCTGCCGAGCCGCATCCGGCTGCTGCGGTGGCTGAAGCAGCCGCCGCGCCGACGGCTGCTGCGGCACCCGCGGCAGCGCCGGTCGCCGCCGAGCCCTTCCCGGCCGCGGCAGCGCCAGCGGCGGCTCCCGAGGTCGCCGCACCGGCACCTGCTGCGCCCGTGCCACCCGAAGCTGTGCCGGCCATCGTCCAGGCGCCAGCACCGGCCGCCTACGCGCTGCCGGTGGCCGACCTGGTGCAGGTGGCCGAGGCCTCGGGCCTGCAATGGGTGCAGTCCGATGCAGAGAAAGTGGCCGCCGTCCGGGCCGCCATCGCCGCCGAGCCCGCGCCGGTGCGCGTGCCGCGCGAGCGGCCACCGGTCGCCGTCGTCGATGAAGGCCCGCTGGTGCTGGTCGAAACCCGCCGCGACCTGGGCGCGCTGAAGCTGCCGTTCGACGCGCAGCAGACGCCGGCCGCCTGAGGTCCGTCCCGCGGCGGGGAGGGCGCCGGCCCGCGACGGCGCCCTCCCCGCCTTGCCGTTCCCGCATCCGACGTACCGCCATGCTGTTTCTCCTGTCCCCCGCCAAGTCGCTCGACTACGAAACACCCGTCGCCGCCGGGCTGTCCCACACGACGCCGCTGTTCACCAAGCGCAGCGCCGCGCTGATCGAAGTGCTGCGCGAGCGTTCGCCGCAGCAGATCGCCGAGCTGATGGACCTGAGCGACGCCCTGTCGGCGCTCAACGTCGCCCGCTACCAGGCCTGGTCGCCGCGCTTCACCTCCCGCAATTCGCGCCAGGCGGTGCTGGCCTTCAACGGCGACGTGTACGAAGGGCTGGACGCCCGCAGCCTCGGCGCCGACGACCTGGCCTGGGCACAGGAGCACCTGGTCATCCTCAGCGGCCTCTACGGCGTGCTGCGGCCGCTGGACCGCATGCAGCCCTACCGGCTGGAGATGGGCACCCGCCTGCCGACGGGGGCCGGCGCCAACCTGTACCAGTTCTGGGGCAGCGAGATCGCCGAATACCTGAACAAGCGCCTGCGCGCCGACGAAACGCCGGTGGTGGTCAACCTGGCGTCGCAGGAGTATTTCAAGTCGGTGGACCGCAAGGTGCTGAAGGCGCGCGTGGTCGAGTGCGTGTTCGAGGACTGGAAGAACGGCCGGTACAAGGTCATCAGCTTCCTTGCCAAGCGCGCGCGGGCTGATGGCGCGCTACGCCATCACCCGGCGCCTCACCCTGCCGCAGCAGCTCCAGGGCTTCGACACCGAAGGTTACGCCTTTTCTCCCGGGGAATCCGAGCCCGACAGGCTGGTCTTCCGCCGCAAAGTTGGCTAAAACACCGGCCATGGTCGCCAACTCCACTTCTTCTTCCTCTTCCTCCTCGTCTTCCCGCTCGGCCGGCCGCGCCCAGGCGGTCACGCCCGAGCTACGCAGCTGGATCGTGCAGCAGGCCCAGGCCGGCTACAGCGCGCCCGTGGTCCTGCAATCCATGATCGACGCAGGCTGGGACGAGACCGTCGCGACCGAAGCGCTGGAAAACACACTGCGCGGCCACCTGGAAGAAGCCGCCCGCAGCAAGGGCCTGCCCCCGGCATCCAAGGTGCCGGAGCCTTCGCTGGCCGATTCGCCCCTGTTCCTCGACGCGGGCGACCGCCAGGTCCATGTGCTGATGACCATGGCCAGGCCGCGCGTCGTCGTTTTCGGCAACCTGCTGTCCGGCGAGGAATGCGACGCCATCATCGAGGCCGCCCGGCCGCGCATGGCGCGCTCGCTCACCGTGGCCACGCAGACCGGCGGGGAGGAACTCAACGCCGACCGCACCAGCAACGGCATGTTCTTCTCACGCGGCGAGAACGCGGTGGTCGCCCGGCTCGAAGCCCGCATCGCCAGGCTGATCACCTGGCCGCTCGAAAACGGCGAGGGCCTGCAGGTGCTGCACTACCGCCCCGGCGCCGAGTACAAGCCGCACCACGATTACTTCGACCCGGCCGCGCCCGGCACGCCGACCATCCTGCGCCGCGGCGGCCAGCGCGTGGGCACGGTGGTCGTCTACCTCAACGACCCCGAGAAGGGCGGCGGCACCACCTTCCCCGACGTGCAGCTCGAAGTCGCGCCCAGGCGCGGCAATGCCGTCTTCTTCAGCTACGAGCGCCCGCACGCCTCCACCCAGACCCTGCATGGCGGCGCCCCGGTGGTCGCGGGCGAGAAGTGGATCGCCACCAAGTGGCTCCGAGAGCGCGAATTCCATTGACCCCTGCTGCATGACGACCCCGGAACAATCCCTGCTGGGCAAGGCCGCCGCCTACGCCGACCAGTACGACCCCGGCCTGCTCTTTCCGATCCCGCGCGCCGTCAAGCGCAGCGAGATCGGCATCGGCGCCATGCCGCCCTTCGTCGGCGCCGACCTCTGGACCGCCTTCGAGCTGAGCTGGCTCACGCCGCGCGGCAAGCCGCAGGTGGCGATCGCCCACGTCACCGTACCGGCCGAGACGCCCAACATCATCGAGAGCAAGTCGTTCAAGCTGTACCTCAACAGCTTCAACGCCACCCGCTTCGCCGATACCGACGCGGTGCGCGAGCGGCTGCGCACCGACCTGGCCGCAGCCGCCTGGCGCGGCGGCGAGCGCAGTGGCTCGCTCGGCGTCAAGCTGGTGCTGCCGGACGCCTTCGGTCGCGAGGACGTGCAGGAACTCGACGGCCTGAGCTTGGACCGGCTCGACATCGAATGCAGCCGCTACACGCCGGCGCCCGAGCTGCTGACCGCCGCTTTCGACGAGCAGCCGGTGCGCGAGGTGCTGACCAGCAACCTGCTCAAGAGCAACTGCCTCGTGACCGGCCAGCCCGACTGGGGCAGCGTGCGCATCGCCTACAGCGGCCCGCAGATCGACCAGGCCGGGCTGCTGCAATACATCGTGAGCTTTCGCAACCACAACGAATTCCACGAGCAGTGCGTGGAGCGCATCTTCATGGACATCCGGAGCCGCTGCAAACCGGCCCGGCTCGCGGTCTATGCGCGCTATACGCGCCGCGGCGGGCTGGACATCAACCCCTGGCGCAGCAGCCACCCGCAGCCGGTGCCGCCCAACATCCGCACGGCGCGGCAATAGGCTCCGGGTCGACCTGACCCCGGTAGCACTGCTCGGGCGCCAGCGGCGCGCTGCGTGCGCTTGACCCTCGATTCGATCGGCTCCCCCTTTCCTTCCTCGGAAAGGGCAGGAACCTCTGGCAGGACGGGTCACCATGAAAGAGGGGCTGAGGCGATGCCGCAACCCCCGTGAAACGACGACGGCCGCGTGCGTTCACGCCGCGGCCGTCTGCCCGAACATCAGCTCCCGGCAGGCGCAGGTGCCGCAGCAGCAGCCGCGGCACCGTTGCCGTCGTCGGCTGCCGTCCATCCACCGCCCAGCGCCTTGTACAGCGTGATCTGGTTGGTCAGCAGGGCCAGACGGATCTGCACCGCCGATTGCTGCGCGGTGAAGAGCGAGCGCTGGGCATCGAGCAGGTCCAGGTAGCTGGCCACGCCGTTGCGGTAGCGCAGGTCCGACAGGTTGAAGCTGGCCTGCGCCGCGCGCACCTGGGCCTCGGTCGCGCGCAGCTGTTCGCCGAGCGTGGCCGAACCGGCCAGCGCATCGGCCACCTCGCGGAAGGCGGTCTGCACCGCCTTCTCGTACTGCGCGACGGCGATGCCCTGATTGGCGCGGGCCACGTCGAGGTTGGCCTGGTTGGCACCGGCATCGAAGATCGGCAGTGTGATCTGGGGGATGAAGGTCCAGGCGCGGGTCGACTCGTCGAACAGGTTCGAAAGACTGGTGCTGGCACGGCCGAGCGATGCCGTCAGGCCCACGCGCGGGAAGAACGCGGCGCGGGCCGCACCGATGTTGGCATGGGCCGCGACCAGCGATTGCTCGGCGGCGCGCACGTCGGGGCGGCTTTGCAGCAGGTCGGACGGCAGACCGGCGGGAACTGCGGCCAGCAGCTCGGCCTGCTCGGCCAGCGTGCGGCCGGCCGGCAGATCGGCCGGCAGGGCCGGCTGGCCCAGCAGCAGCACCAGCGTATTGACATCCTGCGAACGCTGGCGCTGGAGCTGCGCGAGACTGGCCCGGGCGGCCTCCACCAGGCCTTCGGCCTGGCGCAGGTCCAGCTCGGAACTCACGCCGTTGTCGAGCTTGAGCTTGGACAGGCGGAACGATTCCTCGCGGGTCTTGAGCGTTTCCTGCGTCACGCGCAGCAGTTCGTCGTCGGCCAGCAGGTTCAGGTAGGCCGTGACCACGCTGGCCACCAGGCTGATCTGCGTGGTGCGGCGCGATTCCTCGGTCGACAGGTACTGTGCGAGCGCGGCATCCTTCAGGCTCTGGATGCGGCCGAAGAAGTCGATCTCGTACGAGGTGATGCCGATGCCGATGGACGCATAGTTCTGCGACGAGCTGGGGCGCTCCCGCTGGCTGGTCAGCGCGGCGTTCACGGTCGGGAACTGCGCCGCGCGCTGCACGCGGAACTGGGCCTGGGCCTTCTCGACGTTGAGCGCGGCGACCCGCAGGTCGCGGTTGTTCTCGAGGGCGATGCCGATCAGGCGGCGCAGCCGCTCGTCGCCGAAGAAGTCCTTCCAGGCCAGGTCGGCCGCCGCGGGCCGGCCCTGGGCCGACCGCACGCTCTGGGCGTCGGGGAAGGACGCGGCCAGTGGCACCTGCGGGCGCTCGTACTTCGGGGCGAGCGAGCAGCCGGCCAGCACCAGGGCGGCCGCGAGCGGCGCCAGCGCGGCGGGGACGAAGCGCGCCCGGGCACGGCGCACGGAGATGGTCAGCCTGCTGCTACCCACGCTCGGCCTCCTCTTTGTGTTGTTGGGCGAGCTTGAGATCGTGCTCGTGCTGGCGATCGCTGCCCTTGAAGAAACCACGGACCAGCACGAAGAACGCCGGGACGAAGATGACCGCCAGCACGGTGCCGGTGATCATGCCGCCGATCACGCCGGTGCCGATGGCACGCTGGCTGGCCGAGCTGGCGCCGGTCGCGACGAACAGCGGCAACACGCCGAGCGTGAAGGCCAGCGAGGTCATCACGATCGGGCGAAACCGCAGGTGCGCGGCTTCGAGCGCGGCCTCGATCACGCCCTTGCCCTGCGCCTGCAGGTCCTTGGCGAACTCGATGATCAGAATGGCGTTCTTGGCCGACAGGCCGCTGATGGTCACCAGGCCGACTTGGAAGTACACGTCGTTGGACATGCCGCGCAGCAGCGTGGCCAGCAGCACGCCGATCACGCCCAGGGGAACGACCAGCATCACCGAGAACGGAATCGACCAGCTCTCGTACAGCGCGGCCAGGCAGAGGAACACCGCCATCAGCGAGAAACTGTAGAGGATGAGGGACTGCGAGCCGGCAAGCTTCTCCTCGCGCGACTGGCCCGTCCACTCGAAGCCGAAGCCGTCGGGCAGCTGGCCCGCCAGGCGTTCCATCTCGGCCATCGCGTCGCCGGAGCTGTAGCCCGGCGCGGCGTCGCCGGCGATCTTCATCGCGGGATAGCCGTTGTAGCGCACGGTCTGCATCGGGCCGATGACCCATTTCGTCGTCGCGAAGGCCGACAGCGGCACGACCTGCCCCTTGCTGTTGAGCACCGGCAGGTCCAGCACCTGCTCGGGTTGCATGCGGCGCGCGGCCTCGGCCTGCACCATCACGCGCTGGAGCCGGCCTTCGTTCGGGAAGTCGTTGATGTAGCTCGACCCCAGCCCGGTGGACAGCGCGGTGCCGATGCTGTCGAAGCCCACACCGAGCGCGGCCGCCTTGTCGCGGTCGATCACCAGCTGCATCTGCGGCGCGTCTTCCAGCCCCTCGGGCCGCACGCTGGCGAGCACCTTGCTCTGCGAGGCCAGCCCGAGCAGCTGGTTGCGCGCGGCCAGCAGGGCGTCGTGGCCCTTGCTCGCGCGGTCCTGCAGGCGGAAGGTGAAGCCGGTGGCCGTGCCCAGTTCGGGGATGGGCGGCGGCGACAGCGGGTAGATGAACGCGTCGCGGATCTGCGAGAACACGCCGAAGGCGCGGCCGGCCAGCGCCTGCGCAGTGTGCTCTGCGCCGGAGCGCTCGCTCCAGTCCTTGAGTGGCACGAACGAGATGCCGGCGTTCTGGCCCTGGCCCGAGAACGAGAAGCCGGCCACCGTGACCACGTTGGCCACTTCGGGCTGCTGGGCCATGTACTGCTGCACCTGCCTGAGCGCATCCTGCGTGCGCTCCTGGGAAGCGCCCGGCGGCAGCTGCACGTTCACGATGATGTAGCCCTGGTCCTCGTTCGGCAGGAACGAGGTCGGCAGGCGGGTGTAGACCAGCCCGACCACCACGATCAGCAGCGCGTAGATGATCATCATGCGGCCGGCCCGCTTGAGCAGGCGACTCAGCCTGCCCTCGTAGCCGTGGGCCGTCGAGGCGAACTTGCGGTTGAACCAGCCGCAGAAGCCCTTCTTCTCCTGGTGGTGGCCGGCTTCCACCGGCTTGAGCAGCGTGGCGCACAGCGCCGGCGTGAGCGACAGCGCCAGGAAGGCCGAGAAGGCGATCGAAGTTGCCATCGTGGCCGAGAACTGGCGGTAGATGTTGCCGGTGGAGCCCGCGAAGAACGCCAGCGGCACGAACACCGAGATCAGCACCACGGTCACGCCGATGATGGCGCTCGAGATCTGCCCCATGGCCTTGCGAGTGGCCTGCAGCGGCGGCAGGCCTTCCTGGCTCATGATGCGCTCAACGTTCTCGACCACCACGATCGCATCGTCCACCACGATGCCGATCACCAGCACCATGCCGAACATCGTGAGCACGTTGATCGAGAAGCCCAAGGCCAGCAGCGCGCCGCAGGTTCCCAGCAGCGCCACCGGCACCACGATGGTCGGGATGACGGTGTAGCGGAAGTTCTGCAGGAACAGGAACATCACCAGGAACACCAGCACCACCGCTTCGAACAGCGTATGGACCACCTTCTCGATCGAGACCGAGACGAAGGTCGAGGTGTCGTAGGGGATGGTGTATTCCACGCCCTGCGGGAAGAACTGCTTGAGCTCCTTGAGCCGCACCTTCACCGCCCTGGCGGTCTCCAGCGCGTTGGCCGAGGGCGTCAGCTGCACGCCCAGGCCCACGGCGTCTTCGCCATTGAGCTTGGCGCTGGTGGAATAGGTCTGGGCGCCAAGCTCGATGCGGGCCACGTCCCCCAGCCGCACGGCCGAGCCGTCGGTGTTGGCGCGCAGGACGATCTGCCTGAACTGGTCCACCGACGACAGCTGACCCTGTACCACGATGGTGGCCGCGATGCCCTGTCCCTGCACGCTGGGCAGGTCGCCGATATTGCCTGCGGAGACCTGCAGGTTCTGCGCGCGGATGGCCGCGCCGACCTGGTCGATCGACAGGTTGTAGCCCTTGAGCTTGGCCGGATCGATCCAGACCCGCATGGCCAGTTCCGCACCGAACTGCGTGACCGAGCCGACGCCGGGCAAGCGCTGCAGTTCAGGCAGGACGTTGCGGGCCGCATAGTCGTTGAGCGCGTCGATCGACACGTTCGGCGTCTTGGACGACAGCATCGCGAACAGCAGGAAGTTGGAACGCGATTTCTCCACGCGCACGCCCTGCTGCGTCACCGCCGTCGGCAGCCGCGGCGAGGCGCGCGACAGGCGGTTCTGCACGTCCACCTGGGCCAGGTCGGGGTTGATGCCCGGATCGAAGCTCAGGGCGATCGTGCCCGTGCCGTTGGCCTGGGCGGTCGCTTCCATGTAGAGCAGCCCGGTGGCACCGTTCATTTCCCGCTCGATCACCGCCAGCACGCTGTCTTCCAGCGTCTGTGCGGTGGCGCCGGGATATGTGGCGGTCACCTGGATGGTCGGCGGTGCGACCGCCGGATATTGCGCGATCGGCAGGCGGGTGATGGATACCGCGCCGAGCAGCATGATGAAGATGGCGACGACCCATGCAAAGATGGGCCGTTCGATGAAGAACCTGACCATGCGCCGCGCTCCTTATTCGGCCTGCTTGGCCGGCGCTGCGGACGGCTGCGGGGACTGCGCGGCGCCGGTGGGCTGCCATGGCACCGGGGTGACCGTGACTTTGGCGCCGGGCGCGCCGGGCGGCAGTTTCTGGACCCCGTCGACCATGACCTTCTCGCCAGCCTTCAGGCCATCGAGCACCACCCAGCGGTTGCCCTGGGCCGGGCCCAGCTTGACCTGGCGCACCGACAGCGTGTTGTCCGGGCCGACGACCTGCACCGTGTCGCCGCTGGCCGCGCGGGTGACGGCCTGCTGCGGCAGCAGGATGCCGTTGTCGATCTGGGCCTGCTCCAGGCGCACGCGCACGTACAGGCCCGGCAGCAGTTGGCGGTCGGGATTGGGGATTTCGGCGCGCAGCGTGACCTGGCCACTGGTGGAATCCACCGTCAGGTCGGTGAACAGCAGGCGGCCGGTGCGGCCGTAAACCGTGCCATCTTCCAGAACCACGCTGACCGATGCCTGGCCCTTGGCCGCCAGCTTGTACTGGCCGGCCGCGATGGCCGCGCGCAGGCGCAGCGCATCGGAGGCCGGCTGAGTGAAATTCACGTACAGCGGATCGATCTGCTGCACCGTGGCCAGCTGGGTCGCGTCGCCCTGCCCGACCAGCGCGCCCTCGGTCACCAGCGCGCGGCCGATGCGGCCGGAGATCGGCGAGGTCACGGCGGCGTAGCCGAGGTTGATCTGCGCCGTCGTCACCGACGCCTTGGCCACGGCCAGTTGCGCCTCGGCGGCCTTCTGCGAGGCCACGGCGTTGTCGTAGTCCTGCCTGCTCACCGCATTGACCTCGACCAGCGGCTTGTAGCGCTGCGCCTGGGCGCGGGTCTGGGCCACGTTGGCCTCGGCCTGGGCCACGTTGGCCTGGGCGCTCTCGAGCGTGGCGCGGTACGGCGCGTTGTCGATCTGGAACAGTTGCTGGCCGGCCTGCACGTCGCTGCCTTCGGCGAACAGGCGCTTTTGCAGGATGCCCGAGGCGCGGGCGCGAACTTCGGCCACGCGCGAAGCCTCCAGCCGGCCGGGAAGTTCGGTGACGAGGCCGACTACGCCCGGCTCGACCGTCACCACGCCCACCTTGGGCGGCTGTTGCGCCTGGCCAGCGCCTTGCTGGCCTTCGCCATCCTTCTTGCCACAGCCGGCCACCAGCAACGCGGCCGCCACGGCAAGCAGGCCCAGGATGAATGAGGGGGGAGACGATGTGCGTGCATCGCGCAAGGCAAACATGGTGTTCCTTCCAGGGGAATGCATCTGGCCCGAGGGCCGGGGAAACGGGATGAGGAGTTGGCGCCCGAGCACCGCGGCAGGACGGCTCAAAGCGCACCAGCCGGGTCAGGTATCCAACGTCAAAGCGGGCGAGTATACATACAATCATGAATGTATAGTGACCATCCGCCCACAGACAACGCCAAGACAATACCGCCATGGTCCGCAAGACGAAGGAAGACGCTCTCGCCACCCGCACGGGTCTGATCGATGCGGCCGAGCGCCTGTTCCATACCCAGGGTGTGTCCCGCACTTCGCTGGCCGACATCGCTGCGGAAGCCGGCACCACGCGCGGCGCCATCTACTGGCATTTCAAGGACAAGGGTGACCTGTGCAATGCAATGATGGAGCGGGCCAAGTTGCCTCTGGAGGAAGCCTGCCGCTTCAACAGCGACGACCCCGGCATCGACCCGTTCGCGCGCCTGCGCGACAGCATGGCCCATGTGTTGCACAAGGTGGAAGTCGACGAGCAGATCCGCCGTGTGTTCGAGATCGCCATGCTGCGCGTGGAATACGTCGAGGAACTGCGCAGCGTGCAGGAGCGCCATCTCAGCGCCCGCGACCAGTTCTGCACCGTGCTGGAGCGCGACCTTGCCGCTGCCGCACGCGAGCAGCGCGTCACGCTTCGCCTGCCGGCACGCGAGGCGGCGATCGGCCTGCACGCCCTGTTCGACGGTCTGGTGCAGAACTGGATCCTCAGCCGCAGCTTCGACCTGGTGCATGTCGGCTGCGGCGTGATGGATGCCTACCTGATCGGCCTCGGGTTCACGATCGCGGCCCCCGGGCGCTGCTAGAATCCCACTTTTCGTTCAGTTGCGGCTGTAGCTCAGTGGATAGAGTATTGGCCTCCGAAGCCAAGGGTCGTGGGTTCGATCCCCGCCAGCCGCACCAACCGACCCGATAAGCGGAAACGAGAACGGCGCCTCCAGGGCGCCGTTCTCGTTTTGGTCTGCCGCCGGTCAGCGCGGCAGGTCGGAATAGCCCATCAGGAACTCGTCCACCGCCCGTGCGGCCTGCCGGCCCTCGCGGATCGCCCAGACGACCAGCGACTGGCCCCGGCGCACGTCGCCCGCGGCGAACACCTTGGGCACGCTGGTCGCGTAGCCGCCGGTGAAGTCGGTCGTGGCCTTGGCATTGCCGCGGGCGTCCTTTTCCACACCGAACGCATCCAGCACGGCGGCGGCCGGGCTCACGAAACCCATGGCCAGCAGCACCAAATCGGCCTTGAGCGTCTGCTCGGAGCCTGGCACCTCGGCCATCTTGCCGTCCTTCCATTCGACGCGCACGGTCTTCAGACCGGTGACCTTGCCGTTTTCGCCGACGAACTCCTTGGTCGCGATCGCGAACTCGCGCTCGCAGCCCTCCTCGTGGCTCGACGAAGTGCGCAGCTTGTAGGGCCAGTAGGGCCAGGTCAGCGGCTTGTTCTCATGCTCGGGCGGCTGGGGCATGAGTTCGAACTGGACCACGCTGGCCGCGCCGTGGCGGTTGCTGGTGCCCACGCAGTCGCTGCCGGTGTCGCCGCCGCCGATCACGATGACGTGCTTGCGGTCGGCCCGGATCTGGCCCTTGAGCTTGTCGCCGGCGTTGACCTTGTTCTGCTGCGGCAGGAATTCCATCGCGAAATGGATGCCGTCGAGGTCGCGGCCCGGCACCGGCAGGTCGCGGCTCTGCTCGGCGCCGCCGGTCAGCAGCACCGCGTCGAATTCCTTGTCGAGCTGCTGCGGCGTGACCGTCTCCTTGGCCCAGTTGGTGAGCTTGGAGCCCTTGCCGAGCGGCTCCTTCGCGGCGCCGACGACGACGCCGGTGCGGATGGTCACGCCCTCGGCCTGGAGCTGCGCGGCGCGGCGGTCGATGTGCGACTTGTCGAGCTTGAAGTCGGGGATGCCGTAGCGCAGCAGGCCGCCGACGCGGTCGTTCTTCTCGAACAGCGTCACGTCGTGGCCGGCGCGCGCGAGCTGCTGCGCGGCCGCGAGGCCCGCGGGGCCGGCGCCGACGACGGCGACCTTGCGGCCGGTCCTGTGCTTGGCCGGGCGCGGCGCGACCCAGCCCTCGGCCCAGGCGCGGTCGATGATCGCGTGCTCGATCGACTTGATGCCGACCGGGTCGTCATTGACGTTGAGCACACAGGCGGCCTCGCAGGGCGCGGGGCAGATGCGGCCGGTGAACTCGGGGAAGTTGTTGGTCGAGTCCAGCACCGCCCAGGCGTTCTTCCAGTCGTCCTGGTAGACCAGATCGTTGAAGTCCGGAATGATGTTGTTGACCGGGCAGCCGTTGTTGCAGAACGGCGTGCCGCAGTCCATGCAGCGCGCGCCCTGGATCTTCGCCTGCGCGGCGTCGAGGCCGATGACGAACTCCTTGTAGTGCTTGAGCCGCTCGCCGACCGGGCGGTAGCCCTCCTCGATGCGCTCGTACTCCAGGAAGCCGGTGACTTTTCCCATGATGGTTCTTTCCTCGTGAGGCTCTTGTCTTCTTACTTGGCCGGCACGGCCTCGGCGGGCCGATTGGTGCGGGCCACGGCTTCCGTCGTCTCCGTGGAGGCGAGCAGGCGGCGGGCGTTGATCTCGGCCAGCGCGCGCTTGTATTCGCTCGGGAAGACCTTGACGAACTTCGCGCGCGACTGGGCCCAGTGGTCCAGCAGGTCGCGGGCGCGCTTGCTGCCGGTCCAGCGGTTGTGGGCTTCGAGCAGGGCGCGCAGCTGTTCGTCGTCGGTCTGGCCGTTGTGCCAGACGTTGCGGTCGATCGTGGCGGCCTGCTCGGCGGCCGGCAGCACGCGGTCGAGCGTGACCATGGCCGTGTTGGCGCGTTCGGCGAAGGTGCCGTCCTCGTCGTAGACGTAGGCCACGCCGCCGCTCATGCCGGCTGCAAAGTTGCGGCCGGTCCTGCCGAGCACGACGACGGTGCCGCCGGTCATGTATTCGCAGCCGTGGTCGCCCGTGCCCTCCACCACCGCGGTGGCGCCCGACAGGCGCACCGCGAAGCGCTCGCCGGCCACGCCGGCGAAGTAGGCCTCGCCGGTGGTGGCGCCGTACATCACCGTGTTGCCGACGATAATGTTCTTCGCGGCCTCGCCGCGGAAGTCGAGGCTCGGGCGCACGACGATGCGGCCGCCCGAGAGGCCCTTGCCAGTGTAGTCGTTGGCGTCGCCGATCAGGTAGAGCGTGATGCCCCGCGTGAGGAACGCGCCGAACGACTGGCCGCCGGTGCCTTCGAGCTGGATGCGGATGCTGTCGTCGGGCAGCCCTTCGGGATGCGCGCGGGTCACCTCGCCCGAGAGCATCGCGCCGACCGAGCGGTTCACGTTCTTGGCCACCTCGATGAAGTGCACGCGCTCGCCCTTGTCGATGGCGGGGCGCGACTTCTCGATCAGCCGGCGATCGAGCGTGGCGGCCAGGCCGTGGTCCTGCTCCTCGACGTGGTAGCGCGGCACGTCGGCCGGCACCTGGGGCTGCGCGAACAGCCGGCCGAAGTCGAGGCCGCAGGCCTTCCAGTGGGCGATGCCCTTTCGGGTGTCGAGCAGGTCGGCGCGGCCGATCAGGTCGTCGAACCGGCGGATGCCGAGCTGCGCCATGATCTGGCAGACTTCCTCGGCGACGAAGAAGAAGTAGTTCACCACGTGCTCGGGCTTGCCCGAGAACTTCCTGCGCAGCACCGGGTCCTGCGTGGCCACGCCGACCGGGCAGGTGTTGAGGTGGCACTTGCGCATCATGATGCAGCCTTCCACCACCAGCGGCGCGGTGGCGAAGCCGAACTCGTCGGCGCCCAGCAGCGCGCCGATCACGACATCGCGGCCGGTCTTCATCTGGCCGTCGGCCTGCACGCGGATGCGGCCGCGCAGGCGGTTGAGCACCAGGGTCTGCTGGGTCTCGGCCAGGCCGATCTCCCAGGGCGAGCCGGCGTGCTTGATCGAAGACCAGGGCGAGGCGCCGGTGCCGCCGTCATGGCCGGCGATCACGACGTGGTCGCTCTTGCACTTGGCCACGCCCGCGGCGATCGTGCCCACGCCCACTTCGGACACGAGCTTGACGCTGATGCTGGCATGCGGCGCCACGTTCTTCAAGTCGTGGATCAGCTGGGCCAGATCCTCGATCGAATAGATGTCGTGGTGCGGCGGCGGGCTGATCAGACCGACGCCGGGCACCGAGTAGCGGCGCTTGCCGATGTATTCGGTGACCTTGCCGCCGGGCAGCTGGCCGCCTTCGCCGGGCTTGGCGCCCTGGGCCATCTTGATCTGGATCTGGTCGGACGACGACAGGTACTCGGCCGTGACGCCGAAGCGGCCCGAGGCCACCTGCTTGATGCGCGAGCGCAGGGAATCGCCATCGGCCAGCGGCAGGTCAACCTCGACGTTCTCTTCGCCGACGATACTCTTGAGCGTGTCGCCCTGGCGGATCGGGATGCCCTTCAACTCGTTGCGGTAGCGCGCGGGGTCCTCGCCGCCCTCTCCCGTGTTGCTCTTGCCGCCGATGCGGTTCATCGCGATGGCGAGCGTGGCATGGGCCTCGGTCGAGATCGAGCCGAGCGACATCGCGCCGGTGGCGAAGCGCTTGACGATCTCGGCCGCAGGCTCGACCTCCTCGACCGGAATCGCCTTGACCGGGTCGATCTTGAACTCGAACAGGCCGCGCAGCGTCATGTGGCGGCGGCTCTGGTCGTTGATGAGCTGGGCGTATTTCTTGTACGTGTTCCAGTGGTTGGCGCGCGCGGAATGCTGCAGCTTGGCGATCGCGTCGGGGCTCCACATGTGCTCCTCGCCGCGGGCGCGCCAGGCGTACTCGCCGCCGGCGTCGAGCATGGTGGCGAGCACCGGGTCGTCGCCGAAGGCGGCCTTGTGCACGCGGATCGCTTCCTCGGCGATCTCGAACACGCCGATGCCCTCGATGCGGCTGGCGGTTCCGGTGAAGTACTTGGCGACCGTGTCGGCATTGATGCCGACGGCCTCGAACAGCTGGGCTCCGCAGTAGCTCATGTACGTCGACACGCCCATCTTGGACATGATCTTCGAGAGGCCCTTGCCGATCGCCTTGATGTAGTTGTAGGTGGCCTTCGCGGGACTCAGGTCGCCCGGCAGGTCCTTGTGCAGCTCGGCCAGGGTCTCCAGCGCGAGGTAGGGATGCACGCCTTCCGCGCCGTAGCCGGCAAGCACGCCGAAATGGTGTACCTCGCGCGCCGAGCCGGTCTCCACGACGAGCCCGGCGCTGGTGCGCAGGCCCTCGCGGATCAGGTGCTGGTGGATGGTCGACAGCGCCAGCAGCGCGGGGATCGCCACCTGCGTGGGGCCGACCGCGCGGTCGCTGATGATCAGGATGTTGTGGCCGCCCTTGATCGCGTCCACCGCCTCGGCGCAGAGCGACGCGAGCTTGGCCTCGACGCCTTCGTGGCCCCAGGCCAGCGGGTAGGTGATGTCGATCTTGTAGCTCTTGAACTTGCCCTGCGTGGCCGCCTCGATGTTGTTGAGCTTGGCCATCGCGTCGAAGTCCAGGATCGGCTGCGGCACTTCGAGGCGCAGCGGCGGGTTGACCTGGTTGATGTCGAGCAGATTGGGCTTGGGACCGATGAAGGACACCAGCGACATGACGATGGCCTCGCGGATCGGGTCGATCGGCGGGTTCGTCACCTGGGCGAACATCTGCTTGAAGTAGTTGTAGAGCGGCTTGTCCCTGGACGACAGCACGGCCAGCGGGCTGTCGTTGCCCATGGAGCCGATGCCCTCCTCGCCATTTCGGGCCATCGGCGAGAGCAGGAACTTGATGTCCTCCTGCGTGTAGCCGAAGGCCTGCTGGCGGTCGAGCAACGTCACACCTTCGGCTGCGGCCGGCTGCGCGACCGCGTCACCGGCGGCAGGTGCCGGGACGTTCTCGAGCTTGATGCGCAGGTTCTCGATCCACTGCTTGTAGGGCTTGCTGTTGGCGAGGTTGGCCTTGATCTCCTCGTCGTCGATCATGCGGCCCTGTTCCAGGTCGATCAGCAGCATCCTGCCGGGCTGCAGGCGCCACTTGCGCACGATGCGGTTTTCGGCGATCGGCAGCACGCCGGATTCGGAGCCCAGGATCACCAAGCCGTCGTCGGTCACGCAGAAGCGCGCCGGGCGCAGGCCGTTGCGGTCGAGCGTGGCGCCGATCTGGCGGCCGTCGGTGAAGACCACGGCGGCCGGGCCGTCCCAGGGCTCCATCATCGAGGCGTGGTACTCGTAGAACGCGCGGCGGCGCGCGTCCATGGTCTCGTTGCCCTCCCAGGGCTCGGGCATCATCATCATGACGGCCTGGCTGATCGGATAGCCGGCCATCGTGAGCAGTTCGAGGCAGTTGTCGAACGTGGCGGTGTCGGACTGGCCGGCGAAGCTGATCGGGTAGAGCTTCTTCAGGTCCGGACCCAGCACCGGCGAGAACATCACGCCTTCGCGGGCGCACATCCAGTTGTAGTTGCCGCGCACCGTGTTGATCTCGCCGTTGTGGGCGACGTAGCGGTACGGGTGGGCCAGCGGCCACTCGGGGAAGGTGTTGGTGGAGAAGCGCTGGTGCACCAAGCCGATGGCCGAGACGCAGCGCTCGTCGCGCAGGTCGTCGTAGTAGGTGCCGACCTGATCGGCCAGCAGCAGGCCCTTGTAGACCACGGTGCGGCTGCTCATGCTCGGCACGTAGTATTCCTTGCCGTGCTTGAGCTTGAGGTTCTGGATGTTGGCGCTCGCCGTCTTTCGGATCACGTAGAGCTTGCGTTCCAGGGCGTCCTGCACGATCACGTCGGCGCCGCGGCCGATGAAGACCTGGCGCAGGATCGGCTCCTTCTTGCGCACCGTGGGCGACATCGGCATGTCGCGGTTGACCGGCACGTCGCGCCAGCCCAGCAGCACCTGGCCTTCGGCCTTGATGGCGCGCTCCAGTTCCTGCTCGCAGGCCAGGCGCGATGCGTGTTCCTTCGGCAGGAAGATCATGCCGACGCCGTATTCGCCGGCCGGCGGCAGCGCCACGCCCTGCTTTGCCAGCTCTTCGCGGTAGAGCGCGTCGGGGATCTGGATCAGGATGCCCGCGCCGTCGCCCATGAGCTTGTCGGCGCCCACGGCGCCGCGGTGGTCGATGTTCTCGAGGATCTTCAGCGCCTGGGTCACGATGTCGTGCCGCTTCACGCCCTGGATGTGGGCGACGAAGCCGAGGCCGCAGGCGTCGTGTTCGTGGGCCTTGGAATAGAGGCCGTGTTGCTGGAGATGCTGGATTTCGGCAGCCGTGGTCATGGCGTGCTCCTGTCAAAGATCGCGGGGCAGCGCAAGCATAGGGCAGCGCAGCGTCCACGCCAAGCAGAAAAATAGGGGTCGGATTACAAATTTTTATTGAAAGTAGTTCTCATCAAATAATTAGGGACATATTGAAAATGCGATGCCCGGGCCCGTGTGCCGGCGGCGGAACGCGCGTAGGATGGCGCAGCCGTCCGCCGTGTCGGCCAAGCCCCCGTCGTCCAGCACTTTGTACGCCGCTCCCTAGGAACCCTGCCATGGCAAAACGTCCCGAATCCTCCAAGCCCAAGGAACTCACGGCCGAGCGCCGCAGCGATCTCGAAAAACGCCGCAAGGCGCCCCTGGCCACACCGAGCGACCTGCCGGCCGAGGCCACGCGCGACATCTCAGCCGCCCTCAACGGCGTGCTCGCCGACGTGTTCGCGCTCTACCTGAAGACCAAGAACTTTCACTGGCACCTGAGCGGGCCGCACTTCCGCGACTATCACCTGCTGCTCGACGAGCAGGCCGACCAGCTGTTCGCGCTGACCGACCTGCTGGCCGAACGGGTGCGCAAGGTCGGCGGCACGACGCTGCGCTCCATCGGCGACATCGCCCGCCGCCAGCGCATCCAGGACAACGATGCGGATTTCGTCGACGCGCAGGACATCCTGGCCGAGCTGCGCGAGGACAACAAGACGCTCACCGCCCTGCTGCGCGCAGCCCACGAGGTTACGAGCGGGCACAACGACATCGCCTCTTCGAGCCTGATCGAGAACTGGATCGACGAGTCGGAACGTCGCACCTGGTTCCTCTTCGAAGCAGCGCGGACGCAGTCCGCATAACAAACCCCTACCCGTATATCTCCTTGCCGCTTTTTCTACAGGCGGCAGAGGGGCATACCCCCGGATCTATCGCCGGTCCGTGGCCGCGGGCGGTGCCTGGCGCGCCGGCCTTCCTGCCCGCGAGCGGGTCAGCCGGCGCGGCGTGGTCCGCTGCAGCTCGGCGACGAAGGCCGCATCGCCGAGCGCCCAGCCCGCGAGCGTGGCGTCCACGATGGCCATCTGCTGCGCCAGCGAGAGGCCGGCGCGCACCCTGTCGGCGTAGGCCGCCTCGCGTGCGAACGGCGTGTTGCCCAGCTCCCAGAACGGGGCCGGTGGCGTGAGCAGGCGCTGGGGCCGCTGGCCGGCGTAGTGGCCGTGGCTGGACCAGGGATAGTCCTCCGGCAGGCCGACCAGCGCGGCATGGACGGGATTGAGGTCGAGGTAGACCATGCACGGCAGCAGCCAGCGGTCCGGCTGCACGACGGTGGCGCGGTAGCGCCCCTCCCACAGCGTGCCGCTGCGGCCATGCCGGTCGTTGAAATGGCGCACGTAGCGCCGACCCAGCGCCTGCATCAGGCGCGGCAGGCCGTCGGCCGCCCCGGGCGTGAGGAGCAGGTGCAGGTGGTTGGGCATCAGCACGTAAGCGTGCAGCGCCACCTTTTCCGCCGCGGCATGCTCGGCCAGCAGGGCCAGCATGCGCTCGTAGTCGGCATCGCCGTCGAACACCGGCTGCCGGTTGTTGCCGCGCAGGAGCACATGGTGCGGCAGACCGGCGAGGCTGAGGCGGGGCAGTCGGGCCATGGCGTATTGTGGCTGCGATGCAGACTGGAGGGGTATACAGCCGTAGCAGCCTTGCCTCGTCCACCCCAGCCCTATACCGCAAGGGGTATCAGGACACCGATTCGGTGTTGCCGCTGTCTTCCGGCGCCTGGGTGTGCTTGATGAAGACCTGGGCGGCCCAGATGCCCAGCTCGTAGAGCACGCACATCGGGATGGCCAGCGCCAGTTGCGACACCACGTCCGGCGGTGTGACCACGGCGGCGATGATGAAGGCCAGCACGACGAAGTAGCCGCGGAAGGACTTGAGCTTGTCGACCGGGACGATGCCCAGCCGCGCCAGCACCACCACGGCGATCGGCACCTCGAACGCGAGGCCGAACGCGAGGAACATGGTGAGCACAAAGCTCAGGTAGGCCTCGATGTCCGGCGCGGCGGTGATGCTCTTGGGCGCGAAGCTCTGGATGAAGGCGAACACCTTGCCGAACACGAAGAAGTAGCAGAACGCCACGCCGAGGAAGAACAGAATCGTGCTCGACACCACGAGCGGCAGCACCAGCTTCTTCTCGTGCGAATAGAGCCCCGGCGCAACGAAGGCCCAGACCTGGTAGAGCACCACCGGCAGCGCGACCAGGAAGGCCGACATCAGCAGGATCTTCAGCGGCACCATGAACGGCGAGATCACCGAGGTGGCGATCAGCGTCGCGCCCTTGGGCAGGTGCGCCACGAGCGGCGCGGCCAGCAGGTCGTAGAGCTGGCCGGGCCCGGGCCAGAAGAACAGCACGGCCGCGGCCACCGCGATCGCGGCGACGGCGCGGATGAGCCGGTCGCGCAATTCGATGAGGTGCTGCACGAACGGCTGCTCGGTGCCGGCAAGTTCGTCGGCGGGATCGTGGTTGTCAGGCATGGTGGGATTCAACGGGGCCGGCAGGCGGCGCGGCGGCCGGCGCAGGACAGCCTGCGATGCGGGGGATCAGTGGAACTTCTGCGGACGGTAGCGGGCCACGCGCGCCGCGCCCGACAGCGCCTTGGTGCGCACGCCGGCGCGGGCCTTGTACCACTGGGGCGTGGCGCCGCGCTTGATGCGCCAGTTCTTGCCCGGGTGCTTGTAGCTCGGCGCCGCCGGCGCGACGGCCGAGGCGGACTCGAAGCTCGACGCGGCGGTCGTGCCGTCGGTACCCGTGGCCGACGACCACTGGTTCTCGAACTCGCTGGCGGTCGCGTGGATCGACTGCTGCACGTCGCGCGCGGCCGTCTCCACCGTGTCCTTCATCTTGCGGAGTTCGTCGAGTTCCATCGAGCGGTTGACCTCGGCCTTGACGTCGGCCACGTAGCGCTGCGCCTTGCCCAGCAGCGTGCCGACGGTGCGGGCCACGCGCGGCAGCTTCTCGGGGCCGATCACGATGAGCGCGACAGCGCCGATCAGCGCCATCTTGGAAATGCCGATGTCGATCACGGTGCGAAGCGGATGCGGTTCAGGACCTGGTCTTGGCTTCGACGTCGATGGCGGACTTGTCCGGCGACGGCGCGTTGGCGACCTTGGCCGTCGGCGCCACGTCGGCGGCCGGTGCGTCGGAAGCGCCGTCCCTCATGCCGTCCTTGAAGCCCTTGACGGCGCCGCCGAGGTCCGAGCCGATGTTCTTGAGCTTCTTCGTGCCGAAGATCAGCACGACGATGGCCAGCACGATCAGCCAGTGCCAGATGGAAAAGGAACCCATGGATCTACTCCTGATGCAATGGCGGGATTCTAGGCCGTGTCGGTGATTGCGCCGGTTACAGCCCCTGAAACCAATACGGCATAGCCCTGGGGGCGGCTAGCCTTTCTTCCACGGCCGCGGCCCGCCGATGACGTGCAGATGCAGGTGGTGCACCTCCTGGCCGCCGTGCTCGCCGGTGTTGACCACCACGCGGAAGCCGCCCTCGGGGTACGGTTCGGCGCCGTTCTCGGCCGCGAGCCGGGGCGCCAGCGTCATGATGCGGCCCAGCAGCGGGGCATGCTCCGGCGTGACGTGTGCGAGCGAGGGGATGTGCTCCTTGGGGATCACCAGGAAGTGCACCGGCGCCCAGGGCGCGATGTCGTGGAAGGCGAGGATCTCGTCGTCCTCGTAGACCTTGCGCGAGGGGATCGTGCCCTCGACGATCTTGCAGAAGATGCAGTTGGGGTCAGATCGCAGCGGCATCCGCGGGCTCCAGGGGTAGTCGGCGGTTCATGCGCACCATGCCCTTGATGATGCGGTAGAGGAACCAGAGTGAAATCAGACTCCAGGCGATCCAGCCCGGCACGAAGAACAGCAGCCACAGCGGCGCGGTGACGATGTAGAGCACCGCCGCCCAGAGCACCGAGCGGATGCGCCAGCGGAAGTGCGAGGACTGCCAGGTGCCGGCCGCGTCGTCGCGCTTGACCAGGTCGATGATGAGCGCGATGAGCAGCAGCACCAGCGACGGCTGGGCCGACGGGATCACCACGGCGACGGCCACGATGAAGTGCAGCACATAGCTGACCCAGCCGATGGCCACGAGCGAATCGTCGGGCGGCGGCAGGCGTGCCGGTTCGATGCTGCCATTCATGGGGGAGTACTCCTTCGCTGCGGGCGGCAGCCGCCCGCTACAGATGCATACCCTGGGTCAGTCACCCTGCGATTCACGGGCCTGCGCCTTGCGCAGCGCCTTTTCCTCGATGCCGCTGGTGCCCTCGCGGCGCTCCAGTTCGGCCAGTACCTGCTGCGGCGTGAGCCCATAATAGGTCAGCGCAACCAGGCTGTGGAACCACAGGTCGGCCACTTCGTAGACGATCTTTTCGGCGTCGCCGTCCTTGGCGGCCATCACGGTCTCGGTCGCTTCCTCGCCGATCTTCTTGAGGAAGGCGTCCGGACCCTTGTGCAGCAGGCGCGCAACGTAGCTCGTGGCCGGATCGCCGCCGTTGGCGGGCTTGCGGCTCTCGATCACGGCGGCGAGCCGTGAGAGGGTGTCGTTGGAGGTGGTCGTGCTCATCGCTCGCCTACTCATTATCTGTAGATGGATTGCGGGTCCTTGAGCACCGGCTCGACCGCCTGCCAGACGCCGTTTTCCAGCCGCTGGAAGAAGCAACTGTGGCGGCCGGTGTGGCAGGCGATGCCGGGTTCGTGGCCCTGCTGCGTGACCTGGAGCAGCACCACGTCGTTGTCGCAGTCCAGGCGGATCTCGTGCACGGTCTGCACGTGGCCCGACTCCTCGCCTTTGAACCACAGGCGGCTGCGCGAGCGGCTGAAATACACGGCGCGGCCGAGTTCGGCCGTCTTTGCCAGGGCCTCGCGGTTCATCCAGGCAAACATCAGCACGTCGTTCGTGCCCTTCTCCTGGGCGATCACGGGGACCAGCCCCTGGGCGTCCCACTTCACGTCGTCGAGCCAGGTCATCGTCAGAGCCTCACCTCGATACCGCGCTCGGCCATGCGCTGCTTGGCCTGGCCCACGGTGTACTCGCCGTAGTGGAAGATGCTCGCGGCCAGCACCGCGTCGGCACCGCCCTGCTGCACGCCGTCGGCCAGATGGTCGAGGCTGCCGACGCCGCCCGAGGCGATCACCGGCACCGGCACCGCATCGGCCACGGCGCGGGTGAGTTCAAGGTCGAAGCCGCTCCTGGTGCCGTCCCGGTCCATGCTGGTCAGCAGGATCTCGCCGGCGCCGCGCCGGGCCATCTCGGCGGCCCAGGCCACGGCGTCGAGCCCGGTGTTCCTGCGGCCGCCGTGACTGTAGACGTCCCAGCCCGGGCCGTGCGCGGCCCGGTCCTCGCCCTGGCGGCGCTTGGCGTCGATGGCCACGACGATGCACTGCGCGCCGTAGCGGGCCGCGGCATCGTCGATGACCTGCGGATTGGCGATGGCGGCGGAGTTGAAGCTGGTCTTGTCGGCGCCTGCATTGAGCAGCCGGCGCACGTCGTCCACCGTGCGCACGCCGCCGCCGACGGTCAGCGGAATGAACACCTGCGAAGCCACAGCCTCGATGATGTGCAGGATCAGGTCGCGGCCGTCGCTGGTGGCGGTGATGTCGAGGAAGGTGAGTTCGTCGGCGCCCTGCTCGTTGTAGCGCGCGGCGATCTCCACCGGGTCGCCGGCGTCGCGCAGTTCGACGAAGTTGACGCCTTTGACGACGCGGCCGCCCGTGACGTCCAGACAGGGGATGATGCGTTTGGCAAGCATCCCGCCATTGTAAGGACGCCCTCAGGCCCGGCGGGCGGACAGCCACAGCGATGCCGCGCACAGCACGATCAGGATCGCGCCGTAGCCGTTGGCCGTGGCGGTCAGTCCGAACCGCCCGGCCGCCACGCCCGCGCCGATGGCCGGCAGGCTGTTGGCCAGGTAGCTCAGGATGTAGAAGGCCGCCAGCACCCCGGCCCGCTCGTGTGCCGCAGCCGGTGCCAGCACGGTGCGCAGCGCGCCGAGGAAGCCGGCGCCGAAGCCGGTGCCGGCCACGACCACGCCGGCGAAGAAGACGGCGACCGAGCCGGCATGCAGGCCCGCGAGCGAGATCGCCGTGCCCAGCGCCAGCGCCGTGGCGCCGTAGCGCACGAGGACGGCCGTGGCTTGGCGCCCGAGCGCCAGCGTGGCCAGCACGCCGCTGAAGGTCAGCGCCGCCACCAGCAGGCCGCCTTCGACCGGCGACAGGCTGCCGCTGACCGACCGCACCAGCGACGGCCCCAGCGACAGATAGAGCGCGCCCAGTGCCCACACGGCCACCTCCACCGGCGCCACCGACCAGAAGGCGCCGCGCACCTGCGGCGGCAACTGCACGCGCGGGCGCAGCGAAGCCCAGCCGCCGGGCCGCAGGCTCGCCGTCTCACGCAGGCGCAGCACCGCCAGGCCCAGCACCGCGAAGACGGCCAGCAGCAGCCAATAGACCAGCCGTGTCGGCGCCGGGGCGAACTGCACCAGCAGGCTCGCGCCCAGCGCGCCGGCGCCCAGGCCCAGGCCCGGCACCATGCTGTTGAGCCATGCGCCGCGGCCCGGCGCATGGTCGATGACCGTGGCGCTCAGCGCGCTCGCCGCCACGCCGGTCGCGAAGCCCTGGATCACGCGCGCGACCATCAAGGCATCGACCGACGGCGCCACCGCGAACACCGCCATCGACAGCGCCTCCAGCGCCACCGCGCCGACGATGACCGGGCGGCGCCCGGCATGCTCCGACAGCGCGCCGGTCACCAGCAGCGCGGCCAGCAGGGCGAACGCATAGACGGCGAAGACGACGGTCAGCCGCGCCGGCGAAAAACCCCAGGCTTCGCGGTAGAGCGCATAGAGCGGCGTGGGCGCGCTTGACGCGGCGAAGAAGAAGGCCAGCAGTAGGGAGGCCAGCGCGGCCGAGGCGGCCGGGCCGAAGGTATGTCGCGCAGCCGGAGAGCGGCGGTATGGTGGGAAGGGAGCATGCATGGTTGCACTTCAAAGGCTAAAGTTTTGCTTTTGCAAGGTGTTCATCATCGCGCCAAAGCAAAATATTTGCTTTAACGCTCCCACCATGTCCATCCGAGAAGGCGTTCATCCCGGTGGCCGCAGCGCCCGGGTGCAGGAATCGGTCCATGCCGCCGTGCGCGCGCTGCTGGCCGAGCACGACCGTGCGGCGCTCACCGTGCCTATGGTGGCCGCGCGTGCCGGCGTGACGCCTTCGACCATCTGTCGTCGCTGGGGCGACCTCGGCGACCTGCTGTCCGATGGGGGCCGCGGGCCGCAGCAGTGCGGGCAATTCACTGCGGACCAGGTGGCGCGGATGCTGGAGCGTGCCCAGGCGCGTGGCGAGTCGGCGCCATCGCTCGACCGGGTGCTCGACCGGTTGGTCGCGCCCATCGTCTACCGCGCGCTCTACCGCTGGCCGGCGCCGTCGGACGACTATGCGCACAGGCTGGTCGACGACTGCCTGCGCGTCAGCTAGAAGCCGACCAGCGCAGCTGCTGCCAGCCTTGCCAACGGGCACCGGGAGCGAGCGCGACCGGCGCATCGACGCTGGCGGCTTCCACGCAGAGCAGGTGCCGCCAGTCCTCGTCCGGCAGATCGGCCAGCGTGCGGGCGAGCACCGGGCCGGGGTTCCAGACCACGGTCTGCGGGCACCTGGAGCTCTGCGCGATGTGCAGCGTGCCGCGGCCGGGCTCCGTCAGCGCCAGGATTTGCGCGGGCGCCTGGTAGACGCTGTCGAACTCGGCGCCGAAGGCCGGCGCGCCCTGCTGCGGCGCATGGCAGTCGGCCACCGCATCCCAGCGCGCCGCGCCGTCGAGGCCGTCCAGCCGCACCTGCTGCACGTCGTCGACCCGCAGGTAGGTGTGCAGCGCCGTCGTGAAGGACCAGGTGGAAGCACCGGTGTTGGCCACCGACAGGTGGATCTTCAACGCGCCCGGCCGCAGCTCCACCGTCAGCCGCGCATGGAAATGCGCCGGCCAGAACGCCTGCGTGGCCACGCCGCGGCGCAGGCCCAGCACCGCACGGGCGGGCTGCGCCTCTTCCACCTGCCACGGCATGTGGCGCGCGAACCCATGCTTGACCAGCGGGCCGCGCTGGTTGAACTGCGGAAAGCACACCGGCACGCCGCCGCGGATCGCGGCCTGGCCGTCCAGCACGGCCTGCGGGCTCAGGTAGAGCCGCTCGGCGCCGTCGGAGGTCTGCCAGGAGACGACCTGCGCGCCGTGCGGCAGCACGACGGCGCGGTCGCCGCCGAGCAGCGCCAGCGCGATGGCCGGCTGGCCGTGGAAGTCGATGAAGTTCCGGGACAAAAAGCGTCGACCCTGTTTACTCTGCGGCGCCGTTCAGCTCGTCGGCCCGCGCCTGCGCCGTGGCGAAGTCGAGGTCGCCCGAGTAGATCGCGCGGCCGCAGATCACGCCCTCGACGCCCTCGCCTTCCACTGCGCAAAGCTGCTCGATGTCGGCGATGGTCGACAGGCCGCCCGAGGCGATCACCGGAATGGTCAGCGCCTGGGCCAGCTTGACCGTGGCGTCGATGTTGATGCCCGAGAGCATGCCGTCGCGGCCGATGTCGGTGTAGATGATGGACTCGACGCCCCAGTCCTCGAACTTCTTCGCGAGATCGACCACCTCGTGGCCGGTCAGCTTGCTCCAGCCGTCGGTGGCGACCTTGCCGTCCTTGGCATCGAGGCCTACGATGATGTAGCCGCCGAAGGCGCTGCAGGCGTCCTTGAGGAAGCCCGGGTTCTTCACCGCCGCCGTGCCGATGATCACGTAGCGCAGGCCGTTGTCGATGTACTTCTCGATCGTGTCCAGGTCGCGGATGCCGCCGCCGAGCTGCACCGGGATCTCGTCGCCCACGGCCTTGAGGATGGACCGGATGGCCGCGGCATTCTGCGGCTTGCCGGCGAAGGCGCCGTTGAGGTCCACCAGGTGCAGCCGGCGCGCGCCCTGCTCCACCCACTTCAGCGCCATCGCCGCCGGGTCTTCTCCGAAGGTGGTGGACTGGTCCATGTCGCCTTGCTTGAGACGCACGCAGTGGCCGTCCTTGAGATCGATCGCGGGAATGAGAAGCATGGTGCTGAAACGCAGAGAGAAAACGGGCAGCCGGTCGGCGTGTGAGTGAAAAAACACCCGCGTCAGGCGGGTGCGTTGTGACGGATCAGGGATTCCAGTGGAGGAAATTGCGGTACAGCTGCAACCCCTGGTCAGCGCTTTTCTCGGGGTGGAACTGGGTGGCGAAAATATTATCGCGGGCCACGGCCGCGGTAAAGCGTCCGCCGTAGTCGGCCTCGCCCACGCCGTGGCGCGGATCGCGCGGCTGCGCGTAATAGCTGTGCACGAAGTAGAACCAGCTGCCGTCGGGCACGCCGGCCCAGATGGCATGCGGCCGGGTCTGCCGCACCCGGTTCCAGCCCATCTGCGGCACCTTGAAGCGGCTGCCGTCGGGCTGCCGACG
The DNA here is from genome assembly GCA_009914555.1 of Xylophilus sp. GTDB lineage: Bacteria > Pseudomonadota > Gammaproteobacteria > Burkholderiales > Burkholderiaceae_C > WNDY01. The sequence goes on from WNDY01000032.1 coordinate 29,324, forward strand.
GCCGTCGAGGTCGAAGCGGACGACCTCGCCCGGGATCAGGCCGAGGCTTTCGGCCGGACCTTCGTGGCTGCGGTCGAGCAGCATCTGCATGCCGACGCACACGCCGAACAGCGGCTTGGAAGCCGCGGCCTCCAGCACCGATGCGAGCAGACCCGACTCGCGCAGCTCGCGCATGCAGTCGGGCATGGCGCCCTGGCCCGGCAGCACGACGCGGGTGGCGGCGCGCACCTCGTCGGGACGGTGGGTGACGGCGACCTGCACGCTGCTGTCCCGCGCGGCGGCCTGCACCGCCTGCGAGACCGAGCGCAGGTTGCCCATGCCGTAGTCGACCACGGCGACCGTGTTGCGCGACGGACTCACAGCGATCCCTTGGTCGACGGGATGGTGCCGGCCGCGCGCGGGTCGATCTCGAGCGCGGCGCGCAGCGCGCGGGCGAAGGCCTTGAACACCGTCTCGGCCTGGTGGTGGGCATTGATGCCCTTGAGGTTGTCGATGTGCAGCGTCACGCCGGCGTGGTTGACGAAGCCCTGGAAGAACTCGTAGGTCAGCTGCGTGTCGAAGCCGCCGATGCTGCCGGCGGTGAACGGAATGTGCAGGTGCAGGCCCGGGCGGCCGGAGAAGTCGACCACCACGCGCGACAGCGCCTCGTCGAGCGGCACGTAGGCGTGGCCGTAGCGGCGGATGCCCTTCTTGTCGCCGACGGCGAGCGCGAACGCCTGGCCCAGCGTGATGCCCACGTCCTCGACGGTGTGGTGGCCGTCGATGTGCAGGTCGCCGTCGCATTCGACGTCGAGGTCGATCAGCCCGTGGCGGGCGATCTGGTCGAGCATGTGGTCGAAGAAGCCGATGCCGGTGGCCAGGCGCGCGGCGCCGGTGCCGTCGAGGTCGATGCGCACGGTGATGCGCGTCTCGGCGGTGGTGCGGGTCACCTCGGCCGTGCGGTGGGCGGCAGCGGGCGCGGGAACGAGAGCGGAGGAGGTCATAGAAAAGCCTGGAATGCCGCGAGCAGTTGCGCGTTCTCGGCCGGCGTGCCGACGGTCAGGCGCAGGCAGCGGGCCAGCAGTGGATGCATTGTAGAAACGTTCTTGACGAGAACCTTGCGCTCGCGCAGGCCCGCGAACGCGCGGGCGGCCAGGTTCTCGTCGCCCTCCAGGCGCACGAGGATCATGTTGGCCTCGCTGTCCCAGACGTGCACGCCGGGCAGCGCGCGCAGCGCGGCGACCAGCGCGGCGCGCTCGCTGCGCACCGCCGCCGCCTGTTCGGCGAACACGGCAGCATGCTCCAGCGCGAACAGCGCGGCCTCGGCATTGAGCACGCTGATGTTGTAGGGCGGGCGCACCTTGTCGATCTCGCGCACCAGCGCGGCCGGGCCCAGCAGGTAGCCCACGCGCACGCCGGCCAGGCCGAACTTGCTGAGCGTTCGCATCAGCAGCACGTGAGCATGGCGCTGCGGTTCGGCGCGGATGCGGTCGATCCAGCTGCGGCTGGCGAACGGCTGGTAGGCCTCGTCGATGATGACGATGCCGCCCTGCTCCGCCGCGGCGTCGATCACGTCCAGCACGGCCGCGTCGTCCCACAAGTTGGCCGTCGGGTTGTTCGGATAGGCCAGCCAGACGATGGCCGGGCGCTCGGCGGCGATGGCGCTCAGCATCGCCTCGGCGTCCAGTTCGAAGTCGGCCGTCAGCGGCACGCCGACGTAGCGCAGGCCTTGCAGCGTCGCGCTCATGGCGTACATCACGAAGCCCGGCTCGGGCGCCAGCACCGCAGCGCCGGGCTGGTCGCAGGCGATGGCCAGCAGCGAGATCAGTTCGTCGGAGCCGTTGCCGAGCACGATGTCCCAGCCCTCGGGCAGCCCGGCCTGCGTTGCCAGGGCCTGGCGCAGCGCACCGATGCGCGCGCCGGGATAGCGGTTGAGCGCGACCGCGCCCAGGCGCGCGCCAAGCGCGGTCTGTAGTGCCGGTGGCAGCTTGTACGGATTCTCCATCGCGTCGAGCTTGACGAAGCCGGCCGCGTCCTGCACGACGTAGGCGTGCATCGCCCGCACGTCGGCACGGATGCGTTCCAGAGCCGTCATTTCTTTTCGCTGTCGAGTCGCAGCTCGGCCGCGCGGGCATGGGCCTGCAAGCCCTCGCCGTAGGCCAGCGTCGCGGCGATCGGACCGAGCACCTGGGCGCCGGCCGGGCTCACCTCGATCAGGCTGCTGCGCTTCTGGAAGTCATAGACGCCCAGCGGCGACGAGAAGCGGGCCGTGCCGCTGGTGGGCAGCACGTGGTTGGGGCCGGCGCAGTAGTCGCCGAGGCTTTCGCTGGTGTAGGCGCCGAGGAAGATCGCGCCGGCGTGGCGCAGCAGCGGCTCCCAGCGGCGCGGGTCGCGGCTGGATACTTCCAGGTGTTCCGGCGCGATGCGGTTGCTGATCGCCGACGCCTGCTCCATACTCTCCGTCAGTATCAGTGCTCCTCGGCCGTTGAGCGACTTGGCGATGATCTCGGCGCGCGGCATGGCAGGCAGCAGACGGTCGATCGATGCCTGCACCGCGTCGATGTAGGCGGCGTCGGGGCACAGCAGGATGCTCTGCGCCAGCTCGTCGTGCTCGGCCTGGCTGAACAGGTCCATCGCCACCCAGTCGGGCGGCGTGGTGCCGTCGGCCAGCACCAGGATCTCGCTGGGCCCGGCGATCATGTCGATGCCGACGGTGCCGAACACGCGCTTCTTGGCGCTGGCCACGTAGGCGTTGCCGGGGCCGGTGATCTTGTCGACCCTGGGCACCGTGGCCGTGCCGTAGGCCAGCGCGGCCACGGCCTGGGCACCGCCGATGGTGAAGGCGCGCGTGACGCCGGCCACGCAGGCGGCGGCCAGCACCAGTTCATTGCGCTCGCCCCGCGCGGCCGTGGCGGCGCCCGAGCCCCCGGTGGCCACGCTGCCGCGCACGGGCGTAGGCACGACCATGATGATTTCCTGCACCCCGGCCACATGGGCGGGGATGGCGTTCATGAGCAGGCTGGACGGGTACGCGGCCTTGCCGCCGGGCACGTAGATGCCTACGCGGTCCAGCGGCGTGACCTTCTGGCCCAGCAGGGTGCCGTCCTCGTCGCGGTAGCTCCAGCTTTCGCCGCTGGCCTTCTTCTGCGCCTCGTGGTAGCTGCGCACCCGCTTCGCCGCGGCCCGCAGCGCGTCGCGCTGGGCCTCTGGAATGGCGTCGAACGCGGCCTTGAAATCGGCCTGCGTGAGCTCCAGCGCCGCCATGCCGGGGGCGCAGAGGCCGTCGAAGCGCGCGGTGTACTCCAGCACGGCCGCGTCGCCGCGCCGCTGCACGTCGGCCAGGATGTCGGCCACGCGCTGCTCGATGGCGGCGTCGGTGTCGGCCGACCAGTGCAGCCGGGCCTGGAAGTCGGCCTCGAACGTCGGCGAGGCGGTGGACAGGCGCAGCGGCCGGGCTTGCAGGGTCGTCGTCATGGCGTATCAGTCCTTCGGGATGGCGCTGGCGAAGGCGTCGATGATGCGGCGGATCGGCTCGCGCTTGAGCTTGAGCGCGGCCTGGTTGACCACCAGGCGTGCGCTGATGTCCATGATCCGCTCGACCTCGACCAGCCGGTTGGCCTTGAGCGTGTTGCCGGTGGAGACCAGGTCGACGATGGTGTCGGCCAGGCCGGTCAGCGGCGCGAGCTCCATGCTGCCGTAGAGCTTGATGAGGTCCACGTGCACGCCCTTGGCCGCGAAGAAGTCGCGCGCGATGGACGTGTACTTCGTCGCGGCCTTCAGCCGCGCGCCCTGGCGCACCGCGTGGGCATAGTCGAAGTCGTGGCGCACGGCCACGCTCACGCGGCAGCGGGCGATGTTCAGGTCCAGCGGCTGGTAGAGGCCACCGCCGCCGTGCTCGATCAATGTGTCCTTGCCGGTCACGCCGAGGTCGGCACCACCGTATTCCACATAGGTGGGCACGTCGGTGGCGCGCACCAGCACGACCTGCACGTCGGGTCGGTTGGTCGGCAGGATCAACTTGCGCGACTTCTCGGGGTCTTCCAGCACCTCGATGCCGGCGGCGGCGAGCAACGGCAGGGTCTCGTCGAAGATGCGCCCCTTCGACAGGGCCAGGGTGATGGTCATGCGGAAATTCTCTCGATGTCGGCGCCCAGCAGGCGCAGCTTCTCTTCCATGCGGTCGTAGCCGCGGTCGAGGTGGTAGATGCGGTCGACCACGGTCTGCCCGTCGGCCACCAGGCCGGCGATGACGAGGCCGGCGGAGGCGCGCAAGTCGGTCGCCATGACGGTGGCGCCCGACAGGCGCTCCACCCCCTCGACCACTGCCGTGCGGCCGTCGGCCTGGATGCGCGCGCCCAGGCGGGCCAGTTCGTTCACGTGCATGAAGCGGTTTTCGAAGATGGTCTCGGTCACCGTCGCGGTGCCGGCGGCCACGGTGTTGAGCGCCATGAACTGCGCCTGCATGTCGGTCGGGAAGCCCGGGTATCCGGCGGTGCGCAACGACTGGGCCTTGAGCCGGCCGTCGGCACGGATGCGCAGGCCGCCGGGCGCCGGTTCGATGGAGGCGCCGGCCTCGCGCAGCTTCTCGATCACCGCGTCCAGGTGGTCGGCCCGCGCATGGCGCAGCAGCGCCTGGCCGCCGGCGGCCGCCACGGCGCAGAGGAAGGTGCCGGCCTCGATGCGGTCGGCCACCACCTCGTGGATGCAGCCGTGCAGCCGGTCCACGCCCTCGATGCAGATGCGGCTGGTGCCGTGGCCTTCGATGCGCGCGCCCATGGCGATCAGCATGTCGGCCAGGTCGGCGATCTCGGGCTCCTGCGCGGCGTTTTCCAGCACCGTCTCGCCCTCGGCCAGCGTGGCGGCCATCAGCAGGTTCTCGGTGCCGGTGACGGTGACCATATCGGTGGCGATGCGCGCGCCCCGCAGGCGGCGCTGGCCGGTGGGCAGGCGCGCGATCATGTAGCCGTGCTCGACGGCGATCCCGGCGCCCATCGCCGTCAGGCCCTTGATGTGCTGGTCCACCGGCCGCGCACCGATGGCGCAGCCGCCGGGCAGCGCGACGGTCGCCTCGCCGAAGCGCGCCAGCAGCGGGCCCAGCGCCAGCACCGAGGCGCGCATGGTCTTGACCAGCTCGTACGGCGCCTCGGGCGAGGTCAGCGTGCCGGCGTCGATGCGCACCACGCCGGCGGCCGCGCCGCGCTCGGCCGCCACGCCCATGGCGCGCACCAGCGCGAGCATGGTGGTCACGTCGTGCAGCTGCGGGACGTTGCGCAGCTCGACCGGCTCGGCCGTGAGCAGCGCGGCGCACAGCGCGGGCAGCGCGGCGTTCTTGGCGCCGGAGATGGCGACCTCGCCCTGCAGGCGGCGGCCGCCGCGGATCAGCAGCTGGTCCATGCGCTCAGTCCTTGCCGCCGGCGGTCGCCCACTCGGCCGGCGTGAAGGTCTTCATCGACAGCGCATGGACCTCGTTGGTCTGGATGCGCGTTCCCAGCGTGGCATAGACCTGCTGGTGGCGGCGGATGCGGCTGAGGCCGTCGAAGCGCGGCGAGACGATGGTGGCGTACCAGTGCGCGCCGTCGCCCTCCACGGTGATGTGGTCGCAGGGCAGTGCGGCAGCGATGAGTTCGCGGAGTTGGTCGGCGGTCATGGTGGGGCGGAGACAGGAAGAAACGTCAGGCGCGGAGCTTGTAGCCGGTGCGCAGGAGGTGCAGCGCGATACCACTGACCACCAACCACGCACCGCCGACGATCGCCAGGCTCAGCCACGGCGAGGCGTCGCTCACCCCGAAGAAGCCGTAGCGGAAGCCGTCGATCATGTAGAAGAACGGGTTGAGGCGGCTTGCGCCCTGCCAGAAGGCGGGCAGCGAATGCACCGAATAGAACACGCCGGACAGGAAGGTCATCGGCATGATGAGGAAGTTCTGGAACATCGCCATCTGGTCGAACTTCTCGGCCCAGAGCCCGGCGATCAGCCCGAGCGTGCCGAGCAGCGCCGCGCCGAGGAAGGCGAAGACGAGGATCCACGGCGGCGCCGCGAAGCCGGTGCGCACGAAGCCCAGCGTGACGACGAACACGCCCAGCCCGACGACCAGCCCGCGCACGACCGACGAGCCCACGTAGGCCAGGAACCAGCCGCGCGGCGGCACCGGCGTGAGCAGCACGAAGACGAGGCTGCCCATCACCTTGCGCTGGATCAGCGACGACGAGGTGTTGGCGAACGCGTTCTGCAGCACGCTCATCATCACCAGGCCCGGCACGAGGACGGCGGTGTAGCCCACCCGGTCGTAGACCTTGACGTGGTCTTCGAGCACGTGGCCGAAGATCAGCAGGTAGAGCACAGCGGTGAGCACCGGCGCGCCGACGGTCTGGAAGCCGACCTTCCAGAAGCGCAGGACCTCCTTGTAGAACAGCGTGCGCCAGCCGCCGGCCCCTCCCTCCACCGCGGCGGGCGCGGCCGTGGCCGGCAAGGGGCGCGCCGCTGCGCGCTGGCCGCGATGCGGGTCGGCGCTCATCGCGCCACCTGCGCAAGCTCGATCGGCACCGGGGCCGACATCACCTGGAGGAAGACGTCCTCCAGGTCGGCGCGGCGGATCTCGACATCTTCGGGTGCCAAGCCGGCCCCACGGATACTCCCCAGGAGTAACTCGATCTCGCGGGCGTTATGCACCGGCAGCTGGATCATACTCCCAGTGGTACGCGCACGCACTGCCAGGTCGCGCGGCAGTTCGCCGCGCTCCAGCCGGAACTGCAGCACGCTGCTGCCGGAGGCCTTGCGCAGCAGCTCGCTGGTGCAGTCGAGCGCCACGATGCGGCCCTGCTTGAGCATGGCGATGCGCCCGCAGAGCGCCTCGGCCTCTTCGAGGTAGTGGGTGGTCAGCAGCACGGTGTGGCCGTCGCGGTTGAGCCGGGCGACGAACTGCCAGAGGGTCTGGCGCAGCTCCACGTCGACGCCGGCCGTGGGCTCGTCGAGCACGATGACCGGCGGCTTGTGCACCAGCGCCTGCGCCACCAGCACGCGGCGCTTCATGCCGCCCGAGAGCTGGCGCATGTTGGCCGTGGCCTTGTCGGCCAGGCCCAGGCTCTCCAGCAGCTCGTCGATCCAGGCGTCGTTGTTGCGCAGACCGAAGTAGCCGGACTGGATGCGCAGCGTTTCGCGCACGTTGAAGAAGGGGTCGAAGACGGTCTCCTGCGGCACGATGCCGAGCTTGCGGCGCGCGGCCGCGTAGTCGGCCTGCACGTCGCTGCCGCCCACGGTCACGCGGCCGGCCGACGGCCTGGCCAGGCCGGCCAGGATGCTGATCAAGGAAGTCTTGCCCGCCCCGTTGGGGCCGAGCAGGCCGAAGAATTCGCCTTCGGCGATGTCGAGGGACACGTCATCGAGTGCCCGCAGGGGGCCGCGTGGCGTCGCGTAGGTCTTGGAGACCGATTGGAAGGATACGGCGGCGGGCATGGGGACCCGCGATTTTAAGGTGCGCCGCCGCCCGGGGCTGCCGCAGACCCCGGGACAGCGGCCTCAGCCGGCCGGCAGCAGCGTATCGACGCCGTACAGCTTCGCCAGCCCGGCCAGGCCGTCGTGCAGGCTGCGCACCGCGAACGCCCGGCCGCGCACCAGCGCCTCGCGCCGGCAGTCGAGCAGCACCGCGAGCGCGGAGCTGTCGAACACGGCGAGCGCCGACGCATCCGCCACCACCGGGCCGCTCCGGCGCCCCGCAGAAGCGTCGAGCCCCTGCACCAGCATGTCGCGGCAAGCCGCCGCCTTGCCGAAGGTGATCTCGGCGGGCAGCACCAGCGTGGTGGCACCGGCATCGGCGGTCTGGCTCCTGCTCACCCCGGCTCCCCCCGCCCCCCTGCGCCACCAAAGGTGCCGACAACCGGCGCGGCGCAAGCCATCGGACGCCGCGCAAGGGCCGCCCCGCCGCGCTGGCGCCGACCCTCCGCCGACAAGCGCCGCGCCGCCAGAGAAGGGGGGAGCAGCGAAGTTGCCCGGGGGGTTGTCGTCATTTCTTGCCGACCGCGTTGGCCTTGTTGCGCGCTTCGAGCGTCTGGATCAGGCCGTCGACGCCCTTGGCGTTGATCTCCTGCGCGAACTGGCTGCGGTAGGTCTCGACCAGCCACACGCCGAGCACGTTGACGTTGTAGATCTTCCAGCCGGCGCCCTCGCCCGGCGTCTTCTCGAGGCGGTAGTCGAGCTGGATCGGATCGCCGCGACCGCGCACCTCGGTGCGCACCGTCACGTCCTTGTCGTCGGCGCCGGCGCGCACCGGGCGCACGACGATGGTCTGGTCGCTCACCTCGCTGAGCGCGCCGGCATAGGTGCGCACCAGCAGCAGCTTGAACTCGCCCTGCAGGCGCTGGCGCTGCTCCGGCGTGGCCTGGCGCCAGCCCGGGCCGACGGCCGAGGCGGTCATGCGCTCGAAGTTGATGTTCGGGATGACCTTGCTGTCGACCAGCGCGATGATGCGGTCGAGGTTGCCGGCCTTGACCGCACGGTCGGCCTTGATGGCATCGAGCACGTCGACCGAGACGCGCTTGATGAAGGCGTCGGGCGCCTCGTCGGCCGCATGCGAGGCCAGCGGCAGCGCCAGGCTGGCGGATGCGGCCAGCATCGCGGCGATGCGGCCCAGGCCGCGGCGGGTGAGGAAGGTGGCATGCATGTGTGGAATCCTTTCGTATGGTGTGCGGCGGGCTGCCCCGTGCGGTCAGCGGCGGCCGGCCCTGCGGTTTGGACCGTGCTTCATGATCCAGTGTTCCCAACGCACGACAGCGTGCTGCAACAGCATGCAACGCCGCCGATCGGCCATCGCGGTCAGGGCCTGGCGCCCGCGGCCGGCGCCGCGTCGGCGCCCGCCGGATCGTCATCGAGCGAACCGTCGTCGGCCTTCTGCGCGCTGGCGTTGCGCAGCTGCAGGTAGGCGTCGCGGGTGAACGAATACTTGTCGAGCGCGGCCTGCTCCAGCACCGAGCCGGCGCGCAGCAGGCCGGCGCGGGTGTCGACCAGGCGCAGCACATAGAGCGAGTTGCGCACCGGAACGTCGTGGACGTAGCTGAGCACGTCGCCCTTCCACTCCACCGGCAGCGCCGCGGTGTCGCGCACGGTGGACGGGCCCAGCAGCGGCAGCACCAGGTACGGGCCGGTGGGCACGCCGTAGCGGCCGAGGGTGAGGCCGAAGTCGGTCTTGTGGCGGTCGATCTCCAGTTCGCTGGCGATGTCGACCAGGCCGCCCAGGCCGAACAGCGTGTTGGTGCCGATGCGGATCAGCGTCTCGCCCGAGGCCTGGACCCTGAGCTGCAGCACGTTGTTGACCAGCGACCAGACGTCGCGCAGGTTGCCGAAGAAGTTGTTGACGCCGGTGCGCACGAACTGCGGCGTGATGTTCTGGTAGCCGATGGCCACCGGCCTGAGCACCGCGTTGTCGACGGCGTCGTTGAAGCGGGTCACGTCGCGGTTGAAGGGCTCGAACGGGTCGCGCGGATCGCCGCCGGGCGCCGTGGCGCAGCCGGCCACCAGGGCGAGCGCGGCCACGGCGGCGGCGCTGCGCGCGAGGAGGAGGAGCATGGGTTTCGTCGTCATTTGTTATTGCCCGTCTTGGTGTCGCCGCCGTCGCCAGAGGCCTTGCCGTAGAGGAACTGGCCGATCAGGTTTTCCAGCACGACGGCCGACTGCGTGGATGCGATGGTATCGCCGGCCACCAGGTTCTTGTCGTCGGCCCCGGCCTCGATGCCCACGTACTGCTCGCCGAGCAGGCCGCTGGTGAGGATCTTGACCGAGCTGTCCTTGGGGAAGGCGAAGCGCTGGTCGAGCGCCAGCGTCACGCTGGCCTGGAAACTCTTGTCGTCGAAAGCGATGCCGTCGACCCGGCCGACCACGACGCCGGCACTCTTGACCGCCGCCTGCGGCTTCAGGCCGCCGATGTTGTCGAACTTGGCCGTGACGCGGTAGCGCTGGGCGAAGCTCAGCGACAGCAGGTTGGCCGACTGCAGCGCGAGGAACAGGACGGCCGCCGCGCCGATCAGCACGAACAGGCCCACCCAGACGTCGTTCTTGGAACGTTGCATCGAAGAATCCTTATCTCTTTCAGACGCTGAACATCAGCGCCGTGAGGATGAAATCGAGGCCGAGCACGGCCAGCGATGCGACCACCACCGTGCGCGTGGTCGCGCGCGACACGCCCTCGGGCGTGGCCTGGGCCGTGTAGCCCTGGTGCAGCGCGACGAACGTGACGGTCACGCCGAAGACAAGGCTCTTGAGCACGCCGTTGCCGACGTCGGTCCAGACATCCACGCCGGTCTGCATCTGGCCCCAGAAGGCGCCCGCATCCAGGCGGAGCATGGCCACGCCGACGACCCAGGCGCCCAGGATGCCGAGCACGTTGAACACCGACGACAGCAGCGGCAGCGCGATCACGCCGCCCCAGAAGCGCGGCGCGAGGATGCGCTGCACCGGATCGACGGCCATCATCTCCATCGCGGAGAGCTGCTCGCCGGCCTTCATGAGGCCGATCTCGGCCGTCAGCGAGGTGCCGGCGCGGCCGGCGAACAGCAGCGCGGCGATCACCGGCCCCAGTTCGCGCGTGAGCGCGAGCGTGACGACGAGCCCCAGCGTGTCGGCCGACCCGAAGCGCATCAGGATGTAGTAGAGCTGCAGACCGAGCACGAAGCCGACGAACAGGCCCGAGACGCCGATGATCGCCAGCGAATAGTTGCCGAGGAAGTGGATCTGGTCGCGCACCAGGCCGAAGCGCCGCAGCGCCGGGCCGGTGAGCGCCACCAGGCGCCCGAACAGCCGCGCGGCCGCGCCGATGCCGGCGAGCTGGGAGCGGACGGCGAAGCCGACGTCGGCGGGTTGATACCAGGCCATCAGTGGAACGTGCTGAAGTCCTGCGCCGCGTCGGGCGCCGGATAGTGGAAATGCACCGGTCCCTCGGGCAGCGCGTTGACGAACTGGTGGACCAGCGGGTCGGTGCTCCCGCGCACCTCCGCCGGCGTTCCCTGGGCGGCGATGCCGCCGTTGGCCAGCACGACCACGTGGTCGGCGATGCGGAAGGTCTCGTCGAGGTCGTGCGACACGATCAGGCTGGTGAGCCCCATGGCCTCGCCGAGTTCGCGGATCAGCCGCGCCGTCGTGCCCAGCGAGATCGGGTCCAGCCCGGCGAAGGGTTCGTCGTACATCACGAGTTCGGGGTCGAGCGCGATGGCGCGGGCCAGGGCGACGCGGCGGGCCATGCCGCCGGAGACTTCGCTGGGCATCAGGTCGCGCGCGCCGCGCAGGCCGACGGCGCCGAGCTTCATCAGCACCACGTCGCGGATCAGCGCCTCGGGCAGGTCGGTGTGCTCGCGCAGCGGGAAGGCCACGTTGTCGAACACGGAGCGGTCGGTGAACAGCGCCCCGAACTGGAACAGCATGCCCATGCGCCGGCGCGCCGCGTAGAGCCCGTGCGCGTCGAATGCGCCCACGTCCCGGCCGTCGAACAGCACCTGGCCCTGCCGGGCGTGCTGCTGGCCGCCGATCAGGCGCAGCACCGTGGTCTTGCCGCCGCCGGAGGCGCCCATGAGCGCCGTGACCTTGCCGCGCGGCACGGCGAGCGACACATCGCGCAGCACCAGGCGGTCGCCATAGCCGAAGGAAACGTTGCGCAGTTCCGCGAGGAAAGGCTGCTGGGACATGCAGTCAGGAAAAGGAAGGGCGAAGAACGGAAGGAGGCTGGGATGGTGTGCAGGAAAAGAGGAGAACCACCACCCAAGGGCACGCGATGGTAACTCATACATACACTGATGAAGGTAAATGGGGGCATAGGCCGTGCGCCGGGGCCGCTACAGCAGCGTGCGCAGGAAGGCGCGGGCGCGCGGGTGCTGCGGATCGGCGAAGAATGCGGCGGCCGGCGCGACCTCGAGGATTTCGCCCTGGTCCATGAACACCACGCGGTGCGCCACCTCGCGGGCGAAGCCCATCTCGTGGGTGACGACCAGCATGGTCATGTGCTCCTCGGCCAGCGCGCGCATGGTGCGCAGCACCTCGCCGGTGAGTTCCGGGTCGAGCGCCGAGGTCGGCTCGTCGAACAGCATGATGTCCGGCTCCATCGCCAGCGCCCGGGCGATGGCCACGCGCTGCTTCTGGCCGCCGGACAGGCGCGCCGGGTAGCTGTCCTTCTTGGCCAGCAGGCCGACCTTGCCGAGCAGCGCCTCGGCGCGGGCCACGGCCTCCTCGCGCCTGAGGCCGCGCACCAGGATCGGCGCCTCGATCACGTTGCCCAGCACCGTGAGGTGCGGGAACAGGTTGAAGTGCTGGAACACCATGCCCATGCGCCGACAGATGCGGCGCACCTTCGCGTCGGGCGCGTAGACGGCGCGGCCGTCGGCACCGCCGCCGCTGGTGGCGAGCACGTCGCCCTCGATCGCGATGTGGCCGGCGTCGATCGTCTCCAGGTGGTTCAGGCAGCGCAAAAAGGTGCTCTTGCCCGAGCCCGACGGGCCGACCACCGCCACGACCTCGCCGCGCTGGAGCTGCAGCGACACGCCGCGCAGCACCGGCACCGCGCCGAACTGCTTGCGCAGGCCGCGCGCGTCGATCATCGGCACGGACGCCGCGGCCTCACTCGTCGTGCCTGGCATAGCGTTTCTCCAGCCGCTGGAAAGCCCAGGTGAGCACCAGCGTCATCGCGAGATAGAAGGCGGCGGCCACCACGAACGGCGTGGTGGAGAAGTCGCGCTGCACGATGCCGCGCGCGGCGCGCAGCAGGTCGTTGAGCGCGAGCACGTAGATCAGCGACGTGTCCTTGACCAGCGTGATCGTCTCGTTGCTCATCGGCGGCAGGATCCGGCGCACCATCTGCGGCAGCACGATGCGGCGCATGGTCTGGCCATAGGTCAGGCCGAGCACCCGGGCAGCCTCGTACTGGCCGCGGTCGATCGACTGGATGCCGGCGCGGAAGATCTCGGCGAAGTAGGCCGCGTAGTTCAGCGCGAAGGCCACGACTGCGGCCGGAAAGTCCGGCAGCCGCACGCCCACGACCGGCACGAACGGCAGCGCGAAGTAGATGAACAGCATCTGCAGCATCAGCGGCGTGCCGCGCATGAGCCAGATGTAGCCGTTGACCGCCAGGCTCAGCGTGCGGATGCGCGACGTGCGCGCCAGCGCCAGCACCAGCCCGAGCGGCACCGCCAGCGCCAGCGTGATGACGAAGAGCTTGAGCGTGACCGTCGCGCCCTGCGCGAGCGGCCCGAGAAGAGAGAGGACGTAATCCATACCCAGGAGGGTTACAGCCTGTAGCCAGCGATGATCACGGGTTGCAGCCCCATACCCTGCCAGTCAGCCGTTGTTATTTCACAATGTCCTTGCCGAACCACTGGTTGGCGATCTTGGCGGCCGTGCCGTCCTTCTTCAGGTCGGCCAGCGCCTGGTCGAGGCGGCCGAGCAGCACCGTGTCGTCCTTGCGCACGCCCACACCGTATTCCTCGGTGCCGAAGTTGTCGTCGAGCACGCGGTACTCGCCGGCCTTCCTCGCCACGTGGTAGCGGCCGACGACCTCGTCGACCACCACCGCGTCGAGGCGGCCGGCCGACAGGTCGAGCAGCGCGGTGATGTTGTCGCCGAAGGTCTTGAGTTCCTTGAAGCTCTGGGCCGTGGCCGCGTCCTTCTTGATCGCGTCGACCGCGCTGCTGCCGTCCTGCGCGCCGACGGTCTTGCCGGCCAGGTCGGCCTTGGACTGGATCGGCGAGGCGGCGGCCACCACGATGATCTGGTGGTTCTCCATGTAGGGCGCGGTGAAGGCGATGTTGGCCTTGCGCTCCTCGGTGATGGTCAGGCCGTTCCACAGCGCGTCCACGCGCTTGCCGGCGAGTTCGGCCTCCTTGGCGCTCCAGTCGATGGCCTTGAACTCCACTTCGGCGCCCAGGCGCCTGGCGGCCTCGCGGGCCAAGTCGATGTCGAAGCCGACGATCTCGTTCTTCGCGTCGCGGAAGCCCATCGGCGGGAAGTTGTCGTCGAGGCCGACGACGATCTTCAGCGGCGCCGGCGGGGCTTCGGCGGCGGCCTGCGGTGCGGGCTCCTGCCTGCCGCAGGCGGCGAGCAGGGCGGCCAGGGAAGCGGCGGCGAGGGCGGCGGTAAGGGTTCTGCGGTTCATGGCGTAGGCGGGTGCGGGAAGAGCAGGAAGACGGGCGACGCGCAGCGCGGCGCGGCGGCCAAACCCGCTATTGTCGCGCAGCCCGGCCGGCGGCGTACATTTGCTGCCCCTTCGTCACATGTGCTGCCGAACTCCGCGGGCGCCGGCCCATCCATAAGCCATGGACGTCGATCCGAACCGGGCCGCCCGCCGGCCCCGCACCGTGCCGCGGCACGCCCTGCCCTGGCGCGGCGCGCTGGCCGCGCTGCTGCTCGGCTTGGCGGCGTGCACGCATACTCCTCCATCCACCTCCCTGCAGCGCACATCAACCGGGCGCCCTGGCACCATACTCCCCACCACGGATATCGCCTGGCTGGACCGCACCGGCTACGGCGCCGACCCGGGCGCGGCGGCGCAGCTCGCGAGCGTCGGGCGCGCGGCGTTCCTCGATGCCCAGCTGAAGGCGCCGCCGGCCGACCCGCCGGCGCTGGCCCGCCAGATCGCCGCCCTGCCCGGCCTGGACCAGAGCGCCGAACAGCGCTGGCGCGCCGCGCGCGCCGAGCAGCAGCACATCAACAACGACCTGAAGGCCGACCCCGAGGCCCAGCGCCAGGCGCGCGACGCCTACAACCGCGCCGGCAACGACGCCATCGTGCAGGCGCAGCGCCGCCACCTGCTGCGCGCCCTGTATTCCACCGACCCGCTGCGCGAGCGCATGACCTGGTTCTGGATGAACCATTTCAGCGTCTACAGCGGCAAGGCCAACGTACGCTGGACGCTGGCCGACTACGAGGAACGCGCCGTGCGCCCACATGCGTTCGGCGCTTTTCGCGACCTCGTGCTGGCCACGCTGACCGCGCCGGCCATGCTCGAATTCCTCGACAACGCGCAGAGCGCGGCCGGCAGGGTCAACGAGAATTACGCGCGCGAGCTGATGGAGCTGCACACGCTGGGCGTCTCGGGCGGCCCGAGCGGCTCGCGCTACACGCAGCAGGACGTGCAGGAACTCGCCCGCATCCTGACCGGCGTGGGCCTCAACGCGAGCGGCCAGCCGCCGAAGCTGCCGCCCGCGCGCGCGGCGCTCTACCGGCGCGACGGCCTGTTCGAGTTCAACCCCGCGCGCCACGACTTCGGCGCCAAGACCTTCCTCGGCCACCGCATCGAGGGCAGCGGCTTCGGCGAGGTGCAGCAGGCGGTGGACATCCTCGTGCGCGATCCGGCCTGTGCGCGCTTCATCGCGCACAAGCTGGCGGTCTACTTCGTGGCCGACACGCCGCCGCCCGCGCTGGTGGACCGCATGGCGCAGACCTTCCAGCGCAGCGGCGGCGACATCGCCGCCGTGCTGCGCACGCTGTTCCTCGCGCCCGAGTTCGATGCGGCGCTGGCCACGCCCGAGGCCGGGCGGCTGAAGGACCCGATGCGCTACGTCGTCTCGTCGCTGCGGCTGGCCTATGGCGAGCGGCCCGTCGCCAACCTGCGGCCGGTCGCCAACTGGCTGCAGCAGCTCGGCGAGCCGCTCTATGGCCGCGTCTCGCCCGACGGCTATCCGCTCGCCGAGGGCGCCTGGGCCAGCTCGGGCCAGATGGTCAAGCGCTTCGAGATCGCGCGCGCCATCGGCAACGGCGGCGGCGGCCTGTTCAACGGCGACGACGGCAAGCCCGCCGCGCAGACGGGCTTTCCGCAGATCGCCAACCGCTTCTACTACGACCAGATCGAGCCGACGCTGGGCGCCGCCACGCGCGACGCGCTGGCGAAGGCGGCGAGCCAGGGCGAGTGGAACACCGTCCTGCTGTCGTCCCCCGAATGAATGAAGGAGTGAATGAAGGACCTCCCCCCCGAGCGGCTTTGCCGCTTCCCTCGTCTCTGGCTGCGCTTCGCTTGCCGGAAGGGGGCGACGCCAGCGCGGCGGGGCGGCCCTTGCGCGGGCGTCTGCCGGCCTGGGCCGCGCCAGTTTTAACGCCGCGCTTTCATGATGCAACACCTGGAGTGCTGATATGACCTTACTCGACCGCCGCCAATGGCTGCAACTCGCAGCCGCGGGCGCCTTCGCCGCGACCGCGCCGAGCGTCTTCGCCCAGGCCCAGATCGCCCCGGGCGCGGGCGACGCGCGCTTTTTGCTCGTCTTCCTGCGCGGTGCCTACGATGCGACCAACGTGCTCGTGCCCACGGGCAGCGACTTCTATTACGAGTCGCGCCCCACGATCGCCATCGCCCGGCCGCCCGCGGCCGGCGCGCCGGAAAACCCGCAGGCCGTCCTGGCGCTGCACGGCGCCGATGGCTGGGGCCTGCACCCGGCGCTCGGCCCCAGCGTGCTGCCGCTGTGGCAGGCGCGCCAGCTGGCCTTCATCCCGTTCGCCGGCACCGACGACCTCTCGCGCAGCCATTTCGAGACGCAGGACAGCGTCGAGGCCGGCCTGCCGCTGCCGGGCGAAGGCAGCGGCCCGCCGGCGGCGCTGCGCGGCAGCGGCTTCCTGAACCGGCTCGCGCGCGTGCTCGATGCCCGGGGCCAGCCCGTGGCCTTCACCGACGGCGTGCCGGCCGCGTTCGCCGGGCCGGTCAACGTGCCCAACGTCTCGCTCAAGGGCACGGCCCGCGCGCCGTTCGATGCGCGCCAGACCGGCCTGCTCGCGCAGATGTACCAGGGCACGCGCTACGCCCCGCTGATCGCCGAGGGCTTCGAGCTGCGCCGCACCGTGGCCGAGCAGGCCGCGGCGCAGCAGAAGCAGGCGTCCGCCCAGGCCGCCGGCATGGCACCCGACGCAGCGACGCGCCGCCAGGAAATGGAGGCCGCGAGCCGCCAGGCGATCTCCGCGCGCGGCTTCGAGCTGGAGGCGCGGCGCATGGCCGGCCTGCTGAAGGAGCGCTACAACCTCGGCTTCATCGACGTGGGCGGCTGGGACACCCACGTCAACCAGGGCGGCGCGCAGGGCCAGCTGGCCAGCCTGCTCGACAACCTGGGCCGCGGCCTCGCCGGCTTCGCGCAGGAGATGGGCCCCGCGTGGGACCGCACCGTCGTGGTCGTCGTCTCGGAGTTCGGCCGCACCTTCCGCGAGAACGGCACCCGCGGCACCGACCACGGCCACGGCAGCGTCTACTGGGTCGCCGGCGGCGCGGTGCGCGGCGGCCGGCTCGCGGGCGAGCAGGTGGCCGTCGGCCCCGCCACGCTGAACCAGAACCGCGACTGGCCGGTGAAGAACGAATACCGCGCGGTGCTCGGCGGCGTGTTCCAGCGCATCTACGGGCTGGACCGCGCCCGGCTGGCGCAGGTGTTCCCGGACGTGGCGCCGCGGGATATCGGACTGGTCTAGGCCAGCGGCGGCAGCAGGTCCAGCAGCAGCACCATCGCCAGGCCCACGAGCGCGACGATGGACTGGACCACCGAGATGGTCTTGGTCGCCTCGCCCATGTCCATGCCGAACGATTCCTTCACCAGCCAGAAGCCGGCATGGTTGGCATAGTTGAAGAACAGCGATCCGCAGCCGATGGACAGCGCCAGCAGCGGCTGGTTCACCGCCGTGCCCGAGGCGGCCAGCGGCGCCAGCAGCCCCGCCGCGCCCACGATGCCGACCGTCGCCGAGCCGGTGGACACCGACAGCAGCATCGAGATCAGCCAGCCCAGCAGCAGCGGCGACAGCGCCAGCTGGCGGCTCATGTGCACGATGGCGTCGCCGACGTGCGCATCGGTCAGCACCTGCTGGAACGCGCCGCCGCCGGCGATGATGAGCAGCACGTTGGCCACGGGCCTGACGCTCTGGCTCAGCGATTGGCGCACCGCCTCGGGCACGCCCGGCCGCAGCACGGCGATCGCGAACACCACGCCCAGCAGCATGGCGATGATCGGATCGCCGACGAAGGCGGCCGCATGCAGCACGGCCGACCCCTTGGCCAGCACGACCTCGGAGACCGCATGGAACAGCATCAGCAGGGCCGGCAGCAGCGCCGCGAGCAGCCCCAGGCCGATGCCGGGCGGCGCCTTGCGGCGGGCCGGCGCAGCGGTGGCGTCCGCCTGCGGCGCGTACTGGGCGATCAGCGCGTCGTCCGGCCGTACCCTCAGCCGCGGCGCGATGAACGCGCCATAGATCGGCCCGGCCAGCACGATGGCCGGCACCGCGGCGATGAAGCCGTAGAGCATGGTCGCGCCGACGCTAGTCTTGAGCGTGGCGATGGCCGTGAGCGGTCCGGGGTGCGGCGGCACCATGCCGTGCATGGCCGCCAGCGCGGCGATGACCGGCACGCCCACGTACACGTAGGGCGAGCCGGCGCCGGACTTCTCGGCCTCCAGCTTGCGCGCGACGCCGAAGATCAGCGGCAGCAGCACGACCAGCCCCACCTCGAAGAACATCGGAATGCCGATGATGAAGGCCACGCCGGTCATGGCCCAGGGCAGCGCCCTGCCGGATGCGCGGCTCACGATGGCGTCGGCCACGCTGTCGGTCACGCCGGAATCCGCCAGCAGCTTGCCGAGCATCGCACCCAGGGCGACCACCAGCCCGACCGCGCCGAGCGTCTTGCCGACGCCGCCCGAGACGGAATGCAGCAGGCGGTCCAGCGGCATGCCGGTGGCCAGGCCCGCCGCCAGCGACACCGCCAGCAGCGCCAGCAAGGGATGCAGCCGGAGCCGGGAGACGATCAGCCCGACCAGTCCGAGCACGCTGAGCAGCGCGATCACCAGCAGCTGGATATCGGTTGAATTCATGGATGCGGTGTGTCGTTGTGGGATACCGGCCGCCGACGATCCAGCGCCCGGCCGGGCTCCATGGTAGGAGAGTCCGGCCGGGCAGGCCGGCGGCGGGATATTCAGGCGCTCAGGCCACCCGGCCGTGCTCGGCCAGGAAGTCAAGCAGCGCCCGCACCCGCGACGGCAGCGGCCCGCCCTGCCCGACGTGCACCGCGTGAAAGCTCTCGCGATCGCCCGCGTTGAAGGCGTCGAGCACCGGCACCAGCCGGCCGGCGGCGATGTCCCTGCGCACGGTGAACGCGGCCAGCCGCACGAGCCCCAGGCCGGCCAGCGCGAGGCGGCGCAGCCCTTCGCCATCGCCGGCATGCGCCGGGCCGTTGACCGGCAGCGCCACCGTGGCGCCCGAGGCGTCGCGGAACGGCCAGCCTTCGCTGCCGCTGCGCGCATAGGCCAGGCCCAGGCGGCGGTGGCCGTCCAGGTCGGCCGGCGTGCGCGGCGTGCCGAAGCGCTCCAGGTAGGCCGGCGCGGCCACCACCGTGAAGGCCGTGTCGCCCAGGCCGCGCGCCACCAGGGTGGAGCTGCGCAGCGGGCCGGCGCGCACGACCACGTCGGTGCGCTCGGCCAGCAGGTCGATCACCGCGTCGGTCTGCACGATGTCCAGCGTGATGCAGGGATGGTCATCGAAGAACGCCGGCAGCAGCGGCGCCAGCACATGTGCCATGTACGAGGCGCTGGTGTTGAAGCGGATGTGCCCGGCCGGCGCGCCGCCACCGGCGGCCGTGCGCTCGGCCTCGGCGATGTCGGCCAGGATGCGCACGGCCCGTTCGTGGAAGGCCTGGCCCTCGGCCGTCAACAGCAGCTGGCGCGTCGAGCGATTCAGCAGCCGCGCGCCGAGCCGCGCCTCCAGCCGGCCGACCAGCTTGCTCACGGCCGAGGGCGTCATGCCCAGGCTGCGCGCGGCCGGCGAGAAGCCGCCCAGCGCCGCGACGCGGGCGAAGACCTCCATCTCGCCCGACCGGTTGATCTCGCTGCTGCTGCGTGCCATGGGGAGTGAATTGCGCTCACAGATGTTGTTCCGCCCGGCACTCTAGTGCGCCGCGGCGCCCCACCCTACCCTCGGGGGCATTGCATCGACTGGAAAGGAACAACCACATGGAATACCGACGCCTCGGCCACAGCGGCCTGCAGGTGCCGGCGCTGAGCTTCGGCGCCGGCACCTTCGGCGGCAGCGGGCCGCTCTTCAGCCACTGGGGCCAGTCGGACGCGCAGGAGGCGCGCCGGCTGGTGGACATCTGCCTCGACGCCGGCGTGACGCTGTTCGACACGGCCGACGTGTACTCGCAGGGCGCGTCCGAGAAGGTGCTGGGCGCGGCCATCCGCGGCCGGCGCGACCGCGTGCTGGTCTCCACCAAGACCGGCCTGCCGGTAGGCGACGGCCCCCACGACGCCGGCACCGGCCGCGCCCGCCTGCTGCGCGCGGTGGACGACGCGCTGCGCCGCCTGGGCACCGACTGGATCGACCTGCTGCAGCTCCATGCCTTCGACGCCGGCACGCCGGTGGAGGAAGTGCTGGCCACGCTCGACACGCTGGTGCGCGCAGGCAAGGTGCGCTACGTGGGCGTCTCCAACTTCGCCGGCTGGCAGCTCATGAAATCGCTGGCCACGGCCGACCGGCACGGCTGGCCGCGCTACGTGGCGCAGCAGGTCTACTACTCGCTGGTCGGCCGCGACTACGAATGGGAGCTGATGCCGCTGGGCCACGACCAGGGCGTGGCCGCGCTGGTCTGGAGCCCGCTGGGCTGGGGCCGGCTGACCGGCAGGATCCGCCGCGGCTCGCCGCCGCCGCCCGGCAGCCGCCTGCATGAGACCGCCGCTTTCGGCCCGCCGGTGGACGACGAGCACCTCTACGGCGTGGTCGACGCGCTCGACGCCGTGGCCGGGGAGACCGGCCGGACCGTGCCCCAGGTCGCGCTCAACTGGCTGCTGCGGCGGCCCACCGTGGCCTCGGTCATCATCGGCGCGCGCAACGAGACGCAGCTGCGCGACAACCTGGGCGCGGTGGGCTGGGCCCTGACCGCGGCACAGGTCGCGCGTCTCGACGCGGCAAGCGCGGTGGCCGCCGCCTATCCGTACTTCCCCTATCGGCGCCAGGAGGGTTTCGCGCGGCTTTCGCCGCCGCTCGTCTAGGCGGCACATGCCGACAAGCGCAGGCCGAAGGCGACCGTATGATTCGGCGCCATGCCTGCGCCGTATCCCATCCGCTCCTGGCTGCGTCGACGCAGCCTCGGCCTGCCGGCCTATGCCATCAACGGCATCGGCGTCACGCTCGGCGTGGCGGTGATCCAGGGCGTCACCAGCCTGCTGGGCGGCCCGGGCGCGGCGCTGCTGGCCGCCAGCGGCGCCGTCTGCACCAGCCTGGCGGACCTGCCCAATCCGCAGGCCCGCGCCCGGCTGCGGCTGGTGACGGCGGCGCTGGTGGCCTGCACCGTCAGCTTCGGCGTCGATGCGCTGCGGCCCTGGCCGCTGGCGCTGGGCGCGGCCGTCGTGGTGATCGCCTTTCTGTCCGCCATGGCGCTGGCCTGGGGGCAGCGCGCCGGGCCGGTGTCCTTCGTCGGCATCCTGGCCTTCATCTTCGCGATGGCCGCGCCGCCGCTGCACGGCCTGGCGCCGCTGCTGGAGCGTGTGGGCTGGACGGCGGTGGGCGCGGTGCTCTACGTGCTCTGGGCGCTGGCGGCCTCCACGCTGATGCAGCGGCGCTACCGCAGTTTGGCGCTGGCCTCGGTGCTGCAGGCCGTGGCCCGGCTGCTGCGCACGCGCGCGGCGCTGGTGGTGCGCGAGCCCCGTTCGGCCGGCGCCGCCAGCCCGCTGCAGGACTGGATCCAGGAGACCGCGGACTTCGACGAGAAGCTCCAGGTCGCGCGCGACCTGCTCTTCGCCGCGCCCGACAGCCCTGCCGCCCGGCGCCAGACCGCCCTGCTGCTGCTGCTGGCGATCGACCTGCGCGAGACCCTGCTGGTCAGCGAGCTGGACCGCGAGCTGGTCGGCTACGACGCCGCCGGCATGCGGGTGCGCGAGGCCATGGCCGCGCAGCTCGCGCAGACCGCCGACGTGTTCCGCCGCATGTACCACGCGCTGCGCTACGCCCAGCCCTGGGAGCCCCCGCGCCCCGGCGGCGCCGATCCGGTGCAGGCGCTGGCCGAGGCCGCTGCCCGCTTCGCCGAGGGCGACGCCCGGGCCGTGCTCGTCAGCCTGGTGCTGGAGCGCTCGCGCCACATGCGCGACGACCTGGCCCGCATGCAGGCGCTGATGCAGGGCGGCCCGGCCACGGTGCAGCTGGACCGCGCGCAGCTGCAGGCGTTCGTCTCGGTCGAAGGCTGGCCGTTGGCCGCGCTGAAGCGGCACACGACGCTGCGCTCGCCGATCCTGCGGCATGCGCTGCGCGCCGCCGTGGCGCTGGGCGCGGCCTACTTCATCGCGCTGGCCCTGCCCTGGGCCGCGCACCCGCAGTGGCTGGTGCTGAGCGTGGCCGTGGTGCTGCGCGGCACGCTGGAGCAGACCCTGGCGCGGCGCAACGCGCGCATCGCCGGCACGCTGATCGGCTGCGCCCTGGTGTTGCTGCTGGCGCAGGTGCACACGCCGCTCGTCACGACGGTGGTGTTCCTCGCCGCGGTCGGCACGGCGCATGCGTTCGCCGTGCGGCGCTACCTCGTCACCTCCATCGCCGCCACGCTGATGGCGCTGCTGCAGGCCCACCTGGCGGCGCCGGAGCACGGCTTCTCGGTGTCCGAGCGGCTGGCCGACACCCTCCTGGGCGCGGCGCTGGCCTGGGGCTTCAGCTACGTGCTGCCGTCGTGGGAGCGGCACGGCCTGGTGCGCGTAGTGGGCCGCCTGCGGCGCGCGCTGGGCGAGCTGGCCGCGCTGGTGGTGCAGCGCCCCGGGACCGGAAGCGACGTGCCGCTGCGGCTGGCCCGCCGCGAGGTCTACGACGCGCTCAACAGCCTGGCCGCCGCCGCCCAGCGCACCCGGGCCGAGCCCGCGCGCGTGCGCCTGCCGGCCTACACGCTCGCGGGCCTGCTGCTGCACAGCCAGGCCCTGCTGGCCCACCTGGCCGCCGTGCGCAGCCTGCTGGCGCGCCATGCCGAGGTGCTCGACGCCGACGGCGAGGCCACCGACGCGCTGCTGGCCGATGCGGCCGGCCGGCTCCAGGCGCTGCTGTCGCCGCCGCCGCGGCGGCTGGTCCAGAACGACGACACGCCAGCCGCGGCGATCCCGCTGCCGCCGCACCCGGCCGCGCAGTCGCCCACGCCCTGGCTGCATCGCCAGCTGGCGGTGCGCGAAGCCGCGCGGGTGGCGCAGTCCGCCTCGGCCGCCATCCACCACCGGCGCTGAGAGCGCGGGACACGGGGGACACGCGGGGCCGCTATGATTGCGGCCCTTTTTTGTCGCCGGGCCGCCCGAGACAAAAAGCGTCCCCTCGGGGGACCGGGCGAGCGCGCAGCGCTTGACCGATGGGTCTTCTTTTTTCGCCGGCCCGCCGCCTTTTTCCATGTCCACCTCCCTGATCTTGCCCCTGATTTACGGACACCTATCTAAGCGACATTGGCCAGCTCGTACTGCTCTGGGCTGAGGTAGCCCAGGGTCGAGTGCAGCCGGATCCGATTGTAGTCAACCTCAATGTAGTCAAACACATGAGCCTTGGCCTGCTCCCGTGTGGCGAGGTGTTCACCATGGATGGCCTCGACCTTCAGACTGTGGTTCCAACTCTCCATTGCTGCGTTGTCGTAGCAGTTGCCTCTGGCACTCATGCTGGCGATCAAAGCGTATTGCTCCAACAGGGCGCGGTGCTCGCGCGAGCAGTATTGGCTACCACGGCCAGTATGCACGATCACTCCCCGAGGCCGATTGCGAGCAAACAGCGCCATGCGCAGCGCGTCGCAAACCAGCGTAGCCGTCATGCGCTCAGACATCGACCAGCCCACAACCTTACGCGAATACAGGTC
>WNDY01000033.1 GCA_009914555.1 Xylophilus sp.
GAAAGCGTTCTCCTCCTCCAGCCGCGCCACTTCACGTTTGAGCCGTGCATGTTCGGCCAACTCCAAGCGTTGTGCCTGATCGTCCTGGTCGTGCCGCCGCGCCTGGGCGCGCCAACTGTACAGCTGGGCAGGCTGCAACCCCAGATCACGAGCCACCGTGGTTACCCCTTCTGTGGCCGCTCGCAACAGTGCCTGCTGCCTGAACTCCAGGCTGAACTCCTGCCCCTTTCTGCCTGCCTTGCTCTTGGTCATCGTCCACCTCCTATTGCGATAGTTAATCGCTTATAGGGGTGTCCGTGAAACGGGGGCAAGATCAAGAGGCATGCCATCGATCTCTGCGACGCCATGGTCTACATGAAGCGGAGGGTCCACAGCATCTCGCGCCAGATTCGTCAACTTGAGAACAATTCCGTCGATGTCCTCTGGTGGCACCCCAACCGCCACTGCATCATTGTTCAAACCGAAGACGAGAAAGCCTCCTCCAGCCATGTTGCCAAATGCCGACAGATGCTCCGTCATGCGCCCCTTGTCAGGCGACAGGGTCTGCTTCCAATCCAGCTCATTCAGCTCGAGCGGCACGCCATTGCGAGACTCATCGAGAAGGGCGGTCGCCCTGTTCAGCCACTCTCTCATCCGTATCCCACTCAAATAAAAACTGCATAACTATCAATTAATTAGCAGCGGTCAACGTTTTCGACTCAATTAAGCGCCGTCGACACTTGTAGCCCAATCCTACCAGTGGGCGGCAGGTGGGCTGAATAGGGCGCGGATGGTCTTCACAGGCCCGCCGTCAATATATAGGGAGGACCGACCTCATGCAACCCAATATGTTGTGGCCCCTAGTGCGTCTCAAGCTGTCATGATTCCAATAAAGAGCGTACGCCCCCGCCGTTATCCAGCTATCAGCACCGACTAAGCCTCGCTACCGACCACCGCATGCTCGAAGTACGCATCGATCGGATCCTCAAGGAGGGACAGCTGCTCGCCCAGGCGCTTGGCATCCGGGTGTAGCCATGCCTCGAGGTGCTCAGGCTTGATGGCGATGATGCACCGGTTGTGGCCGGCGGCCGCGACCTCTGCCGGCGGATCTCGGGTGATCGCCGCGAAACTGTAGAAGCCGGGCTCGTCTTCCGTGGGCGGGCTGTACCTCCACAGGCACGCCAGGTACATGCCCTCCTCCGGCTCGGGCTCCGGCCGGAATTCGATCTCCACTGAGGTCTCGGGCTCGCCTGGAGCGAGGTCGCGCCGCTCGAGGTCGGCGAGGCGCACGGCCTCGTAGAAGCGCCGCGCCTGGACGATGCCATGGTTGTGGCCCCAGAGCCCGCGCCACACCGTCGACAGCTTGTCCTTGCGTGCGTTGTAGGTGCCGGGCTTCTGCAACTCGTCCTCAACGGTCCAGCCTTTCAGCCGAACCCTGTATCGCATCGGGACCACCATGCGTTGGCCGGTGGCTGGATCGCGGATGAGTACCGGAGCGTAGTGGCCCGGCCAGATCCTCTGGAATCCCTCGCCCGTGGCGTAGTCCTCAACCTGGGCAAGCTTGGCGCGCGCTGCGGCGATACGGTTGGTGGCCACGCGCTTGTCGTTGGTCGACTTCTTGGTCGGGCGCGGGCCGGCGAGCACGGCCTCGGCCTGCATCAGCCGCTCCGTCTGGGTGGCGATCTCCTGCTCATGTTTGGCCGCCGTGGCCCGGTACGCCTCTAGAGCAGCTGCCCTCGCCTCCTGCTGCTCGGCGTCGTTGGGATCGGCATCCATGAACGAGTTGCGCAGCGCCTTCGGCACGTCGGTCACCCAGCGCCCTGACTTGGCCGACCGCTCCGCCAGGGCGACAAACTCCTTGATGTCCATCTCGCCGCCCAGTCGGCGGTACTCCTTGAACTTGGCCTGGACCTGGGCGGAGTAACACATGGCGGGGCTCCGGAAGCTGAGTCACCAGCGTACACCCCGACGTGTCTCGCGCGGCGAGATTTGGGCGGCGTAGGCTGGTTGGCCCCGGAACGAGGCGAAGATGGAAAGGGTCGAGATCAAGGTGCAGTGGTTGCGGCGTGCGGCCAGCGGCTGGCCTGCCGTGCAGTGGGCCGCGCACATGGAGTCGCCTTGGCAATCCATGGACTTCGCATGGCTGCGCCGCGGGCGCGGGGCGTGGCACGTGGTCGTGTGCCCGGACGGCATGCGCTTCATCGAGGTCGTCCCCTATGAGGTCGAGCGCCCCGAGCTAGCCATGCGCCATGTCGTGCGTTGGATATCGGCGCGTGATCGATGGCGTCGCCTCATCATCGACGGTAGCGACGATCCCAGGGATAAGCACCTACGGCTACCAGGGCAGCCCAGTTGCGCGGCGTATGCCAGGCGCGTTGCGACCCACCCGCTGCTCACCGGCAAGGCGAGCGCGCGCCAGAGCGGGTGGTGACAGCCTCATGGACTCCTTCCAGGCCTCGCGGTCTCGCCGGAGCTGCTGCACGTCCAGCGGGTGATGGGCCAGCCAGCGCTCGACCATGCGGCACCCTTGCGCCTCTGAGCCGACGAGGGCTTCCAGATGCCGAGCCCAGTCAGCCCTATGCATCACCTTCGATACCCACATCCCATTGGGCCGCTGACCAACGTACCCCACCTCGACGCCGTCGATCGTGCCCACCAGATTGGCCGACCCGCCAATGACGGGGCGCCAGATGATCTCGACGGCGGCGGCTCGGATGGGCATGCCGGCGAGCGTACGCCGGCGCCGTCTCACCCGATGAGCTACGCGTGCACCCCGCCCTCCAGCGCATCGACGCGCGCGGCGAGCTGTTGGACCGCCCGCACCAGCGGCCCGATCAGCTCCTCATATCGCAACCCCTCAGGGCTGCCGGGGACTTCGGGATCGCCACCGGACCAGATGCCAGACGTCGCCGGGTCGATGTCCGCGGCGCGCAGCGCGTCCGCGACCTCCTGCGAGATGAGGCCCTGGTGATCGCGCCTCCCTGGGCGAGGCGTAAGCACCTCTTCCATTACAGGGATCGTGACTGCGCGCATCACCGGGTGCCCTGATTCGTCGACCACCGGCTGGCCATCAGCGTCGTAGGTTGGCTCCAGGTGCGTCGTCGTGCCCGTCTGCTCGCGCGTCGAGATCTTCTCAGCCTCTCGCAGCTTGTAGCTGACCGGCCGGAGCGACCGCACAAAATCCAGGCCGAGCGTCGTGTCCACGATGTCCGTCTTGTAGTCTCGGTCGGACGTGTTGATCGTGCCGGAGACCGCGTACAATTGGGAAAATCGCAGCGATGAGTTTCCGACACTGCGGGCATTGTCGGCCGAAGGCAGCACGTCCACGCCGGCGTGGTGGAGCATGTACTCCACGTCGCCAAAAGACCAACCTCCAAATGCCAGATTGCCGGTCCCGCTAAGGCCGAAATATGCGCCCTGGTAACCGTTCCTATACAGGCAAAGGAAGGCCGCCGCTGCCGGGTTGCTAGCGCCGCTCTCTTGCGTGCTATTGATCCGCATGGGGGCAATGGCCGCGTCTTTCGTGCCGATCACCCTCCCCCCGGATGAGGGGCCGTCAATCAACAGGGCGTTCGCCGCCAACGCCGTTTTGATACCGCCAGTCATATATCCGCCCGATTTGGGCAACGCACCCGTGATCCTGGTGTCGTCACCTGCGGCGACGGTGCCGGCAGTGGTGCCGACGACCTTGATTCTTGGATCGTCGCCAGCAGCAACTGTGCCGGCTACCGCGCCAACATTTCGCGTCGACGAATTTCCGAGTCTCGAGAGCTTCTGCTCAGCAATACCGATGCGATTTTCAATACCGCTATCCGCCGATCCGTCGCCGTCGATAGCCTTCGCTACCTCCCCGACATCGAGGTCAATTTTTCGAAACGCTGCCGTGTAGCTGTCGCCGGTGACCGGATCGAAATTTACACGCTGGATGTTCATTGCCATGCATTTTCCTCAGTAGTTGCTCACATCGGCGACGAGAACATCGCCAGCAGGGATAGCCGGATAGGGACCACCGGGAGGCACAATGCCCTGCAAGAAATGTGCGCTGAAGCTCACAACCCGCACGCTCGTGCCGTCAACCCGCGCTCCAGAAAAACTCACTTGATCTACGTAGGGCGAACCCGGCGTTGGCTGAAAAACACTCGTGACGATCGCTACGCGCGTGAAGATCATCGCTGTCGTGATTCCAGGGAAGTCCAGGCTTCCAGGTTGGCCGCCTTGTGATCCAGGTACGACGCCCGCAACCCGCAGATATCGCTGCATGCCGTCGAAAGTCATTCGGCCCTGAGCATCGAAGACCTGTAGGCCCGCTTGCGATCCCAGGTCGAGAGGTCGATCGAACACGAACCAAGCGAACTCTCTTCCCGCGTTGTGGCCGTCCTGCGCGTTGTCAGGAGCTGCGAAACTCCATTGCCACGTAGTGCCGTTGACGTAGCAACCCGTCAAGACAATCGCGAAGTCCGCCCTTACGGCGATCACCGGCGCATCCCCCTGAGCAGTGACCTGAGCAGTTACGGCCAAGTTGAACGGTGGCGCGCCCGTCACCGTGCTGAATTTCGCCGTGCCTTGGATACGAAGCGCCAGCGATGCGAATGACTCATCCGCCTGCCACGCTCCGGACGCACCGATGAGTTGGATGCCCGCGGACATCAGAACGTCCCATAAAGCAAACGGCACTTCACCTTCGATGCCGTGTAGTTGACCGTACCGCCGGAGATCGAGGCGTAAGCGATAACGGTGTATGAGCTGTAGGATTCCGCAGGCACGCACAATGCCCAGGGCGTCCCTTGTGAGAAATTCACGTCACTCACGCTTCCTCCCGCCGGGTTGCAATCAATCATTCCTATCAGGCGGCTGATGCGCGTCTCCCCGCCCATAACTTGACGCCCCTGCGCATCAAACGTTTGCACTCCAATTCCCATATCACCCCCAGATTCCCCAGCGCACGCGGAGCGTGCCATTCGCGTCGTACACACGACCTCCCGTGCCATCGATTTCCACGCGGCCCGATCCCGACGTTGCCCGGAGACCGAGCTGCCCGCTCTTGTCCAGCCTCCATAGCGGTTGGCCTGTTCCATCCATCGCGTCCGACTGGATCGCGCCCGTGATCTTGGCGTTGTCGATCGATGCGTTCGCGATCATCGCGTTGGTAATCCAGCCTTGACCGATGAAAGCCTGGCTGATGAACGTCTGCCCGCCCTGGATGACGAAAGGGGATACCGCCGAGCCACCACCGGCGGTCGGAAGGATCGCGAAGCGGTCCGCCACCACCAAGAAACGCGACTGCACGGTGCCGCTGCTGTTGTCGATGCCCACCGCGTAGCCGGCGGTGTAGTACTGACCGTCGGCCGTGATTGCCACTTTCGAGGTCAGCGTGACCGACACCTTGCCATCGAGCGCCGCGGTGACGTTGATGGCCTGCTGCGCTTGAGCCTTGGCATCCCCTGCGGCGGCCTCGACGGTCGTCACGCGTGACGCCATCGCCTGCTCACCCTCGACCCTAGCCTTCGTCTCCTCGGTCACTGCCGCCCGCACATCACCGATCTGGGCCTGCGTCGTCTCGATCCGATAGCCGAGCGCGTGATCGCTGTCGACCTCGGCCAGCACACGGGCGACCCAGCCCGCCTTGATCGGGTTGTCCACGCCGACCTTGTCGCCCAGGTCGACGCCGACGGGGGTCGGGTTGACCTGGGCGTAGACGGCGTCGGTCTTGGTGGCGGTGGCGCGCACCTCACCGTCCAGCTCCTCGACCTTGAGCGTCGTGTCCGACAACTGCATGGCCAGACCCGCCGCCGTCTGCTCGACAGCGCCGACGTCCCGCCACACCGCCTCGTCCGTACCCGGCTTCGCGCCGCCGGCGGCGACATCAACCAGGGCGCGGTACATGCGACCGTCCAGGCTGACGACGTCGCCCTTGTGATACGCCAGCTCGGCGTCCCACGGCGTAGGCGGCTGGACAAAGGCGGCGAGGTCGTCGACTGAGTCGATGGTGTCCCGCAGGTCCTTCGCAAGCTGATCCTTTTCGATCTGGCCCGTCAGGAGCTCGAGGATCGGTGCCGCGTCGCTGCTGCTCTGGCCCTTGATGGCCCCCGCCTCTGGATACCACGGACCGATGTTCCCTGCCTTGTCGATCAGCCGTCCCCAGAAGTACAAGGACGTACCGGCCATGAGGCCATGCAGCTCGGTGCCGCTGGTCGGGTAGCCATAGTCGCCCATGTGATACGGGGCCGGGTTCGCGGCGGGGTCGTCCGGACGTTGCGGCGACGTGTTAGCCCAGATCTCCGTACGCTGAGTGTCCGTAACGCCGTCGGGGAACGACCATTTGACGCGGATGCCGAAGATCAAAGTCTCGCACGCGAGGCTCGCCAAGCGCGGCGGAACGCCCGTCTTGCCGACGACCGGCGTCGGCTGGCTCAGCGCCGCGAGGGACGGCGTGTTACCCGTGTTGAGGGCGGTCACCCGGGCTACATACGTGCCGGTGTAGATCCCGACTACGTCGACCGACGTCGTGGCCACCGTGCCAGCCTGAATCCACTGGCCACTGTCCTTCTGCCACTCGACCTTGTAGAGCGCCGCACCGCCTGCAGCGTCCCATTCAATCGTCATCACGTTGTTGGCGATGCCCTGCTCCACCACCACGTGGCTGCTCACCCGGACGTTCGTCGGCGGCACCTGCGTGCCTACGGGCAACTTGCTGATCGGCGGCACCTGGATCATGGCGCCGTCGTCGATATGGTCGAACTTGCTCGCGTTGTGCTGGATCGCGCTGATCGTGAACTGGATCTTGTCGCCCGAGGTGTCCTCAGTCACCGACAACACGCGGAACGTCTGCAGGGCCAGCGAAGCGCTCTCGACAGACCATACGGATTGCGCCACCGGGATCTCGGTGAAAGGCTGGGAGGCATACAGCTTCGCGCCGTCGACCTGGCTGATCGTGCGCGTCTCGGAGACACCGGAAGGGCGGACCACCGTCAGCGTGTCGCCCTTGGCGATCTGGTCGGGCGCCCGGTCCACGGTCACCATGCTTTGCGTCGCGTCGCTGATACGACCGCCTTGGCGTGCGCCAGCGCGATCCGGATCCTGCACCGTGATGATCTGCCCAGGTGCCGAACGGAGGCCATCGAGGCCGACGGCAAACGTGACCGAGTCCGTTTCGACCTGACTCGTTGTTGTTGCCCATCTGCCGGCGCGGTGGGCCTGCCCCTGGCTCGTGCAGCCGATGGCAACGAACTCGGTCGGCTGGAGACCATATCGAGCAACCGCGGCGGCGTCCTCGACGTACTGCACGGCCTGCTTGTAGTTGTTGGCCGGGTCGTTCCAGGTCACCAGCGCGGTTGAAAACCTCGTCTTCCGCGCACTGCTCTGGTAGGTGAACTGGCCATCGATGACATTGGCCGCTGTGTACGGGTACACCGGGTCCGATGGCATGTCGGCCACAGTGACGAGCGATCCGCCCATCCAGTAGCTGACGCCGCGGAAGATCGAGGCCATGTCGCCAAGAACCTTGAACGCGTCCTGGCGAGTTTGCAGGTACGCCGTGCACCGAAAACGCGGCTCTTGGCCACCCTTCCCGTCACCGACCAACTGATCGCAGTACTGGGCGATCCGGTATAGCTCCCACTTGTCCACCAGGGAGGCATCGACCAGGTCGCCAAGACCATACCGGTTGTTCAGGATCATGTCGTACAGGATCCACGCCGGATTGTCGGTCCAAGCGGGTTTGAACGAGCCATCCCAGGTGCCGTTGTAGGCCCTAGTCTTCGGATCGTAGTTGGCCGGAACGCGGAGGATGCGCCCGAAGCACACGTACGACCGCGCCGGCACATTGGAGAACTGGCTCGCATCGCCGCTGATCGCCACGTAGGCGGTGTTCGGGTAGCGCAGCTTGGCGTCGATGATCTCGGTGATCGAGATGATGCGCGTAGTGTCTGCCGTGGTCGCACTGTTGGCATTAGCCGTTAGGCGACGGACCCGGACACTCCATCCCGTCATCGCGCGCGGAAGGTCGATACGGTGCGTGCGCTGGTAGGGGTTCGATGCCTTTCCGCTGAAAGCGCTGTTCAGGACCGTCTGGTACGCACCACCGTCGGTGGAAACATCGATCGAGTACTGCACGGTGTAGCCGTTGATGTCGCCGTTCTTGGTGTTGCTCTGCTGAAGCGCATCCACCTGGAGTGTGATAGCTACCGCCGACAGCTCAACGTTCGACACCGCGCGCACCCACGGCGCATCCGACTTCAGCTCGGTCTGGACGCCGATCTCGTTCTTCACATCCCCGTAGCCCGGCACATAGGATTGATCCTGCGTGCCGGTGCGCAGCTGGACGCTGACGCCGGTGAAGTTCAGCGTCCCGTTCGCGTTCGCCACAGGCGTGCCGTCGAGCTTGACGGACTGAAGGCCGTTGACGAGGCCAACGATCTCGCCCTCAGATATGGCGTCTTCAATCTGGAAGTAGGAGATGGAGCGGAGCGTGTCGGCCGCCTCTACGGGCGTGTGCTGACCGCCGCCGCCCTTGGCGCCAGTGATGTGAGGCTTGATGCCCATACGTTTGTTTCGCCCATAAAAAAGCCCGCTCATGGCGGGCTCGGGGTTCGTGAAGGCGGTTGATTCAGTCGGGATCGTATGGCGTCATCTTCTGAGCGCCATTGTTCGTGCCCATGCCGACGTTCGATGGCCTGGAGCTGTAGTCCTGGGCCTCGATGCCTGCCGAGATCACCACACTTCCGATCTCCATCGGGCCGCCGTAGAGGACGGGGACGCAGTTGCCCTGGGCTGTGGTGTTGACCGAGCCGTTGAAAATATCGCTGGCCTGGTTCTGGGATGGATCGGCGCTCTTGTTGAGCCGCGGCTGCGGGCTGAGCATCTGGACGACGCCGCCGGCGACCATCGACAGGCCTACACCGGCAATTGCCGTTCCTACCGGCGAGGCAGCGATCAGTCCACCGATCACGATAAGCACGGCGCCAACGATCGTCTGAAGCACGCCGCCGCTCTTCGAGCCGACATGGATCGGCGCGATACGGATGACGCCGCCTGCCGGCTCCCGCAACTGCTCGGCGCTTATGTTTGTCGCCCCTTTGCCCTTGCCGCGCCAAATCGCAAACTCAATTCCCCTGGCTTTGGCTCCGGCAATATAGGCCCGGAAGCCATCGACCACCGCACAAAGCGCTCGGATCGCTTCCGCAGGCGAGTTGGTATCGAGGTGCAGCTTGAACTCGCGACCGAACTTCTGTTGAGCCTCACCCGTAAGTAGGATCGTTGTCGCGCCCATACTTTCTCCTCATAAAAAAACCCCGCTTATGCGGGGTTCTTCTCACATGCAGCTTCTTGCCGCGTCAGTTCGTTTTCTTGTCCGACCACCGACATCAAGTGCGGCCTGCGCGAATATCGATACGGTTGAAGTTCCGCCTGCTTTGCTAACAACCGCTACTTCAGACGGCGTACCAGACGCCGGCGACACGACAACGTAGTCATCACCGTCACGGCGAAGGCTCGCGCCATTTGACTCTATGCCAATTCGCTGATTATTCCACGCGGTGGAAATGCAGGACGCTACTTTCTCCACGGACGTCCCGGAAGATACTAGATGTGCCGCCGGTTCCTTCTTGCGCAGCTCGTCAACACTCGCGCAACCGGCGATTCCATACAGCATCAAGGCTAACGCCACTATCCGAGTTCGCATATACGCCCCTAACGTAAACAGGAAGTCCGATTCTACCCGCCCCACCGCCAAACCGACCGGGTGACCTCCTGCCAATATCCCCCGTAGATGTCTCGGGAGCTGAGGCGACCGTGCAGGTGATGGAGGATCTGGCCATCGCCGAGGTACACGGCGGCATGATTCGGCACCTGGTTGCCGGAGCGGATCTGCATGAGGATCACGTCGCCAGGGGCGAGCGCGTCCGCACCAACGGGCACGAGGTTAGCATCCCTCAGCACGCGGTCGTTGTACAGAGCTGAGACTCCGTCGTTCCACCAGCCGTCCGCGCGGGGCGGATCGGGCAGCTCAACGCCGCGCTCACGGGCGTACCAGTCCCGGACCAAGGCCCAACAGTCGAGCACGCCATGCGCCCACTGGCGGCCAACCAGGGGCGCCTCGTAGCCGGTCGGCTCGATGACCTGCGTGTCGGCCGGTGCGGGGCCAGCATCGCCCGCCATGACGCTCACGATGACCCAGGGCAGTCCCGACCGCTCGCAGGCGACGCGATCGCCCTCGGACGGCCTCGCGGGCACGTCCGGGTGGGAGTGGACGATGGACGTGATCTCGCCCTCATCCTCGGCAGCGGCGAAGTCCGCCGGCGAGAGAACGAAGTGATCCTGCGGCGTGGTCGCCACGTTGCGACAGGCGATGTACCGCTCCCTACCCTTTCGCACGACGATGACCCCGCAACACTCGCGCGGGTACTCGGCCACCGCGTGAGCGTGGATCGCGGCTTCGGTCTCGGGCGTCATTTGATCAGCGTCGCGGCGGGGAAAGACCCATAGGGCAGCTCGCCGCCCGGCCAGTTGCGCAGGCGGCAGGAGGTCAGGCGCCCGCCGCAGCGGTCCTGCGCAGGGTCAGTCGTGGGGGAGTCGTCCGACTTGGCAACCGGCGGCCCCGTGTAGCCGCAGTACGGGCCACGGTAGCCGCCAATGGCGAGCCAGCCGCACACGTTGGCGATGATCTGGCGACCCGGCAGTTGGCGATTTCCGAAGTCCATCGGGCTCGACAGCTCCCAGGTGACCTGAGTCTTGTCCTCGGCGGAGCGGCGCTCCAGGAACCACAGTTCTGGCGGCGCGCCCTGGTCCGGGTCGGCGGAAGGATTGCCTTCAGGGAAGTTCACCGCGTCCAGGTACTGGCCCAGCGTGCGCAGGCGCCGCAGCTTTGCGCCGACGAGGTCCTGGTAGGCGAGGCACAGCGCCGTCAGGCGACCATCGATGTTGCCGGCGGATAGCGTCGGTACGGGCGGCTGCTCGGGGTCCATGCGGAAACCCTGGGCCTGGACTGGCCACGCCTCGTAGGCGACACCCTGCCAAGTGATGGGGCCGATTTGCGTATAGCCGTGGAACCGCAGGATGTCGTCGACGCCGCCGGTGATCGGTCGCAAATCGATCTCGAACAGCTCGACCCATGCGCCCGGCTCGAGCCTCTGGATGTCAGCGTAGAAGCTCATGGAGCAAAGCTCTCCTCAAAGACGGCGGTGAGCGTGGTAAGGCCAGCGATCGCCGGCGACTCGTTGTAGGTCTCGCACACATACCGGCCCTGGACACCGTTGGGCGGCGTCCAGAGGAACGATCGGGCGCCGCCATGGGCGTCGAGAAACGCCTTGATCGGCTGGACTTCGAAGTCGTACTTGTCCGCCACCGTGATGTTCCACTTCCTTGTGGAGTTGTTGATTCCATCCGCCGCGCGCTGCGTGTAGCCGTCGCCGAACTGGGCCTTTTTCACCCGAAAAGTGGTCGTACCGTTGGTGCCGGCGTCCACAGTGAAGTCGAAAACGTCAGCCACGTTGCTGCCTCCAGAGTTTGCCGCCGGGCATCATGGCTCGGGCGATCGCCTGATCCGCGACGGTTTGCATCTGCTGCCCAAGGTCACGCCCAAACTCGCCGGCGTTTTTCGGATCCACCTGACCCGATGTTGAGCCGTCGCTGGCCACGTTGACGGTGACATTCACCTGCGTGCCGCCGGCGGCGGGGCCGCTCGCGCCGCCACCGCTTTGCATGGGTGACACGCTGCCGCCCTCCTGGCCAGTGAGGAGGTACGTTTGCCCGCCTGGCGTCCGGTACACCTCAGGGCCCTGCTCCGCCACGCGATAAGCACTGTTCGGCGACGTCGAACCACCGCCGGCGCGGTAGCCGCCCCACGTGGTCGCCATCGACCCGCTGCCCGAATAGGTCCCGCCCGACAGGCTGAAGCTTCCTGACGATGTGGTGGACGGCATCGACCCGCCGCCAAGCCCAGGTATGAAGCTCAATCCGTAGCTGATCAGCGATGCGGCCGCCCGGTTCGCCTCGAGGCGCGCGACCTCGGTGAGCACCGAGCTGACGAAGCCCTTGATGCTCGCCTTGCCCTTCGTCGCGGCGTTCACCAGGAAATCCGACAGGCCGCCGTTCACCGAGCTGACGAACGAGCCGAAGGCGCCGGCGGCGTCCGTCGCCTGATCCTGGAGGTCCGCCATGGCTTTGCGAGATCCGGTAACCCAGTCCTCGCGTGCCGCTGCGACACGCTGCTGTCCGTCTTGCTCGATCTGCACCAAGCGGTCCGTGCTGGCCTGCTGCGCGGCCGCCTGCTGGTCATACGTGGACTGGTCGATCTGCTTGTTGCTCAGCTGCGACGCCAGGCGCACCAATTCGTCGGCACCTTGCCGGCGGATCGTGACGAGTCGCTGCATGTTCGCGAACTCGCGATCGCCCATGGACAGGCGCTGCACCTGCAAGTCGGCGTCGGCACGCGCCGCGGCCTCCTGCCGGCCGAGCGCGTCTACATAGGCCTGGATCGCACGCGCTGCCTTTTCCTTTGCCGCTGCAGCCTCCTGCACGAGCACGTTGTCCCGACTGATGGCGTCGGCCTCAATCTTGTGTGCCTCGGCGGATAGCTCCGCGACACGCTGATCGTTCTTCACCTTGTCGGCGCCCGCGACCTTCCGCTGTTGCAGGCGCGCCATCTCCGCCTGGATAGCCGTCACCTGCTCGGCTTCGCCGCGCCACAGTAGATCCCGGGACTGCTGATAGTAGGCCTCCTCCGAGACGGCACCGGACTTGCGCTGCGCGTCCAGCTCCTTCTGGGCATTCGCGTAAGAAGTTGTGATCTGGGCAAGCGCGGATTTGAAAGCCGATGCCTCGGAGGATACTTCGGCCGTGTCCAGCGCTTTGGACGCGCTATTGCCCGCCTTGTCGGTGTACTGCTGCTCGATGAACTTGAGCGCGTCCTTCTGCTGGGCCTCGATGGCGGCCTTGTCCTGAGGGCGAGCGGCGAGTGCCTTCTGGGTAGCCTCCTTGACCTTCGCGATGTCCTTGGCTTTGGCCTCGTCGCTCTTGGCGCGGCGGGCGTAGTCGTCGAGTACGTCGGAGGCCTTTTTGCCTTCGTCCTGAATGCGCTTGTCGTATTCCCCCTGTTGCTCAGTCCACTCGTCGAGTGCCTGCTTGACGGTGATCTGGTGCTTCTGGTCGAGAAGCTCCTGATACTGATCGAGTAGAGGGCTGCCGGAGTTCTTGAAACGCTCGGCAACAGCCTGATCCGTCATGGCTCGGCCGCCGACCTGGGTTCCCTTTAGGTCGCCGATTTTCAGATTGAGTTGGTAGAGCTTTGCATCGTCCGACCCGCTGCCGATCTGCTTTTCCTTCTCCAGCGTCTCCGCGATCGCATCCCGGACCGACCGCCAGCTCTTCGCCAGATATCCCAGATCCTCCTCGTATTTCTTGCGGCGCTCCGAGAACTTACCAGCCTCGATCTCTTGAATTTCAGCAACAGCGCGCTCCTGCTGCCCTTGGTCCACGAGCGCCTTGATGTGCTCGTACTGGGTCGCCGTCAGGAGGTTGTACTGCTCGTCCAGAGCCCGGACAGCCTTCACCGGGTCATCCCGCAGGGAGATGATGTGCTGGACGGCTTCGCCGACGCTCTTACCGGTCACCTCCGCCATGTCCACGGCGAGCTGTCCGGCCTGCTGAAGGCTGTCGCCAGTGAGGCGGCCTGACTCCAACAGCGCCTGAAGTGCTTCTCGCGCCTTCCCGTACTGGCCCGTGTTGCCACCGATGGCCGCGACCATGCCGTTGACCTGCGTGGCGGTGACACCCGCCGCGTCGCCCGTGGCAATGATCGCCTTGGTGATCTGCTGCTGGTCGTTGTAGCCGGCGATGGAGACTGCGGCCAGGCCACCGATCGCAAGCGCCAAAGCACCCACGCCAATCGCCGCCGGCGACAGCAGCGCCGTGAAGATCCCAGTGTCACCAGCGAGCGTAATCAGCGAACGCTGGAAGTCTCCGAAGTTGCCACGCGCAAGCTCGCTGACGAGCGTGCCGACCTCGCGCCGTGCTGCTGCCGTGTTGAGCGAGAAGCCATGCATGGCCTCGCCGACATCGGAAACATCCTTGCGACGCTGCTGAATGGTCGTCATGAAGCGGTCGAAATCGTCGCCGCCGATCAAGCCGGCCGACCTGAACTTCTTCAGCTGCGCTTCCTGATTGTCCAGCTTCTCCAGGGCCGAGATCGTCGGGTCGATCTGCTTAAGCAGCTTGTCGAGCGCCACGCGCTGCTCGTCCGCTCCAGACGCCGCACCACGAGACGCCTTCTCGGCCTCTTGGTTGCGTTGGCGAAACGCCTCGATCGACTCGTGCGCCCGCCGGACGGAGTTGACCTCCGAGTTGAGATCGGCCGCCACGGTCCGGCTCGCGTCGCTACGGCGCTGCGTCGCCTCGATGGCGGCGGCGTCCGCGCGCACCTGGTCGAGCGACGCAGAGACCATCGCCCGGATGCGCTCGCGCGCCTGATCGGCGGTCTCGCCCAAGGCCTCCGTTGCCTGGGCCTGCGTCTCGGCTGCCTTCGCCGCCTGTTCGCTCG
The DNA here is from genome assembly GCA_009914555.1 of Xylophilus sp. Classification (GTDB taxonomy): domain Bacteria; phylum Pseudomonadota; class Gammaproteobacteria; order Burkholderiales; family Burkholderiaceae_C; genus WNDY01. The sequence continues at coordinate 14,513 of WNDY01000033.1, forward strand.
TCGCGGCGACCTTCTGGCCAGCGCTGTCCAGCGAGGCATACGACGACACCTGCCGATCGATCGCCGCCGTCAGCTTGGCGATCTCGGCCGCGACTGGGCCAAAGGCCTTCGACAGAGCCTCGACCATAGCCTCCGCGTTACCCGCCGATGCGGTCATCGAGTCCAGGACGTCGGTCGCCTTGCCCGCCGAGGTGCTGTCGACGGCGACGACTAGGCGGGCGGTTTCATCCGTCATGCGGACCTCATCACGTCAGGGTGGTTCGCCAGTAGGCGTCGATCTGCTCGATGGCCTGGATCTGCCACGGGCGCATCGTGAGACCCTCCAAACGTTGAAAGGCCTCGATCTCGGTGTGCGACAGGGGCTCGGCGCCCATGCTCCGGCGGCGCTGACGGGAGAGCCGGTGGAAGGCGTCCATGAGGGGCTCGAAACCCTCCGGGCACTCGCCATGCTTCGTCAGCGCCGCCGGCTTCTTGCCCGAAGACTTCCAGTGCGCATGCAGGTGTTCCCGCACCGTGCGCTTGCCCCGGACTACATCGAGCTTCAGCTCACCTTCGACCCATCGGTAGAAGGCTTCGAGCCTTTGCCGAAAAAACGCTCGTCGTCCATCGCAACGCGGTCGACCTGCTCAGCGACGATCTGCGCGTCCGCAAGGAACGCGGCAACATTCACCGGCGAGCATTCGGAATCGAAGTTCCAACTGACGACCAGGCTCGATATCAGGGCGATGCGGTCGGCCTCGCGCTGGGCCTCGCTGGGCTTCCCGCCCTCGGCGATGCGATCGCGAATCTCGGCAAGCTTCGCCCGGTAGGCATCGGAGCGGAAGTTTCGCACCAACAGGAAGCGATCGGTCGGCGTGCCATCCGGGAGGGAAAGAGGCACGCGTACGCCGTCATTGAAGGTCTTTCGGGTGGCGAACGCCGACAGGTCGGGGCTGGTCGTGGTCTGGGTATCGGTCACGTTTCTTTCCTTGGATGGAGGGATCAGCCGCCCTGCGGCGGGGCCGGCGGCACGTAAGCAACGCGCTTGATCTGCAACTCGGTCGTGGAGGTCGTGTCGTAGAGCGACCGGATGTTCAGCTGCTGGATGCCCAGGTCGTCGCCGTTGAAGCTGTCCTGCGCCGAGGTGAAGCGCTGACGGGGAAGCGTCAGGACGTAGGAATTGCCCGACGTCGCCTTGTCGGTCATGGTGACCGCCATCTCGGTGTCTACCTCGTTGCGGTAGCGCTGCTTCAGCGAGTCGTCCTCGATGTAGGCCGACAGATCACCGGTGACGTCGATCATGCCGATCTTCATCGCGTAGGCCGGGCGATTCATGAGGCTGTATTTGGCCTCGATGTTGTTCGCCAGGGTGATATTCAGGTCGGTGGCAGAGTTCAGGTCCGTCGTATCGATGGCCAGTGAGCCATCGAACGTCGTCATGTAGTCGGTCGTGGTCGGCTGGGCGAAGGTGGCGCCGGCCGGCACCGTATACGACTCCTCGGACTTGCCGACGACCGAAAAGGTGACCGTGATCTTTTCCTGTAGCGGGCAGGCGAACTTCAGGGTGTTGATCTGGCAGCCGCGGTAGATCGTGTCGACGTTGATGTCGAGGTTGCGCTTCAGAATGGCGAAGCCGCGACGCACCGCCCCGGTCTTCAGGACGTTGTTGGCCCAGGTGCCGCAGAAGGCGGCCTCGATCAGGTCGTCAAAGGTGCCGAAGGACAGTTCGCCGACGATATCGCCACTGACGCTGGTGGCACCGCGCCGCGCGGCACGCCGGTGGCGATCCGGCACCAGTTCGTTCGACTGGATGTCGTTGGCCTGCTCTTGCAAGCCGTTCTGGGTGAGGCGTATCGGCTTGAACGCCGGATTCGCCGGGAGCGTGCCGTCGGCATTCTCCAGGGCATAGAAGTACGCGGCGCGAGCGCCGGATGCGGCAATGCCAGCGGTCATGGTGTTCTCCGTTACGGGGTGACGCGGTGCTGCCAGCTCCGGTAACGGATGGACAGCGACAGGGTAAGCCAGCCTTCCGACCGGCGAATGGATGAGCGCGTGCAGCGCTCGATGTTGACCTTCGTGCCTCCAAACTCGAAAGACGCGCCGGGGGTGAACCGCAATGAGACAGCGTCGGCATCCTTCAGCATCACCGGTGCGCCCGCGTCCAGCGGTTGGTTCAGGTCGACCTGAAGGATACCTACGTGTTCAAGGGGGGCTTGAATGCCAATACCGGCCGGCGCCGTACCCGCGGGCAGAAGGTAGAGCGCGGCCCAGGGCTTCCCTTGTTCTGGCGTGAAGGCCTTACCCTCGTACGCCGTCGGATAGGGAAGCCCTGCCCCCTGCCACGCCCTCACAAGCGCAGCATTGATTTCGAATTCGGCCATACTTACCGCCTGATGATCGAGGGGATGTTCTGGGTAATGCGAGCCATGGCGACGCGTACCATGCCAGCGGGCGCCTGGGAGCTGTGCGCGTCGTACTCCAGGGCCTGGGCATACGGCAGGTTGTTGACCAAATAGGTCACGGTCCCTGCTCCGCCCATGTTGGCACTGGCCTCGCCCACGGCCGCCTGCCCAGTCGGGTCGATACGGTCCACGACACCTGAAACGGGTGCCGAGATGCTCGTCTGCCAGTTGCCTCGGAATCGGCCGCCGACATAGCCTGCGGGCCCGACGATGTTCATGCCGTCGTTGAGCTTCTTCCCAGGCTTCAGGCGCCCCTTCTTGGTCAGGTTCGCGGGATCCTCGAGCAGGGCTGCATTGTGCTCTGATACCTGCTCGTTGTAGCGGACCGCACTCCCGTTGACGGCCCACTTCTCTGGATTGCCTACGGGCGAATTCATGATGATGTCGCTGAAGAGGTCCAGAGTGATCTTTCGCACCTGCTGGTCAAGTCGCTCTTTCGTCACCTTGGCGAACCCCGATACGCTCTCGCGAAACCCGGGCATCAGCCGCGCACCTGTGCGTCATAGAGCACGACCAATCCGGCTGGCGACACCGCCTTGACTGAGATCACCGCGAAACTCTTTCCCTTCCAGGTCAGTCGGTCGCCCTGAATCGGCTGCACGCGAGGATCCATGAGCGCACGAAGGTCACCGCGCAAGATCATGGTGCCGTCGACGAGTCGATCTTCGTAGTCGATGATCGCGGCAACTGTGGGAAAAACCTGGGTGCCGCCAGGGTTGTTACCCGTGGCTGGATCGTAGGAACCATCAACGATGCGGCTAATCGAGGCTTTGGCACCGAATCGCTTGAGCAGGCGGGAAGCAGTCGCCGCCATGGTGGCGTAGCTGAAAGCGCTCATGCGCGCACGACCGGTATCGAGCCGGCGCCGCCGCCACGCAGAAGCGATGACAGCATGCCGTCTACCGCGGCGTACCTGACGCCCTGGCGAGCGCCATCGGAGTAGATGACCGTGATCGGGCCCACGGTCTCTTGCTTGACCTGAGAAGCCTCGTCGGCTTGGAGGTCACCACCGATCGAGCGCACGGCCATCTCGGCGTTCGCTCGGGATACCGCCAGGGGAATGGCGGCCATGGGGAGGGTGAAGCGAGCGACGCGCACGCAGCGGCGCGGCCAATCAAGCGCCTGCGTCGGGCTGATGCGCTCGCCCTTCCACTGGGTCCCGTATGCCGACGCCATGTAGTCGGCGCCCTTTCGCAGCGCCTGCTCCTTGGCCTGATTGTCGAGAGCGGCCCAAGCGAGATCGCCGCGAGCGGCAAAATATGCGTCAGCGTCGGCCACCGAGATATAGGCCTCGGCGTCCGCCTTGCCGGTGCCATCCTCCACGATCAGGGCCATGGATCAGGCGCCAGTGCCGCCGGCTGCCTCGTCGGCGATCGCCTGGTCGTACAGTTCCTTCAGGACGACCTTGGACGCATTGCCTGCGAACTCGATATTGCGCTTGGTCAACTCTTCCTTCAGCTGAGTCGCGTTCAACTCGGCTTCCTTGCCACCCTTCGGTGCGTCCGGGTGGACGTAGTCGGAAGGCGCAAAGGCTGCATCACGGATGCGATAGCCTTGCGCGCGAAGCTGGGCCTTTCGCTCCGGTGATACCGGGTGGGTCTCGTAAATGAACTTCTGGTCGGACATAGACGTTCCTCGAAAAGGGGCCGGTCACCCGGCCCCTCGTGGGGTTACTTGGCCGCGTCGCCGATGGTGATCACGCCCGCCGTCGCCTTGTAGCTGGTGGCGACCTTGTCCCAGTTGCTGCCGGTGGCGAGTTCAGCGTCGGTCGGCGACTTGCCGCCGTTCGTCTCGTCCCAGGTGTAGCCCTTGAGGCCGAGGCCGAACGTGTAGTCGACCTGCAGGGTGGTCTCGATGCGCTCCTTGCCGTTGACGGTCTGAACGTTCGAGATCACGTCGCCGGCGTCCGAAACGATCGCCGCGGAGTCGGCAAGCGAGAGCACCTTCTGCTTGGCCGGGGCGGCCGGCGTGGTCGTGGCAGCCGAGTAAAGCGCCGGGGCGTCGGTCACGATGACCGGGCGACCGAGGATGTCGACCACGTTGACCGAGCGCGAGTCGAACAAGTGGCCGGCATTGGTGATGTTCTGGCCGATCAGCTTGTGGAACATCTGGCCGGTCATGACCTGCGCCACCAGATTTCCGGAGGCGTCGCCGAACAGCGCGTGCGCGGCGTTGATCGCGACGTAATCCACGCCGCCAGTTGCCGATACGTCGTTGGTGACCGCCGACTGGTTTCTGATCGCAGCGACGAGCGCGGCAATCGCCGTGTTCAGCTGGTCAGCCAGAAGCGCCTCGGCGAAGTTGCGCGAGGCGACCTCTATACCCTCGGCCGTCGGCTTCTGCAGCCAGGTCATCTGCGACGGCTCGTAGCGGATCGGGCCGAAGCCACCGGCGACCTTGACAGAGCTGTGCTTGAGCTGAGTCAGGTCGGTCGGGTTGGCCGTGCCGTTGGCCGCATAGCGATCGACGCGGCGCTGTGCCGAGTGGATCGCGGCGAAGAAGGATTCCTGAAGAAAGTCACCTTCGAAACCGTCGGTGGTGAGTCGGATCGCGCCGTTGCTCGCGGCGTTGAACTTCTGGACCATCTGCGCCAGCGTCTCGATCGTCACCGGCATGATGTACTTGTTGAAAACCTGCATCTGCGACAGGGACATGGTGTTTCCTTTATTTCAATTCGGGGAAGCGCGACGCCACGGCGGCGGTGCGCTCGGATTTGCTGCCGCCAAGATCACCCTGCTGACGCTGGCCGCTACCGGAGCCGCCGTTGTTTCCGGCGCCCGAGCCACTCGCGCCCGTTCCCTTCAGGATCTGGTCCTTGTAGGGATAGGCTTCCACGAGTGTTTCGAGGGCTTCGTCGAAGTCGGCAAGTTCGCCGGGACGTGCGCGGGAGTAGATCTTGTTGCCTTGCGAGTCGTAGGCGACGACCTTCCCATCCTCGATCTTGTAGGCATTGCCGAAGCGTGCCTGAACGAGATCAGCGGGGATGGCGAACTTGTCGGCGATCACCTTGGAGCGGGAGAAGCTTCCGCCAATCTTTTCGGCGTAGAGCTGACCCTCGAGTTCACCGGTGCGCTTCTCTGCGTCGGCCAGCTTGGTCTCGAAGACTTTGCTGATCTCCGTCTTGACCTTGTCGATCTCGCCAGCATCCACCAGCTTCTTCGCGTCAAGGTTGGCGACCGTGTTAAGGGCCTTGATGGCCGCGGCGGGATCGTCGATGCCCTCGAAAGCCTTCAGCGCCCTCTCGGCCGCTTCCTTACCTTCGCGGTGACCCTTGGCCTCGCCGTTAAGTCGCTTGATCGTATCGACCGTAGCGACCACGTCGAAGGCGACTTCCTTGCCATCGTCGGCGATGTAGACGGGCTTTCCGTCCTGCACGATCACGTTGCCCGCTTCGTCCAGCTTCAGTTTCATTGATGGTTCCTGGGCCATCCGGCCAGTGTCTGAGCCATCCGGCCCGTTGCGCCCTCGGCGTCCGCCGATCGGGCAAACAAAAAGCCCCGCGCGGGCGGGGCTTTGGTGTTCACAGCGGTCCCGAGCGGGTCCGCATTGAAAATGCGCTATTCCATGACGCGACGCCTGCCCTGAGTCAGGCAGATGACGCAAAGCTTGCTTCGTACGTTGCCGATGCGCGCCGTGATGTACTCGGAACCGCCGCAACTGGTGCATGACGGCATGTGCTTGTACGCCATCTTGCGGATGCGCTCGCGCTGCTTCTCAGCCGGTGTGTCGGGTGCGGGAGTTCCGTCGATGACGCGAAATTTCGGCATTGTGGGATTGTTGCGCACGCGACCCGTATGTCAAGCGCTGGCCCTGGCGACCCTGTCCTCGAGCTGGTCAATGGAAAGCCACCGCCCCTTGTCGTCGTAAAACTGGCTGAAATCCACCTTGCCCGCCTTGAGGAGCCGATATCGGTCCGGCCCGAGAATGTCGAGTTGGCGGGCGGCGCTCTGCCGGCCAAACCACTCCGGGTACGTCGTGTCAGCAGCCACCTGCCCGTCCATGGAGGCGCGAGTCCCGGGAGACAGGTCCTCGGCGTCGAAGCCTAGCTCACGCCACGACTTGACCACCGGCACGCTGACCGACCTGCAGCAGAAGTGAAGGCGCCCCGGCCCCTCACCCCATGGGACGCTGTGGCCTATAGGCTCATGAGTGACCGGCGTATACCTCAGGCCGTCGCGTATCCGGCAAGGTGGGCTCGTTTTGGTGTCCAAGGTCGACACCCACGCCTCGGCCTTGATGATATCGGCGTTTGCGCTGACGACCTGCTGCCGCGCTGTCTGGGCCGTGTGGCTGACGGCGGTCTGGACGACAGCGGCCAGCTCGCGCCGGGGGCGGTTGAGCGTGCCGTCGGCGTAGCCGTTCGCCCGCGTGCCCCGAATGCTCCGGATGATGTCCGACGTCGTCTGACCTTCAACGACGCCGGCGCGGACGGCATTGCGGATCAGGGTCATTCGCCCCTCTTCCAGGCCCGCAGCCCATTCGCGTAACAGGCGTCCTTGGAAGGGACGCGCCATGGCCGCGGCGTAGACCTGGTCCGCCGACACGCGCGCGATCGGGAATCGGATGCGAACCGCTGACGGCACCGACGAGGTCAACGAGCCAAGCTGCGCCAGGACCTCTACCCGGGATAGACCCTTCAGGTCAGCCTCGAGCGCAAATTGGACGGCGGCGTATGCCTGCGAATTGAGCTGTCGTACCGATCCCAGAAGCGCATCGAGACGCTGGACCGTGAAGCTATCACGCTCCATTCGAAGAAGCGCTTCGGCCAGCTGCGCCACGAGGCGGCTGTCGGTGCGGTTGAGCAGCGCGATCATCCGCCGCACCACGCCGTTGCTGTAGCGCAGCAGGTCGTGGGCGTGATCGATGGCCCGGTCTTGTAGGGACGCGTTGACGGCTGGCATCAGGGCATTTCTGTGCCGCCGGGACCACCCGGGCCAACCTGCCCGATCTCACCCAGCGCCGGACCCTCGGCAGCAGCCTCGGCCGCCTCGACCTCAGGATCGATATCCGGCGACAGCACGCCGCGGCGCTGTTGCTCCCTAATCGCCGTCTGCTTCGTGATGAGTCCACCTTGCTGCATGGTGACAATGAGTTGGGCGCTAGCGTCGGTGAGGGTCGCCGCGCCGAAGTCCTTGAATAGGGTCACGCGCGGCGGATCCATCTTGGCGTACAGGCCAGCGAAGACGAACGCCTGATCAAGCGCATCCTCGAAGGATTCGACAATGCGCTGCAGGTCACATTTGTTGCCTTCGGCGTCGTTGGAGTCTTCGGTCGCCGTCCGGTGGCCGGGTTTCTGCACAAGCAGCTCGGCCCCCGTCTGGATCATCTGCTCTTCAAGTGCCTTGATACTGTCGGCCCCCGCAGTGATGGCAGCCCCGGTGTGCTCAACGAACTTCATCTCCGCACCGGTCGGCAGCTTCACGGCAGCCGAGACGCCAACGACGAGCTGAGTGTTCTCGTCGGCACCGATCATGGCCAGGATAGGCACACGCGCCACGTGCAGGATCGTGTCCTGGTCGCTCTGGCTCTGCCAGTGTTTAACGTTCAGGAATGCGAGGTCCAGGAGCGGCGGTCGCCCCACCATGGGCGCTACCTTCTCTCCGTAGATCGGAACGAAGGGAATGACGCTCAGGGAGGTGTCGCCGCTGGCGACAATCGACCAGATTTTTCCGTCCGCCGCCTCCCAGTGCTCCCAGTGACCTGGCGTCAGCACCCACACGCGCTCCGTCACGACCGTTCCGAAGGGGCCGTCCTCCCGCTCGTAACACTCGATGAAGCGAAGCATCGCGAGGCCACCTTTGTCGTCCAGGCGCCAGCCGAGGATCTGATCGTGCTTGACGCGCACGAAATAGGGTCGGATACCTGCGGCCCTCTCGTCAGCAATGGTTGGCGTGCCGGTGCCTGAAGCCGCGACATCCGCCGCCATGGGTACGTCTACGTAGATTCCGGCGAGGCCGTGCGCCACGATCTCGGCCATCATCTCGGCGGCGAAGACGTTCAGGCTGACTCCGTTGCGATCAATGTCGTCGAGCCACGGCTTCCACTCTTTCGCTACCTCATCCGAGGTGCCCGCTGTGGTCAGCTGTTTCGAAAATGGCTTACCCGACATGACCGACACCGTGCGCCGATAGGCGGGAAGCAACGTCGCCGACTCGATGCGAGCCTCGTAGGCTTCCTCCTCCTCGTTCGGCCACCGAGGCATGAACAGCTCGCGCCCTTCGCGCATCGCACGCGTGCCGCGCATGAGCGCCTCGGTATAGCGCCAATCGCAACGCATGTCGTTCACGACAGGAGCGCAGTGGTTTACGGCTAGGACCATTTCACATTCTCAAGGGTTTGACTTCGGTGATGCGCTTCACGCCAAGTACGCGATAGCGAACCATGTCGTAATCGTGATCTTCCGCAGACGAGTCCACGTCATCCTGGTCGCGCTCATCACGCGGAAGCACCGGTAGGTGGCTTATGACGCTCCGGCAGTGCTCCATGAAGTAGATGCCAGGGCTCTCCGGTGCGTCTTTCGCAGACTCGCGCAGGCGAGAGCGGAGTAGCTCCAGGCCGTTCTTCCGGCTTCCCGGCTTCTTGTTCGACTCGGTCCACTTCACGCCAGCGTCGAGCATTTCTTTCTCGATCGTCGGCACCCCGGGATGCGTGTCCGCCGCGATCGCGTTGTCCGCTGGTCCTGGCACGGGAAGATTAGGCAGATGGCCTGACTCAACCATCTTGACCTCCCGCTCCTTGATGCCTTTTGCGACATCCCGTGGAGACATCTTCAGACCCTCGTTTGGCGCCTTCGCGCCGTACCACTCGCCGCACATGATCAGTGAGCCACGCACGGGAGCCCACTTTGCGCCACCGGGAAGGATCACCTCAGTTCCATCGGCCTCCGCCCACCAACCGACAGAGAACGGCTTGGCGCTTCCCCAGTCGAACGACCTGTCGATGTACCAGCTCGGAGGCACCGGGAACCTCGGCACGATGCAGCGATCGCTCCAGACGTCGTCCAGGGCGCCGCCGGCCACGATGTTCCAGTCGCCATTGAGCATGGCACGCACGAGCGCAGCATTCCCGAGGCCCGCCAACCGGTCGGCGTAGTTCGGATCGTTCTCCAGGAGCGTCGGGTTATCATCCAGACGAGCCGGAATGTATTGCCGAAGAAGGCCGCCCTCCTCCTTGGGCATTTGGGTGATCGCAAGCGGTGGCGCAATGTCGACGAACCCGCCCTTGACCCAGTTGTGGCCAGGGCCACCGGGGTTTGTGCCGCCGAGCACCCGGGGGAACATCCCGCGAAATGCGTCAGGTACCTTCAGGCCACCCAAACGCAGGCGACCGCGAAGATAGCGATAGACCTTGGCCGAGAAGTGGGTCAACTCATCCATAAGCAGCACGTGGATTTCAGCGCCCTGGTACTTCAGGACGTCCTTTTCGTGCTGGCAGTGGCACAGGTGGATCTTCGATCCATTCCAGAACTCGATGAAATTCTTGGAGAGGTTGATCTTGACGTAACCACCTTCGATGAACGGCCCGAGCAGCGCCAGGAAGCTCGTCGGTCCCTCCATGTGGTTCTTGTAGAGGTCGTCGAACAGCCTGCGGAACAGGTACACCTGCAGCCCAGGCACGTTCGCGCACCACATGATCGAGGCGACGCGGAAAAGATGGGACTTGCCTCCGCCCGCAGCTCCGCCGTAGAGAATTTCCGTGGCCGTAGACTCGAAGGCGGTCGTCTGCTTGGCGTGCAGCGCTAGATCAAGCTCCGCCATGATCCGATCGGGTCACCGTAAGATTGATCACCGGCAGCCCCGTACCTTTTACGTTGGCATCGATGTCGACGCTCTCCTTGGGCTTACCCCAGCCACGGTCAAGGATGGCGTTCGCCGCGCTGATGCGGTCCTTCGCCTCGATGATGGTGAGCTTCGGATTGTCTTTGTCCGGCTTGCCAACCTCTCCGTTACAGACGGCCACCAGGGTCGCGAGAGCGTCTGCGGTGTGCTCGCGGGCGAGCTGGGCGAGGGTCTCGCCATTCGGACCCACGCGCGGCGACCGGCCGCCCGGGTTTCCCGACCTACCCTTCGCCCACGACGATCCGTTCGCCTTCTTCTTCGCGTCCGTCATGGGGTTATCGACGGGCGATGGCCGCAGGCACAGAGAGACCGGCGGCGCGCATCTGTGCCTTGGTCGCCTCGATGTCCTTGAACAGCTCGGGACAATCGCTGAATCGCAGGCCAGACACCGCCTTACGTAGCGCCGCGAGGTGTCGCTTATGTAAATCGCTCATTCGCGCTCCTTGGAGAGGATGGACTGGAGTCCGCGGACTTGTGCGTCGCACTCGGCGGCGGCTCGAACAATTCGTCCCGCACTCGCCGCTCGGTCGTCGGGGGCTGCATCAGCGTCGCCGGCACGGGCGGCAATGGCGACTTCGTTGGCACGCACCTGGGTGGCCCAGCGGTCGCGCAGGCGGAGATTGCCAGCACGAAGATCAGCGGCAACACGGTCAGAATCGGCTTTGGCACGGGCCTGGTCCTCGGTGAACTGGTGAGCCGTTATGTCGAAGGCGACAGCTTGGGCGTGATACCGATCCAGCCGGGCGGAAGCCTCTCGTGCCGCGTCCTGGGCGACACCACGTTGGTATGCGGCAAGCGCGGCGGCTCCTTCGGCAGTGGCTTGGTGATGGCCCATCGAGTAAGCGCCGACGAGCAGCGCGACACCGGCGACCCAAGCAGCAACACGGAGCGGACTCACGCGGACTTCTCGCACAAGGCGCGCTCTTCAGCGCGGCGACGGACGAGGCCGGGCAACTGGCGGCCGGCGGCCCAGGTCCAGCGCGACAGCTCGGCGCACATACCGGCGAGGTCGCCCGCATTGGCCTTGCGCTGGAGGGTCGAGCCGCATACGAGCGGCGGACCGGCGTTGACAACTGCCGAGATCAGGGCGGCACGCTGGTTGACGCCGAGCGGTGTCACGATGCACCGGTCGATGGCATCGTTCGCCGCAGCGAGATCCTGGCGTAGGTATTCGTCGCACTGGGCACGGGTGGCGACGTCGCCGGCCTTGACGCCTTGCGTATGGCCCTCGCAGATCGTCCACGGCGCGCCCTTCGTCGACGGGTCCGGATAGGCCGCATACCTGGTGCCCTCGAAGTTCGCGACAAGGCCGCCCGCGATCGACATCGCCAGCGCCACAATGGCCGCAGCAACGCGCCCCTTCATGCCGACACCTTCGGCGTACGCCATTCGCGGTGCCACTTCCAGGTGAGGTAGAGAATCTGCAGGGCAGCGTACGCACCAATCAGCACGTAAGACCACTCCTGCGGGCCCCACGCGTCCATGGTCTTCACGATACCCAGCCCGCCTGCGATGGGTGCGGCCCGCCATGCGGCTGTGGTCGCTTCCCGGGCCAGCTCACTTTGCTCCATCGGCTCCGCCCTTGATGGCCGACAACTTGCCGGCACCTGATTTGTTGAGGTCTTCGACGTTCACCCACTTCAGGGTGTCGCGAGCTAGGACGAAGAGCGCCCCACCCCGCACCATGGCGGCAATGGACTTCGTCACTTCGTAGAATTCGACTGGGTCGGCGATCAGCACATCGCCATCGGCGAGGCCGGCCGGCGCTGGCTCATAGGTGCCGTCGTCATCGGCGCTCACGGGTCGACGGCTTTCCACAGGAGCAGCCAGAACGCTGCCGTCATATGTCCACACAGAACAAAGACGATGGCTGCAGTGACGCGCATCACGCCGCCTCCAGCATCTTCGGCGAAACCCTTACCCGCCCTACTTCACCGAATCGCCTCGAGTAGGTGATCACGCATGCCTCGCGACCCGACATCCAGCCGCCGCGGGACGCGTGGGCATCAGGTGCAGCAAGCGTACGGTGCTGCTCCACAACCATGAGGTTCGTCTCCTTCACGTCGATGTGGTGCATGTGGCCCATGTGGGCGTAGGCGTGCTCGGTGCGCCCGAAGACCTCGCGAAACTTGGCGGCAAAGACTGTGTCGATTGCCGCGGGTCGCTTCTTGTGCCCGTGGTGGAAGAACAGCGCGGTCTTGCCGTGCTCCACGCAGTAGTAGGGGTCGGGCGACACGTCCACGGTCACGCGCGGCTCGTCTTCGTAAATGGCCCGGAGCCATTCTCGCAACCAGATAGAACTGGCCATGTCGTGATTGCCTTCGGCCATCAGAACATGCACGTGACTGTGCTTGTCCAAGAGCATGCCGATGACACGCCGGATCGCCCGGATCGCCACCCGTACGAGCTTCTGGAAGCGTGTGTCAGCGTCCAGGAGATGCTTACTGGTTGGAGTGACCGCGTCCATGCCGTCCCAATGCAGGAAATCGCCGAGCTGGGCGAAGATGCCGGTCTCGGATGCTGGCGACTGCGACATGGCCGCGGCGAACCAGTTCACCAGCATGTCCTCGGCGATGCTCAGATCCCAGTCGGCGCCCGTCTCTTCGCCCCAGGCGAGCATGCCCAGGTGATAGTCGGTGAGGACGTACACATTCGCGAGATCGGCGTTGGTCACCGCCGGCGCTCTGCGCGCCTTTTCGCGCGGCAAGCGCTCGCCCATGGCCTCAATCGCAGCCTGCATGACTGCGTGCTGCTCCTCGGCGTCCTCGTTGCTCTTGACCCACTGCAGCACCTGCTCGCCAGTGCGCTTGTCGATCAGCGTGGAGGTCCCTCGCAGCTTCTGCCCAAGCGGTAGTGGGCTCGTGATGCCATGATCCGGTGCCCACCCTTGGCGCGCTTGCATGGCCTCCGACACTTCGCCATCGGTGCGCCGAGGCCCAACCATGCTGGACTTCCCACAAGCGCGACACAGGCAGCGACCGGCGCCATTACGGATGGCCTCGTCCTTGCCGCACTTCGGGCAGATCATGCGAACTCGACCTTGATGCCGTAGTGCTTGGCGACAAAGACCGCGCCGGCGGCGATGAGGTCATGAGCGCTTCCGTCATTCGCCCAGCGATGCGTGACGCAATCGTCGGGAAGCGGTACCTCGCTGGCATGACCATCGCCAGCCCCTGTGCCCGGCCTGGATAGCTGGATCACTACGCCGCCCATGTCGAGGATCGCTTTCGCTTCGTTCTCGAAGCGGACATCGGAGATGACGCCACCCTCGTCGGGAATACGGGCAAGCATCGAGCGAACCCACAGTTGGTCATGCACCATCTGGCGACCCCACTCGGTGCCCACCGTCTGCATCATTTGCCTTGGCGTGATGCCATCCAGCCAGGTGACCTGTTCCTCCTTGCTAGCCTCGAGCTCGTTGAGGCTCCAACCCAGGATCGATGCGACGAAGGCCCGGATGGGGCCGGCAAAGCTCAGATGCTCGAGTCCGAATACCTGGCACAGGCCCTCGGCCAGCGTGGTCTTGCCCGAGCGCTTGGGGCCGGCGATTCCGATCAGCATGGCGGGGTCTCCATAGGTCCGGCACCCGCGCATGCGAGGCTTCGGCGCACGCAGCGTCGGCCGGCTCAGGGGATTTGGGGCTCGCGCGGTGCGAGGACGACCGGGAATCTCCCAATCCATGCCCCAAAAAGAAAGCCCGGCACCAGGCCGGGCTCATAAGTGAATCGTGTGATGGCCGGTGCTGTGGCTCCGGCTTTGCTGGCGGGCGGCTCGTTTTGCCAGCGAACTTGTACCCATGCACCCTGCTTTCGCGTGACTCGCCGGGCGGCTCCTTTTCTGCGAGTCGGGCTGTACCCTACCGTTCTGCGGATCAGCCTCCGCATTCACCACACAAAACTCTCCGATGATGGAAGTTTCGTGCACGTGGGTTTGATGTCAACAGCTGGGGCCGCGCTTCCGGTGATAGGCTCCCAGGCACACCATGCCGACGATGGCCATGACGATGGACACGATGCCCAAGCTGTCGGCCAAGAAGCCGCGCAAGCCCCATGGCCCGGTCGCGAGAGCTATCGCGAGGACCGATAGAAAGCTCGCGCGGTGGATCGTCAGAAAGCGAGCTCGGTGGGCTTTCCTCACGCTCTCGCTTTGGGTCTCGGTGCTCTCGGTCATAGCCATTGCTCTCGCTCTCACGCATGTGCCGCCCAATGTTCGGCCAGGTATCTATTTTGCTGCGAAGGGTGCTGGCGTGTTCTACAGTCTCATGCTCCTCGCTGAGCGCACGTGGCGAGCCCTTCGACGGTGGAAGCGCCTGCGGTTCGTCTAAGCCACCCGCCTCGCCCGCCTCGCCGCCAAGCTCAGCGCTTCTTCGGCAAGCTGCTCCAGCACCCGCGCCCCGCCCGCCACGAGATCACGCCACTCGTCTTCGTCGATGCCCTCCGGCGCTGGCGGACATGCTCGCCCAAGGACCATGCTGTAGGCCGCCATGCTGACGTGCCCGATGTGGGCCCTGTTCCGGCGTACCAAGCGCGACCGGTCAGCGCCCAGGGCGCGCCCCAGGGCGGCGCAGACCCGTCCATAGTGCCCGGCGATGCCTGTGGCCATGTCGATCGCGATGTCCGGACCGACGTCGCCAGGGCTGCGCCGTCCAAAGGACAGCGCCGCAGCGATCATGTGGTCCGCGGGGATGGACCGCAGGTGCGTCGTCCCGCCGCTCGTGGGCTCGCGCCAGGTGGATCGGCCGGCCAGGGCGTAGACGCGCTCGCGGAAGCTCGGGCGGGACGTGTCGAAGGTGGTCATGCGGGACTCCGGACGGTATGGTCTGCGCGCGCCATTGGGGCGCCATAGGAGATGAAACGATGGATGCGAATACTGAAGCGCTTGTGGCGGCGCAGTTGACGGCTGCGTTGATTACGGCCAGGCCTAGCATGCTCGAAGGCGACGTTGTGGAGGCGTTTTACAGGACCCTGAAGGCGGTGCAGCAGCAGAAGCCGAAGACAGCCGGCTTCCTCGACGTCGGCGACTGACCCAGCTCCGGAGCGAGGCGCGCCCATCAAGCCGCCTCCTCCATCTCGCACCCGTCAGCGACCAGGTAGTCACGCAGCACGGCCCAGGCCTGCTCCCAGCCACGACACACCTCGGCACGCCAGCCCTGCGACCGCAGGTGCGCGATGAAGTCCCGCTGCTCCTTGCTCGTCCGGCCGCCGTCGATCCGCTTGAGCTCGATCGCCAGGCCAACGAAGCCGCCTCGCTGGACCGGGAACAGGTAGTCCGACACTCCAGCCCTCACGCCCTCGGCCTTCATCTCCGCCGCGACGCGCTTGCTGCGGTGACCGCCGTTGGGCACGGCGAAGAACCAGCGCAGCTCGGGCCACTCGATCTCCGCGCCCGTCACCGCCCGCATGAGCAGCACCGCCTCGATGTGCTCGGTGTTCATCGGGCGAGCCTCACAGCAGGGATGGGGTTGGAATAATCGTCAGCAAATCGGGGGCAACTCTGTCCCCGGTTATAACTGTTGTGGCACAAGGCGTAGACAATAATCGTGGACAAAAACATACCCCCCTTATCTATATCCTTAATCTCCCTCTCTCCCATGCTTTTTAGGGGAAGGAGATGCCCTCTGTGAAAATGTCCCCGATTTAGCTCTAGACCTTGTGCGCCATGGGTTATAACCGGGGACAACAAACGTCCCCGGTTAGCTGCAAACTGATCAAGCCGCATCTTCGTCCTCCCGCGTCGCCAGCCATGCTGTGCGCTCTTTGCCCCGCCCACTTGCTCCCTTGCCCAGGTTCACCCAATCCAGCAAGTTCTCGGCTCGCAGGCTGTCCGTGACGGCCTTGCGGACTCGCGGTTCGAGACCGGCGTAGGTCCGACAGTTCTTTGCCAACTCCCGCTCCGTCAGTCCACGCATCCCGCCCCGGCGCACCACCTCAAGCACCGCAGCACGCCACTGCGCGAACTGGCTCCCGTGCATGTGCTTGCGCACCGCCTCGATCGTCTGCCGCGTGTAGTGCCTGACGTACGAGATCGCCCAGTCCGCATGCTCCTTCCGCACGCGCGGCACGGTCACACTGTCCGACACGGCAATGATCAACGCGGTGCGCATGGCCTTCTCGCGCGATCGACCCTCGAGCTCGCTCAGGCCCTCAGCCTCCAGGGCATCCATGGAGGCCATGCACTCGCGCTCGTACTCCTTGAGCGCTGCCACGGCGGCCGCGTCGAAGTCCACGATGCGCGGAGTCGGCACTTGGTCTGGCGCGATGTCCAGGCCCGTAAGATTCCCCTGCGTGCCGTCACGCACCGCCTGACACCACTCGATGATCGAGTCGGGCACCTCCAGCGGATCCGCGTCACGGGACATCTGCCGCCCTATGGACGACTCCACGATCAGCAGGCGGTTGAGAAAGCCACCCTCGATGCTCTGCTCGGTGAGGCTCTGGTAGAAGGTCTTGGGCGTGGTCATGCCCAGCATGCACAGGGACGGACGGTGGATGACGCGCCGCATCGCCTCCGAGCGCTGGGATGGCTTCATGCTCATCGTCGAGTACGCCTGCGGGCGCAGTGAGCCATTGAGCAGACCCCAGCACTTGACCAGCTCGGTCACCGACTCCCGCTTGTGGAAGTTGCCCTGCGCCTGGGCATTGCCCAGCAGGTCGCCCAGCTCGTCGATGATCGCGATATGGGACGGCTGGTGATAAAGGGCGGAGAACACGGCGCCCGTGGAGGTGTAGCCGGACCCGCCGATGAGATGGGACAGTTGGGCCGCCTCGAGGATGCTCTCGATCACCGTGCGCGGGTGCTCCTTGCCCGCCGCGGACTTGGCCACGTTCACGAAGTACATGGCCGACCAGTTGTCGCGCGTGGTCTTCCATCGCCGGCCAAGGACGACGCTACCCAGGGCCAGCGCCGCTTGTACGGCGAACTGCGGCTGGGGTTTGGGCGCTGTCCGGTTGTAGAGATCAACCACGGTGCCTAGCACGCCCGGCAGGCGCAGCAGGTGGCTTGGCGTGGCGTCGTCCAGGGGGTGCTGAGCGGGCGGTGCGACGAAGGGAATGACGTTGGAAGCCGGGACAGCGACGCGCGCTGTCTCGCCGGTCCAGCCGGCATCCCGTGCCCACACGAAGATGCTCTCGACGTGCAGCGGGCCGTTCGCGCGGAAGGTACGCCACTTCGCCGACGTGCTGCCGTCGTAATTGGGCGCCCCACGGCTCCACGTGTCCCAGATCTCGAAGGCCTCGGGCGCCTCGGTACTGTGGAGAGCCTGTCCCACGGAGATCCAGGTCTGATACTCATCGGCGGCCAGGTGCTCGAGAGCGGCACGCAGGTCGGCGATGCGCTGTGCATCCAGGTGCCCTGCGCCACTGATGTGTGCTCCGGTCACGACGGCTACGGCGGGTGCGCGTAGCCACGTGGGGGCGTCGGCGATCATCTGGCCGTCGGTGGGATCGGCACTCCCCTCCCACGCGTAGGTGCCGCCGGATACGTGGGTCGATGGCTCAACCACGATGTAGCCGCCGGAGGATTTCACGTCGATGCCCCGACCCGGGCTGCGCAGGCGAGATCCGTCGTGGCGGAACAAGTAATGGAAGCCACCACCGCCGGTCAGGGCGATGGCCGTTTCCGGCAGCTTGCCGCGCGTCTGCTCCAGGACGGCCAGGGTGTCGTCACCACCGTTGCGTGGGTCCACGTCCAGGACGTCGATGCCAGAGGCCGCGCCGGTGGCTATGCCGATGTTGGCCTGCGGTACCGACGTGAACCATTCGGTGATTCGCGCCGTATCGACGGTGGCGTCGTGCACGCCGTGGGGCACCAGCTGCTGGAACGGATGCTTGCCTACGCTATTGGCCGCCAGCTTCGTGGGCCCCGTGCCGTCGTGCGGGTCACCACAGCTGCACTGCCCGCCCGGCTTGATGTAATGGAGCGGCAGGACCGCCCAGCCCATCGCGGCATAGCGGAGGGCGTGTTCAAGACGGGTCATACGGCGCACCTACCTGCTGGCTCACGCCGCCTTCCTCATCGCCAGGTGTTCGGCCGCGCAGTCGGCACAGAAACGCCACGTGACGCCCGCTGACGTCACGTGCGCCGGCACCTCGCCGCACGACTCGCAGTCAGGGACAACTCGCGGACGCGCCGCGTGTCGGCGCAGCGCGGCCTCACGCTCAAGGGATTCGATGACTTCTGCCCGGTCAAGATCGTCCATGGTTACTCTCCAGCGGACAGGATGGGGAGGCCGCGGTACGTCAGCGCACCCAGGGTGCGCTGCCCCTGAGACTGGCTCCGGACCAGAGCATTGAGATCAACGAAGTCCGCGCGCTTTAAGCGAAGGCACGGCGGCGTCTTGTTGGCGAGCTTCATGTAGTCGTACATCGCGTCGAACTTTTTCAGCAGATCGGTGTAGCGCTTGCTCAACTCGAAACCGGTCAGCGTGTGGCTCAAGTTCGCTGCGCGCGGCGGCTCTTTCATTTGGGCGTTCATGCGGATCTCCTCGTCTCAGTGACGCGGGTTCATCTTGAATGGCTGCCACGTTCACGCACGGGAGAAATGGACGCGTTTGCGCTGAGCCTTTTGGGTTTCGGCGGATCAAGCTGCGCCACGCATGGGAATGACTTTGCCGCCCTCACCGGGTAGCGCCGCGGTGAGCTGCGCCTGCAAACTGGCCAGCGCGGCCTGCAGGTCTGCCAACTCGGTTAGCGCAGGCTTGAGGTATGGCTGGTCACGCGAGTCGATCACGCCGTCGGCCATGATCGGAGCCATGCGAGCAATGAAGTCGGCGTACGCACGCGTCGCGTCAGCCACGCTCTCCATGGCCTCGCGGGGACTGCGCGCTTTGGCTGGCAGCAGCCCAAGGCGCCCGGAAAGCATGCGCAGCGCGTCCGCCTGATGGGGCTCGGGAAGCGCCAAGACCCATGCGTCTTCCAGATCGATGGGGAATGACAGGACTTCGCCCTTGATGAGTCGATCGACGGTTTGCCGGTTGGCTTTCTGCGCCGCGCTGATCTGTTGGATATCCCCAACCATCGGCCGGAATTTCACGCGCTGCTGGTCCACCGGCACTGTCGTCAGGTAGATGTCCGCGACACGATCGGCAAAACCCACCACGCCCTCGCGCGAAGCCAGCACAGCGCGGGCGGTGATCTCCATGAGCGCCACGGCGCGGGACGGCTGAGGATTGGTCTTCATGCGGTTTGTCTCAGTGGTTGCGACACTTGCGCCATGGACATCACGGCGTACGGAATGGGTGGGCTGGCCTTCGTGGCAGAATCGAGCTGCGACACCACCAACAACCAACGAAGGGAAACCCATGGAAATCGAGCGAATTGCGGGAGAAGTCGCGGCAATGAAAGCCGCAATGGCCCTTTTGATATCTACTCACCCGGAGCCGGAGGCACTGAGCGGGGTGCTTACCGATGTCAAAGCGACAATCGGTGCATCGCCCAATGGATCACGGGCCGGCATCGACGCCTACCTAGAGACGCTCGACGAACTCATCTCCTGCTGCGCCAAAGCAAGCCGCCCGGCTCCATGGCTTTACGAATCACGGACGTGGCGATCTTCTCCATCTGCTCGGACAGCGACGGGTCGACTTCGGAGGGAGTGGCGTCGCGGAGAGAAACGCACGATGCGTTGACCACGAAAGGCCCTTCCGCATCCCGCGGGCGAACCATGGCCGCATCGTTGTTGTCCAGCTTCGCCTTCGCTGCACTATTGGCCGCGCCATCGGCACCGGGGGCGGCGGTACGCTCTTGCTGGACATGTGATGGGGTATGCCAATCTGCCGAGCAGCGAACAACTTCCCTGCTCGGGAGTCTCCTACCCTCATCCGCCGTGTCTCCGCTCCCTAGAATCGCAGACGAGACCTTGCCAAGCCGACTGAGGATGACGCGGGTGCCAGCCAGGCTGATGAGCGCGAGCAGCGCCAGCGCCGCAATCGATAGGATCAGGGACCAGTTCATGGGTGCCTCTCGGGAGTTGGGAACTTGATGGATAGGACCGGCGCCAGCACCAGGGCGAAGCCGATCAGGGTCAGGGCGTCCGTGAACATGTCAGGCCGCTCCTGCGGTATTGGTGAGGCTCCCCGCGCGGTATGCTGGATGCGCCAGCACACCAACAACCGACACGGGGAATCTCATGGACTTTTCACTGGTCACGGGCACGTTGCTCCTTATGGGTCATTGAGGGAGCCGTACCGTGAGAATCATCGACCGCATTGCCCTGATTCTCTGGCGGGACGTAGACGGCTACGACCCGGCTACCGGAGAGGTATCGAAGCTGCACAACATTTCCCTTCGGACCAAGTGGAGACGCCGAATCGAGAGGGTGCGGAAGTGGCTCCGGAGCAACTGGAAGTGGCTCGTCACTACCACCATGACCGCTATCACGCTCGGCGTGCTGCTTTACGACCACGCTTTCCCCAAAGCCCACCAAGAGGTGAAGTCGAACTCCGGGAAATTGGTCTTTCAGTGCATTCAAGAGGGAAACGGCGTCCTCACCTGCTCCCAGCTCGAGCACTGAAATCACAAGGTCATCGCCAGCCCGGAGCGGCGCCGCCGTTACGACTCGATGGCGAGATCGGCGAAACATCAGGCCACCTTCCCTTCCGGCTCGGGCTGCTCTCTGAAGGAGCCTGGATCCGCCTCCTTGGTCCACACGGCTTCAGCCGCCCTAGCGGCTTCCACAGCGAGCTCGAAAGTGGGAATCGGGATGACAATGTCGCCGTTGTCGAAGCCATGCGCGAGCACCGAATAAACTTCCTTTCCCTCGGAGTCCATATCGACGATCAACGTGATGCCCATGATGGCGACACGGCGATTGATCAGTTTTTCGACCATGGGTTAGGCCACCTTCTCGCCGAAGACGTCGGGGCGCAGCTCGTAACGGAGCTTCAGCTCTTGCTTTTCAGGGATGGGCTGGTCATCAGGCCACTGCGCAACAGCCGAACGAGAGACGCCAAGAAGGCGCGCCAGTTCGGATTGGCGGATGCAAAGGCGACTGAGCAATTCGGACTTGGTCATGGTGGTGCATGATAAGCCGCCTAATCACTCACTTGTCAAGCGAAATAATCAATCTGCCAAGTATTCTTAGCACTATGAGTACGTTCGCAGAAAGATTTCGGGCAGCACGTGAGGCCACCGGCCTCTCCCAGCGCGCTTTTGCAAAGAAGATCGGCATCACGGGTGCAACGATCAGCAACTGGGAGGCGGGGGTCACCGACCCTGCAAACATTCGCGGCGCGCTACTCGAGCTCGCGGCAGGGACACTCGGGGTCCCTGTTGGTCTACTGCGGACTGGTAAGGATAGGCGCGAGCACGGTGATGCCCCGCCCGGAATGACTCTCGCGGACGATGGCGTCCGGATGGTGCCCGTTATCAGCTATGTGCAGGCTGGCTACGGCAAGGGCGCTGTCGACCCTTACTCGCTGGGTCAAGGGTCGGAGCAGATAGGGGTGGATCGCGGTATGGCGGCAGAGTTGGGGCGCCTAGCTTTCGCGCTAGTCATCGATGGGGAGTCGATGATGGACGAGTTCCGCCCGGGGGATGTGGTGATCATCGATCCGGCGGTGAAGCCGCGGCCGGGAGATTTTGTGGTCGCAAAGCTCGACGACGATGAATCGGCGACGTTTAAGAAATACCGGTCCAGGGGCGTGGATCAGGCCACGGGAGTAGATCTCTTCGACCTAGTACCGTTGAATCCGGACTGGCCCACGATCAGCGTCACCCCAGGCAACCCGGGCCAAGTGATCGGGACCATGATGGAGCACCGGCGGCGGCGCCGCCGGTAGCTGGCTAGGCGTCAGAGGGGCATGGACACGGACTCATCTCGCCCGGCGCGCCGCACTTTTAGGGTCACGACATCTCCGGGGCCATAAGCGGCAAGAGTGTCCGTCCAGTCGTCCAGGGTTCGGATCCGCTTGTCGTTCATCCCGGTGACGACATCATCTTGAAGCAGTCCCGCCATCTGTGCTCGACCACCACTCTCCACCGCCTTGACTGCAAGACCCATTGACTCGGCTAGTACCACGGTCGGCCGTCCTCGAGAGTCGACTGCCTGGAATTGCACTCCCACATGCAGTGGCTGGAATGGTGCGCCGGCGTTCTTTAGTGCCGCGCCGAAAGCGATGATCATGTCCTTGGAGCTTGGTACGCACCCGAAGATATTCGCGCATCCGACATGCACCGTGAAAGCTTGCTGGTGACCGGGGCCCTGGACCTTTGTAACGGTGCAGCTCGTGGTTGGGGAATTCGGTGGCGAGTTAAATGTCTGGATCAGCGAATCCGTGCTTGTCTGGATCTTCATTCCGCAGTGCTGGCTAACCCATGTTGCCGCAGCCTCCCACTGAACCTTGCACTGCTTTTCTGTCTGGCAATAAGGCACCGAAGCATCTATCTCTTCCTGATTCTTGGCGCGCTGCGCCGGACTCACGCAGCCAGAAAGAAGCAGCGCGACTCCAGCCACGATGAAGTAATTTTTCATTGTCCCTGTCCCCTGTATCTAACAAAGCGCATGCATGCGCCATCCCTTGGCGCTCGCGCGCCGGATCAGTCTCAATCGATATTTTGCACGATCGAGTGATTAGCCTACTTGACACCGTATGATTAGGTGACTTATCGTTCTTCCAAGCCGGGCCTACCGGCAAGGGAGAGGACCATGCGCAACGCACTGCATACCAGCTCGACCAAGGCCAAGCCCCCGTTCTCCGTGTCCCAGTACGCCGGGACGCTCGTAGCTGGGGTCGATGTGCTCGCCATGGCCGTCGAAGACGATGTCACCCTGCCCCGCGATGTCGCCTTCCATGTGCGGCTTGCCCGCGATGAGCTGGCCCTGGCGCACAACGCCATGCTGCACGACGCTGCCAACGATTCCAGTCGTGGTGCTGTTGCCCATTACATGAAGCTGGCTGTCGAAGCCTCGGCTGATCAGGTTGCGGGGAGCGTGGCATGAGCACCGAGAAGAAGGTGGATGTAGTCAACGGTGGCGATCGGACCCTACCGATGCCGTCTTTCGAGGCCGCAAAAGATTTTCTTCGTGAGTTTTACCTTCACAGCCGATTCGAGGGTCGTGATGGCGAGGTCTGGGGCCGCGACTACTCGGACATTGTCACGCGAAGCACCGTCGAATCTCTCGAAAAACACGCCCTTGCATGCGTGAGCCAATACGACTGCAATCGTGGCCGGGTGGTTTGGTTCGATCGATCACTCACGGTACTCAACCCCGATGAAGCCCCGGCTCAGATACAAAGAGTCCCCGGAAACCTTACCCATATCTACGGTCAGTCGCTATGACCACGTATAAGCGCGAGGACGATGGTCGTACCGTCGTCAACATTGAGGATGAGGTCACGACTCATCACGAGTCGGCTCCGACAAGGGCGCATGGCAGCTCTGCGGCTGGCGTATCCAGCCAACTGCAATTTTTGTTGCCCATCGTCCGCCTGATTGATGCTGCCCGCGTAGGGGGTGCGCCGTGAGCCCGCGGTCGTCAGTGCCGGCCGTCCAGACCTGGCTTGAGCAGCGCGGCGGATGGATGGTCATCGCCATGCTGTGCGGCGCGGTGCTTGCCCTTGCTGCGTGCGGACAGTTCGAGGCTCGCCCGGACCTGCGTCGCACCACCCTCGCCTCGCCCAACGACACGGCGACGTGCGTCGGCGGACACAAGGCACGGCAGATCGGCGCCATCGGCGTGACCGGGACGCCCATCGTCGAGGTCACGGACCAGCCGTGCGAGCCGCAGCCATGAACGCCTTCATCGCCTGCGGTGACCGCGTCGAGCAGCGCATCCAGTCGGCCATCGCCTGGTGGTGCTCCGCACCTTTTGACGAGCGCCGCGCGATTCTGTTCCTGGTCCTTCCCATCTTGGCCGTTGCGGTCATCGGCATCGCATACCCCGCCCTGCCTGCTCCAGGAGGCTCCCCATGAAAGGCATGCACCCCACTATCGCCCGCACGCTCGCTCCCTTTGCTCCACCGGCCAACGACTCGGTCTCGGCCCTCGTCGCCGCGCCATTCGAGATCGAGACCGAGCGTGGCACTGTCATCGCCGATCCGCGTGATGTCGAGAAGGCGCTTAGCGACCTCATCGACGGTCATATGGAGGAAGTGACCGAACGCGTGATTGGTCTTACGAAGCAGCGCTTGGAGCGCAGCGCTTCCGACAACCTCATCGATAGGCACGCCGCATGAGCACGCCATTGATCGTCCGGATCGCTGCAGGACACGCTGCGAACGACCCGACCTACCAGCCACCGACGCCGGCACGTGCTGCCGCATAACTCGGAACCATCAACATGAACCCGATCGATCTGGCCGCTCGCAACCTCGAGCTGGCAAAGCGCACCGAATTCTTGGCTACTCAGGCCCGAATCGAGGCCGAGCACGAGCTCATTTCACTGTTGCCCACGAAAGACGAGGGCTCAGTGACGATGAAGGGAAACGACTACAAGGTCTCGATCACCTACGGCTACAACCGGACCGTGGACGAGGCTGCGCTATCGGCCGTCAAGGACGAGATCGCAACCGACCTGTTCGATCAGGTGATCAACTACAAGCCGAGCCTCTCGATCACTGGCCTTCGCTACATGCAATCGAACCAGCCCGGAGCATACGCACTGCTCGCCCAGGTCATCACTTCCAAGCCGGCCAAACCAAGCGTCCGCATCGAGGCTATTCCTCAAGACCTCGCGGCTGCTGCTTGAATCCACAACCCGAACCCGGAGCACTAACGTGAGCATCAGCCTTGCCTCAATCTCCCGAACCACGAGAAACAGCCTGCCGCCGCGCGTCGTCATCCATGGCGCCCAGAAGGTCGGCAAGACCACCTTCGCGGCCGGCACCTACAAGCCCGTCTTTATCTGCCTTGAGGACGGCTTGGCCGGTATCGAGACGGACGCCGTAAACGAAGGTCGTGTCGTCGAAACCTTTGACGACGTCATGGCTTGGCTTGAAGTGATCAAGCAATCGGATTTCGGCACCGTCGTCGTCGACTCCCTTGACTGGCTTGAGCCCCTGGTCTGGGCCTCGGCATGCAAGCGCAACAACTGGTCGTCCATCGAGCAGCCCGGCTATGGGAAGGGCTATGTCGAGGCCAACGCCGACTGGCGTCGCTTCTTCGATGCGCTGAGCGACCTTCGGGCGCATCACGGCAAGGCCGTCATTCTCATCGCACACAGCGCAGTCAAGCGCTTCGAGGCGCCCGATGTCGAGGCCTTCGATCGCTACGAGCTGAAGCTCCAGAAGGGTCCACTGGGTCTCGCCATCGAGTGGGCCGACATCATCGGATTCGCACAGGAAGAGATGGCGATTAAGAAGGAAAAGGACGGCTTCAACAATACGCGCGCACGTGGCATCGGAACTGGCCGGCGCGTACTCCACGTCAACTCCAAACCCTCGTTCATCGCCGGCAACCGTTATGGGATGCCAGACACCGTCGATCTGTCCTGGGGTGCCCTCGTCAACGCGATGACTCCCGCCGCGCAGGCGGCATAACTCTCGATCCTCTACGAAAGCACAGGAACCCCGAACATGGCAAACCTTTTTGGCTCTTACGATCCCAATGCCGAGGCGCAAGCTGAATTCAGCGCCATCCCGACCGGCGAGTATCTCTCGGTCATCGTCGATAGCGACATGAAGCCAACCAAGAGCGGCGATGGCGAATTTCTCGAGCTCACTTACCAGGTGAGCGAAGGCGAGTACAAGGGACGCAAGGTGTGGGCACGTCTCAACCTGAAAACCCCGAACGCACAGGCTCAGGAAATCGCGAACCGCCAGTTCGCCAGCATCCGCGAAGCCACCGGCGTGGCGAATCCGCGCGACTCCCAGGAGCTGCACAACAAGCCCCACATCATTCGCGTCGAGTTCATCCCGTCGGGTACCAGCCAGAAGAATGGCTACGTCACGAATCGCGATGCCAACGAAGTGAAAGCCTGGAAAAAGATCGAGGGTGTTACGCCGATCGTCGGCGCCGCGAGCTCGGCACCTGCCGCGAACCAGTCGGCCGAGACGCCACCTTGGAAGCGCAACCAGGCAGCCTGATCAAATCAGCCCAGCCGGCGGTGGCGCACATAACACCGGCACTGGTTTAAGGCGGGTACCTCCGCTCGGTGCGAGCTGCGACCTGACTCAAAGCGCGGATGGCCGCGCAGGTAATGCGAGAGCGTAGTCGGAAGCGGCAACACCGAGTTCACGTGGATCTGCTCCGGCCGATCCACCACTCGCCGAGAAGCCAGCGCGGGGAGTCTCGATACAAGTTCCGCGTAAAGCCACAGATCGAGTGACCGCCGGGAATAGACCGGCATCCCTATCGAAAGAGAACCCGAACATGGCCCTTCTCCCAACTCAAGCCGTCAACGACCCCACTCTGGATGCGATCAACGCCGCGGTCCAGAATGTAAACAACCTCCAAAAGCCGCGCCCGTATTTAGGCATGTCCGCGATTGGCATGGAGTGTGAGGCATTCCTGTGGCGGAACTTCCGTTGGTGTGGCCCGTCTGGCGGTGGATTCGACGCTAAATCCCTCATGAACTTCGAGGATGGTCACCGCACCGAGGATCTCATGGCCGATCGCCTTCGGATGGTGCCGGGCGTGGAGCTGTACACGCTCGACCCGTCGACGGGTCAGCAGTTCGGGTTCTCCGACCTTGGCGGTCACTTCCGTGGCCACATCGATGGGGCAATCCGGGGCATCCTCCAGGCTCCGAAGGCTTGGCATATGTGGGAGAACAAGGCCAGCGAGAAGGGCCCGCACGAGCTGGCGAAGGCGAAGGAAAAGCACGGGGAGAAGGCGGCGCTCGCCGCATGGAACCCTACCTATCACGCCCAGGCAATCCTCTACATGCACTACGGCGCTATGGATCGCCACTATCTAACTTGCACATCACCAGGCGGCCGCCTACCGATTACGAGCGTCCGTACGGACGCTGACGATGCCGAGGCTGAGCGCCTAAAGGCCAAAGCGGAGCGGGTCATCTTCGCGGGCGAGCCGCTGGCAAGAATCGGCGGCGACGCGACGTTCTGGAAGTGCAAGACATGCGTCATGGCCTCGCAGTGCCATGGGACCGCCCTGCCCTCCGTCTCATGCCGTACGTGTGCCCACGCGACGCCGGAGCGCGACGGCGACGGCCGTTGGTCTTGTGCTCGCTGGAAATCGGATATCCCTATCGACGCCCAGAGGACGGGGTGCGACGAGCATCGATACATTCCAGCGCTCCTTTCTCGCTGGGGATCTGCGACTGACGCCAGCGAGACCGAGAACTGGATCGAGTACACGACGCCCGAGCGTGTAGTTTTCCGCAACGGCGTCCGCGGTCCTGGGTCGTTCGCGTCGAGCGAATTGGCGGCTATGTCGCTGGCGATGCTGGGTGACCGCCTGGCGAACGAGATCCGGAATGAATTCGATGGGCGATTTGTTCCCGCCGAGAACGCGGCCTGATCGCGACTCGATGCACCGGCCCATCACACACGATCACTCCGCGAGAAACTCATGAACGAACGTAACTGTGGCCGTCTTGGCAAGCACACCGTATCAAGCTGCGCGGAGCGCGCTGCCGCCTTTGTTGTCGAATATGCCGTGGCTCGGGCAGTTTGTATTGCGCCGGACGGAACCGTGACTGTCGAGGCCCCTGATCATGTGATCGATAACGAGTTGGTCGGTGTGTACACGGCGGAGCGCGGCCACTTCGAACTGTGGCGCCAGATCTCGATCGACCTGGATGAGACAGTTCGCGAGCGTCGCATAGCCGGCGGCACCCATTACAAGCACCGTGCGGCGGTCACGAGGAAGGTGGCGTGATGAAACTTCGCCCCTACCAGCAAAAGGCCCTCACCGCCTGCTGGGACTTCCTCCGCAATCGCGAAGGCAACCCAGCCCTGGTCCTGCCCACAGGCGCAGGCAAATCGCCCCTCATGGCTGCGATCGCCATGGAAGCCGTTCAAGGCTGGGGCGGCCGCGTTGGCATCTTGGCGCCTCGCCAAGAGCTCGTGGAGCAGAACAGCGAAAAGCTGAAGGCACTGTGGCCCGAGGCGCCCGTTGGCATCTATGCCGCGGGCCTGCGCAGGCGAGACCGCTTCAACAAGATCCTGTACATGCAGATCCAGAGCGTCGCCAAACGAGCTCATCAGCTCGGCCGTTTCGATCTGCTCGTAGTGGACGAGGGGCAGGACATCCCACTCGGCGGCGATGGCATGTACCTGACCTTCATCCGCGAGTGCCAGAAGTTCAACGCGAACCTTAGGGTCATCGTGCTGACCGCGACGCCCTACCGCCTCCAGGGAAAGGCCGTACCGATCTGCGGACCGAACTACGTCGTGAACGATATCGCCTATGAGGCCCGCGTCGGCGATCTGATTCACGACGGCTATCTCTCCCAGTTGGTCAGTCAAGGGGGGCAGCTGCCGGACCTGTCGACGGTTCGGCTACGTGGCGGCGAATACGTCGAGGGCGAGTTGGCCGGCGCCATGCTTCCGCTGGTTCGCAGCACCGTGGCTGACCTCCTGGCGCGCACCACGGGCAGGCGTTGCGGAATCGCCTTCTGCGTCAACGTGGAGCACGCCCTCGCCGTAAGGGATGCGCTACTGGCACACGGGGAGACCGTCTGCATCGTCCACCAGGGGAGCGCCGGTCGAGACGATGCGTTCTCCGGTCACCGGTCCGGAAAGTACAGTTGGATGGTGAATGTCAATGTCGCTGCCGTCGGCTATGACAACCCGATCATCGACGTGGTCGCCATGCTGCGGCCGACCAAGTCTCCGGGCATGTATTACCAGCAGGTAGGCCGAGGCTTCCGCCCGGTTTACGCGAGCGGCTATGACCTCGAAGAGCTGTCGGAGCGCTTGGCGGCCCTGGCGTCCGGCGGCAAGCCAAACTGCCTGGTCCTGGACTACGCGGGGAATATGCTCGAGCACGGGCCGGTGGATGCGATCCGCGTCCGAGCTGCGCGCCCAAGGAAGGCCGCGCACGTCGAGCGCGGCACATCCAAGGAATGCCCCAAGTGCAGGGAGCTAGTTCCCATGCAGGCACGCATCTGCCCAGGTCGCGATGCTCAAGGGAATCAGTGCACGCAGGTTTGGGGAAGCCTAGACCCAGCCCATTCGGACCGCCCAGTGGATGCGCCGGTGCTCTCCCATTGCCGCGAACGGGCTATCCACGTGCACCCTGTGAATTCCGTCGCATACGCCAGGCACGAGAAGGGTGGCAAAACTCCATCCCTCAAGGTGACCTACCAGTGCGGCATGCGTCGCTTCAACGAGTGGGTCTGCATCGAGCACGCCGGCATGCCGAGAGCCAAGGCCCTGCGCTGGTGGCAGGCGAGGAGTGCCGAACAGTGCCCGCGGACCATCGAAGAGGCCCTGCCGCTCGCTTGGCAGCTACCGCGCCCCCTTTTCATCACCGTCGACGAAACCGACAAGTACCCGGAGATCTTGGCGCATGAGTTTGCAGAGGCCGAACGCGAACCAGCGCCTGCATCTGATCGAGGCGATGCGCAACGCCTTGATGGCAATGGAGTCACTACCGGTGCTGACGCCGTGCCTGGAGTGCGCCGAGTTCCGGGATGGCTGGTGTCAGCAGTGGAAGCAAACCGTACCGGAAAGCGCGCAGCTTGATGGCTGCGATGCGTGGAATGAGCAAGTCCCATTTTAAAGGAATCCGCATGACCACCGACAAGACCAGCCAGGTTGCCGAAGTGAAAACGTACAAGGTTTTCCAAAGTCGGTTGCTCGTCGATCCGCACAACCGGCTCAATCCTGACTGCCACCACAAGGTGGTCATCTACGCCAATGTGGCTGCTTTGCTTGGTGAGCGGGACCGGCTGAGAAATGCCCTGGTAAAGATCGCAAACCAGGGGCCGGAACTGAACCCGGAATGGAAACACTGGAGCGACATCGCCCGCGAAGCCCTGGAAGGAGCATCCGCATGACCGACAAGACGGGCCTACTGAAAGCTTTCTACTGCAACGAATCGGAAGTCTATGCCGCGACCAACGCGGAGCATGCGGCCGAGCTAATGGATGACCTTACTGGAGCGAAGCCATCGGCAGGTTATCCCGAGGAGCTGACGGATGCGCAGCTGAATGTGCAGTATCCGGCATTCGACGAGAACGAGCAGCCGACCGGCGAGATGACCAGCATCCGCCAGATGCTCGCCGAGCACGGTGACGAACCCGGCTGGCTCTGCGGGAGTGACTGGTGATGACCATGACCGACAAGACCAGCACCGCGCCCGGGATGTCCGATCCTTTCGAATTGATCCCGGAAGTCGTGAACGGACCGACGCCCAAGCTTTGGCGAGCATACGAAGCCTTCAACAACACGTATCTCGGCTACAACACCCAGCAAGCTTTGCGTGCCGCGATCAATGGCGTGCTCGCCGAACGCGCCGCTATCGCCCCCACCCCCGATGTAGTGGGCGGGGATGTGGTGCCACCGGAATGGCTGTCCGAGCAGGTCGGTGGAGAATTCGATGACATGACTTCGGGCCAAGGCTATCGCCGGGGCTGGAATGACTGTCGCAAAGCGATGCTCGCCGCCCCGCGCGTACAGGGCGATGCCGAGGTAACTCCGCTGACCGATGAAGTTGGCGAGCCAATCGTGCAGAAGCTAGACAAGGCGCTTAGCGATCTCTCCAGCGCCGTCGAAGACATCGAAACCGGAAAGCACCAGTCGGCGATCCTTTCGTTTCTTCGCGGCGTCAAGGAGTACGTGAACGACGCCCGTGAAGACATTGAAGCGCTCGCCGCCCAGCCGAAGGCCGGTGAATCCCACCCTGCCGAGCAGACAAGGGGCGATGTCATCGGCTGGATGCTTCGCGATGACCAGGGCGGCACCTACTTCGACGAAACCTGCATCTGGCTGGACTACCAAGACGCGAAGGAGGCCGCCGAGGAAATGATGGACCCGGACGGCGACTTCTACACTCCCTTTCCGATTGTCGCCGGTGATATCAACATCGCCCCGCGACAGGCTGTGCCGGATGGGCTGAACGACCCCAACAATCCGTGGCGTCGGGCGGTTGAGCATGCCGGATATCTCGTGACGGACGTAGAGCACTATATGGAAGCGCGGAACGCCGAGAACCTGGCGTTTGAGCAGGTCGAAGGAGCAGGCGATCCGAGCGATGAGCAGGTGTCTGAACTGGAATCTGCTCAACAGGCGACTCACGAGCACTGGTGCGGCATGCACAGAGGCATCTACGAGTTCGCCAAGCGCCGCGACCGGGCAATGGCAACTCTCGCCGCCCCGTCAGCCGGGCGGATGGGGGTGGATCGTGGGTGATGTACTAAGAACATCGGTCGTTGAAGCACTTGGTCGCGAGGTTGATGCCTGTTCGGTGAACGGGTTACATGAATCGGCTGTCGCGCTCATGAAGATTCTCGACCAAGTATCAGATCTCATAGACGCTGCAACGGCGCTTCAATCGACACTCATCGACCATACCGAGTGGGACGAAGGATGCCTCTACTACAACGGCATTTCAGTGCCCGAATTGCAGGCGCCCATGGCGTCCCTTCATGCCGCCATCCAAGCGGCCCGGAGCGCAGCATGACGACCAACTACATCGCCGCCGAGGTGAGCCATGGCTAAGCGCAACTGGCCAGGTCACCCTGGCATTGGAAAGCAACTTGAGGCTCATGGTGAGCTTGTAACCGTGGTCGACGTCAAATGCGGCCCCATGCTCATCGACACGAGCACATTCGACAAACCATCGGCGGATATCAGCGGAACGCTTATTCTTCGGATAAAGCGTGTTGACGGGACTGAACGATGGCTTCCACCCATCGACGCAGACAGCTTCTTGGCTTGGTGCGCAAAGCAAGACGCGAAGATCGCCGCCGCGAGGGAGGTGCCCAATGCTTAGGATTTTCTACATGGACGACTGCGAGTGGTGGATCGGTGATGCCACCGAAGCCGAGATGATCGCCGCGTTCCAGGAAGAGTATGGCGAGCGCGAGGGCATGGAGGATGAGGTATACGCACTCTCCGACGATCTTCTCGATTCCACTCCTTTCTACTACGACGAGAACGACCTGTCGCTGACGCGTACCTTCCGGGAGCAGCTTGCTCTCGAAGACCACAACGACCCTACGCCTCGCTTCTTCGCTGGCACGGAGTGGTGACTATGAGCTGGGCAATCGGTTTTGACGAGCGATGGCAACGTGATATCGGCTACGGCGTGCCGGCGACGTGCGATCACCCTGGATGCGGCAAGCAGATCGATCGCGGGCTGTCGTACGTGTGCTGCGACGAGGAGCCGTACGGCGGAAACGAAGGGTGCGGCCTGTACTTCTGCGAGCAGCATCGCGGCGACGAAGGCAAGTGCGAGCGCTGCACCGCCGGCAAGCCTCCCTTTGAGCCTACGGCCGACACGGCCGAATGGACCCACCACAAGGCTACGCACTGGAGCTGGGCTGAGTGGCGTGCCGAACAGGAGGTGCCGGGACATGGCTGATTTCAAGGTAGGCGACCGAGTGCGTTACGTCGGTGGCTACACGCCTTTCTACGTATCGCCCAAGCCTAACGCGCTTGGCACCGTGACGGCTGCCGCCGAAGACGCATGGTCGGCGCGCATCGAGGTCACATGGGACGACCGTCTGCGGTATTGCAAGGAGACGGATCGCCGCAACTGGCGCATGCACAAAGCCGACTTGGAGCCCCAGCCATGACCCTCACCCCCGAGATGGTGGAGATCGAGCGCTGGAATTTCGAGCCGTGGGCGCATAGTCATGGGTATCGCTGTCACCGCGATGACTCGGGCGACTATCTGTATTCCGCAACTCGTGGCGCCTGGGAGGGCTGGCTGGGATCTTGTGAGCAGCGCAGAAAAGCCATGGGCCTAGACGAAATGCTGTGCCTCGAAGTACAGCATTTCAGGATCAACGGCGTGATGCGGAAGTACGTCAGTGCCGACGCACTGCGCGCCCTCATCGACAGGGCGGGAGGTGGGGCGTGATAGCGCTAATAATGGATAGAATCCTGATTAATGCGATCGCTAATTGTAAGCTGCGTACTGCATCAGGAAATTATCGTTTCCAGTGCGGTGATCGCCTTTTCAGCAGCGAGGTGGAGCTCCGTGGCGCACTCTTTCACTTCGCCGACAGCCTTCATCATACCGACGCCATATGCACTTGGCCTAGGCATCGCAATGAGCCTGCTGACTCGGTCTTGATACGCCCCCTTAGCTGCAATCACAGAAATAAGAAGTGCAGCCGATTCAGGTCCGAAACAATCAATGAAAGGCATTGCTTGCGACAGTGCCAGCATTGGATTGAGAGTTTGTCTTTCGATATAGGGAATTACGCTTCCAGGACCTTTCGTCGAGGCGCTCTCAATTTCGTTTGGAAGTTTGCTGGCCCGATCTCGAATGTCGCTGAGCTCCTGGATAAGAGGTTTAGCAAAGATGCTAGCGGTTCGCGCTCGATCGTCCGCAGCCTGTTTAGCGGGGACCTGAGCGATAGCAACAGCATTCTTAGCTGCCCTCAAGGCAGCAAACGCTGCGGCTGCGGATGCGAGTCCGCCAAACCACGTCGCTAGGTCCCCAACTGTCATGCTCCAAAAAGCTAGGTCACATCCCATGCCTGAACTCCCCATCCATTTAAGTGCGCCGATGGTGCCTCAGCCCTTGCGCTTGGCGCAATCCGAGGCAGCAATCATCGGGACGGCGGCCGGACGAACCACGGGTTGGTCGGCAGGGCGTTTCTATGCCAACAGACCTGGCAGGGGAAGTACTCGCCCTGCGCGTCGAATTTCCGGACGCGGTGCTTGGCCGGCATCCCGCAGCGCTCGCAGATCCAAGGTTCAGGATTCGCCGGGGGCTTCCGGTCATTCATCGCTTGAACGCGGGCGTGAGCTGACCATAACTTCCGCGACTTCCTGTGCGTACTCGCGCAGTTGCGCTAGCGTTCCAAAGAGCAGGCCTACTGTTTCACGTTCGCCTGAGGCCAGGAGCACCTCATCAAGAAGGTATCGGTGGCTCTCCACCGACTCCACTCGAGCCGACCAGACGAATTCTCCAACGAACCCGGAAATGACCTCTTTCTGTGACATAGCCCGGCTAGATTTTCAACTCAGTTCGCCGATGGTACACGGCTTAGGCAAGTTCGTTGGCCTTGAGCCTGCTTTCCGCGAGCGCGGTGGACATGGCCAGGCCTTCGTCGGAGATGCCGTTTGTCGCGCCCAGGTATTCGGGCTGGTCGCCCATCGTCCTCGGCATGCGGTAGAGGGCCCAAGCCACCACGCACCTACCGTCTATCCCCATCAGGGGCAGGCCGAGGTAGATCTCGAATTCACCATGGGTGATCTTCATGGCGCTCTCCCCACTTATTACGGTCTGACGATGGTGCGCCGGACCCTCGCGACTATCAACCAGGAGGTGCGCCGTGGGCGCCGCTGAGCCGCATCCCTTTTTGAGCCTCGAAGAAGTCAAGGAATTGACGGGCGCCGGGACCAAGCGCAAGATTCTAGCGAACCTGCGGAAGAACGGCATACGGCACTCGATCCGCGCCGATGGGTGGCCCTCGGTCGCCTGGGCAAACGTCGTGGGGACGGCTCTGGATCAGCTCACTGCCGGCCCAGCGAAGAAGTGGACTTCCAACAAGGCCGCCTGATATGGGACGACGCTCTACCCGCCCCGACGCCATCCCCCGATTGCGCGCTCGACGCAAGCCATCGGGGACGCTCTATTACTACTATGACCTTGGGGGATCTCCGCGCCGCGAGGAGCCCCTGGGGAGCGACTATGGCCTTGCCATCCTGAAGTGGGCCGAGCTGGAACGCAGCCGGACTTCGGAGGACGTCGTCGCCCAGGTGGTAACGTTCGCCTACGTGGCAGATCGATACCTTGCCGAGGTGGTGCCGACGAAGGCTACGCGCACGCAGAAGGACAACGTCCAGGAAATCGCCAAGCTCAAGGAGTTCTTCAACGACCCGCCGGCGCCGCTCGAAGTGATCGATCCGTCCGACGTGAAGCGCTACGTGAAATGGCGGAGCCAGACTGCCAAGGTACGGGCCAATCGCGAGAAGGCTCTCCTCTCGCATATCTGGAACTGGGCACGCGAAGAGGGCTACACGTCCAAGGCAAACCCTTGTGCGGGCGTCAAGGGCAACAAGGAATCGGGGCGAGACGTTTACATCGAGGACGAGATTCTAGAGGCGGTCTATGCCAAGGCTTCCGAGCCCCTGAAGGATGCGCTCGACCTGGCCTACCTCACAGGGCAGCGCGTGGGTGATGTGCTCAGAATGGACGAGACGATGGTGCGGGATGGCTTCATCCAGGTGAAGCAGGGGAAGACCAACGCCAAGAACCGAATCAAGGTCATAGGGCAGCTCGCTGCCCTGCTGGCACGGATCCGCGCGAGAAAGGCCGCCTACCCGGTCCATGCCACACGCCTGATCGTCGGCGTGGACGGTCAGCCGCTGACCTACAACCAGCTGTACGACCACTTCCGGAACGCCCGGGAGGCGGCCGGCACCCTGGCAAAGGGCTTCCAGATGCGCGACCTGCGGGCGAAGGCCGGCACCGACAAGGCGGATTCGGCAGGGGACATTCGAAAGGCCCAGGCCCAGCTCGGGCACACCACGGTCACCATGACCGAGCACTATGTGCGCAGGCGCAAGGGCGACAAGGTAACCCCCACAAAATAGCCGGATTCCGGTCCGCAATTCATGGCCAACATCGAGCAATCGCGGGTGAAACCCACCATGATTTTATGGCGTTTGCGGACCGGAAATTGATCTAAGCTATTGTAATTATTGGACCATACGTCTGGACTCAAAATCCGCCGCCCTTAAAAGCGTGTGGGTTCGAGTCCCACTTCCGGCACCAAAGATTTAGCGTCATTTCGAGCCAGGATTGCTTTTCGCAATCCTGGCTTTTTCATATCGGGATCGAGGACCGACGTCCTCGATCGCGGGCATCGCTCAACGCATCGCCTTTCCCGCGTCCACATCCTTGATGAACTTGATCAGGCCCGTGAAGTAGGCCTGCTGATCGTCGTACATGGCCAGGTGCGAACCATTCGGACACAGGAGGAAGCGCCCCTGCGGTAGCTTCTTCGCCATCGATGCCATGTACTTTGGGTCCATGGTGTCGTAAGTGGCGCCGATCACCAGCGTAGGAACGGTGATCTTCGACAGATCCTTGCTTCGATCCCACTTGGCCATCTTGCTGCCGATGCCCAGCTCGCTGGGGCCCTGCATTGACACGTACACCTGCTGGTTGAGGTGGGCGAAAGCACGCAGCACAGGATCCGGCCATTGCGCAGCCGGCATGCGGAGAATGTGTTTCTCGTAATGCTCGGGCATGAGGATGCCCATATAGTCCGGATCCTCCGTCTTGCCAGCGGCTTCCAGCTTCTTCAGTTTCGCGAGCTTGGCCTGGTCCATGGCCGGCATGAGCACCTGATGGGCATACGCGTCGTAAGCCGGGCCGCTGTCCATCATGTCGGAGATGATCAGGCCCTTGAGATGCTGCTGGTACTTCAGGGCATATTCGATGGCGATGGCACCACCCGCCGAATGCCCCAGCAAGTAGAAATTGTCCTTGTCCAGGTGCAATGCCTGGCGTACCTGCTCCACTTCGTCAGCAAAACGGGATAGATCCCACAAGGAATCATCCTTGGGCTGATCGCTATAGGCCGAGCCAAGCTGGTCATAGTAGTAATACTCGATGCCCTGCCCCGGGAAAAAGCTATCGAAGACCTCGAAGTATTCGTGCGTGGCCCCCGGGCCTCCATGCAAGAGAAGGACTTTGATTTTGGGGTTGTTGCCCACACGCTTCGTCCACACCCGGAATTTTCCCTTGGGCGTGTCGATGGTGATCATCCTCGCCCCGCCCGCGAGCGGCGTTTCATCCTTGGGTGCATCGAAATAACTCGCCGGAGGTGCCGCATGAGCGAGGCCCGTCCAAAGCGCAAGAAGGCATACAAGGGCGAAAATGCGTCGCATCGCGTCGATCCTATGTCATGAATGAACACTATCGTGCGCCAGAGAAAGGCGAGCAATGCACGCTTTTGCCAAATATTGATCAAAATCATCCATGGATCATCCCTGACCTATTCGACGCGCTCTCACGCCCCCCGACTTCCCGTGACAAGGGTATCGAATATCAAACCATCGCGTGCTCGCAGTAAACGTCGATCGAATTTCCAAAACCGGCGCTACCAATAGGCGACCATCAGCTCGGAGACCCAGCCAGGCTGACGAACCTTGATCTTGCCCCCGTTTCACGGACACCCCTATAAGCGATTAACTATCGCAATAGGAGGTGGACGATGACCAAGAGCAAGGCAGGCAGAAAGGGGCAGGAGTTCAGCCTGGAGTTCAGGCAGCAGGCACTGTTGCGA
>WNDY01000034.1 GCA_009914555.1 Xylophilus sp.
TGACCGTGGTAGCCAATACTGCTCGCGCGAGCACCGCGCCCTGTTGGAGCAATACGCTTTGATCGCCAGCATGAGTGCCAGAGGCAACTGCTACGACAACGCAGCAATGGAGAGTTGGAACCACAGTCTGAAGGTCGAGGCCATCCATGGTGAACACCTCGCCACACGGGAGCAGGCCAAGGCTCATGTGTTTGACTACATTGAGGTTGACTACAATCGGATCCGGCTGCACTCGACCCTGGGCTACCTCAGCCCAGAGCAGTACGAGCTGGCCAATGTCGCTTAGATAGGTGTCCGTAAATCAGGGGCAAGATCAGTCGGCAGCAGCGCATCGGCGGCGGCATGCGCGCCGAGCGGCCCGGCGGCCAGCGCGGCAAGCAGGCGGCGGCGGTCCATGTCAGCGGTCCACGGCGGCGTGCGCGGCCGGCAGTGCGTGGGCGGGGATGGCTGGGCGGATATACCCCCGGGGATAGCCTCCTTGCGGGCTCATTTTTCGCCTGCTGTGAGCATATACCCCTACCCCTGCCCTCTCCCGCATGCGGGAGAGGAGCCACGCGGGTAGCGCATCTCAGTTATCCATGGCGCTGCGCGCCACCCGCAGCGCATGAAACCGGCGCGGCCCAGGCGCGGGCAGCCGCGCAAGGGCCGCCCCGCCGCGCTGGCTGCGTCCCCCTGCCCGCATTGCGCCGCCATGCAAGAGCGGGGGGAAGGCGCGAAGCGCCTCAGGGGGGTGTTGTTTCATTTCAAGCCCGGGCCGAGGCGATGCGGTAGCGGAAGGTGTCCGGGTCCAGCGGGTCGAGGCGGCCGGCGGCGGTCTCGGCGTGCGGGTACATGAAGTAGCCCACCGGCGCCTGGGCCTGCGCGCCGGGCAGCGCGATGTCGTGGCCGGTGTTGTAGGCGATCCAGTTGCCTTCCCAGGCGCCGAACAGCAGCGCGCGGGCGGCGCGCACGCGCGGGTCGGCCGGGTCGGTGCCGCCTTTCTCCTCTTCGAGGACGACCTTGCGCACGTCGGCCGGGTCCACCGGGATCCAGCCGTGGCCGGCCGCGTAGAAGTCGGCGCGGCAGTGCTGGGCGCGGGTGATGTCGCCGCTCTTGCCCAGGCTCTTGAAGCCGCGGGCCGAATCGTCCACGCGCACGCCGTAGACGTCGCGCGCCGGCACGCCCGAGGCGCGCGCGAGCGCGACGAACAGACCGTTCAGGTCGGCGCACTTGCCGCCGAGGTTGCCGGTAGTCAGCAGGTACTTCACGTCGCCGGTGCCGCAGCCGCGCACGCTGCCTTCGCGGCGGCAGTTGGCGACGATCGAGTCGTAGATCGCGCGCGACTTGCCGATGGCGTCGGCCGGGCGGCCGGCCTCGCGCTGGATGCGGTCGGCCGTTTCGCGCACGATGCCGTCGAGCGGGGCGAGCGAGGTCGGCTGCAGATAGGGCCGCAGCTGCGCGGCCGGCAGGTCGTTGCGGGCCGAGGGCGCCGCGGCGAGGTCGGCGCTGCGGTCGCGCGTGGCGACGCGGCTGACCAGCGTGGCCCGGTGCGGCGCGGCGGGATCGTCCCATTCGACGGCGAGCAGGCGCGCGTCCTGGCCGGGGGCCTGCACGATCTCCGCGCGGCGTGCGCCGGGCGCGTCGAAGCGGGTGGAGAGCGTGCGCTGGTAGCCGGGCAGCTCGGCCAGCGGCACCGGCAGCCAGGCGCGGGCGGTGCCGCCGCGCTCGGCCAGGTCGACGGTGGTGGTCACTTCGTGCACCTGCCAGCCGTCGCCGGCCAGTTCGTCGGCGGCGCGGCGGGCGGCCCGGGCCGGCAGGCCGGCGGCCAGAGGCAGTGCGGCGGCAGTCTGGAGAAGGATGCGGCGTTGGTGGTTCATGGTGGGCTCGGCAGAAGGTGAAAGCGAAGTTGTCAGCCCCCAAGGATAATTCCCTGTCCCGGCTTCTGCCCGCACTGGAGCATTCCCGCATGACGACGACAACACCCCCCTCCTCCCCCACCGCCATCCCGCGCCTCACCTCCCTCTCGCACGGCGGCGGCTGCGGCTGCAAGATCGCGCCGGGCGTGCTGTCGGACCTGCTCTCGCGCAGCGCGCTGCCCCGGCAGTTCTTCCCCGACCTGCTGGTGGGCACCGAGACGGCCGACGACGCGGCCGTCTACCGCATCAACGACCGCCAGGCCATCGTCGCGACCACCGACTTCTTCATGCCGATCGTGGACGATCCCTACGACTTCGGCCGCATCGCCGCGACCAATGCGCTGTCGGACATCTACGCCATGGGCGGGCGGCCGCTGCTGGCGCTGGCTATCGTCGGCATGCCGATCAACGTGCTGCCGCCCGAGACCATCGCGCGCATCCTCGAAGGCGGCGAGTCGGTCTGCCGCGACGCCGGCATTCCGCTGGCGGGCGGGCATTCGATCGATTCGGTGGAACCCATCTACGGCCTGGTCGGCATCGGCCTGGTGGATCCGGCGCGGCTCAAGCGCAATGCCGGCGCGCAGGCCGGCGACGTGCTGGTGCTGGGCAAGCCGCTCGGCGTGGGCATCCTCTCGGCCGCGCTCAAGAAGAACCTGCTCGACGACGCCGGCTATGCCGCGATGGTGGCCGCGACCACCCAACTCAACCGCCCGGGCACCGATCTCGCGGAACTGGAGGCGGTGCACGCGCTGACCGACGTGACCGGCTTCGGCCTGCTGGGCCATGCGCTGGAGCTGGCGCGCGGCGCGGGCCTGACCGCGCGCATCGACGCGCAGGCGCTGCGCCTGCTGCCGGGCGTGCGCGCCTTCGCCGGACAGGGCATCGTGACCGGCGCGTCGGGCCGCAACTGGGCGTCGTACGGTGGGCAGATCGAACTCGCCCCGGGCGTGGACGCAGCCACGCGCGCGGTGCTGACCGATCCGCAGACCTCGGGCGGGCTGCTGGTCTCGGTCGCGCCCGAGGCCGTCGGCCCGGTGCTGGACCTGTTCACGCGCCAGGGCTTCGCCGACGCCGCCGTCATCGGCCGCGTCGAAGCCGGCGCGGCCCGCGTGGTCGTGGACTGAGACCCTCCGGCCGATGCGCAGCCACCAGGCCGAGGTAGGCGACCGCCACGCCTGCGACGCCATCATCGACGCGCGCTCGCCGTCCGAATTCGCGCTCGACCACATCCCGGGCGCCATCAACCTGCCGGTGCTCGACGACGCCGAGCGCGCCATCGTCGGCACGCTCTACGCGCAGGAGAGCGCCTTCGAGGGCCGCCGCGTGGGCGCCGGGCTGGTCGCGGCCAACCTCGCGCGGCACCTGGGCGGCTACCTGGCCGACAAGCCCAAAGGCTGGCGGCCTTTGGTCTACTGCTGGCGCGGCGGGCTGCGCAGCGGCGTGATGGTCTACTGGCTGCGCCAGGTCGGCTGGGACGCGCACCAGCTCGTGGGCGGCTACAAGCGCTGGCGCGGCCATGTGATCGAGCGCATCGAGACGCTTTCGCCGCGGCTGCCGCTGACCGTGATCGCCGGCCCGACCGGCAGCGCCAAGACCCGCGTGCTCCAGGCGCTGGAGCGCCACGGCGCGCAGGTGCTGGACCTGGAGGCCTGCGCCAGCCACAAGGGCTCGGTGCTCGGCGCGCTGCCCGGCGTGGCCCAGCCGTCGCAAAAAGGCTTCGAGACCCGCATCGCCGAGGTGCTGAAGCGGCTGGACCCGGCGCGCCCGGTGTTCGTCGAGGCCGAAAGCCGCAAGATCGGCCAGCTTGCCGTGCCACTGCCGCTGCTGGCCCGCCTGCGCGCCAGCCCGGTCATCGAGATCGACGCGGCCCCGCCGCAGCGGCTGGCCTACCTGCTGCGCGACTATGCCTACCTGGGCAGCGACCGGCCCGCGCTGGCCGCTTCGCTGGCCCGGCTGCGCGAGCTGCACAGCAACGCCACGATCGCGCGGTGGCAGGGCTGGGCCGAGGCCGGCGCGCTGCCGGTGCTGTTCGAGGAGCTGGTCCGCCTGCACTACGACCCGCTCTACGCCCGCTCGCAGCGCACCCATTTCTTCGCCTGGGACCAGCGGCGGCGGGTCGCGGCCGGACATCTGGACGACGACGGCATCGACGCGCTGGCGCAGCGCATCCTGGCGGCTTCCTAGAATCGGCGCAATGGAAGAACACGTACTGTCCGCGCCCGCGGCAGGCCCCGGAAGGAAGAAGCCCCGCGCGAAAAAGGCGTCGGAAGACACCCACTCCCTGCTGGAGCGCGCCGACCAGCTGCGGCGCGGGCTGTCGCAGACGATCGACGGCCGGCACAAATCCACCCTCGGCCAGTTCATGACGCCGGCGCCCGTCGCCCGGTTCATGGCGGCGATGTTTCCACCGGGCAGCAGCGCCGGGGAATGCCGGCTGCTCGACGCCGGCGCCGGCCTGGGCGCGCTGACCTGCGCCTTCCTCGACCGCTGGCGCGCCGGCGGCTTCGGCTTCGCGCGCGTCGAGGCCACGGCCTGCGAAGTCGACGACCGCCTGCGCGACCACCTCGCCGCGAGCCTTTCCCAGTACGCCGATCCGGCGCGCCTCGCCATCGACGTGCGGGGCGGCGATTTCATCCTCGATGCGGCCGCAGTCTTCACCGACGGCCGCGCCCGGCGCACCCACACCCACGCCATCCTCAACCCGCCCTACCGCAAGCTCGGCGCCAAGAGCGCGCACCGCCTGGCGCTGCGGCAGGCGGGCATCGAGACGGTCAACCTCTACACCGCCTTCGTCGCGCTGGCCGTGGAGCTGATGGCGCCCGGCGGCCTGGTGGTCGCGATCATCCCGCGCTCGTTCTGCAACGGCACCTACCACCGCCCGTTCCGCGAGCATCTCCTGGCGCGCTGCGCGCTGCGGGCCGTGCACCTGTTCCATTCGCGCTCCCAGGCCTTCAGCGACGACGAGGTGCTGCAGGAGAACGTCATCGTGCTGCTGGAGCGCGGCGGCGCGCAGGGGCCGGTGGCGGTCACCACCTCCACCGACGACCGCTTCGCCGACCTGGCGGCGGCCGAGCACCCGTTCGAGCGCATCGTGTTCCCGGACGATGCGCAGCGCTTCATCCACGTGCCGACCTCGGCGCAGGCCACCGAGCTGGAGCAGGCCGCGGGCGTGCAGTCGTCGCTGGCCGACATCGGCGTACAGGTCTCCACCGGCCCGGTGGTCGACTTCCGGTTGAAGGAGCACCTGCGCGCGCAGCCCGGGCCGGGGAGCGCGCCGCTGCTGTACCCGCAGCATTTCGCCGGCCGGCGCGTGGCCTGGCCGGGCGGCGGCGCGAAAAAGCCCCTTGCGATCGAGGTGAACGAGGCCACGC
This sequence comes from Xylophilus sp., assembly GCA_009914555.1. GTDB lineage: Bacteria > Pseudomonadota > Gammaproteobacteria > Burkholderiales > Burkholderiaceae_C > WNDY01. The sequence goes on from WNDY01000034.1 coordinate 5,267, forward strand.
GCCGCTGGCTGATGCCTGCCGGCTTCTACTGCGTCGTGCGCCGGCTCTCGTCGAAGGAGGAAAAACGCCGCGTCGTGGCCCACGGGGTCCGCCCCGGCGACTTCCCGCCCGGCACCGGGCTGCTGGGGTTCGAGAACCACGTCAACGTGTTCCACATCCAGCGCGGCGGGCTGCCCGAGGCCCTGGCCCACGGCCTGGCCGCGTACCTGAACACGACCGCGGTGGACGAGGCGTTCCGCCGCTTCAGCGGGCACACGCAGGTGAACGCTGGCGACCTGAAGGCGATGCGCTATCCGGCCCGCGATGTGCTGGAGGCTTTCGGCCGGTGGCTCATCGCTTATCCGGATGCCACGCAGGAGGAGCTGGACGCGCGGTTCCGGGACAGCTGTCCCTGAGCCGGGCGGCCGGCGGCCCTCTTATACCCCATACAGTAGTCCCGTAGAGCGTTTGCAACTCGCCCGCCATGGGCCTATACCCCCCTAAAGCTCCACCAGTTCGCGCACCGCCTCCAGCAGCATGCCGCCCAGCCGCTCGGCCGGCGCGTCGTGCGCGGCCGGACTGCGGTGCAGGCCCAGCGCCATCGCCGGCAGCGCCGGCAGGCCGGCCGCCGCCGGGTCGAGCAGCTGCAGGTCGGCCGGCAGCCCGATGCGCGTGCGCAGCGTGAGCCCCAGCCCCGACGCGGTGGCCGCCCAGAGCGCGACCACGCTGGCGCTGCTGAACGCCTGCCGCCAGGCGATGCCCGCGCCGTCGAGCGCACCAGTGGCGATCTCGCGCAGCGGGCACGGCGCCTCCAGCAGCACCAGCGGCAGCGGCTCGCCGGGCGTCCAGGCCGGGGGCGCGCCGGCCGGGCCGATCCAGTGCAGCGGCAGCCGGGCGATCGGCTCGCCGCCGCCGGACCCGTCGCCGAAGGCGTCCCAAACCAGCGCCAGGTCCAGCGCGCCCTGGCCCACGGCCTCGCGCAGGTCGGCGCTGCGGGCCACGCGCACGTCGATGCGCACCTTGGGATGGGCGCGGGCGAAGCGGCCCAGCACGGCGGGCAGCAGCCGTTCGCCGAAGTCCTCCTGCAGCCCCAGCCGCACGCGGCCGGCCAGGTCGGCGCCGCGCAGCGCGGTCACGGCCTCGTCATTGAGGTCCAGCAGCCGCTGCGCGTAGGCCAGCAGCGTGTGGCCGGCCTCGGTCAGCGCCAGCCCGCGGCCGGCGCGCTGGAACAACGGCGTGCCGGCCTGGTCCTCCAGCTTGCGCAGTTGCGCGCTCACGGCCGAGGGCGAGCGGCCCAGCCGGTCGGCAGCGCGGGCATAGCTGCCCAGCGCCATGCCGGTGGCAAAGCTGCGCAGCACGTCGATGTCGAAATTCACCAGGCGCATGGCGATCATCCTGAAATCCCAAATGATTGGTTCGATATTTTCCGATTTTCAGAATGGATGTGCATGCCCACACTGCGGGCCACCATGTCCAGCAGCCTCCCGCCATCCCTCGTCCGCCCCGTCCGCAGCCTGTCGCGCCACCACCGCTGGAAGGTGCTGGCGCTGGGCGTGGCGGCCAACGTCTGCTTCTCGGCCGCGATCAACGGCCTGCCGACCACCGCCGTCCTGGTGCGCGCGGCCTACGGGCTCGACACCGCCGCGCTCGGCCTGGTGCTCGGCCTCATGGGTCTGGGCGTGGCCATCGGTGAGCTGCCCTGGGGCGTGGCCACCGACCGCTGGGGCGACCGGCCGGTGCTGCTGGCCGGCCTCTGGACCACCGGCGCGGCGCTGGCGGCGATGGCGCTGTGGGTATCGCCGCAGGCCGGCCACGTGCCGGCGATGGGCCTGCTGGCGGCCGGCCTGCTGCTGGTCGGCGTGCTGGGCGGCAGCGTCAATGGCTCCAGCGGCCGCGCGGTGATGCTCTGGTTCGGCCCCGGCGAGCGCGGCCTGGCGATGAGCATCCGGCAGACCGCGATCCCGCTCGGCGGCGGGCTGGGCGCGCTGGTGCTGCCCGCGCTGGCGGCCCGGCACGGCTTTGCCGCGGTCTACGGCGTGCTGGCGCTGTCGTGCGCGCTCTGCGCGCTGCTGGCCTGGCGCTGGCTGCACGAGCCGCCCGTGGCGGCACCGGCGCCCGGCACGGCCGCGCAGGCGACGGAACCGGCCGGCCCGCCGGCGCTGCGCGATGCCGCGCTCTGGCGCCTGGTGCTGGCCACCGGGCTGCTGTGCGCGCCGCAGTGCGCGGTGCTGAGCTTCGGCACCGTGTTCCTGCACGACGGCCTGGGCATCGCCGTGGGCACGGCCGCCGCGGCCATCGCGGTGCTGCAGGGCGGCGCGATCATGCTGCGCGTGTGGAGCGGCCACTGGACCGACCGCCGCGGCAACCGCCACGCCTACCTGCGGGCCTGCACGCTGCTGTCGGCGCTGCTGTTCATCGCGCTGGCGGCCAGCCCGTGCCTGGGCGCCGGCGGGGCGCTGGTGCTGCTGGTGGCGGCCGGCACCTGCGTGTCGGCCTGGCACGGCGTGGCCTTTGCCGAACTGGCGACGCGCGCCGGCGCGGCCCGGGTGGGCACGGCGCTGGGCATGGCCAACACGGCGGTGTTCGTGGGCTGCTTCCTCACGCCGGTGGCGATCGGGCAGGTGCTGCCGGCCGCGGGCTGGACGGCGGTGTGGCTGGGCGGGGCGGTGATCGCGGTGGCGGCGTTCATCCTGTTCGGTGCGCGGCGCAGTGCGGGGGTATAGTTCTGGAGCGCGCGTCTTCAACCTACTGTGAGGCTACATCCCCGGGGGTATCTGCCGGAATGAATCCGGCCCGCGACATGGGATGTCACCCGCGCGCGGAAGGAACCATTCCGGCCAGTTGCTGCTGCGCGATCACATGGCCGTGCGCCGCCGCCTTGGCGATCCACATCAGCGCCAGGGCGTCGTGGTCGCCCTCCCCCCGGCCCGCCGCATGCAGCAAGCCCAGCCAGTGCATGGCATCCGCCTCGCCCTGCTCGGCCGCCTGCGCCAGGAAGTGGGCGGCGATAGAGTGTGTCGCCCCCCCGGTGTTGAAGGCGCCGGAGTCCCCGGTGCCCGGTTCACGGCCGTCCTGCTGCGCCCGGGCCTCTTCCAGCGTGGCCAGCGCGAACAGCGCGCCGGTCTCGGCCTGGGCCTGCGCATCGCCCTGGTCGGCCCGCACCAGCGCGAGCACCTCTGCGCTGTCCAACTCCAGCGTCACGGCCGGCCGCACCACCTCGAACGGCACCAGCGCCCGGCCCCGTCCGTCGTCCAGCCGGGGCACCAGACCCTCTTCGATGCGCCGCTGCCAGGTGCGCTTGCTGCGGCCGGTCAGCACCGCAGCCGTATCGAGGCTGACGGCGAACGGGAATCCGGGGGTGGAAGTCATGCGCGGATTGTAGGAGCGCGGGCTGCGCGCAAGCGTCGCGGCCCGTGCACGACAGGACACCAAAGACACCGACTGTCACAGTCAGCGCGCGACAGCCGCCCCGCCCTGTCGCGTCGAAAGTGCGACAAACCCCGATGCGGACCCGAAATCCGCTCGCTTGACCCCTGGCATGCCGATTGCGGCCTGCTTTGCCAGGCAGGCAATTCCGCCTGTTTTCTTCTACAAGAGGTTCAGAGTGAAGGCTTCCGTTCAAAAGGGTTTCACCCTCATCGAACTGATGATCGTCGTGGCGATCATCGGTATTCTGGCGGCGGTGGCGCTGCCGCAGTACCAGAACTACACCATTCGGGCGAAGGTCACAGAAGGGCTGTCACTGGCCGGTGCGGCGAAATTGGCTGTAGCAGAAACCTTCGCCTCCAAGCCGGGCGAGGCCATCGATGCCTACACCGGCTCCGGCGAGCCTGCAGTGAATTCTTACGGTTACAAGTTCACCGCAACCAGCATCGTTTCATCCATTGCAATCGCTGCAATTGCAGCGACGCCGGTAGCAAACGACGGTGCGATTTCGATCACCTACACCAGCGTGGTTCCCAATACGACCATCGTCAAGCTCATCCCCGGTACGGGTGCGATTGTTGCCGACACGGGCCTGCCTACCAGCCCACTGACAAACGGCGAACCCATCGTCTGGGGTGGCACTACCCACAAGACCGCCTCCTATAAGTACGTACCCGCCAATTACCGCTTTGGCGGTTCCTGATTCACAGGGCAGGGACAGGCTCATCGATTATTTTCAGCCTGTCTCCGCAAAGGGCGCCCTGGTGGCGCCCTTTGTTTTTGCTCTTGCTTCTTCGTCACGACATTTCCTGCACATGCCCGTCCGCCTGCGCGCCGCGCTGCTGCACCTTTGCCTCTCTGCCTTGTTCGCACTGCTGGCGGCCCTGATCGCTTTCCGCCTGTGGTATCCCCCGCCCCTGGCACAGGCTGTGGACCTGCAACACATCTTCCTGATCCTGCTCGGCGTGGACGTGGTTCTCGGTCCCTGTTTCACCTTCCTGGTCTACCGCGTGGGCAAAAAGAGCCTGCGCATGGACCTCGCCGTGATCGTCGCCGTGCAACTCGCAGCCTTTGCCTATGGCTTTGCCGCGGTGGCCCAGGGACGGCCCGCATGGCTGGTGTTCAACATGGACCGCTTCGACCTCGTGCCCGCGCAGGACGTGGACACACGCCACCGCGATGCGGCCGCGCCCGCCTTCCGCCACGCGCCCTGGACCGGCCCGCGCTGGGCAGCCTCGCGCAACCCGGCCGACGCACAGGCCCGCAACACGCTGATGTTCGAATCGGCCCAGGGCGGGCCGGACCTTCCGCAGCGCATCGACCTGTTCGTGCCGCTCGAAGACGAGGCCGCCGCGCTGCGCGCACGCGCCAGGCCGCTGGACGACTTGCGCCAATTCAACCCGGCGCCCGCCGTCGCGGCGGCGCTGGCGCGCTGGCCCGGCGCCGACGGCTGGCTGCCGCTGGCGGCGCGGGCGCGCTCGATGGTGGTGCTGGTGCGCCGGGCCGACGCCCAGGTGCTCGGCGTGGTGGACCTGCGCCCGTGGGCCGGCGATGACTGAGCCCGCACCCGGGCGACCCGACCGTCGGCGCGCGGCGGCCCCGGCGGCGCGGCGTCATCGCCCATCGCGGGGCATTTCCCTGCTCGACGTGCTGCTCGCACTGGCGGCGCTCGCCGTGTTGGCGCTGATCCTGCTGTTGCAGTCGGCGCCGGCAAACTAGCGCGGCCGCCGCCTTCCGCAGCCGGAAAAGGCGCCGGCCGGGCAGGCCGCCGGTTCAAGTCAACAGTTTCTCGTCCAGCAGCTTTTGCACGATTCCCGCTTGCAGCTCGTCACGACGGCGTTTGCCGGCTGGACGGTCCTCCAAACCCGCCATCCAGCGTTTGAAGTCGACGAACACCTGCGGGTCGATGGTGCGCATCAGCGCCATCCGGCCGGTAGCGGACACCACGACCTGCTCGAACCGTGGTTTTTTCAGGAACTGTTCGGCTCGCCGGGCTTGAACTGGCCAGAGGTCACCTTCATCGTCGGTGAAACGGAAGGGACGTTCATCGCCTTCGGTGGTTTCCCGGCGCAGAAAGTCCACCTGGAAGCCCTTGGCGTCAATGGCGGTTTCGGCTTGGCCATCCATGCGCTGGAACGAAGGATCGGCGTCTTGCAGCACGCTCAACACCGACCGGTCGAGGCGCTGCATGGTGGAGAGGAACTGCACCCGCTTGCGCGCATCCCAGAGCAAATCGACGTCCTGGGTTGCCATGGCCCCTTGCACGATCCGTACAGCTGCCGCAGCCTCGTAGGCATAGAGGGCGTGCGTTCCAATGACGGTGAAGTGTTCGCCAAGTGCCGCGTCCTCCAAGGCGTTCAGCACGCCGATGACGGCCGCAGGCACCCGCCCGGCTTTCACGGCCCTGTTCAACCGTATGGCTTCAGCCAGGGCTGCATCCAGCGACTTGCGGCGCGCCTGCGTTTTCCGCTTGTTTCGGAGGAAGGCTTCGAGGATTTCTTCCTTTTCAGGCGTGCGTCGGCCCATCCTTTTCTGGCCGTTGTCGGGCGCGGTCTTCACCAGGTACTCGTAGCCCCCTCCTTCTTGAAGTACATGCCTCCGCAATAGGGGCGAGCCGCAGCAACCGCCCGGCGCCATTCCATGAAGATGGCCGCCGAGTCGATGGCTTGCCGGATGGCGTTGTCGGAGAGCGGGAGGAAGTCCATGGAGAAACAGGAGGATTCCCCGTATTTTTTAAAGATTCACAGTTTATACGGTGAATCCCTTGAAATCAATGACTTGGGAGAACTCCAACCGGGCTGCCAAGCACGGCGCGAGACGATCCGACCACGTCCAGTCGATTGACAAAGGGCGGCCGGGCCGTATTCCGACCCGATGGGGTGGCCTGGATGCAGGCCCGCCCGCGTCAGTCGCTCTTCCTGCCGGTCCTCAGCCTCGGCAAGATCTGCAAGGGCATCGAGGGCGTGGCCGAGCCCGCCTTCCGGCAGACGCTCACCGACTGGCTGGAGGCGGGCGTGTCCAACGACTTCGTGGGCTGCCTGCTGCCCATCGACGCGCTGGCAGCCGGCCGCTGGGGACGTTTGCAGGCCACGGCCGGGACGCACGCCGCCCGCCATCGATGGAAACCCGCCCCGCCCCCAATACCCCTGGGGGATACATCCTAGTGTGCCTGATTAGCAGGCGTATCAGGCATATACCCCCTTGCAAGAGGAAGGAGCCGGAGCGCTGCCGGCACTGCCGGTAGCGGCGCGGTCCACAGTTTGTACTCCGTTTGCGACAAGTTCATGCCCAACGGGTCGCAGCGCCGCACGGCACCGGCGCTCAGCCGAACGCCGCGAACGCGGCATCCACCCGGTCGGCGAAGGCGCGCTTGTCGGCCGCGCCGAGAAAGCTGCCCTCGAAGCCGTTGCGCGCGAGCCGCCAGGCCGCCGCCGCACCGAGTCCGGTGGCCGCGAAGGTCTGCACGTAGTTGTCGTTGACGTAGCCGCCGAAGTAGGCCGGGTCGTCGGAGTTGACCGTGGCCGCGAGCCCGGCGTCGAGCAGCCGGCCCAGGTTGTGGTCGGCCAGCCGCGGGAAGACCTTGAGCTTCTCGTTGGACAGCGGGCAGACGGTGAGCGGGATGCGCTCGCGGGCCAGCCGCTCCATCAGCGCCGCGTCGTGCACCGCCTGCACGCCGTGGTCGATGCGCTCGGCCTTGAGCACGTCGAGCGCGCTCCAGACATAGGCCGGCGGCCCCTCCTCGCCCGCATGGGCGACGACGTGCAGGCCCTTGTCGCGGCAGCGCGCGAACACGCGGGCGAACTTCTCGGGCGGATGGCCGACCTCGCTCGAATCCAGGCCCACGCCGACGATGCGGTCGAGAAAGGGCTCGGCCTGCTCCAGCGTGGCGAAGGCGTCTTCCTCGCTCAGGTGGCGCAGGAAGCACAGGATCAGCGACGCGCTCACCCCCAGTACAGTGCGCGCCGCGGCGCAGGCGCGGTGCAGGCCGTCGATGACGGTGGCCATCTCCACGCCGCGCGCCGTGTGGGTCTGCGGGTCGAAGAAGATTTCGGTGTGCAGCACGTTGTCGGCCGCGGCCTGCTCCAGGTAGGCCCAGGCCATGTCGTGGAAGTCCTGCGCGGTGCGCAGCACGCTGGCGCCGGCGTAGTTAGATGTCGAGGAAGCTCTGCAGGTTGGTGAAGGCGTAGGCGCGCCGCAGTTCGTCCACGTCCGCATAAGGCAGCGCCACGCCGTTGCGCCGGGCCAGCGCGAAGATCAGCTCGGGCTCCAGCGAGCCCTCGACATGGATGTGCAGTTCGGCCTTGGGCATGGCGCGCAGCAGCACGGGCAGGCAGTCGCCCGGGATGCGGGCGGGATCGAAAGGCAGGTCGTGGAAGGCCAGGTCAGGCATGGCAGCAACCGTCAAGGCAGGCGGGCCGGCAGCGGACGATCACAGGTCGGCCAGCACCCGCACGTGCGCTTCGACGCTGCGCGCGAGCGCGTCGAGGCTGTAGCCGCCTTCGAGCACCGAGACGATGCGGCCTTTCGAGAAGCGCCGCGCCACATCCTTGATGCGCATGGTGATCCAGGTGTAGTCGCTCTCGGTCAGGCCGAGCTGGCCCAGCTCGTCCTCGCGGTGGGCGTCGAAGCCGGCGCTCACGAAGACCATCTCGGGCTTGAACGCCTCCAGCCGCGGCAGCCAGACCGACTCGATCAGCTCGCGGATCTCCATGCCCCTGGTATAGGCCGGCACCGGCAGGTTGAGCATGTTGGATGCCGGATGTTCGGTGCCCGAGAACGGATAGAGCGGATGCTGGAAGAAGCCGACCATCAGCACCCGGTCGTCGCCGGCCAGGATGTCCTCGGTGCCGTTGCCGTGGTGCACGTCGAAGTCGACGATGGCCACGCGCTTGAAGCGGTGGCGCTCCAGCGCATAGCGCGCCGCGACAGCCACGTTGTTGAAGAAGCAGAAGCCCATGGCCTTGCCGTGGCAGGCATGGTGGCCGGGCGGGCGCACGGCGCAGAAGGCGTTCTCCAGCTCGCCGGCGATCACCGCGTCGGTCGCGGCCAGCGCCGCGCCGGCCGCATGCAGGGCGGCGTCCCAGGTGTGGACGTTGATGCTGGTGTCGGGGTCGATCGGGCTGTAGCGCGGGCCGCCGGCCAGCTGGTCCTCGGCGAGGTTCTGCGACAGACCGCGCAGGCCGGCCACGTGCATGCGGTCGTGGGCCAGCTCGATGTCGGCCAGCGCCGCGGCCGGCGCCTCGCGGCGGTCCAGCGCGTCGCCCACGCCGGTCAGCAGCAGGCGGTCCTCGATGGCATCGAGCCGCTCGGGGCATTCGGGGTGGCCCTCGCCCATCTCGTGCCGGCGGCATGCCGCGTGGGTGTAGTAGCCGGTCCTGTGTGCCATCGTTGTTCCGTTTGTCTCTGGTAACGTCGGAGCATGCAAGCACAGCCCCTCGTCGCGTCGCTCCTGAACCAGCTTAACACGGTGATCGTGGGCAAGCGGCAGCAGGTGCAGGACTGCGTGGCCTGCCTTCTGGCCGGCGGCCACCTGCTCATCGAGGACGTGCCCGGCGTGGGCAAGACCACGCTGTCGCACGCGCTGGCCACCAGCTTCGGCCTGCAGTTCTCGCGGGTGCAGTTCACCGCCGACCTGATGCCCAGCGACCTGACCGGCGTGTCGGTCTACGAGCGCGCGCGCGAGGGCTTCGTGTTCCACCCGGGGCCGGTGTTCGCCCAGGTGCTGCTGGCCGACGAGATCAACCGCGCGAGCCCCAAGACCCAGAGCGCCCTGCTCGAAGCGATGGAGGAGAAGCAGGTCACGGTGGAGGGCGAGACGCGCGCCCTGCCGCAGCCCTTCTTCGTGATCGCCACGCAGAACCCGCTCGACCAGCTCGGCACCTTCGCGCTGCCGGAGTCGCAGCTCGACCGCTTCCTCATGCGCATCTCGCTGGGCTACCCGGACCGCGCGGCCGAGCGCGAGCTGCTCGCCGGCCGCGACCGCCGTGCGGTGCTGGAGAACCTGCTGCCGGTGCTGTCGGCCGACGACCTGGCCGCGCTGCAGGCGCAGGTGCAGGCCGTGCACGCCGCTGCTGGACTACGTGCAGGACCTGATCGCCGCCACGCGCTCGGGCCGCTGGTTCGTGCAGGGGCTGTCGCCGCGCGCGGCCATCGCCATCGTGCGCGCGGCCAAGGCCCAGGCGCTCCTCGCGGGCCGCGACTACGTGGCGCCGGACGACGTGCAGGCCATCCTGCCGCAGACGGCGGCGCACCGCCTGGTGCCCGTGGGCGAAGCCGGCCGCGGCGCGGCCGAGCAGGTGCGGGCGCTGCTCGACGCCACGCCGCTGCCGTGACCGGCGCCCTGCGCTCCCGGCTGCGCGGCTGGTGGCTCACGCGGCTGCCGCGCACCGACAGCCTGCTGCTGACCCAGCGCAACATCTACATCGTGCCCACGCCGGCCGGGCTGGCGCTGGCGGCCACGCTGCTGCTGCTGCTGGCATCGATCAACTACCAGCTCAACCTGGGCTACCTGCTGACCTTCGTGCTGGCCGGCAGCGCGCTGGCCGGCATGCACGCGGGCCACGGCACGCTGCGCGGTCTGACGCTGCACCTGGTGCCGCCGCAGCCGCAGTTCCTGGGCGCGCCGGTGGAACTGGCCATCGAGTTCGCCAGCACCCGCCGCCGCCCGCGCCATGCGATCGCGGCCGAGGTGCGCGGCAGCGGCCGCTGGGTCTTCACCGACGTGCCGGCGGCCGCGAGCGCCGTGCTGCACCTGGCCTTCGAGCCGCAGCGGCGCGGCCTGCAGCCGCTGCCGCCGCTGGCGGTGCAGACGCTCTACCCGCTCGGCACCTTCCGCGCCTGGTCGGTCTGGCGCCCGGCCTCGCAGGTGCTGGTCTATCCCACGCCCGAGGCCGCGCCGCCGCCGCTGCCGGCCGGCGAGCCGCTGGCGGGATCGGGCGGATCGGCCGCCGCGCGCGGCATGGGCGAGTTCGACGGCGTGCGCGCCTACCAGCGCGGCGATCCGCTCAAGCTCGTGGTCTGGAAGAAGGCGGCGCAGGCGCTGGCCACCGGAGGCGGCCAGCTGGTGAGCCGCGATGCGCAGCAGGCGCGGCTCACCCAGCTGTGGCTGGACGCCCAGCGCACCGGCCTGCCGGCCGGCGAGGCCCGGCTGTCGCGGCTGACCGCCTGGGTATTGCAGGCCGACGGCCTGGGCGTGGACTACGGCCTGCGCCTGCCGGGCGCCAAGATCGCGCCGGGCAGCGGGCCGGCGCACCGGCGCCGCTGCCTGGAGGCGCTGGCGCGAAGCTGACGGATGCCAGGCGGGAGCCGCCGTTGGGAACAGGCCGAAGCGGTGCTGCCGCGCCTGGATGCGCGTCAGTGCCGGTGGGCGTCGTGGCCCGGCGCATTCGACGACGGGTTGAGCCCGCGGACCGGCACCTGCACGTCGATCGACTCGCGGCCGCCGCGGGCGTTGCGGAAGACCAGGGTCAGCGGCACCTCCTCGCCTTCCTTGAGCTGGCGCTGCAGGTCCAGCAGCATGACGTGGTAGCCGCCGGGCCTGAGTTCCACCGGCCTGCCGGCCGGCACGGCGAGCGCCGGCACCTGGCGCATCTTCATCACGTTGTCCTCGACCGCCATTTCGTGCACCTCGGCCACGGCGGCGACGGGCGAGCGGGCCTCCACCAGCGTCGTGTCCTCGGTGGAGCGCAGCGTCAGGAAGGCGCCGGTGGCCTTCTGCTGCGGCACGGTCGCGCGTATCCACGGCTGCTGCACGGTGATGTCGGCGCGGGCGGCGCCTGCGGCCAGCAGCACTGCGATCGCGAGGGCGCGGGAAGGGAGGCAATGGAATGTCGGGTTCATGGTGGTATCGAAAGTGGATTCGTCAAAGGGTTCAGGCCGGCTGCAGCAGCCGGCGTACGTCGTCGGCATATTCCTGCGCGGTCTGGTCGTGTCGCATGACCAGCCGCAGCCGGCCCTGCGGGTCGTAGACGTAGCTGAAGGCGGAGTGGTCCATGGTGTAGGAAGAGCCGGTCGGCACCTTCCTGAAGAACACCTTGAACTCCCGCGCCGTGTCCTGCGTGCCCTGCACGTCCGTCCACAGGCCGAGGAAGCCCGGGTCGAACGCGGCGGTGTAGGCCTTGAGCACCGCGGGCGTGTCGCGCTCCGGGTCCACGGTCATGAACAGCACCTGGAAGCGCCCGCCATCGGCGCCGAGCAGCCGCTTGACCTCGGCGGCGCGGGCCAGGGCGGTCGGGCAGACGTCGGGGCACTGGGTGAAGCCGAAGAACAGCAGCACCGCCTTGCCGCGGAAGTCCGCCAGCGTGCGCTCGTGGCCGTCGGGGTCGCGCAGGCGGAAGTCCCGGGCATAGGTCGTCACGTCGGACACGTCCACGCCGCGGAAGGCCGGCGGCTCCCGGCGGCCGCAGCCGGCCAGCGCGGCAAGTGCACCGGCGCCGGCCAGCCGCAGCAGGCCGCGCCGTGGAGGGGGAATGCAGCCCGGCGCGCGCGGGCGCGGGCTGTCGCTCGTCGAGAAAGCCATGGAAGGATGACCGGACAGGCGTGGAACGCCCGAAGGTTGGCCGGCGTGCGGCAGGCGGATTCCCGCTGGGGGCAGCGGGCGGAGCGGCGGCGCCGGTGGCGCCGCCGCCTTCTCTTCAGTTCGACGCGGATTCAGGAAAGCGCCGGCGGCCCGCGCGGCGGCAGCGGCGCGCCGGCGGTGCCCGCGACATGCACCTGCGCCGCAGGCAGCCGCGCACGGGCCAGCGGCTGCGGCAGCTCCGCGCGCGGCAGCTGCGGTGCGGGCGGCGGCGCGGCGCCCAGGCACAGGGGACAGTCGAGCGTGTGGCGGCCGGCGTCGATGGCCCTGCCGTCGTCGCCGCTCGCCACCATCCTGACGCCCGCGCCGGCGGTGCAGACCAGTTCCATCGACTGCGGATGGACGACGGGCGATGCGACAGCCACGCCCAGCGCCAGCACGAACCACGCCAGGACCAGCCGGGCGAGCCGCGAGGACGAGGTGCGCAGGACATGCATGGCAGACATTATTGCCCGGCAAGCCGCAGCGGCAGCCCTGCAGGTCCCGGGACGGGCAGGACGATCACGGCGCCGGGGCAGATTCGCCCTGAGCATCGTGCGGGCTGACCATGCAGGCGTTCGAGCCGCACGCGCGCGCATTGGCCGCGGCGGTGGCGCTGCCTTGCATTCTCTTCGGCGCGACGCGGCGCGACGCGGCGCGGCGCGGCGTCGGTGCGGTGGGGTCTGGCGGCGCCTGCGCGGCCAAGGCGCGGCGGTGCGGTCCGGTGAGGCCGGCACGGCAGCGCGAAGCCGTCCTACGCCGCCGTCGCATGCGCCCGCCTACGCTGACAGCATGAACAGCCGCACGCCCGCCCCGCCAGCCGCCGCCCCCGCCTCCTCCCGCGCGCTGTGGAAGGGCGCGATCAGCTTCGGCCTGGTCCACATCCCGGTGGCGCTGTACTCGGCCACGACCAGCTCGGGCGTGGACTTCGACTGGCTCGACAAGCGGACGATGGACCCGGTGGGCTACAAGCGCATCAACAAGAAGACGGGCAAGGAAGTGGCGCCGGCGGACATCGTCAAGGGCGTGGAATACGAGGATGGCAAGTACGTCGTGCTGACGCCCGAAGAGATCGCCTCGGCCTATCCGCGCACCACGCAGACCATCGAGATCGAGGCCTTCATCGACGCGGCCGAGATCCCGTTCGTCTACCTGGAGCGGCCCTACTACATCGCGCCGGTCAACCGCGGCGAGAAGGTCTACGCGCTGCTGCGCGAGGCGCTGCTCGCCAAGAAGCGGGTGGGCGTGGCGCGCGTCGTCATCCAGACCAAGCAGCACCTGGCCGTGCTGGTGCCGGCCGGCCCGGCGCTGGTGCTGAACCTGCTGCGCTGGGGCGGTGAGATCCGCTCGTGGGAACAGCTCAAGCTGCCGCCCGAGGGCAGCAAGGCCAACAACATCCGCCCGGCCGAGATGGAGATGGCCGCGGCGCTGATCGACGACATGACGGCCAAGTGGGAGGCCGACCACTTCCGCGACTCGTTCAAGGAAGAGATCCTGCGGCTGGTGGAGACCAAGGCCCGCGCCGGCGAGATCGAGCAGGTCGAGGAAGAACAGGCCTTCACCGCCCCACGCGGCGCCGAGGTGATCGACCTGACCAGCCTGCTGCGCCGCAGCCTGGAGCACGGCCGCGGCGAGCGCGATGCGCCGGCGCCCGCGAAGAAGCAGGCCGCCCCGCGCAGGAAGGCCGCGGCCAAGGCGCCGGCCCGGCGGCGCGCGGCCTGAAGCAGCCCGCCCCATGGCCCGGCCCAACCCGCTCGCCACCTACCGCGCCAAGCGCGACTTCCGCCGCACGCTCGAGCCGGCCGAAGGCGGCGAGGCCGGCGGCGACGTGCTGCGCTACGTGATCCAGAAGCACTGGGCCTCGCGCCTGCACTACGACCTGCGGCTGGAGATCGACGGCGCCATGAAGAGCTGGGCCGTGCCCAAGGGGCCGAGCCTCGACCCGGCGGACAAGCGCATGGCCGTGCAGGTGGAGGACCATCCGATCGCCTACAACCGACTCGAGGGCCAGATCCCCGCCGGCCAGTATGGCGCGGGCCGCGTCATCGTCTGGGACAGCGGCAGCTGGGCGCCCGAGGGCGACCCGGCCGAGGGATACCGCAAGGGCAAGCTCAAGTTCACGCTGCACGGCCACAAGCTCCAGGGCGGCTGGACGCTGGTGCGCATGCATGGCCGAGGCAGCGAGAAGCAGCCGCCCTGGCTGCTGATCAAGGAGCGCGACGGCTTCGACCGGCCGGCCGGGGAATACAGCGTGGTCGAGGCGCTGCCGGACAGTGTGAGCGGCCTGAATACCCCCCCGCCTACATCGCCCAAGCGCTTGGCTGCCGCCAACGACAAGCCCATACTCCCTGCATTCTCGCATGGCAGGGCGGCGGCTCTGCCCGAGAGCCTGTCGCCCCAGCTCGCCCTCCTCGCCTCCGAGCCGCCGCGCGAGGCGCAGGACTGGCTCTACGAACTCAAGTTCGACGGCTACCGGCTGCTGGCCCGCCGCGACGGCAGCCAGGTGCAGCTGATCACCCGCAACGGCCACGACTGGACCCATCGCCTGCCCGCGCTCGCCCGCGAGGTCGCCCGGCTGCCGCTGCGCTGCGGCTGGCTCGACGGCGAGATCGTGGTGCAGGACGAGCGGGGCGCGCCGGACTTCCAGCGCCTGCAGAACGCCTTCGAGGGCGAACGCACCGAGACCCATCGTCTACTTCCTCTTCGACCTGCCGTTCGCCGACGGCGAGGACCTGCGCGGCCTGCCGCTGGTTGAGCGCCGCGCGCGGCTGCAGCGGCTGCTCGAAGGCGCGCGCGGCGACACGCCCCACATCCGCTTCAGCGATGCCTTCGACGCCGCGCCGGCCGACCTCGTGGCCTCGGCCTGCCGCATCGGCTTCGAGGGCGTGATCGGCAAGCGGCGCGACGCCCCCTATGCCTCGCGCCGCAACGGCGACTGGATCAAGCTCAAGTGCAGCCAGCGACAGGAGTTCGTCATCGGCGGCTGGACCGACCCGCAGGGCGCGCGCACCGGCCTGGGCGCGCTGCTGCTCGGCGTGCACGACGACGGGCGGCTGCGCTATGCCGGCAACGTCGGCACCGGCTTCAGCCAGCAGACGCTGGCCACGCTGCGCGAGAAGCTCGACGCCCTCGCCCGCAAGGATTCTCCGTTCGATCCGCAGCCGGCCGGCACCGCCCGCGTCCACTGGGTCGAGCCGCGGCTGCTGGCCGAGGTCTCGTTCGGCGAATGGACGGAGACCGGCCGCATCCGCCATTCCGTCTTCCACGGCCTGCGCGAGGACAAGCCCGCCCGCGCCATCGGCCGCGAGCGGGCGGTGAAGCCCGAGGCCCGCCCCCCTGCCCAAGCCATGACCAAGACCCTGCCCGCAGGCCGCCTGCACGTCACCCATGCCGACCGCGTGATCGACCCGTCGACCGGCCTCACCAAGCTCGACCTGGTGCGCTACTACGCGACCGTCGCGCCGCTGATGCTGGAGCACCTGCGGCAGCGGCCGGTCGCGCTCGTCCGAGCGCCCGACGGCGTGGACGGCGAGAAGTTCTTCCAGAAGCATGCCGAGAACACCGCCATCCCCGGCTGGACGCAGCTGGACGCGCGCCTCGACCCCGGCCATGCGCCGCTGCTCGAACCCGCCACGCCCGAGGCCCTGCCGGAGGCCGCGCAGTTCAACGTCGTCGAGCTGCACAGCTGGAACGCGCGCCACGACCGCATCGAGCGGCCCGACCGCATCGTGTTCGACCTCGACCCCGGCGAAGGCGTACCCTGGCCGCGGGTGCAGGAAGGCGCGCAGCTGCTCCAGGTGCTGCTGCAGGAACTCGGCCTGCCCGCGTTCCTGAAGACCAGCGGCGGCAAGGGCCTGCACGTGGTGGTGCCGATCCGGCGGCTGCACGGCTGGGACGCGGTCAAAGGCTTCGCGCAGGCCGTGGTGCAGCACTTGGCGCAGACCATTCCCGACCGCTTCGTCGCCAAGAGCGGGCCGCGCAACCGGGTCGGAAAGATCTTCGTGGACTATCTGCGCAACGGCCGCGGCGCGACCACCGCGGCCGCCTGGTCGGCCCGCGCGCGGCCCGGGCTGGGCATCTCGGTGCCGGTGGGCTGGGACGAACTGGCCGCGCTGAGCGGCAGCGCCCACTGGACCATCGCCACGGTGGAGCAGCGGCTGCGCACCGGCAATGCGCCGTGGCAGGGCTACGACAAGGCAGCGGTATCGATCACGCAGCCGATGCGGCGCCTGGGCCTGTGAGCCGTCGCGCCGCCGCCCTCGCCGCGTTCATTCGTCCCCGCGGCCGGCATCGAAGTCGGCCAACGGCCGCTGCGACTGCACCAGGGCCAGCGACTCCTCCACGGCGGCACGCACACTGCCCGGCAGGCCGGCGAGGTCGCAGCCCCAGACGACCCTCCAGTTCGCGGCGCCGCCCGGCGCGACCGCCTCGACGATCTCCATGCGTGAGAACAGCTGCGCGAGGAAGCCCGCGGCCCGCCCGCCGCGGGCGAGCGTGGTGAAAAGCGCCTGGGATATCTCGACTTTCAGATAACGCGTCATAAGGCCCTGCCCGACTCCCTGCCCGGTGCAATCCGGATGGCGGGAGTGCCCGGAAAATGCCGGGGCGATTCTGGCAGCCGCGGCGCCGGTCTCCTATGTCTTTTGACATAGCAGCGGACGGTTAGCCCTCCTCTCCGCCGCGCCGCTGCCTTTTCACCGCGCTGCGGATCGCCTTGCCCTCCAGCCGGCGCCGCTGGGACGCGCGTGTGGGCTTGGTGGCCTTGCGCGCCAGCGGCGCCACGGCCGCGGCGGCCACCAGCGCCTGCAGCCGCGCGATGGCGTCGGCGCGGTTGGAATCCTGGCTGCGGCTGCGCTGGGCCTTGATGACGACCGTGCCGTCGGCCGCGATGCGCCGGTCGGCGCGCGCGAGCAGGCGCTCCTTCACCTCTGCGGGCAGCGACGAGGCCGGAATGGAAAAGCGCAGCTGCACCGCGCTCGACACCTTGTTGACGTTCTGCCCGCCCGCGCCCTGGGCGCGCACGAAGCTGAACTCCATCTCGTCCTCGCGGGCCCGCACCGGCATGGTGGCGCTCAGGCGGCCGCGCGGCGCACCAGCGCACGGTCGTAGAGCATCACGCCGACGGCGCAGAGCCCCAGCGCCACGCCGAGCAGGCAGGTGCCGGCCCAGCCGCCGTGCTGCCAGGCGGCCGAACCCAGGGCCGAGCCGGCGGCCGCGCCGATGAAGTAGCTGGTCATGTAGACCGCATTGATCCGCGAGCGGGCCTGCGGCTCCAGCTGGTAGACCACGTTCTGGTTGGTGATGTGGCCGCCCTGCAGCGCCAGGTCGATCAGCAGGATGCCGGCCAGGAACCAGGCCATGCTGCCGCCGCCCAGCCAGAGCGCGCCCCAGCTTGCCACCAGCAGCACCGCCGCGCCGGCCGTGGTGGCCTGGCCATGGCCCTTGTCGGCCAGCCGGCCGGCCGCGTTGGCCATGAGCGCGCCGGCCACGCCCAGCAGGCCGACCAGGCCGATATGCGCATCGCCCAGGCCGAAGGCCGGCCCCGACAGCAGCAGCGACATGGTCGAGAACATGGCGCTGACCGAGGCGAACGACAGTCCGCCCAGCAGTGCCCGGCTGCGCAGCCGCGGATGGCGCGCGATCAGCCGGCCCAGCGAGCGCAGCGTGCTGCCGTAGCTCGGCGGCGACGGGTTGCGCGATCGGGGCAGCACCAGCCAGAGCGCCGCGGCCAGCACCAGCATGGAAATGCCGGCGGCGCGGTAGACGGTGTTCCAGCCGCCCCAGGCCGACAGCAGCCCGGCCACGCTGCGCGCGGCCAGGATGCCGGTGAGCAGGCCGCTCATCACCAGCCCCACGGCCCGGCCGCTGCGGCGCGGGTCGCTCAGCGTGGCGGCCATCGGCACCAGCACCTGGGCCGCGACCGAGAACAGCCCGGCCATGGCCGTGCCGGCGAACAGCATCGCGAAGCTGCGGGCGAAGCCGCTGATGAAGAGGCCGACGGAGGCCAGCAGCATCAGGCCCACGACCAGCCCGCGCCGCTCGCACTTGTCGCCCAGCGGCACCAGCAGCAGCAGGCCGACGGCATAGGTCACCTGCGCCAGCGTGACGGTGAGGGCGGACCGGGCTTCGCTCACGCCCAGGCCGACGGCGATGGAATGCAGCAGCGGCTGGTTGAAGTAGTTGCTGCCGGCGCAGAGGCCGCAGGCCCCCGCCATCAGCAGCAGCACGGGGGTGGAGAGATAGGCGGCGGCCTGCGGCGGCGCGCCCGCCGCGGCAGAAGGGGACTGGGTCATGGAGGGGAAGCAGAGGGACCGGAGGTACGTTTTGCGCAAGTATCGGACCTCGGGGCCGGATCGCGGTCCGGCACCGCCGCATAACCCTGCGGCACACCCTACACTTTCTTCATGCCGCCCACCGCCGCGCCGCCGCCCCTGCCGTCCCGCCTGCAGACGCTGCCGCGCGAGGCGCGCGACACGCTGTTCCTGCTCGCGGTCGTGGCCTGGCTGGTGGCATCGCAGTCGGCCCATCTGCCGCTGTGGACCGCCGGCTTCGCCGCCGCCATGCTGGGCTGGCGCGCCTGGCTGGCCTGGGCCGGCCGGCCGCTGCCGGGACGCCGGGTGCTGGGCGCGGCCCTCGCACTGGCCGTGGCCGGCACGGTGGCGAGCCACGGCACGGTGCTGGGGCGCGACGCGGGCGTGACCCTGGTCGTCGTGCTGCTCGCGCTCAAGACGCTGGAGCTGCGGGCGCGGCGCGATGCGCTGGTCATCTTCTTCCTGGGCTTCTTCACGATGCTCACCCAGTTCTTCTTCTCGCAGTCGCTGCCGGCCGCGATGGCGATGCTGGCCGGGCTCATGGGCCTGCTGGCCGCGCTGGTCAACGCCCACATGCCGGTCGGCCGCCCGCCCCTGCTGCTGCCGCTGCGCACCGCGGGCACGATGGCGCTGCTGGGGGCGCCGGTGGCCGTGGCGCTGTTCCTGCTGTTCCCGCGCGTGGCGCCGCTCTGGGGCACGCCGGCCGATGCGGTCATGGGCCGCACCGGCCTGTCGCCCACCATGCAGGTCGGCACCATCGCCACCCTGGCGATGAACGAGAGCATCGCCCTGCGGGTGCGCTTCGACACGCCCGACGGCGCCCCGCCGCCGCAGCAGGCGCTCTATTTCCGCGGCCCGGTGCTGGCCAGCTTCGACGGCAGCACCTGGCGCGAGCTGCCAAGCGACGCCACGCCCCGCCTGCCCACGCCGGCCGAGCTGGAGGTGCGCGGCGCCCCGGTGCGCTACGAGGCCACGCTGGAGCCGAGCCAGCGCCCCTGGCTGCTGGTGCTGGACGCGGTGCGCGACATGCCCGCGCTGCCGGCCGGCACCAGCGCGCGCATGAATGCCGACCTGCAGTGGATCGCCAGCCGGCCGCTCGGCGACGTGCTGCGCTACCGCGCCGAGAGCTACCTGGACTTCCGCCACGGCCCGCACGGGAAGACGCCCCGGCTCGATCCCTATGCCGCGCTGCCGCCGGGCTCCAACCCGCGCACCGCCGCGCTGGCCGGCGAGATCCGCGCCCGGCTGGGCAGCGGCGCCGGCACCCAGGCCCTGGTCGACGCCGTCTGGCAGCGCCTGCGCACCGGCGGCTACACCTACACGCTCGACCCCGGCGTCTACGGCACCCAGACCGCCGACGAGTTCTGGTTCGACCGCAAGGAAGGCTTCTGCGAGCACATCGCCTCGTCCTTCGTGATCCTGCTGCGGGCCATGGGCGTGCCCTCGCGCATCGTCACCGGCTACCAGGGCGGGGAACGCAACCCGGTGGACGGCTACTGGACCATACGGCAGTCCGACGCCCATGCCTGGGCCGAGGTCTGGTACGAAGACCGCGGCTGGCAGCGCGTCGATCCGACGGCCGCCGTCTCGCCGGGCCGCGTCGGCGCCTTCGAGCGGCTGCGCCCCGCGCCCGGCGTGTTCGCCGCCGCCGTCGGAGCCATGGTGGCCCCGGGCTTCGTCACCCGGCTGCGCGCGGTGTGGGAGGCGGCCAACAACGGCTGGAACCAGTGGGTGCTCAACTACACCCAGGGCCGCCAGCTCGACCTGCTGCGCGCGCTCGGCATCGAGGCGCCCGGCTGGGAAGACCTGGGCTATGCCACCGCCGGCCTCGCCGTCCTCACCGCGCTGGGCAGCGCGGGCTGGGCCTGGCGCGGCCGCCGCCAGGACCCCTGGCTGCGCCTGCTCGCACGCGCCCGCGCGCGTTTGCAGCGCGCCGGCCTGGCCGCGCCTGCCGCCACGCCGCGCGCCCTCGCCCGCCAGGTGCAGGCGCTGCGGGGCGGCGAAGCCGGCGACGCCATCGCCGCCTGGCTGCTGCGCCTCGAAGCCCAGCGCTATGCCGCCCACGGCACGCCCGCCGCACTCGCTGCGCTGCGCCGCGATTTCCGCACCCTGCGCTGGCCGCCCCGGGCACCGGCGCAGCCCCCCGCCTCCGCACCGTCCTCTTCCTCCAGATGACTCCTGCCTTCCCGACCGCGACGAGGCCCATGCCGGCCCGCGCCCTGGCTGCCTGCTGCCTGCTCGGCATCGCCTGCGGTGCCCTGACCGCTTCTGCGGCCCACGCGGCAGGACACCGCAAGGCTGCCGCCACGCCCGCCAGGAAGGCCGCGGCCGCCAGGCCCCAGCCCCCGGCCGCCGGCCCCGCCTATGCGACCCGCCCCGACGCCATGGCCTTTGCCGACGACCTGGCCGCGCGCCGCGGCCTGGATGCCGCCTGGGTGCGCGAGGCGATCGGCAGCGCCCGCCTGCTGCCCCAGGTGCCGCGCCTGATGCTGCCGCCCGCCAACCCCGCGGCCAGGAACTGGCGCGCCTACCGCGGCCGCTTCGTCGAGCCGGTCCGCATCCGCGCGGGCCTGCGCTTCTGGGACCAGAACGCCGCCACGCTGGCGCGGGCCGAGCGCGAGTGCGGCGTGCCGGCCGGGATCATCGTCGGCATCATCGGCGTGGAGACCATCTACGGCCAGCAGACCGGTGCTTTCCGCGTGCTCGACACGCTGGCCACGCTGGCATTCGACTTCCCCGCCGCGCATCCGCGCGCGGCCGACCGCACCGCCTATTTCCGCGGCGAACTGGAAGAGTTCCTGGGCCAGGCCGCTCGCGCCGGCTGCGACCCGGGCGCCGCGCGGGGCAGCTATGCGGGCGCCACAGGCATGCCGCAGTTCATGCCGTCGAGCATCGCGAAGTTCGCGCTCGACTACGATGGCGACGGCCGCATCGACCTGCTGAACAGCCCGGCCGACGCCATCGGCTCGGTCGCCAGCTACTTCGCCGCCCACGGCTGGAAGCCGGGCCAGCCGGTGTGGTTCCCGGTCGGGTTCGACGACGCGCGGCTGCAGCGCGACGTGCTGCTCGCGCCCGACATCCTGCCCACCTTCAGCGCCCAGCGCATGGCCGAACTCGGCGTGATCCTGCCGCCCGAGGCCGCGGCCCATGCCGGCCCGCTGGCGCTGGTGGAATTGCAGAACGGCGGCGACGCGCCGACCTACGTGGCCGGCACCGAGAACTTCTACGCGATCACGCGCTACAACTGGTCGAGCTACTACGCGATGGCGGTGGAGGCGCTGGGACGGGCGGTGGCCGCAGCGCGAAAGAACTGATACCCCACCCCCAAGGCTCTACAGCGCAAGTGTCCAGGGCGGTTTGGACCTATACCCCTGCACAGCCGCAGAATGGAGGATGACGCTCAGAGCCGGCGCATGCGGCAGCCCGCCACCGGCAGCTCGGCCTCGGCGGCCGGAATGTCGCGCACGACCGCGAAGCCGTAGCCCGAGCCCTCGACGTCGAAGCGCACGCCGGGCGTGCCCTGGCGCTGCATGCGGCCCACGACCAGCGGCTGCTGGAACTGGTGGTCGGCCGCGCGCATGCAGCCGCTGCGCCCGGCGAGCTGCACGCGGGCCGTCTCCAGGAAACGGGCCACGGCCGCGGCCTCGGTCGAGCCGGCGCGCTCGATGGACTGCACCAGCGCCTCCACCAGCAGCTGCATGCGCAGGTGCACGTAGTCGTCCTGCGGGTTGGGGAAACGCTTGCGAAAGTCCTCGTAGAAAGCCTGGCTCTGCGGCGTGGGCACGTTGGGCAGCCAGTCGGCCACGGCCAGCACGCGGCCGATGCCGGCGTCGCCCAGCGCCGCCGGCGCGCCGAGCGCGTTGCCGTAGAAGGTGTAGAAGCTGCCGTCGTAGCCGGCTTCGCGCGCGGCCTTGACCAGCAGCGTGAGGTCGTTGCCCCAGTTGCCGGTGACGACGGCGCGCGCACCGCTGGCCTTGATCTTGGCGGCATAGGGCGCGAAGTCCTTCACGCGGCCGAGCGGGTGAAGCTCCTCGCCGACGATGCGCACGTCGGGCCGCTGGCGGGCGATCTCGCGGCGCGCCGCGCGCAGCACCGTCTGGCCGAAGCTGTAGTCCTGGCCGATCAGGTAGGCGCTGTCGACCGCCTTGTCCTCGCGCAGCACCTGCATGAGCGCGGCGATGCGCATGTCGGCGCTCGCGTCGAAGCGGAAGTGCCAGAAGCTGCAACGCTCGCCGGTCAGCACCGGGTCGACCGCGGCGTAGTTGAGGAACAGCACGCGGCGCTGCGGCTCGCGGGTGTTGTGCTTGTTGATCGCGTCCAGGAGCGCCGCGGCCACGGCCGAGGAATTGCCCTGGAGCACGAAGTGCGCGCCGTCGTCGATGGCCGAGCGCAAGGCCGACCGCGCCTCCTCGTTGCTGCCCTTGCTGTCGTAGCGCACGAGCTGCAGGTCGCGCAGCGCGCCGGCGCCGTCGGGCGCCAGGCGCACGCCGCCGCGCGCATTGACCCGCTCGACCGCCCACAGCAGATTGCGGAACACGGCCTCGCCGGTGTTGGCGAAGGGGCCGGAGAGGCTTTCGATCATGGCCAGGCGGATCGGTCCGCGGCTGTCGTCCTGCGCGCGTGCGGCCGGCATCCCGGCCGGTCCGCATAGCGCCGCCGCCGCGGTTTTCAAGGCTGCGCGGCGCGAAATATTCATCATGAAACATCCCTTGAATTCATCCGTGGGGCGCGCACCTGCTTGCCCAAGCGGCCATCGGCCATCACGGTTCGAGCGCCGCTCAGTTTAATGAATGCCCCCTACAGGAGTGACTTCCATGTTCTTCGCCCCCGTTCTCCGCCGTGCTGCCTACGCCACCGCCCCGCGCTCGTTCGACCGTGCGCTGGAGCGCTTGTTGCACGACGCCCTGGCCGGCGCGCCGACCACTGTGTCGCCGCGCGGCCGCGGCTATGCGATCACGCAGGACGACAAGGCCTACACCGCGCAGATCGACGTGCCCGGGCTGTCGCGCGAGCAGCTGACCGTCGGCATCGAAGGCAGCGTGGTGCGCGTGGAAAGCGTGAAAGACGCCCCGCGCCAGTACCGCGCCGCCTACGAGCTGCCGCAGGAGATCGACGTGGCCGCCAGCAGCGCCAGGCTCGACAAAGGCGTGCTCACGCTCACGCTGGCCAAGAAGGCGCCGGTGAGCAACGCGGCCACGCTGGCCATCGACTGAAGCCCGCGCCAGCCAGCACAGGAAAGCCGGACCTTCGCGGGAAGGCCCGGCTTTCTGCTTGTGTGATGCGCCCTACTGCAGGTCGTACTTCAGTTCCGCGTGGTAGGTGCGCTGCGGGTACGGATGGAAGTTCCAGTACCGGTAGTTGTTGAGGTTGTCGATGCCGAAGGCCACGCTCCACTGGTGGTCGATCTTCCAGCGCGCCCGCACGTCCACCGTGAAGAAGCGCGAGACGCCCATGTAGGTGAAGCCGTTGACGTCGCTGTTGTCCAGCGTACGGAACTGGCTGCCGCTGTAGCGCGCCGCGGCGCTGGCCGACCAGCCGTTGTCGAAGCGCCAGCCGGCTTGGAGCGTGGCCCGCCAGCGCGGTATGTTGGGCTGGCGTTTGCCGAGGGTGTCGCCGGGCACGCTGACGTAGCCGGCATTCTCCTTGGTATCACCGATTCGGCGTAGGTCAGGCTGCCCGACAGGTCCAGCCCCTGGAGCAGCACGTTCTCGCCGGTGAGCGAGGTCTCCAGGCCCCAGGTCTCGATGCGGCCGACGTTCTGCACGCGGGTGACGGTGGCGTTGGCCGCGGTGTCGAGGATGCTCTGCGAGAACAGCGCGTCGCGCGTGGTCTCGCGGAAGGCGGTGACGCGCCACAGCGCGCTGCCCAGGTCCTTCTCGATGCTGAGTTCGCCGGTCCACGAACGCTCGGGCCGCAGGTTGGGATCGTTGATGTAGCGCGAATTGGTGGTCGAGGTGGCGCCGTACAGCTCGAACACGGTGAGCATGCGCACCGCGCGGCCGAGCGATGCCTTGAGTACCGTGTCCTCGGCCCAGCGGTAGGACAGCGCGGCCTTGGGCGACAGGTAGTGCGAGCGGCGCGGCGCCCAGGTCTGGTCGTAGCCGCCGGCGGCGATGCGGGTGACGCCGTCGCGCGCCGTCCAGGTCTCCGAGCGCAGGCCCAGCACAGCGAGCCAGTCCGGCGCGAAGCGCCAGCTGTCCTGGCCGTAGAGGCTTTGCCGCTGCGTGCGGCCGCCGACCTGGCTGGCGAGGCTGGAGCCGGGGGCGCCGGGCGCGTCGCGGGTCCAGTCGCTGGCGAGGTTGGAGGTGAGGTAGCGCAGGCGGTAGCGGTCGAACTGGTAGCCGAAGTCCACCACGTGCGTGCCCCGCGGCCCCTGCGGCCGCCAGGTGCCGGCGAGGCGCAGGTTGGCCCAGCCGGTGCCGCTGCCGTCGGCCAGCGTGCCCGGGCCGCCCGTGAGCGCGGCGGGCAGCACGGCGGCAGTGCCGTTCTGGCGCTTGTCGTCCTTGTCGTAGTCGTAGAGGCTGGCCGCGGCCTCCCAGTCGAACGTGCCCTGCGTGTTCGACTTGAGCGACAGGCCGTGCATGAAGTGGGTCAGGCTCTCGTTGGTGAGCGCGAAGTCGCTGCCGGTCAGCGCCGCGTACTGCCGTCCGTCGATCACGACCGGCCCGCTGGTGAGCGTCTGGCCGGTGGCGGCGTTGGTCAGGTAGGACGCGGAGCGTCCGCGCGAGTCGTTCTGCCACACGCCCAGCAGGTAGCTGGCGCGCAGCGTGGGCGTGATGTCGTAGGCCACCTTGGCCTTGAGGTGGTCCTGCCGCGTGTGGTACTGCGTGCCCGAGCCGATGACGTAGACCGGCGCGCCGGCGGTGTTGCGGTCGGCCACGGCGCCGCTGGCCGCGGTACCGCTGGTGGGCGCGGCGCCGGTGCTCGCGGCCCGCGTGGCGAAGGTGAGCGGCTGGCTGTCGCCGTCGGTGCGGTCCACGTGCAGCCACCACGACCAGTCGCCCTGGCGGTTGCCGAGCGAGGCGCTGGCCTGCCAAGTGTGGTAGGTGGCATGGGTGGCGTAGAGGTTGAACGGCTGGCTCGCGTAGCCGATGCGCGCATGGGCCTCGAACCCGGTGGGCATGCGGGTGAGATAGTCGACCACCGCGCCGACCGAGTTGCCGGGGTAGGCGGCGGAGAACGGGCCGTACATCACGTCCACCCGCTCGATCTCCTCGGGCGTGAACATGCCCCAGCGCGGCGGAAAGCCGAGGCCGCCCGTGCCGTTGCCGAGGAAGTTCGACAGCAGGATGCCGTCGGCATAGACGGCCGAGCGCGCCGAATTGCCGGTGCCCGAGGCGCGGCTGGAGAGGATGGCGTGGTTGTAGTCGCCCGCATAGCGCTTGCGCACCAGCAGACTCGGGAAGTACTTGAGCGCGTCCTCGCTGTCGGTGGCGTTGACGCGCTCGGCGATGGCCTCGGCATCGATGCTCTCGGTGGTGGTCGGGATGGTGGTGAGCAGCGACGACGGGCGGCCGGACTGGATGGTGATCACGCCCAGGTCCTTGACGGCGGGGGCGGCGTCGGCGGCCTGGACGGCGGCGGCCGGCAGGGTGAGCAGGGCCGCGACCAGCGGCCGCGGGGCGAAGGGAATCGTACGGGTGGAACGGATGGCCTGCATGGCGTGCTTTCTTCTGAAACGGAGGCGAGGCCGCACCCGCGCACACGGATGGCGGCGGGTCCGGCAGGAAGCGAAGGGGTTTCAGGAGAAGGCGGGCGGCCCGCGCGGCGGCAGCGACGCGCCGGCCATCCAGGCCAAGCGCGCGGCTACGGCCGGCCGCAGCGCGTGGGCGCAGGCGCAGTGCGGCACGAAGGGCGGGATGTGCTGGCGCGGCGGCGGGCCGGCCAGTGTCATGCACAGCGGGCAGTCCATGCCGGCGGAGAGCTTGACGACGCTGCCGTCGTCGCCTGCGACGATGAGCTTCATGCCGCTGGCGCCGGCGCAGACCATTTCGAACGAGGCCAGCCGCAGCGCGGCGCTGGCCACGGACACGGCGACGAAAAGCGCAAACCAGGCCAGCACGAGACTGGCCAGGAAGCGGGCATGTCGCAAGGTCTGCATGGGCGGCGACTGTAGCAAAGCCGGTCTGCACCAGCCCGCGCTCCTTTGCCCCGTCCGAACTTCAGCGCGGCACGCAGCCCAGCCGCGACGTGGGCGCCCGCCCCAGCGCCTGCAGGATGCCGCGGCCCGCATCGAGCAACCGGCCGAGGTCGATGCCGGTCTCGTAGCCCATGGCGTGCAGCGTGTGGACCAGATCCTCGCTAGCCACGTTGCCCGAAGCGCCGGCCGCGTACGGGCAGCCGCCGAGCCCGGCCACAGAGCTGTCGAAGATGCGCAGGCCCATGTCCAGCGCCGCGCAGGCGTTGGCGATGGCGGTGCCGTAGGTGTCGTGGAAATGGCCCGCGAGCTGCCGCGCGGGAATCTCGCGCAGGCACGCCTCCAGCAGCGCGCGCGTGGAGGCCGGGGTGCCGCGGCCGATGGTGTCGCCCAGCGAGATCTCGTGGCAGCCCATGTCGAGCAGCCGCCGGGCCACGCGCAGCACGGCCGCGGGCGCGACCGGCCCTTCGTAGGGGCAGCCCAGCACGCAGGAGACGTAGCCGCGCACCGGCACGCCGGCCTCCAGCGCCCGGCGCAGCACCGGCGCGAAGCGCTCGAGGCTCTCGTCGATGCTGCAGTTGATGTTGCGCTGCGAGAAGCTTTCGGAGGCGGCGCCGAACACCGCCACCTCGTCGCAGCGCGCGGCCAGTGCCGCCTCCAGTCCCTGCAGGTTGGGCGTGAGCGCGCTGTAGCAGACGCCGGGCGCGCGGGCGATGCGCTGCATCACCTCGGCGCTGTCGGCCATCTGCGGCACCCACCTGGGCGAGACGAACGAGGCCGCCTCGATGAAGCGCACGCCCGCGGCGGCGAGCTGGTCGACCAGCACGACCTTGGCGGCCAGCGGCACGTGCCGCGCCTCGTTCTGCAGGCCGTCGCGCGGGCCGACGTCGACGATCTTGACCTGGCGGTCGGTGGCGCTGTGCATCTGCGGCCCCGGTCAGAACAGCTTGACCAGCGCCGGCACGCTCAGCACCGCCGTGTAGTAGCCCATGAACTGCACGCCGATGTTGAAGCCCACCAGCCGCTCCAGGAAGCCGCCGAGCATCCCGACCGACAGGATCACGAGCAGGCCCAGCGGGCCGCCCTCCCAGAGGCCGATGACCAGCACCAGGCCGATGAAGGTGGCGATCACCGCCTCGTGGCTGACCTTGCGCGCGACGAAGGACGCCGCGCGGTGCGCATAGTTCATCGCGAACGGATAGGCGACCAGCAGCGCGATGACCACGGCGGCCAGGCTGAACCAGAAGAACTCCGGCACGGAGAGCATGTTGTGCAGGTTGTCGATGCGGCCGGTCGCGCTGTCCACGGAGAAGCGCGGCGGGGCATTGAACAGCGGGCCGGCCGGGCCCGCGGCCACCGGGCTCAGGGGCAGGCCGAAGGCAATCAGCGGGATCAGCGTCTCGGCGATGTAGGTCGACTCCGAGATGCCGTTGCGCGCGGTGATCACCGTGGTGACGCGCTCGTGGGCCTGCTTGATGCGCCCGCCGATGATTTCGCCCACCACCACGGCCATCGCCACCGGGCTGAACACGAAGGTGGCGCTCGACACGGCCGCGGCCGCGGCGGTGACGCGGACCTGCCGCCGGCTCATCACCTTCAGCGGATTGGGGAAGTAGCCGGTCCATGCCTTCATGTCAGGCGCCAGCGAGAACAGCTTGTACTGCTCGCGCCGCATGCCCTGGCGCGCCTGCGGCGACAGCAGCGAGAACAGCGAGGCGATCAGCGGCGCCACCGCGATGCCGAGGAAGTAGCTGACGGAGAGCTTCACGCCGTACTTCACCGTGAGGTTCTGCAACGCCACGATCAGCAGCACGAACGGGACCAGTGCCAGCATGGCCGCCCAGCGCCCGGCCGAGAAATAGGCGATCAGGAAGGCCGCGCAGAGGAACACCCAGGGCGCGAACTGCTTGATCATCTCGCCGAACGGCGCCAGCACCATCGCGCAGGCGATCGAAATCGGCACCGCGATCAGCGCCGCGAGCGCGCCGCCGGAGATCATCTTGCGCAGCGCCACGTGCGGCACGCCGAGCCGCCGCAACTGGTTGGCGTCGCCGATCAGCGCGACCGCCGAGGTATCGCCGGGAATGCCCAGCAGGGCCGTGGGCACCGCGTGCGTCATGTGCTTGGCGACGGCGCCGGCGATGAAGAAGGACAGGACCGAGGCCGGCGGCGCGCCGAGCAGCACCACCAGCATGGTCAGCGGCGCCAGCGTGGTGGTCTCGTCGGTGCCCGAGATGAGGCCGATGGCCGAGAACAGCACGGCGCCCAGCAGCGCGAAGCCGACCGCGTTGAGTATTTCCATCATCAGCGGGTCCATGGTCAGGCTCCCGTCTCGCCCAGCGCGGGCGTGAACGGCCCGGGCCGCTGCTGCGCCGACCGGCCCTCGCGCCCGGGAGGCTGCGCATGCGCATGCTGGATCTGCTCGAACAGTTCGTACAGTCCGAGCTCCCGCAGCTCGGCCGCGACTTCCGGGGACAGGTCCTCGATACGGCCGATGTCACCGTACTGTGCAACCAGGTCGGCCACGACGGCGCTGCGCAGCTTCTCGTCCACCACCTCCTCGACCACCGTGCGCTTGGGCTTGAAAAATGCGGCGCTGACCACGCCGCCGATCAGGCAGCCGAGGATGCCCGCCAGCATCGCGTAGGCCGGCACCATCTGCGGATCCGACAGCAGGCGGGCCAGCGACCAGCGCGCCGAGAAATAGGTGCCGAGGCTGATGGCCGCGCCCAGCGCGACGGCCCAGGCCAGGTGCCCGGCGTCGATGGTGTCGCCCCAGACCTCGTACAGGGCGGGGCGCCCGGCGGCTGGCGCCAGCGGCGCCGGTTGTGCATGCTGCTGCATGGTGTCTTCCTCCATCGGTGGATGTGTGCTTGCGGTTGCGGTACGCCGCTTCCATCGCCCGGATGCTGGCGATGCCGCGGGCGTCCAGGCGGAATTCATTCAGCTGCGCCCGCCCCGGCGCGGCGCACCACGGCGCTGCCCAGCGTGGTGGCCTGCCCGGCGGCGTTGGTGACCGCCAGCGAGAGGCTCACGCGGTCGCCGTCCACCCCGGCCACGGTGCCGCCGACCGTCAGCGGCTCGTCGGCGTAGGCGCTGGCACGGTTCTGGTACCGGAAGGAGAGCAGCGCGTCCCCCGGGCCCAGCGCGGCGTAGACCAGCTGCAGCATCCAGTCGCCCTGCAGCGGGCCGTCCACCACCAGGGCCGGATGGCCCTCGACGCCGGTGACATAGGCCGCGTCGCAGTGGATGCGATGGGGATTCCAGATGGCGGCGTTGTACAGGAAGAGCTGCACGGCGCTCGCCTGCTGACGCACCGCGGGCAGCGCCTGGCCCGGGCGGGCCTGCGCGAGCATGAAGTCGGCCGGCGTGCTCATCGCGCGATCCTCGTCAGTCGCTCGACCGCCACGGCCTCGCCGCCGGCGCGCTCGAAGCGGTTTTCGATCACCAGGAAGATCAGCGGCCCCTGGCTGCCTTCCTTTTCGTAGATGTCCTTGAGCGTGCGGCGCACCGTGAGCGCGTCGCCGGGGCGGATGGCGCCGAACACCTCGTACTCGCTGCCGCCGGCCATGATGCGCTCGAGGGGCAGTGCGGGAATCAGCGGGTCGTCCGGCGGGTGGCCGTCGGCGCGCAGCTGCGCCAGCGGCGTGATCGGCATCAGCGCGCCGAACAGGAACAGCAGCGGGGCTTCATCGCCGCGGAGGAAGCGCTCCTCGCGCTGCCCGGTCGCGACGGCGTACTTGCGGATGTCGCTGCGCGTGACCTCGAAGTGCAGCGGCTGCAGGCTGGCGCCCTTGCGGCGCAGGATGTCTTCGGTCAGAAGTGCCATCGCAGGCTCCTTTTCGCGGCGTGCGCTAGATGACGCCCAGGCCTTCGAGCGCCCGGTAGCGGTCGTCGTCCAGCCCGAGCCAGCGGCGGTAGACGGCCTCGTTGTCCTGGCCGGCGCCAGGCGCGCGGGCGTCCCGTTCGAGCGTGCCGAGCGAAAGCTTCACCGGGTTGCCGAAGACCAAGAAGCGCCCGCCCTCGTAGCCCACCTCGACCAGCATGTCGCGCGCGCGCAGGTGCGGGTCGGCCACGACCTCGTCGATGCCCTTGATCGGCGACAGCGGGAAGCGGTCGCCGACCATCTCCTCCAGCTCGGCCTTGGTGTGCCGGCCGCACCAGCGGCGCACCGCCGGGTCGACCTTGCGCTCGTAGACGTCCTGCGAGAAGCGCTGCGCCATGGTGGCGGTCTCGGGGTCGTTCTCCATCTCGCTGTCGCCGAAGGTGCGGCAGGCCTCGCGCCAGAACTTGTCGGTGTAGGCGCCGCAGAACACGTAGCCGTCCTTGCAGCGGTAGCGGCCGTAGGGCTTGACGAAGGGATGGCCGTTGCCCGAGGGCACGGTGACCTCGCCGGTCTCGGTGTAGGTGACGATGGCGTTCTCCGTCAGGGAGACGATCGCATCCTGCTGAGACACGTCCACCCGCTGGCCCTGGCCGCTCTTCTCGGCCTCGCGCAACGCCGCCAGCGTGCCGATGGCTGCGAACAGCCCGGCCGAGAGATCGCCCAGCACCGTGCCCACGCGCATCGGCTCTTCCTGCAGGCCGTTCATGGACCACAGGCCGCCGGTGGCCTGCGCGGTGCTGTCGTAGGCCGGCCGGCTGCGGTTGGGGCCGCGCTGGCCGAATCCGCTGATGGCCGTATGCACGATGGCCGGGTTGTGCTGCTTCAGCACCTCGTAGCCCAGGCCCAGCCTGTCCATGGTGCCGGGGCGGAAGTTCTCCATCACCACCTGCGCGCGGGCCACCATGTCCAGGAACAGGCGCCGGCCTTCGGCATGCTTGAGGTCGAGCTTGACAGCCAGCTTGTTGCGGTTGTACTGCGCGAAGAAGCCGCTGACCTGCTGCCTGGACTGCTGCCGGCTGAAGGGCGGGCATTCGCGCGTCAGGTCGGGGTCGCCGGGGTGCTCGATCTTGATCACGGTGGCGCCCAGGTCGGCCAGGACCATGGCGCAGTAGGGGCCGGCCACCACCCGGGTGAGGTCCAGCACCACCACGCCGCGCAGCGCGCCGCGCGCGCGCAGGATGTCCTGGGGATTGTCTTGAAATGGCATATGTCGTCTCAGTCCATGCGTTGTGCGGCCCATGCGCGGCGCCCGCCCCATCGGCGGGCCGCCGCCGGGCCGGGCGCCACCATGGACGGAAGGATCGCGGCCATCACCGCCGGGCCCGCAGTTCCTGCAGCACCTCGAGCGCGCGGTCGGTGCGCACGTCGTGTTCTGCCGCCAGGCGCCGGGCGACGGCGTCGACCTCGCCGCCCACGGCACCGGCCACCAGCGCGATGTTGCGGGCGTGCAGCGCCATGTGGCCGCGCTGGATGCCCTCGGTGGCCAGGGCCCGCAGCGCGCCCAGGTTCTGCGCCAGGCCGACTGCCGCGGCGATCTCGCCCAGGTCCTGGGCCGACTTCACATCCATGATCCGCAGCGCCAGCCGCGCCAGCGGATGGGTCTTGGTCGCGCCGCCCACGAGGCCGACCGGCATGGGCAGCTCGATCGTGCCGACCAGCGCGCCGCTGCGGTCCTTCTCCCAGCGCGTGAGCGAGGTGTAGCTGCCGCTGCGGCTGGCATACGCATGGGCGCCAGCCTCCACCGCGCGCCAGTCGTTGCCGGTGGCCACGATGACGGGGTCGATGCCGTTCATGATGCCCTTGTTGTGCGTGGCGGCGCGGTACGGGTCGATCGCGGCGAAGGTGTAGGCGTCGAGCACGCCTTCGACGATCTCCTCGCCGCTGCGCTCCCGCGTGGCCAGCGTCCGCGGGGTGAGGCGAACGCGGGCGCGCGCCAGCCGCAGGTCGGCGAGGTTGGAGAGGATGCGCAGGCGCACCGAGCCGCCGGTGATCTCCTCCACCAGCGGCGCGACCGACTCGGCCATGGTGTTGACGGTGTTGGCGCCCATGGCGTCGCGCACGTCCACGATCAGGTGCAGCACGATCATGGCGCCGCGCGGCGAATCGGGGAACACATGCACCTCGACGTCCTTGCAGCCGCCGCCCAGGCCGATGAGCACCTTGTCGCGGCTGTTGGCATGCTCGATGATGCGGTCGCGCGCCTGCAGCACGGCGATGCGCGCGCCGTGCGGGTCGCCGATGTCCAGCACCTGCACCTGCGCGCGCATCAGCGGCAGCGTGCTGGAGGTCTGGAAGCCGCCGTCCTCGCGCGCCAGCTTGGCCATGTAGGACGCGGCGGCGACGATCGACGGCTCCTCCACCGCCATCGGCACCAGCACGTCGCGCCCGTTGATGCGGAAGTTGCCGGCCACGCCCAGCGGCAGCTCGAAGGTGCCGAACACGTTCTCGATCATGCCGTCGGCCAGTTGCGCGGGTAGCGCGCCGGGCTCGGCCAGCAGGGCGCGCTCGGCCTGCGACAGGCCGCAGGCCTGGACGAGGAAGTCCCGGCGCTGGGCGGGCGTGAGGGCACGGCAGTTCGGCAGGCGCGAGTCGGCGACCATGGAAGGCATCTCCTGAAATCGATCAATCTGATCGCCGGACTGTAGGCAAGCTGTACCTCCAGAAAAAGGTACAGTTTGCGAGAACAGTACCATCGCACTGCAACATGGACCGCCGCGCCGCGGCGCACCGCACAGGAGGGCAACACATGGCGGCAGGCAAGGGGCGTTCGTCGTCGATCGCCGAGAGGCTGGCGGACCTGATCGGGCAGCAGATCGCCGACGGCGCCTACGGCGCCGGCGACAAGCTGCCCTCGCTGCGCGAACTGGCGCAGCTGCACCGCTATTCCAAGAACACCGTCGTCGCCGCCTTCGACCTGCTCGTGTCACGCGGCGTGGTGGAGCCGCGGCGCGGCTCCGGCTTCTTCGTGCTGGAGACGGCCCGGCGCGCGCAGCGCGCCGACGAGAATGCCGGCCAGCTGGGCCGGGCGATGGACATCGTCTGGCTCATGCGCGAGCAGCTCAAGACCGAGCCCGGCGCCGTCGGCGTCGGCGACGGCTTTCCGCCGGTGGACTGGCTGGCCGACATGCGGCTCGACCGCTACCACCAGAAGGTGGTGCGTACCGGCCTCGGCGCGCTGTTCCGCTACGGCAGCCGCTACGGCTATGCGCCGCTGCGCGACAGCCTGGTGCGCAAGCTCGGCGATTTCGGCCTGCACGCCGCGCCGGGCCAGCTGGTGCTGACGCACGGCGCCAACGACGCGATGGACCTGGTCATCCGCTACTTCGTGCCGCCCGATGCCACGGTGCTGGTGGACGAGCCGGGCTACTACCCGCTGTTCGGCAAGCTCAAGCTGGCCGGCGCCCGCGTGCTCGGCGTGCCGCGGCTGGCCGACGGGCCCGACGTGGCGGCGCTCGAGGCGATCCTGCAGCAGGAGCGCCCGCGCCTGTTCTTCACCCAGTCGCTGGCGCACAACCCGACCGGCTCGGACATCACGGCGGCCAAGGCCTACCGGGTGCTGCAGCTGGCCGAGCGCCACAACCTGCTGATCGTGGAGGACGATCCGCTGGCCGACTTCAAGCCGACCTCGGCGGTGCGCCTGTCCACGCTGGACCAGCTGGAGCGCACGATCTACATCGGCAGCTTCTCCAAATCGTTCTCGGCCGCGCTGCGCGTGGGCTTCATTGCCTGCAACGACGCGCTGGCCAGCGATCTGGCCGACCTCAAGGCGCTGATCCACGTGAGCGGCTCCGAATACTGCGAGCGCATGGTGGACGTGATGCTGCGCGAGGGACACTACGAGCGCCACCTGGTGCGCCTGCGCCAGAAGCTCGGCCAAGCCACGGCGCAGGCGCTGGCCTGGCTCGACCGCGCCGGCTGCGACGTGTTCGCGCGCAGCCCGCAGAGCCTCTACCTGTGGGTGGCCTTCCCGGGCGTGGAGGACTCGCTGCCGCTGGCCGAGCAGCTGCTGGCCCGCAAGGTCACGATGGCGCCGGGCCGCGTGTTCCAGGTCGACCCGTCGGCCGTCTCGCGCTGGTCGCGCTGCAACGTCGGCGCCATGAGCGACCCACGCTTCGCGCAGGCCCTGGCCGGGCTGCCCGCATCCGCGGACCTGTCCATATAGACCCAGGGGTAATACCCCATCGCCAGCATGGATAGCTGCCCATGGGCCTATACCACTTCACTTCACCTTGGCCTTGGCCTTGGCGGCCGCGTCCTCGATGGACAGGAAGCGTTCGAGCAGCGCGAAGAAGCCGTCGTAGAACTTGGCGTCGGTCACCGTCTGGCTCGCGAGCTTGACCATGGCGTCGTCAGACGCCAGCACCGGCAGCGACAGCGAGCCCAGCGCGCCAACGCCCAGCGATGCGTTGTTGTTGACCTTCTTGATGCCATAGCGGTCCTGCAGCGCCGAGGCGAAGGCGATGCTCTTCTCGTCGCCCGGCCCTTCGCGCGCGCAGGTGAGGCGGAATTCGAGTTCGACATGGTTCTCGGCCGCGGGCTGGAAATTCTTGCGCCCTACCACGAGTTCGGCCGTAGCGGTGCTGACCATGTAGCCCTGACTCAGCAGCGCGCGGCGTGCGGCCTCGCAGGCCTGTGCCGGTGAGACCGGGTACTCGCGGGTGTGGGTCTCGGTCGATTCGAAGTCCTCGCCGGCGAACGCGGCCTGGCGCGGCGGCCGGTTGGCGCAGCCGGCCAGAGCGGCCGCCAGCAGCGCGACGACGGCAGTGCGGCGGCAGAGAAGACGGGGATGGAAGGAGTCTCGCATGGTATGCAGGCAGCCGGCCAATATAGCGCCGCCGCGCGGCGCGGGCGGATCAGGCTTGTAAAGCAGCGCCGTCGGTCGCATCCAGCGGCCAGCGCGGCAGCACGCCAAAGCCGTAATCGCGCACCGCCTGCTGCGGGCCGGCTTGCAGGCGCATGGCCGCGGCCATCGCGATCATGGCTCCGTTGTCGGTGCACAGGTGCAGTTTAGGATAGTGCACCCGCACGCCGCGGCGCGCGCAGGCCGCGTCGAGCTGGGCGCGCAGCAGCCGGTTGGCGCCCACGCCGCCGGCCACGACGATGCGGTGCAGGCCGGTCGCGTCGAGCGCGGCGAGCGACTTCTTCACCAGCACCTCGACGATGGCCGCCTGGGTGCTCGCGGCCAGGTCGGCCTTGCGGGCTTCCAGGTCGCCGCCGAGCTTCTTCGCCTGCGTGAGCACCGCCGTCTTCAGGCCGGCGAAGGAGAAATCGAGGTTGCCGCTGTGCAGTAGCGGCCGCGGCAGCTTGAAAGCCTCGGCATTGCCGCCTTCGGCCAGCTTGGCGAGCCAGGGCCCGCCGGGATACGGCAGGCCGAGCAGCTTGGCGCTCTTGTCGAAGGCTTCGCCGGCCGCGTCGTCGATCGTCTCGCCGAGCAGCGCGTAGGCGCCCACACCGTCCACGCGCATGAGCTGGGTGTGACCGCCCGAGACGAGCAGCGCGACGAACGGAAACTCCGGCGCGTCGGCGCTCAGGAACGGCGACAGCAGATGGCCTTCGAGGTGGTGCACGCCGAGCACCGGCCGATCCAGCGCCATCGCGAGCGCGCAGGCCACGCCGGCGCCCACGAGCAGCGCGCCCGCGAGGCCCGGGCCGCGCGTGAAGGCGACGACATCCACGTCGGCGGCCGTCGCGCCGGCCCGCGCGAACACCTCCTCGGCCAACGGCAGGACGCGGCGGATGTGGTCGCGGCTGGCCAGTTCAGGCACCACGCCGCCATAGGCCTGGTGCATCGCGATCTGGCTGTGCAGCGCATGCGCGCGCAGCCGCGGCAGCCCGTTCCCCTGCGTCTCGACCAGGGCCACGCCCGTTTCATCGCACGAAGATTCGATTC
The DNA here is from genome assembly GCA_009914555.1 of Xylophilus sp. Lineage (GTDB taxonomy): Bacteria > Pseudomonadota > Gammaproteobacteria > Burkholderiales > Burkholderiaceae_C > WNDY01. The sequence continues at coordinate 41,450 of WNDY01000034.1, forward strand.
CCAGTACCTGCATGTGCGAAGTTTACGCGGGCGCCTCATATACGCCGTCAAACTAAGCTTATCAATAACAATACGTTGATGTTTTATCGATGAAAGACTAACGTCTACCCCTTCCTTTTCTGATCAGACCCCGCGTCCATGCCCATCCGCTTTACCCGCCTCCTGACGGCCGCCGCCGTCTCCACCGCGCTGTCGGCGCCCGCCTTCGCGGCCGAGCCGATCAACGTCGGCTTCTTCTCGCACCTGTCAGGCAACTTTGCCGAATATGGCGCGAGCTTCAAGAACGCGGTGGAACTCTATCTCGACAAGGTCAATGCCGAGGGCGGCATCGATGGCCGCCCGGTTAAGCTGATCGTCGAGGACGACCGCAACTCGCCGCAGGAAGCCGCGACCGTCGCCCGCAAGATCGCCGCCACGCCGGGCGTGGTGCTGGCCATCGGCTCCTGGTCGACCACCGCGTCGCTCGCGGCCGCGCCGATCTTCACCGAGGCCAGGATCCCGCAGATCAGCCCGACCTCGTCGCACCCGGACTTCAGCCGCCAGAGCCCCTACCAGTTCCGCCAGCACAACACCGACGACATCCTGGCGCAGTACAACGCCGACACCATCCACAAGAAGCTCAAGGCCAGCCGCATCGTCATCCCCTACTCGCAGGACGACTGGGGCGTGTTCACCGTCAAGTCCACCTCGGCCGCAATCGAGAAGGACGGCGGCAAGGTGCTGCTGACCGAGGCCGTCATCCCCGGCTCCAAGGACTTCCGCTCGCTGATCAGCAAGATCAAGGCGGCCAAGCCCGACGGTGTGTTCGTCGCGCTGCCCTACCAGGAGGCGTCGATCTTCCTGCAGCAGCTGCGCCAGGCCGGCGTGGACATCCCGGCCGGCGGCGGCATTCCGCTGACCTCGCCCAAGTTCATCGAGCTGGCCGGCAAGGCGGCCGAAGGCACCGTGGTGCACAGCATCTTCTTCGCGGGCGACCCGTCGAAGAAGGCCTTCGTCGATGCCTACCAGGCCAGGTACCACAAGCTGCCGGACCAGTTCGCCGCGCTGGCCTATGACGCCGCCGGCGTAGGCGTGGCCGCGATCCGCCGCGTGGTGCAGTCCGGCAAGCCGCTGACCGGCCAGGCCGTGCGCGACGCGCTGGCCAACGGCCCGGCCTACCAGGGGGTGACCGGCGTCTCGAAGTTCGAGAACGGCAACGTCCGGAAGGACCCGACCTTTCTCGTGGTGCGCGACGGCGCCTTCCAGGTATTGAAGGACTGAAGCCCAGACGCGCGCGGCATCCGTACCCGCGCAGTCGGTCGCCCTCTCCCCGTCGGGGAGAGGGAGGGATGAGGGCAAGGCCGCTGCCCCTCACCCCAACCCTCTTCCGGAGGGAGAGGGAGAAAAAACGAACATCTCCCCAGCCCCATGCTCGAACTCTTCGCCAGCCAGATCGTCAACGGCCTGGCCATCGGCCAGGTCTATGCGCTGATCGCGCTGGGCTTCTCGCTGGTCTTCGGCGTCTCCAACCTCATCAACTTCGCGCAGGGCGCGCTGTTCATGCTGGGCGCGTTCATCGCGTTCACCGGCGTGACGGTGCTGCACCTGCCGCTGACCGCGGCCGCCGCGCTGTCGGTGGCCGCGGTCACGCTGCTCGGCATGCTGCTGGAGCGGCTCGCGCTGCGCCCGCTGGAGAACGCGCCCTACATCGCGCCGGTGCTCTCGACGCTGGCCATCAGCCTCATCATCGACCAGCTCGCCGAGATCATCTGGTCGCCCGAAGGCCAGGCCTTTCCGGTGCCGTTCGAGGAGATCACCTGGTTCTTCGGCTCGGCCTACATCACCAGCACCGACCTGCTGATCTTCGGCTTCGGCGCCGCGGCCACGGTGGCGCTCACGCTGTTCCTCTCGCGCTCCTGGCTGGGCCGCACGCTGCGCGCCACGGCGCAGGACCGCGACGCCGCCGCGCAGCTCGGCGTGCGCACGGCCCACGTCAAGCGCATGGCCTTCGGCCTCGCGGGCGCGCTGGGGGCCTTGAGCGGCATCCTCGTCGCGCTGTACTTCAAGAGCGTGTTCCCGCAGATGGGCCTGCCCTACGGGCTCAAGGGCTTCGCCGCGGCGCTGCTCGGCGGGCTGACCAGCACGCCGGGCGCAGTGCTCGGCGGGCTGCTGCTCGGCATCGTCGAGACGCTCGCGAGCGCCTACGTGGGCGAGGGCTACCGCGATCTGGTGGCCTACACGCTGGTGCTGGTCTTCCTGGTGTTCCGCCCGCCGGGCCTGCTGGGCGACCGGCGGCTCGACGCCTTGGGCGGCGCCGGCGGCGCGGCCGGCGCCATGCCCAGCACCAGCGTGCTGGCCTCGTCGTCGAGCCAGCGCGGTGTGGTGCGTGCGATCGAGCTGCCAGCCTGGGGCTTCGTCGCGATCGGCGCGGCGTTGGCGCTGCTGCCGCTCGTCACCCAGAGCGCCTACCTGCTCCAGGCCGTCGCCTACGGCATGATCTTCGCGCTGCTCGTGGCCAGCGTGACGCTGGTGTCGGGCTCGCTCGGCATCCTGTCGATCGGCCACATGGCCTTCTATGGCGTCGGCGCCTATGCGGTCGGCATCCTGGCGCGCAACCACGGCTGGCCGGCCGAGGCCGCGCTGGCGGGTGCGGCGCTGGTGACGGCCGCGGCGGCCGTGGTCGCTGCCCTGCCGCTGCTCAAGCTCAGCGGCCACACTGCCGCGCTCGGCACGCTCGCGGTCGGCCAGATCGGCTACCTCGTCTTCATGACCTGGCTCGACGTGACGCGCGGGCCGATGGGCTTCATCGGCATTCCGGCGCCCAAGCTGGCGCTGCTCGGCGGGCTCACGCTGTCCACCATCGCGCGGAAGTTCTGGCTGATCGCCGCCGTCGCCGCGGTGGCGCTGGCCGTGGCGCAGCGGCTGCTGGGCTCGGGCATCGGCCGTGTCTGGCGCGGCATCCGTGAAGACTGGCTCGCCGCCCATGCGGCCGGCCTGCCGGTGCGCCGCTACATACTGCTGGGCTTCGCACTGTCGGGCCTGCTCGCGGGTCTGGCCGGCGGCCTGTTCGCCTATGTGCAGAATGTAGTGAGCCCCGAGAGCTTCCGCGTCAGCGCCTCGATCCTGCTGCTGACCATGGCGGTGCTCGGCGGCCTGGGCAACCTGACCGGCGCGGCGCTCGCGGGCTTCGCGCTCACGCTGCTGCCCGAGCTGCTGCGGCCGCTGGCCGAATGGAGCGTGATCGCCTATGGCGTCGCACTGCTCGTCATGCTCCGTATACGCCCGCACGGCTTGCTGGGAGCGCGCTAGCCATGACCACTCCCTCCCGTATCCAGACGAGCGGCCTGCATGTCGACGGCCTGAGCCGCCATTTCAGCGGTGTGAAGGCGGTCGATGGCGTGAGCTTCGACCTCGCGCCGGGCGAGACCGTCGCGCTCGTCGGCCCCAACGGCGCCGGCAAGTCCACGCTGATCCAGCTGCTGAGCGGCGTCGAGAAGCCCACGGCCGGCCGCCTCCTGCTCGACGGCCGGCGCATCGACGGCCTGGCGCCCGAGCGCATCGCGCGGCTCGGCCTGGGCCGCAGCTTCCAGACCTCGCGCGTATTCCCCGCGCTCACCGTGTGGGACAGCGTGCGGCTCGGCACCCAGGCCGGCCTGCTGCGCCGCGCCGGCGGCCGGCTGGCCGACCCGGTCACTGAAGTGCTGGGCGAGCTGCTCGGCCTGCCGGGCTGGCGCCGGCGCCGGGCCGCGGCCGATGCGCGCGCCGAAGCCGCGCTGCGCCGCTTCGGCGACCGGCTCTGGCCGCGCCGCGACCAGCCGGCCTTCAGCCTGTCGTATGCCAACCGCCGGCGGCTGGAGATCGCCCGCGTGCTCGCGTCGCAGCCGCGCTTCGTGTTGCTCGACGAGCCCGCGGCCGGCATGAACCCGAGCGAGACGGCCGAGCTGACCGAGCTGCTGCTGGCGCTGCGCGCCGAGCAGCCCGCGCTCGGCATCCTCGTCGTGGAGCACAAGCTCTCCCTCGTGCGCCGCATCGCCGACCGCGTGGTCGTGCTCAACCAGGGACGCGTGCTTGCGACTGGCACGCCGACCGAGGCGCTGGACCATCCCGAGGTGGTCGAGGCCTACCTCGGACGCTCGCGCACCCGCCCCACCGCATCGGATGCCCACCTTGGCTGATACCGCCCCCCTGCTTTCCATCGACGCCATCGACGTCCACTACGGCGCGGTGCAGGCGCTCTACGGCGTGAGCCTGGACGTACGGGCCGGCGAGGTCATCTCGGTGCTCGGCGGCAACGCCTCGGGCAAGTCGACCACGCTGAAGTCGGTGCTCGGCCTCGTCGCGCCGACGCACGGGCGCATCCTGCTCGACGGCCGCGAGATCCAGGGCCGCGCGCCGGCCGACGTGATCGACCTGGGCGTGGCCAGCGTGCCCGAGGGCCGGCGGGTGTTCCCCGAGATGTCGGTGCACGAGAACCTGCTGCTCGGCGCCTACCCGCGCCGCAAGGAGAAGGAGGCCATCGCACAGGATCTCGACGAGGTCTTCGCCGCCTTCCCGCGCCTGGCCGAGCGCCGCGGCCAGCCGGCCGGCACGCTCTCGGGCGGCGAGCAGCAGATGCTGGCGCTCGGCCGCGCCTGGCTGCGGCGCGGGCGGCTGGTGTGCATCGACGAGCCGTCGATGGGCCTGTCGCCGCGCTTCGTCGACGCGGTCTATGAAGTGCTGTTCCGCTGGAAGGCGGCCGGCCAGACCATCCTGCTGGTCGAGCAGAACGCGCGCATCGCACTCGAACTGGCCGACCGCGCCTACGTGCTGCAGCACGGCCACGTGGTGCTGCAGGGCAGCGCCGCCGACCTCGCGGCCGACCCGGCGGTCCAGAAGGCGTATCTCGGCGCGGCCTGATTCCTCTCCCAGAAAAATGACCCACGCATCTCCCCTCCACACCCTCGACACCGACGTGCTCGTGATCGGCGCGGGCGGCGCCGGCATGAGCGCAGCGATCGCCGCGGCCGGCGCCGGCAGCCGCGTGCTGCTGGCCGACCGCAGCCTGATCGGCCGCGGCGGCGCGACCATCATGGCGCAGATGACGGTGGCCGCCGCGCTCGGCGAGCAGACCGACGACCACTGGCGCCACCACTATGCGGACACGCTCGCGGCCGGCCGCGGGCTGTGCAGCGAACCGCTCGCGCGCATCCTCTGCGAGGAAGGCGTGGACGCGATCCGCCTGCTCGACCGCTGGGGCGTGGGCTGGGCCCGCGCCGACGGGCACCTGACCCAGGCCCAGGCGCCCGGCCACGACCGGCCGCGCTGCGTCTACGTGGACTTTCTCAACACCGGCCCGGCCGTCGCCAAGACGCTGCGCGCCCAGGTCGCGCACACCGCCGGCGTGCAGCGCGTGGGCGATCTGGCCATCGTCGACCTGCTGCTGCACCAGGGCCGCGTGGTCGGTGCCGTCGCGCTGCACCTGGCGACCGGCGATGCCGTGCTGGTCCGTTCCGGCGCCATCGTCATCGCGACCGGCGGGCTCACGCGGCTCTACCGGCGCAACAGCGCCTCGCTCAACATGGGCGGCGACGGCTTTGCGCTCGCGCTGCGGGCCGGCGCGCGGCTGCTGGACATGGAGTTCGTGCAGTTCTTTCCGATCGGGCATCTGGCGCCGCGGCTGGTCGGCTTCGATCCGATCATGTGGGACCCGTTCCGCTACAAGCTCGGCGGCAAGCTGCTCAACCGCGACGGCGAGGAATTCGTCGAGCGCTACGGCAATGCCAGGGAGGCCGGCGGCTACACCACCACGCGCGACGCCGCCACCTACGCCATCCTCAAAGAGGTCGAGGCCGGCCGCGGCAGCCCCGCCGGCGGCGCCTGGCTGAGCTTCCGCCACGTGCCCGAGGCCACGCTGCGCGCGGCCTTCGGCCCGATCATCGACAGGCTCGCGGCCGCCGGCATCGACCTGACCCAGCAGATGGTCGAGGTCGCGCCGACCGCCCACTACCACATGGGCGGCATCCGGGTGGACACCAACCTCGCGACCGACGTGCCCGGCCTCTATGCCGCCGGCGAGGCCGTGGGCGGCGCCAACGGCGCCAACCGGCTGTCGGGCAACGCGATCACCGAGGCCGTGGCCTTCGGCCTGCGGGCCGGCCGCTCGGCCGCGGCCGATGCGGCCGCGCACCCGGCTCCTGCCACCGACGCACTGCGTACGCTGGCCGCACCGGTGCTCGACCGCCTCGCGCCTTCGCCCGCGCAGCCCGGCACGCCCCACTACGCCGCGCTGATCGAACAGCTGCAGGCGGTGATGCAGCAGCACGTCGGCCCGTTTCGCACCGATGCCGGCATCCGCCAGGCGCTGGCCGCGATCGAGGCATTGCGCGCCGCAGCCGGCACCCCGCTGCCCGGCGGCGGCCCGCAGGACCCGGTGCGGCTCGACGCGCTGGACCTGCACAACATGCTGCTGGTGGCCGAATCGGTTGCCCGCAGCGCGCTGGCCCGCACCGAAAGCCGCGGCGCCCACCAGCGGGAGGATCATCCGGCCCAGGACGATGCCGCCTGGACGTTCAACCAGACCATCGCTTGGCGCGACGGCCGCTGGACACTCGCCACCCAGCCGGTCGACCGGCTGCCCGCGGAGGAATTCGCATGACTACGCAAGACACTACGATACAGCTCCGGGTACACCGTGGTAGTGCTCATCAGCCGGGCACTGTAGAGGTATACCCCGTACCCGCCGACGCAGCGGCGTCGCTGCTCGACGGCCTGCGCTGGGTGCGCGCGCACCGCGACGGCACCCTCGCCTTCCGCTATGCCTGCATCAATGCCAACGCCTGCAAGGAATGCATGGTGCGGCTCGACGGCAAGACGGTCTATGCCTGCACCGCGCGGCTGGAGCCCGGCCGCACCTACGAGGTGGCGCCGCTGCCCAACAAGCCGCTGGTGCGCGACCTGGTCACCGAAATCGCGCCGGCCAAGGAGCGCCTGTTTGCTGGAGACGAAACCGATGGCGATTGATGCACCGACCCAAGACAACTTCGTCGTCACCGACGGCGCCGACCGCTTCGCCGTGGTGCGGCCCTGGCAGCGCCCAGGTGCCGACGGCAGCGACGTGCAGGCCATCAGCCAGCTCACGCTCGACAGCCGTGGCCGCGTCTTCGTGCTGCAACGCACGGCGCCCGCGCTGCGCATCTACGCGCCCGACGGCACGCTGGAGCGCAGCTTCCACCACCCGCTGCTGACCAGCGGCCACGGCCTGCATGTGGACGTGCAGGACCGTCTCTGGGTCGCGACCTACGACGCCCACCAGGTGCTGGCGTTCGATGCCGGCCTGCAACTGGTGCAGGCGCTCGGCACCCACAACCTGCCGTCGTGGGAGCGGCCGTTCAACCACCCGACCGGCGTGCACGTCACGCCGCAGGGCCACATCTTCGTGAGCGACGGCTACGGCAATGCGCGCATCCACCATTTCGCGCCGGACGGCAGCCTGCTCCACAGCTGGGGGCGCCCGGGCCGCGCGCCGGGCGAGTTCAACACGCCGCATGCCGTCTGGGTGCTGCCGGACGGTCGCGTGCTCTGCGCCGACCGCGACAACGACCGCATCCAGGTGTTCGACGGCACCGGCACGCTGCTGGCGATCTGGGACGGCCTGGTGCGGCCGATGGCGCTCTGGGCGCCGGCCGATGGCCGCACGGTCTACGTGACCGAGCAGGTGCCGCGCATCGCGCGGCTCGACACGCGCCACGGCCAGGTGCTGGGCCGCGCCCGCGCCTTCGGCATCTATGCCCACGGCCTGGCCGGCGACGCGGCCGGCAACCTCTACGTGGCCGAGCAGGGAACGGCCTCGTTGGTCGCGCAATACCGCAAACTCCCGTCTGTCGACCAAGGCCAGCCTCTTGCCGAAACATGAGTCCGAAGCATCCACCGACCGCTGCCGACGCCGCGAACCATGAACCGGTCCGCATCCTCTCGTCCGCCCACCTGGCCTACGGCCCGCATGCCGAACTGTCGGAGCTGGAGTTCGGTCTGATCATTGCGCACAACGCCTTCAGCCGATGGGTGATGCGCTGCATGGCCGCGGCCGGCGAATCCGACCTGGCGTTCAACGACATCCTGGTGCTGCACCATGTGCACCACCGCGAGCGCGGCAAGAAGCTGGCCGACATCTGCTTCACGCTCAACTACGAAGACACGCACGTCATCAACTACGCGCTCAAGAAGCTCGCCGGCATGGGCTTGGTGCGCGGCGAGAAGATCGGCAAGGAGGTCTTCTACGCGACGACCGACGCAGGCGCCGCGCTGATCGACCGCTTCCGCACCGTGCGCGGCCGCTGCCTGCTGGCCGGCATCGAGGGCGACCTGGCCGACGGCCAGTCCCATTCCGAGGTCGCGCGCCGGCTGCGCATGCTCTCCGGACTCTATGACCAGGCCGCGCGCGCGGCCTTCTCGCTATGACCCCCATACATACCTCCACCGACACCGCCGGCCGCTGGGAATTCTGGATCGACCGCGGCGGCACCTTCACCGACGTGATCGGCCAGCGGCCCGACGGCACGCTGGCCACGGCCAAGCTGCTGTCCGAGAACCCCGGCTGATCTTGCCCCTGATTTACGGACACCTATCTAAGCGACATTGGCCAGCTCGTACTGCTCTGGGCTGAGGTAGCCCAGGGTCGAGTGCAGCCGGATCCGATTGTAGTCAAACACATGAGCCTTGGCCTGCTCCCGTGTGGCGAGGTGTTCACCATGGATGGCCTCGACCTTCAGACTGTGGTTCCAACTCTCCATTGCTGCGTTGTCGTAGCAGTTGCCTCTGGCACTCATGCTGGCGATCAAAGCGTATTGCTCCAACAGGGCGCGGTGCTCGCGCGAGCAGTATTGGCTACCACGGCCAGTATGCACGATCACTCCCCGAGGCCGATTGCGAGCAAACAGCGCCATGCGCAGCGCGTCGCAAACCAGCGTAGCCGTCATGCGCTCAGACATCGACCAGCCCACAACCTTACGCGAATACAGGTC
>WNDY01000035.1 GCA_009914555.1 Xylophilus sp.
ACTCAAGACGCATCGGTTCAACGGCCGAGAGGACCTCGAGCAGACCTTGCTGCGCTATGTGGCCTTGTACAACCAGCAACTGCCGCAGTCAGCGCTGGGCAGCAAGACGCCCATGCAGGCCATGAAGAACTGGTATCAGACTCACCCGCATCTGTTCCATAAGCGGCTATATGATCGTCCGGGATGCGACAAATAGCCAACGAGTTAATGACACAGCCTTGGATGATATTTATAAATAATAATAATCACAAAAATACAGGAGAAATAGATTGGCCAGCAGAGAAAATGATAAAATCACGAGCCACGAGCCACGAGCCACGAGCCACGAGCCACGAGCCACGAGCCACGAGCCACGAGCCACGAGCCACGAGCCACGAGCCACGAGCCACGAGCCACGAGCCACGAGCCACGAGCCACGAGCCACGAGCCACGAGCCACGAGCCACGAGCCACGCAACATGCAGGGCTTGACCTGCTGAGGGCGCTCCTCATCCTGGAGGGCGTTTTCTTTCACACGAGCGAAATCGTCGCGCCGACGCCTGCCAGCTTCTTCAGCAATCCCCATTACAACAGCTATTCGATCGCGCTGACCTTCCGCTTCTTCCATCTTTTCAGGATGGAGCTTTTCTTCCTGATCTCCGGCTTTTTCTCGGCCTTGATCATGGAGCGGAAGGGAACGGAATACTTTCTGGAAAACAGGAGAAGGCGGCTCTTCGAGCCGCTGCTGTGGGGCATTCTGCTGGTGAACGTTCCGCTGTATTTCTTCGTTAAGACAGTCGATCCCAACGCACCAGCCAGCGCATATTTGGTGCTGCATCTGTGGTTTCTGCAGTCCCTGCTCGTCATTAGTATCGTCTATGTTTTCTACATGCCGTTCTTCAGGAGGCTGGAACGATGGTCCGCCGGCCAGCTGATCGTGCTCGCGCTGGTTCTCGGCATCGGGTCGAAAGCCGTCAGCGCGCTCGGGAAGATTCCTGATCTCGCTTTTCTTTCCGGCCTCGCCGCCAGCGTGATGCACCATATCATATTCTTCGCCGTGGGGCATTTGCTATACGCAAAGAAGATTGGGCTCCCAAGAAACAGCAAGAAATGGCTTTTGCTGACGACCCTCGTCTGCACACCGCTGCTGCTCGCCTATCAATATCTGGTCTATAAATACCAAGGCGTTCTTGGCGACCTGCCTTTCGTTTACAAAGCAGCACGGCACACTTCTGAACAGATCGTATTTCTGGCAAACGCCATCTGCATTTCCTTGCTTTTGTTCGACACCGCCAAGAGCATGAACGATTCGCGCATCGAGAAACTCGGCGGAAGCGTTGACTTCGTCATACGGTCGGCGCTGGTGACGTATATCCTCCACTATCCGATCATCGGCCTTGCGAACCACATGCTCTACGACCAGCAGTGGGAAAGCTGGCAGTATTTCCTGATCATTGCGACAGCAGGGCTGGTGGTGCCGATCATGATTTACACGGCGTTCAAGCGGTTCCGCCTTTTCCGACACATGTTTGGAATCAAGGACTCGCCGGAGTCCGGCACATCCGCGCGGGATGCGGACCTGTCCCTGCCCTGCGCGAGGTAGCGGGCGGCACGGCCGGGCGGCGCCTGGGCTCGAACGCCAGCCAATGCTGCGGCATCCCTCCCGCACCAGGCACATATTCCAAGTGCGCCTAGAAACCTGTAGCGCCTCACGCAGCGTTTTCACCTGCGTGCGCTCCCGCCCGTCTGCGCCGGAATGCGCCTGCTCGAACCAGCCAGCGCAGCGCGTTGACGACTTCGCGCAGATCGTGCTCGCACTGTGGTGCGTCAAGATGACGTCACCCGCGGCCCGGATAATCCTGCGGCTCGTGACCTGACACCCGGAGTTCTCCCATGCCGCACCCTGCCGTCCTCACGCCGGCCGCCGACCACGGCGGAGCCGGCGGCGCGCCGTTCTCGGTGCTCGTCGTCGAGGACCAGCCGTCGGTGCGCCAGGCGCTCGTGGCCGAGCTGCACGCGGCCGGCGTGCACGACATCATCGAGGCCGAATCGGGCCTTCCCGCGCTGGAGATCTTCCGCCGCCGCCGGCCCGACATGGTGCTGCTCGACATCCGCCTGCCCGGCCACGACGGCTACTGGGTCGCCCAGCAGATGCGCGAGGCCGAGCCCGGCGACTGGACGCCGATCATCTTCCTCTCGGGCCTCGACAGCGAACTCGACGTCTGGCGCGGCATCGAGTCCGGCGGCGACGACTACCTCGTCAAGCCGGTCAAGCCCATCGTGCTCGTGGCCAAGCTGCGCGCGATGCGCCGCCTGCTCGACATGCGCCGCCGTCTGGTGGTGCTCAGCGACGAACTGCACCGCACCAACCGGCTGCTCAACGACATGGTCGAGGCCGACGCGCTCACCCAGCTGGTCAACCGCCGCGGCTTCGACCGGCTGCTGCACAGCGAGATCCTGGCCGCGCGCCGCGACGCCACGCCGCTGACGCTGATGCTCTGCGACATCGACCACTTCAAGCGCTACAACGACGCGCTCGGCCACGTGCAGGGCGACGCCTGCCTGCGCCAGATCGGCCAGCTGCTGCGCGAGGTCTGCATACGCCCGCACGACGTGGCCTCGCGCTACGGCGGCGAGGAATTCGCGCTGATCCTGCCCAACACGCCGCGCTCGGGCGCCATGACCTTCGCCCGCGCGCTCGGCCGCGTGCTGCAGGGCCGCGCGATCCCGCATCCCGACTCACCGCTGGGCGGCACCATCACCGTCTCCGGCGGCATCACCACCTGCGTCCCCGACGAGGGCACCAGCGCCGAAAGCATGGTCATGCGCGCCGACGAGACGCTCTACGCCGTCAAGGCCCAGGGCCGCAACCGGTTCTTCAGCTTCGAGATGCAGATGGATACCGTGGAGCAGCGGCTGGCTTAGAACGTATTCACGTTCTCAGGCCGAGGGTTCGCCCCCGGAGATCGCCGGGTTCTCGAATCCTCGGTGGTCAGCCGCGCCGCCGCGGATTAGCATGCGCGCAACGCTCCATCGACCTGCCGCCATGAGCCACGCCACGTCCGCACCGATCTTCGTCCGCCCCACCATCGCCGCGCTGTTCGGCACGCGGCTGCCCATCGTCCAGGCGCCCATGGCCGGCGTGCAGGGCGTGGCGCTGGCCGCAGCCGTCAGCCGCGCCGGTGCGCTCGGCTCGCTGCCCGCGGCGGCGCTGACGGCCGACGCCCTGCGCCAGGAACTGGCCGTGCTGCGCGAAGCGGCCGACGGCCATCCATTCAACGTCAACTTCTTCGCTCACACCACGCCGCCGGCCGACGACGCGCAGGAGGCCGCCTGGCGCACCACGCTCGCGCCGTACTACGCCGGGTTCGGCATCGACATCGCCGCCGTGCCCGCCGGTGCCGGCCGCCAGCCGTTCGGCCCCGGGCACCTGCCGCTGCTCGACGCGGTGCGCCCCCCCGTGGTGAGCTTCCACTTCGGTCTGCCCGACGAAACCCTGCTCGCGCCGCTGCACGCCTGGGGCACGAAGATCATCGCCAGCGCCACCACGGTGGAGGAAGCCCTCTGGCTGGAGCGCCGCGGCGTGGACGCCGTGATCGCCCAGGGCCTGGAGGCCGGCGGGCATCGGGGCTGGTTCCTGGGCGAGCGCGACCCGGCCACGCAGATCGGCACCTTCGCGCTGGTGCCGCAGGTGGTGCGCGCGGTCGACGTGCCGGTGATCGCCGCCGGCGGCATCGCCGACGCGGCCGGCGTGGCCGCCGCCTTCGCGCTCGGCGCCGCGGGCGTGCAGGCCGGCACGGCCTACCTGCTGGCCGACGAGGCCACGACCAGCGCCGTCCACCGCGCCGCGCTGCAAAGCGATGCCGCGCGCCAGACAGTGCTGACCACACTCTTCACCGGCGGCACAGCGCGCGGCATCGTCAACCGCGCGATCCGCGAGCTCGGCGCGCTCGACAATGCGGCGCCGCCCTTTCCGCGCGCCACGGCAGGCATCGCGCCGCTGCGTGCGGCGGCAGAAAAGACCGGCAGCGGCGACTTCTCGCCGCTCTGGAGCGGCCAGAACGCAAGCGTGCTGCAGGCCGCCCCGGCGGCCGAGATCACGCGCGCGCTCGCGGCGGGCCTGCCCGCGCCAGGGCCCAATGCCTGGTTCTGATACTCCCAGCCCACTACCGCGCTACCGGGCGTCCACCAAGCGATAGCACGGTATACTCCCGCAACTTGCACAGGCGCTGGCTCAACGCCTCCGGATTTCGCCCGGCCCTTTGCCCGTCCAGCGTTTCAGCGCCCGGCGAAAGTTGGCCGTGTCGCTGAAGCCGACCAGCATGGCAACGTCTTCGGTGCTCATCTGCGTCGTCTTCAGATACTCGCTCGCCAGGGAGCAGCGCACGTCATCGACGATGGCCAGAAATGACGTGCCCTCCGCATCGAGCCGCCGCCGAAGCGTCCGGCCGGTCATTTTCAGAACCGCGGCAACGGTTTCCATATCCGGAAATTCGCCGGGCTTGCGCATCAGCACCTGGTAGACCTCGCCGGATGCGCCGGACGACGTCTTGGTTTGCCCGATCAGCCGATCGCACGTTGCCTGCAACAGCGCGGCCGAATGCCGGTGGGCCAGTTGCGGCCTGAACCCGAGGATGGCGCTGTCGTAAATGAGTTCGCACTGCTCCGCGTCGAACTCGCAGGGGCAACCCAGGTACTCCGGGTAAATGGCCGCGTGCGGCGGAGCCGGATAGGCAAAGCGCGCCTGGATAGGCGGGCAGTTCCGGCCCGCGACGTCCTGCAGATGCGTGACGTGCTGCGTGTATTGCTGTTCGAGCAGAAACTGCCGTACGTCATGCGGCAGGTTGGTCGCCAAGGCATCCGGAAATGTCCAGACGGACCTGTCCGGGTATTCGGCCCATTCGATCATGAGCGTCGGTGTTGCCAGACGGTGGTATTTCACCCCGAGCCGGAAGTAATCGCGCAGCGAAAGGCACGACATCAGCGCGTATCCATACATGCCATACGCGGCGAGATGAAGCCGGGAACCCGTCTTGAAAGGCGTGGCGGGGTCGGCCGACAGGGCGACCGCATTGCCGCACACCGCAGCGTACTGGCGAACCGACGTCAACACCGACACATCGGATATCTGGCCGGGCGTGATGCCACTTCCCGCCAGGCTGTCTTCCGGGGCAATGCCCTGTTCCGCGAGTACTTCGACCAGGGCCGCGATTTTGTACGGCGCGTAGATGCGCTCGTTCGGCAGCGGATATTTGACAGACACCACGACGCTCCGGCATGTCCTTTGGGGACATCACATTGTCCGAAATTGACCTTACGCGGGGCACCCTATCTCACTACCATCCGCACCACAAGAGAGGCGGCGGCTCGTGGTTGAGCGCCCCTCGGCAGACCGGAGACACGCATGAGCAATACCCGCCGCAAAGTCATCATCACCTGTGCCGTGACCGGATCCGCGCACGTCCCGTCGATGTCGGAATACCTGCCGATCACCCCCGGGGACATCAGGGACCAGGCCATCGAGGCCGCGCAAGCCGGCGCCGCCATCCTGCACCTGCACGCGCGCCATCCCGAAGACGGCCGCCCGACGCCCTCCCCCGACGTTTTCAGGCAGTTCGTCCCAGCCATCGCGGAACGGACCGACGCGGTCATCAACATCTCGACGGGCGGCAGTACGCGCATGACGCTCGATGAACGGCTGGCGTACGCACGCGCCGCGAAGCCCGAGATGTGCTCGCTCAACATGGGATCGATGAATTTCTCGCTGCACCCCGCCGCGGCCCGGATACAGGCGTGGCGGTTCGATTGGGAAAAGGCGTATCTCGAAGGCATGGAAGACATGATCTTCCGCAACACCTTTCGCGACATCAGGAACATCCTGACCGAATTCCGCGACTACGGCACGCGGTTCGAATTCGAGTGCTATGACGTCGGGCACCTGTACAGCCTGGCTTATTTCGTCGATCGGGGGCTCATCAAGCCGCCGTTCTTCATCCAGTCGGTCATCGGCATCCTCGGTGGCATCGGCGCCGACCCGGAAAATCTCCAGGTCATGCGCGCGACGGCGGACCGCCTGTTCGGCCGCGACAACTACCACTTTTCGGTACTCGGCGCCGGCCGGCACCAGATGCCGCTGGTGACCATGGGCGCGATCCTGGGCGGCAATGTCCGCGTCGGCCTGGAAGACAGCGTCTATCTGTCCAGAGGCGTGAAGGCCAGGACGAATGCCGAACAGGTCCGCAAGATCCGCCGGATTCTCGAAGAACTGTCATTCGAGATCGCAACGCCGGACGACGCGCGCCGCATGCTCGGGCTGAAGGGCCGGGACAAGGTTTCGCTGTAAGCGGCGGCTGCCCCGCCCTGCGAAACCTGCCGCCGCCGACACAGGCCGACTTCCCGCGCCGGACACAGAACCACAACAGCAGGCCAACTTCTGGAGACACCATGCGTACCGCTACCGTCCAAGAAACCCTGGAATCCGTCCATCGCATTGCGACCCGCAAGGCCATGGCCAAGCTGATTCCCTTGATGTGCATCATCTATTTCCTGTCGTTTATCGACCGCACGAACGTCGCGCTCGCCAAGGCCGCGCTCGCGGCCGACCTGGGCATCAGCGCCGCCGCGTATGGCCTGGGGGCCGGCATTTTCTTCATCGGCTATGCGTTGCTCGAAGTGCCGAGCAATCTGGCGGCCCATCGGTTCGGGCCGCGCAGATGGATATCGCGCATCGCAGTCACCTGGGGCGCGCTGTCCACGGCCATGATGTTCGTGCAGGGCGAGTGGTCGTTCTACGCCCTGCGCGTGCTCCTCGGCGTTGCCGAGGCCGGACTTTTCCCGGCGCTGATGTACATGGTGACGCTGTGGTTCGCGCCGAAGGACCGGGCGGTCGCCGTCGGCTGGATCTACACCGCGCCGTCGATCGCCCTCATCCTCGGCAACCCGCTCGGCGCGTCGCTGATGCAGCTGGACGGTCTCGGCGGACTGCACGGCTGGCAATGGATGTTCATGTTGGAAGGCATGCCGACCATCGTCGCGGGCATCGTCCTGTACTTCAAGCTGCCGGACCGGCCGGCCGCGGTCCCATGGCTGACGCCCGAGGAGGCGCACTCGCTGGAAGCGCACGCCGTCATCGACACCCACGGGCATGCCGGGCTCTTCTCGACGGACTGGTTCGCCGCCATCAAACGGCCGACCACCCTGCTCATCGGCCTGATTTACTTCCTGAACCAGGTAGCGTTCGTCGGCCTGTACTTTTTCACCCCGTCCATCGTCTCCCCGATGCACATCCAGTCGCCGCTGCTCGTGGGCATGCTGTCGAGCAGTGTCGGGTTCGGCTTCCTGTCGGGGGTGCTCATCCTTCCCCGCATTCACCGTCGCGTGGACAACGACTGCGCCTTTCTCGGCGTCCTGACGGCGGGCTTGGTCCTCAGCGGCTATGCGTTCATCGCGGCCGGAGGCAGCCAAGCCATTCAGATCGCCCTGCTCTGCGTGACCGGCTTCTTTGCGGGCGGCATCCTGCCTTCCTACTGGGCGGTCGCCATGAAACGGCTCCAGGGCATCCAGGCCGCCGCCGGTCTGGCGTTCATCAACACGGTCGGGCTGCTGGGCGGCTTCGTCGGTCCCTATCTTTTCGGAATGGCGGAGACTTGGAGCGGCCGGAGCGATGCCGGTTTCAACGTCATCGTCGGGGCCTCGATCATCGGCCTGCTTCTCGTGCCCTTGCTCGCCAGAACCATTCGCGCCGCGGACCGGCCTGCCGCAGCAGGCCCCGCATCTGTCATAAAGGTCTGAATCCATGAGACTGCAGGATCGGATAGCCATCGTCACGGGAGCCGGCCAAGGCATCGGCGCGGCGACCGCCTTGAAATTCGCGCGCGAAGGCGCTGTGGTCGCCGTGTGTGACAGGAATCCGGATACCGTGGCGGCCGTCGTCGGCGCCTGCGAGGCAGCCGGAGGCAAGGCCGTCGGGTTTGAACTCGACGTCTGCGACCGCGGAGCCATCGACGGCGTCGTCGGCAAACTGCTGAGGCAGTTCGACCGGATCGACGTACTCGTCAACAATGCGGGCATCACGCGCGACGCACGCCTGCAGAAAATGACGCTTGCGCAGTTCGACGCCGTCATCGACGTGAACCTGCGCGGAGTCTTTCACATGTCCCAGGCGGTCGTGGACTCCATGGTCCAGCGCGCCCGCGGCGTCATTCTGAATGCGAGTTCGGTGGTCGGTATCTACGGCAATTACGGCCAGACAAATTATGCCGCGGCAAAATTCGGCGTCATCGGCTTCACCAAGACCTGGAGCCGCGAACTCGGCCCGAAAGGCATCCGCGTCAATGCCGTGGCGCCGGGCTTCATCGAAACTCCCATCCTCTCCACCGTACCGGAAGAGGTGCTGCACAGGATGCGCGATCAGGTGCCGCTGCGCCGCATCGGGAAACCGGAGGAAATCGCCAATATCTATGCCTTTCTGGCCAGCGACGAGGCGAGCTATATCAACGGCGCCGTCATCGAAGCATCGGGCGGTATGACTTTATAGGAAAGATGAGATGGCCATTCTTGAGCTGCTCAAGCCGCAGGCCGGCCTGCGGGTATTGGTTTCCGGCGGCGCCGCCGGTATCGGTGCGGCCATCGCGGACGCATTCCTGCAGGTCGACGCCGAGGTCTATATCTGCGACGTCGATCCGTCGGCCGTCGACGAAGCGAAGCGCCGCCACCCCCCGCTGCATGCGCGCATCGCCGACGTCAGCCAGCGCGAGCAGGTCGACGCCGTCGTCGATGACGCGTATGCCAGGCTCGGCGGGCTGGATGTGCTCGTCAACAATGCCGGCATTGCCGGGCCGACGGGCGGGGTCGAGGCCATCGAGCCGGATGCGTGGGAGCGCACCATCTCGACCAATCTCCATAGCCAATACTATTTCCTGCGCAAGGCGGTTCCCGTGCTGAAGGACACTTCCGCCAGCCCCGCGATCATCGCCATGTCGTCGGTCGCGGGCCGGCTCGGCTACGCCTTTCGGACCCCGTATGCGTCGACCAAATGGGCGATCGTCGGCCTCGTGAAATCGCTCGCCATCGAACTCGGCCCGAGCAATATCCGCGTCAATGCCATTCTGCCGGGTGTCGTGCAAGGCGAGCGCATGGATCGCGTGATCGCCGCCCGCGCCGAATCGACCGGCGTGACGTTCGAGGCGATGAAAGAAGATTATCTTCACAAGATTTCGCTGCGCCGGATGGTGACTGTCGAAGACATCGCCGCGCTGGCGCTCTTCCTGAGCTCCCCGGCCGGCCGGAACATTTCCGGGCAAGCCATCAGTGTGGATGGCAACGTGGAGTATCTCTGAAGCAGCAGCGCCTCGAGGGCCGGACCCTGCGCGGCGCCCTACAATGGGTGCAGGGTGCGCGGCATGTCGCCGCAGCAGGAACCAGCGCAGGTCGGGCCGCCGCGCGGTGGCCTCGCAACCATGTCCTTTGCGTCCGCATCCGGCGCGCGCCTCGCGCGCATCCTCCATGACGAATCCGCCGCCGGCCTCGCGCTGCTGGCCGCCGCCGCGCTGGCACTGCTCTGGGCCAACTCGCCCTGGGCCGCCGGCTACCGCGCGCTCTGGCACACGCCGCTGCCGGCGAGCGGGATCGACCTACACTTCGGCGTCAACGACGGGCTGATGGCCGTCTTCTTCCTCGCCGCCGGGCTGGAGATCCGCCGCGAGATCGAAGGCGGCGCGCTGTCCAGCCTGCGGCGCGCGGCGCTGCCGCTGGCCGCGGCGGCTGGCGGCGTGGTGACGCCGGCGCTGGTCTACCTGGCCTGCGCGCCCGCGCTGCCGCGTGGCTGGGCGGTGCCGACGGCCACCGACATCGCCTTCGCCGTTGGCGTGCTGGCACTGCTGGGCCGGCGGGTGCCGGCCGGGCTGCGCATCCTGCTGCTGGCGCTGGCGGTGATCGACGACATCGCGGCGGTGCTGGTCATCGTCCTCTTCTATGCCGGCGGCTTCGATCCGGCGGGCCTGGCGCTGGCCGCACTCGGCGTGGCGATGGCGCTCGGCCTCCAGCGCCTGGGCGCCGGCACGGCCTGGGCCTCCGTGCTGCCCGCTGCGGTGCTGTGGGCGGGGCTGCACCGGGCCGGCATCCATCCGGGCCTGGCCGGCGTGGCGCTCGGCCTGCTCACGCCCGCCGCGCCGGCCGCGCGCATCCAGCGCGCCTTGCAGCCGTGGGTGGCCTGGGGCGTGATGCCGCTCTTCGCGCTGGCCAACGCGGGCGTGGCGGTCGGCAGCGGCACGCACGGCGGCGGCGTGCTGGCGGCGGTGATGCTGGCGCTGGCGCTGGGCAAGCCGATCGGCGTGTTCTTCGCGACCTGGCTGGCGGTGCGCTTCGGCGGCTGCCGGCTGCCAGCCGGCGTCGGCTGGCGCGGCGTCGCGCTGGTCGGGCTGCTGGCGGGCATCGGCTTCACCATGGCGATCTTCATCGCCGCACTGGCCTTTGCCGACCCGGCGCTGCAGGCTGCGGCGAAGCTCGGCGTGCTGCTGGGCTCGCTGGTGTCGGCGCTGCTGGGCCTGGCCTGGGGCGCCCTGGCGCTGCGGCGCCTGGGCTGATCAGGCCGCGTCGGGCTGCGCCTGCGGATGCGCGGCCCGGAAGGCCGGCAGCGCGGCGCAGGCGGCGTCGATGGCGGCCAGCGTCGGATAGCGCGACTCGATCTCCACGCCGAAGCGCCGCGCATTGAAGATCTGCGGCACCAGGCACAGGTCGGCCAGCGTGGGCGTGTCGCCCCAGCTGAAGCGCCCGCGCGTGGGCGCATTGCGCAGCGTGGCCTCCAGCGCGTCGAAGCCGACGCCGACCCAGTGGCGGATCCAGGCGAGCCGGGCCTCCTCGGGCTGGCCCAGCGTGCCGGTCAGGTAGGCCAGCACGCGCAGGTTGTTGACCGGGTGGATCTCGCAGGCCACGTCGAGCGCCAGCGCGCGCACCTGGGCGCGGCCGACCGGGTCGGCCGGCAGCAGCGCGGGCTGCGGATGCACCTCGTCGAGGTATTCGACGATGGCCAGCGACTGGCGCAGCACCGCGCCGCGGCCGTCCTGGTAGACCGGCACCAGTTCGTGCGGGTTGAGCGCGGCGAAGGCCGGCAGGTGCTGTTCGCCACCGCCGCGCAGCAGGTGCACTGGCACGGCCTCGTATGGCAGGCCCTTGAGGTGGAGCGCGATCCGCACCCGGTATGCGGCCGAACTGCGGAAGTAGGTGTGCAGCCGCGCGGTCATGGCGCGGGCGCTGGCAGGACCGTGCCTTCGCAGACACCGAAGCCGATGCGGCGGAAGCCTTCGCGCACGCCGTAGGCGCGCAGCTGGATGCTGTCGCTGTCCTGCAGGAAGACGCGCTTCTCGCCGTTGGCCAGCACCAGCGGCTGGCGGCCGCCGTGGCTGAGTTCGAGCAGCGAGCCGCCCTGCCCTTCCCCCGGGCCCGACAGCGTGCCCGAGCCGAACAGGTCGCCCGGCTGCAGGTTGCAGCCGCCGATGGTGTGGTGCGACACCAGCTGGCCGATGGTCCAGTACGCATGGCGCGAGCCGGCCCGGGCCAGCTGCTCGTGCGGCTGGCCGGCGGCGCGCATCTGCGCGGTCTGGATCCAGACTTCGAGTTGCAGGTCGAGCCCGCCGCGGGCGCGCGTCTCGGCGCTGTCGAGGTAGGCCAGCGGCTGCGGGTCGCCCTCGGGGCGGGTGAAGGGAATGCGGAACGGTTCCAGCGCTTCCAGCGTGACGACCCAGGGCGCCAGCGTGGAGGCGAAGTTCTTCGACAGGAAAGGTCCGAGCGGCTGGTATTCCCACGCCTGGACGTCGCGCGCGGACCAGTCGTTGAACAGGCCGATGCCGAAGAGGTGGTCTTCCGCCTCGGCGATCGGCACCGGCGCACCCTGCGCGTTGCCGGGGCCGACGAAGATGCCGAGTTCCAGCTCGTAATCGAGCCGCTGCGACGGGCGCAGCTGCGGCGCGGCGTCGTCCGGGCCCTTGCCCTGGCCCAGCGGGCGGCGCAAGGCGGTGCCGCTGGCCACGATGGACGAGGCGCGGCCGTGGTAACCGATGGGCACCCATTTGTAGTTGGGCAGCAGCGGGCTGTCGGGGCGGAACAGCCTGCCGACGGCCGTGGCG
Organism: Xylophilus sp.; assembly: GCA_009914555.1. Taxonomy (GTDB): domain Bacteria; phylum Pseudomonadota; class Gammaproteobacteria; order Burkholderiales; family Burkholderiaceae_C; genus WNDY01. Next base: position 12,101 of record WNDY01000035.1, read on the forward strand.
TGGTGGATGCCGATGTAGAAGTCGGTGTAGTCGCCGATGCGCGCGGGCAGGCCGTGTTCGGCCCCGGCCTGCGGCACCAGCGCGGCCTGCCACTGCGCCCGGTCGGCGGCGCCTTCGCGCAGGCCCTGCGACAGCGCCTGGCGCAGCGCGACGCGGGCGGCGCGGCCGCGGCCCATCAGGGCGTTGAGCGTGCCGACCTCGGTGCCGGCCAGGGCGTCGGCCGCGTCCCGCGGCAGCAGGCCCGCGTCGCGCAGGGTCAGCAGGTCGACGACCTGGTCGCCGATGGCCGCGCCCGGGCGCCAGGCTTCATCGCTGCCTGCGCGGCGGAAGATGGCCAGCGGCAGGTTCTGGACGGGGAAGTCGGTACCGGCCGCGTTGGCCGAGGCGACCCAGCTCTGCAGGCTGGCGTCGTGGGTGGCGTCGATGCGATCGGTCATGAAGATGGTCCTGTGGACTGAAAGAAGATCAATCGGTGGTCATGTGGGCCGCGCGGGCGACGGCGCCCAGGCGGTCGTATTCGCGGCGGGTCAGCGCGTCGAGCCCGGCCGCACTGGAGCTGCGCGGCGTGAAGCCGGCGGCGACGAGCTTGTCCCGGACGGCCGGATCGTCCAGCGCCGCCACGAGCGCCGTGTTGAGCCGCTGCACCTCGTGGGCCGGCAGCCCGGCCGGGCCGTAGACGCCGAACCACGGCTCGACCGCATAGCCGGGCAGCCCGGCCTCGGCGATGGTCGGCACGCCGGGCAGCGCGGGCGAGCGCTGGGCGCCGGCCACGGCCAGCGCGCGCAGTTTGCCGGCCTGGATGTGCGGCAGCGATGCCGGCAGGTTGTCGAAGGCCACGTTCACCTGGCCGCCGAGCAGGTCGTTGAGGAGCGGCGCGCTGCCCTTGTAGGCCACGTGCGTCCACTCGCTCTTGCTGAGCTGGGCGAACAGCACGCCGGCCAGGTGCATGGAGGTGCCGGCGCCCGCGGTCGCATAGGCCTGGCCCGGCTGCCTGCGGCCCCAGGCGATCAGCTCGGCGATGGTCTTCACCGGCAGCGCGGGGTGGACCTCCAGCACGATGGTGGAGTTGCCGAGCAGGCCGATGGCGGTGAAGTCCTTGCGCGGATCGAACGCGATGGCGCGGTAGATGTGCGGGTTGAGCGCATTGGTCGAGATGGCGCCCATGCCCACGGTCAGGCCGTCCGGCGCGGCCTTGGCGACCGCGTCCATGCCGATGTTGCCACCCGCGCCGCCGCGGTTGTCGATGATGACCGGCTGGCCCAGCGTCTGCGCCATGTGGACGCCCACGGTGCGCGCGACCAGGTCGGTGGTGCCGCCGGCGGCATACGGCACGATGAAGCGAATGGGCTTGGCGGCCGAGGACTGGGCCAGCACGGCTGCCGGGCCGGCCAGGGCCATGGCGGCGGTGCCCAGCACCCAGGTCCGGCGCGAAACGGTCGTTGCGGTCATCGTGGGGTGTCTCCTGTGCAATCTCTCTCAGCGGTGGCCCGGGAAGCGGTCCTGCAAGCCCTGCCAGCAATCGGTGTAGTCGCCGTCGATGGTGCCGCCCTCGGCCCTGCCGCGCAATGCGAAGGCCGTGGGCACGAAGCGGTAGCGGCTCTCGAACATGAAAGCCAGCGTGCCGTCGAGCTTGTGGGGCTTCAGGTCGCCGCTGGTCGCGCGCTCGAAGCTGTCCTCGTCCGGGCCGTGCGGCACCATGCAGTTGTGCAGGCTGGCGCCGCCGGGCTTGAAGCCTTCGGGCTTGGCGTCGTACTGGCCGTAGACCAGGCCCATGAACTCGCTCATGAGGTTGCGGTGGTACCACGGCGGGCGGAAGGTGTCCTCCATCACCAGCCAGCGCGGCGGGAAGATCACGAAGTCGCAGTTGGCCGTGCCCGGCGTGTCGCTCGGCGAGGTCAGCACGGTGAAGATCGACGGGTCCGGATGGTCGAAGCTGATCGAGCCGATGGTCATGAAGGTGGCCGTGTCGTACTTGCAGGCCGTGAGGTTACCGTGCCAGGCCACGACGTTGAACGGCGTGTGCGTCTGGCTGGCGCGCCAGAGCCGGCCGCCGAACTTCCTGACGATCTCGTAGCGGCCTTCGCCGTCCTCGGCAAAGGCCACCGGCGCGAGGAAGTCACGCGGATTGGCCAGGCCGTTGGAGCCGATCGGGCCCAGCTCGGGCAGGCGGAAGGCGGCGCCGTAGTTCTCGCAGACGTAGCCGCGCGAGGCGCCGTCGGGCAAGCCGACCTTGAAGGCCGTGCCGCGCGGGACCAGCGCGATCTCGCCGGGCTTCACGTCGAGCACGCCGAACTCGGTGGTCAGCACCAGGCGGCCCTGCTGGGGCACGAGCAGCAGTTCGCCATCGGCATCGACCAGCGCGCGGCGCTCCATCGACCGGTTGGCCAGGTAGACCAGCGCGCCCATGCCGGTCTGCGACTCGGCATCGCCGTTGGCGGCGACGGTGTGCAGGCCGTCGACGAAGTCGGCCGGGGTGTCGGGAATCGGGAAAGGGCTCCAGCGCAGCGGGTCGGGCGGCATGATCGCGCCGCCGGCGGCGCCGGTCGTCCAGCCCGCGTGGGCATAGGGCGCGTAGCGGCCGGTCACCACCGACGGCTGGCGGCGGTAGAGCCAGCTGCGGCGGTTCTTGTGGCGCGGCGCGGTGAAGGCGCTGCCCGAGACCAGTTCCGGGTACAGCGCCAGCGGCGCGCGCTGCGGGCTGTTGCGGCCCCGCGGCAGCGCGCCCGGCACCGACTCGGTGGCGAACTGGTTGCCGAAGCCGCTCTGGTAGGCGCGCGTCCCGGCGGCGGCGGTGGTGGGTGCATCGGTCATCTGCATTTCCTTCCTGGGTTGTCGTTCGGGCCGGCGGCCGGATACCCCCGCACCAACCATCTTCTAGCGTGCTATTTTCGCTCGCCAGGGGACCATACCCCCTTAATCCAGACGGATGTGGTTGTCGCGGATCAGGCGGCCCCAGCGCTCGCGCTCGGCCTTCACGTAGCGCGCCATGTCCTCGGGCGTGCCAGGCAGCGCATCCACGCCCAGGGCCTGGAAGCGCGCCTTCACCGCGGTCGAATTGAGCGACTCGACCAGCGCGACGTTGAGCTTGACGATCACGTCGTGCGGCGTGCCCGCGGGCACCGACAGGCCCTGCCAGGCATAGGCCTCGTAGCCCTTGAAGCCCTGCTCCTGCAGGGTCGGCACGTCCGGCAGCGTGGGCGTGCGCCGGGCGCTGGCCACGCCGATGGCGCGCAGCTTGCCGGCCTGCACGAACTGGTTGCCGCTGGCGGTGTCGACCAGCATCCAGGGCACGTTGCCGCCCAGCAGGTCCTGGAGGGCCGGGGCCGCGCCGCGGTAGGCCACGTGCGTGGCCTTGATGCCGGCCTGCTCGCGCAGCAGCTCGCCCGCCAGGTGGTGCGGGCTGCCGATGCCGGCCGAGGCGTAGCTCACGCCGCCGGGCTGGCTTCTGGCCCAGGCCAGGAATTCGGTCCAGTTCTTCGCCGGCACCTGGGGGCCGACCACCAGCACCAGCGGAAAGCGCGCGATCAGGCCGACCGGCGCCAGGTCGCGCTCGGCGTCGTAGCCGAGCCGGGAGAACAGGAACGGGTTGGCCGCGAGCGTGGCGAAGTCGGCGGTGAAGACGATGTTGCCGTAGTCCTTGGACCGCGCGGCGTACTCGGCGGCGATGTTGGTGGCGGCGCCGGGCTTGTTGTTGATGATGACTGCGTGGCCGAGCTTCTGGCCCAGCGTGTCGGCCGTGGCGCGGGCCAGCGTGTCGGAGCCGCCGCCGGCCGCGTAGCCGACGACCCATTCGAGCGGCTTCGGTTGCGCCAGGGCTCTGCCGCCAGCGGCGGCGCATGCGAGCGCGATGCCGGCCAGGGCAGTGCGGCGGTGGAGGGAGGGGGCCATGTCTTGTCTCCTGCGGCTAGGGATGGTCTGGCGGATGAAGAGCGGTGTTTCAAGCCGTGCGCGGCAGCGCGGCGCGGGCGGCGGCGAAGGCTTCGCGCAGCACCGGCAGCGCGCCGATGTGGTTGGCCAGCAGCAGCACCAGGCGGGCGTTGAGCGCATGGCTTTCGGCTTCGGAGAGCGACTGGTGGGTTTCGATCAGCGCCTGGTAGAAGTCGTCGGGCACGTCGAGGTGCGGCTCGGTGATCAGCTGGGCGGCTGCGGTCATGCGGCCTCCAGGGCGGGTTCGACGGCACGGGCCAGCGCGCGGTCGCGCGCGGCGGTGATGGCATCGGCCGTGGGGCGGCGCCAGCGGGCAGCCACATGCTGGTCGGGGCGCAGCAGGTAGGCGGTGCCGTCCTGCGCGTCGTAGCGCTGCCAGGCCAGGGCGGTCTCGGCGCGCTGCGGCACGCGCAGCACCGCGACGCCGGCCTCCTCCGCAGCGCGGGCCGCCGCATCGGCCGCCGCGCCGCCGCCGAACACCAGGGCGGTGAAGCCGCCGCCGCGCAGTGTGCCCAGCAGCCACCGGCCGCCCGCCAGCGGCGCGTCGAGCGCCGGCGCGCCCGGCACGGCCCGGCCGGCGAAGTGCTCGCCGTCGGGCGTGGCCAGCGGCGAGCCCGCATGCACCGTGGGCGTGGACAGCCGGCCGCTGTTGACCAGCGCGCGGGCGAAGGCATGGTCGCGCGCCAGGTGCAGCACCGCGTCGCGGAACAGCCGGCTCACCGGGCTCTTGGGCGTGATGAAGTCGGTGGCGCGGGTGGAGTGGCGGATGTTCTCGTCGGCCGCCTCCTCGCGCTCGGTGGCGTAGGTATCGAGCAGCGCCGCGGGCGCGTCGCCGCGCAGCACGGCGGCGAGCTTTCCGCCGAGGTTGTCGGCGTCCTGCACGCCCGAGTTGGCGCCGCGCGCGCCGAACGGCGACACGCCGTGCGCCGCATCGCCTGCGAACAGCACGCGGCCGTGGCGGAAACGGTCCATCCGCTGGCAGGCGAAGGTGTAGACGCTGGCCCAGACGAGTTCGAAGTCCGCCCCGCGGCCGAGCAGCGCCCGCACGCGCGGCAGGATGCGCTCGGGCCGCTTCTCGGCATCGGGGTCGGCGTCCCAGCCGAGCTGGAAGTCGATGCGCCAGACGTTGTCGGCCTGCTTGTGCAGCAGCACACTCTGGCCCGGGTGGAACGGCGGGTCGAACCAGAACCAGCGTTCGGCCGGGAAGCTGGCTTTCATGCGCACGTCGGCAATCAGGAATCGGTCGCGGAAGGTCTGCCCCCTGCTCTCCAGGCCCAGCAGCTGGCGCAGCGCCGAGCGCGACCCGTCGCAGGCGGCCACGTAGCCGGCGCGCAGGTCGTAGCGGCCTTCGGGCGTCTCGACCGTGAGCGTGGCCGCGCCTGCGTCCTGCACCAGGCCGACGACCTTGCTCTTCCAGCGGACCTCCAGGTTCGGCAGCTGCGCGGCGCGGGCCGCGAGCTGGCCTTCGACGTAGTACTGCTGCAGGTTGATGAAGGCCGGGCGCTCGTGGCCGCCCTCGGCCAGCAGGTCGAAACTGTAGACCTGCTGCTCGCCGCAGAACACACGGCCGGTCTGCCAGGACACGCCCTTGTCCACCATCGGCTGGCCGCAGCCCAGGCGGTCGAACACCTCCAGCGTGCGCTTGGCAAAGCAGATGGCGCGCGAGCCGGTCGACAGGCGGCTGTCGTTGTCGAGCAGCACGACGGCCTGCCCACGCTGGGCCAGGTCGATGGCCAGAGCGAGCCCCACCGGGCCGGCGCCGACCACGACGACGGGGTGGTGTGCCGGCGCAGGCAGGTCGAAGTCGGCCGGGCGCGCGTAGTCGAACTCCAGGGACTGGAAATCCACGTCGGGTCCGAGCGCAGGCAGATCTTTCAGATGCACGGGTTTGTCTCCTCCGTTGCGCTTGATCTGGCTTTCAGCCTTCGAGGGCGTGCCACATTTCCAGGTCGCGCTCCGCGGTCCAGATGCGGGGGTGCACATGGCCGGTGGCTTCATCGTAGGCGCGCGTCACGTCGAACGGCATGCAGTGGTCGAAGATCACCCAGTGGCCGTAGCGCGGCTTGAGCGCGGCATAGGTCTCCTGGTAAATCGCCTTCAGGTCCAGCCCGCGCGCCACGCCGTTGTTGACCGTGGTGTAGACGTCGCTCACGAAGGCGCGGGTGTAGGCGATGGCCTCGGCCACCTTGGCCTTCGTCTGCAGCGCATCACCGCGGCCCGGCACCAGCTTCTCGAAGCCGAAAGCAGCCAGGCGGTCCAGCGTGGCCGGCCAGTCCCTAAAGTAGCAGTCGCCGGCGTAGGCGGTGCTCTCGTACTCGACCAGGTCGCCGGCGAAGCAGACCTTCTGGTCCTCGATGTACGCGATCGTGTCGCCCTTGGTGTGGCCGCGGCCGACCTGGGCGATCCTGACCTCCACCTTGCCGAGCCAGAGGCTCATCCGGCCCTCGAAGGTGAGGGTCGGCCAGGTCAGGCCGCCGGGCACCGATTCGACGTTGCGGAACAGCCGCGGGAAGCGGCCGATCTCGCTGGCCTTGTCCTGCTCGCCGCGCTCGACGATCAGGTCGTAGGTGTCGCGGCTGGCGATGACCTGCTCGGCGCCCTCCCTGAAGTAGGCCGCGGCGCCCAGCACCCGCACTGCGTGGTAGTGGCTCAGCAGCACGTACTTGATCGGCTTGTCGGTCACCGCGCGGATGCGGCGGATCAGGTCCTGCGCCATCGCCGGCGTGGCCTGGGTGTCGACCACCATGACCGCGTCGTCGCCGATGAAGACGCCGGTGTTCGGGTCGCCCTCGGCCGTATAGGCCCAGGCGTTCTCGGTCAGCTGCACGAAGCTGACCTTCTTCTCTTCGGTATCCGCGTGGGAGACGAATGTCTTGGGTGTGGCCATGCAGCGCTCCAATTCGACAATATCTAATGCATCTGATTTAGTCAGATAAATTCTGAAGCACCGGCCTGGCCGGCGCACCCTGGGAGAAACCCGCGGCCACCGACGCTGCCGGCCGGGCAGGCCCGCGCCCTGCGCGGCGCGCGGCAGCCGCGACCCCGCGGCTACACTGCCGCGGCGGCACCTTTGCTCCCTCTCCACCTCGCACGAATCACCTTGGACGACGAAGACATCTCCGGCCCCGGCGGCAAAGAAGAGAAGGCCGCCCGCGGCATCCAGTCGGTCGAGACCTCGAGCCAGCTCCTCTCGGCCCTGGCGCGCCATCCGCAGCCGATGGCCCTGGGCGAGCTGGCGCGCGCCGTCGGCATCACCGCGGGCAAGGCGCATCCGTACATGGTGAGCTTCGCCAAGGTCGGCTTCGTCACCCAGCAGCCGGGCACCGGGCGTTACGAACTCGGGCCGCTGGCGCTGCAGCTGGGTCTGGCGCGGCTGCAGCGGCTCGACCCGGTGAAGGAGGCGTCGCCGCTGATCGCCGACCTGGCCGCCGAGATCCGCCAGGGCGTGGCCCTGGCCGTGTGGGGCACCTTCGGCCCGACCATCGTGCGCATGGAGGAGCCCGGCCAGCCGCTGCACGTGAACATGCGCATCGGCACGGTGATGTCGCTGGTCCATACCGCCACCGGCCGGTTGTTCGCGGCCTATATGGCGCCGGCGCAGATCGCCGATGCGCTGGCGCTGGACGACAGCCCCAGCGTGCATCCGGCCCGCAAATCCGGCCGCCGCGCCACGCCGGCGCTGCAGGCCGCGGCGCTCGAAGAGATCCGCCGGCACGGTCTCTCGCGCACCCGGAGCCAGCCGATCCCCGGCATCGACGCGCTGTGCGCGCCGGTGTTCGACAGCGCCGGTCACCTGGTGCTGGGCGTGCTGGCGCTGGGCCCCACAGCCACCTTCGACACCGCGTGGGACGGACCGATCGCCACCGCGCTCAAGCGCTGCGCCGCACAGGTGTCGCACCAGCTGGGCTACCAGCCTGCTGCACATACCCCCTGATCTGCAACGCTCCAGCGCTCTTTCTACGGGCGCAAGGAGACCATACTCTCAGATTACGACACAGGCGCCTGTATCCCTTCCAGGACGACCGCCGTGCCGCTGCTCATGTGGCCCTGGCTTTCTTCCCGCGGGCCGCTTGAAGTCGGCGACGATCCCCTCGACCTCCCTGCCCTGTGCAGAGAGCAACGGGTCGAGCGACCGGCCGGCCGTCTTGAGCGCGGCCGGATCCGCCTCGGATCCGTCATCCGCCACGCCGCACGGCAGGCGCACAATCGGCCTGGCCACCATGATGATCCGCCATTCGCCCGTCTCCCCCGCCAAGCCCCCGCTCCCTGTTGCCGGCGGCATCCTGCGGGTGGCAACCTACAACATCCACAAGGGCGTGCAGGGCATGGGCCCCGCGCGCCGGCTGGAGATCCACAACCTGGGCCTGGCCGTCGAGCAGTTCGATGCCGACATCGTCTGCCTGCAGGAGGTGCGCCGTCTGCACCGCCGCGAGGCGCTGCACTTCGACCGCTGGCCGCAGTCGCCGCAGGCCGACTACCTCGCGCCCGAAGGCTACGAGGCCGTCTACCGCACCAACGCCTTCACTCGCCACGGCGAGCACGGCAACGCCCTGCTCTCGCGCTGGCCGGTGCTGCGCCACACGCACGAGGACATGTCGGACCACCGCTTCGAGCAGCGCGGCCTGCTGCATGCCGAGGTGTCCGTGGAAGGCCGGCCGGTGCACGTGATCGTGGTGCACCTGGGGCTGATCCCGGGCAGCCGCGTGCGGCAGGTGGCGCAGCTGCAGCGCTTCATCGCGCGCGAGGTGCCGGCCGACGCACGGCTGGTCGTCGCCGGCGACTTCAACGCCTGGGGCCCGCAGATCCGCCAGACGCTGGCCGCGCACCGGCTGGTGGAGTTCGACGCGCCGGCGCAGGGCCGCACCTTCCCGGCCCGGCTGCCGGTGGTGCAGCTGGACCACGTCTATGCGCGCGGGCTGGAGCCGGTCGGCGTTGAGGTGCCGCGCGGGCGCCCCTGGTGGCGCATGTCCGACCACCTGCCGCTGATCGCGGAATTCCGGCTGTGACGTCCCCCGCGAAAGACTGATGGCGTCCTCCCAAGCGCTGCGCGGCGGCCACCGCATGCGGCTGCTGCAGGGCTCGGCCGAATACTTCGCCGCCCTCGTCGCCGCGATGGATGCGGCCAAGGTGGACATCGCCTTGGAGACCTATATCTTCGACTGCACCGGCAGCGCCGCCGCCATCGCCGAGGCGCTGATGCGCGCGGCCCGGCGCGGCGTGCAGGTGCGGCTGGTGGTCGACGGCGTGGGCACCGGCCCGCTGCCCGAACCATGGCGCACGCGGCTGGCCGCAGCCGGCGTGCAGTGCCGCGTCTACTCGCCGCCGGGACCGCTCGGGCTGCTGCTGCCGCGGCGCTGGCGGCGGCTGCACCGCAAGCTCTGCGTGGTCGACGGCTGCGTGCTGTTCTGCGGCGGCATCAACGTGCTCGACGACTTCCACGACCCGAACCACGGCGCGCTGGCCGCGCCGCGGCTGGACTTCGCCGTCGAGGTCGCGGCCGGCCCGGCCGTGGCCGAGGCATGCGACGCGATGGACCAGCTCTGGTGGCGCATGCAGGCCGCCCGGCTCGCGGGCCGCCGGCAGATGCGCCGGGCGCTGGCCGCGCTGCGCGAGGCCCGCGAGGCCACCGCCGCGCTGCGCGCGGCCCTGCCGCGCGAGGACCAGGGTGTGCATGCCGCGCTGGTGCTGCGCGACAACGTGCGCAACCGCCGCCGTATCGAGCGCGTCTACCTGCGCGCCATCGGCCGCGCGCGCGCGGAAGTCACCATCGCCAACGCCTACTTCATCCCCGGCGGCAGGCTGCTGCGCGCGCTCGTGGCCGCCGCGCGGCGCGGCGTGCGGGTGCGGCTGCTGCTCCAGGGCCGCTACGAATACTTCCTCCAGTACCATGCGGCGCGGCCTGCCTATGGCGCGCTGCTGGCCGCCGGGGTCGAGATCCACGAATACGCGCCGAGCTTCCTGCATGCCAAGGTGGCGGTGGTGGACGGCCGCTGGGCGACCGTGGGCTCCTCCAACCTCGATCCGCTGAGCCTGCTGCTGGCGCGCGAGGCCAACGTGGTGGTGCGCGACGCGGGCTTCGCCGCCGACCTGCGCGCGCGGCTGCAGCATGCGATCGAGGCCGAGGGCGTGCGCATGGAGCCCGCCGCCCTCGCCGGCCGCCCCTGGCGCCAGCGCGCCCGCGACCGCATCGCCTGGGCCTGCGTGCGGCTGGCGCTGTTCGTGACCGGCAACCGCTACTGACGAACCGGCGCCGGGTTCGCGCGTTACGCGACGGCAGCCGTCACGATGATTTCCACCAGAATGTCCTCGGCTCCCATGTCGCACTGCGCCGTGGCGCGTGTGGGAGCGGCACCCGGCGCCGTCCACGCGTCCCACACAGCGTTCATCCCGGCGAAGTCGCGCTCCAGATTCTTGATCCAGATCTGGGCGGTCAGGAGGCGGCTCTTGTCGGTACCCGCTTCGGCCAGGAATTTTTCGATCTTGGCCAGCGTCTGCCGGGTCTGGCCCTGAATGTCCTGGCCGCGGTCGTCGGCCGTCTGGCCCCCGACGAACACCATGTTGTTGTAGACCACGGCCCGCGAGCGGCGGGCGTCGGTTGCGATGCGTTGGATTTCCATGATTGATTTCTCCAGGTGGATGGCGGAAGGCGTTATTCGATACTGGCGAGTTCACCCAGCGTGACGGGCTTGATGGGCGGCCGGATCCGGTAGTAGCCGACTTCCTGCGGGCCCACGCGCCGCTCGCTCGCGATCACCTCGGTGACCGTCAGGCCGCACAGGCGCCCCTGGCAGGGGCCCATGCCGCAGCGGCCGAATGCCTTGGTCTGGTTCGGACCCAGGCAGCCGACTTCCACGTACTTCCTGATCTGCCCAGCGGTGACTTCTTCGCAGCGGCACACCGTGACCTTGTCGTCGGCCGGTATGCGGTGTTCGTCCTTCGGGCGGTAGAGGGCGTCCAGGAAGGACCTGATGCGGGTGTTTTTCCGCAGGTCACTCCACACCGCATCCTCGTCGACCTTGCGGGCCGCCGCGGACGCCCCGTCCAGCCGGACCGCGATGGCCAGCGCGGCCAGCCTCCCTTGCTGAGCCGATGCCTTGGCCCCGACGATGCCCCGGCTGTCTCCGGCAATGTAGATGCCGGTCTGTTCGATCTGGCCGTGGCTGTCGGTCACCGGAACCCAGCACAGCTGCCGCTCGTCCCAGCGATGCTCGGCCTGCAGCGCCCAGCTCAGCTGGGTATTGGGCACGACGACCCCCTGGTGCAGCAGCACCAGGGAAGCCTCGATGCGCTCGCTGCGCCCGTTGCGCACGAAGGTGATCGCCTGCGCCCGCTCCTGGCCTTCGATGGCGAACGAATGCGCCCCGGCGTAAGTCCGCACGCCGTGCGCGCGAATCTTGCGCAGCATGCCCGCGCCCTTGCGAAGGTCCTTCCATCCGCGCAGGGCACCGAACAGGTGGGGCACGGCCCGCCAGTAATCGCCAGCGCCCGTCGTGTGGACCAGCGCGGAGATCCTGACTCCCGCATCCAGATACTGCTGCGCCAGCAGCAGGAGCAAGGGGCCGCAGCCGGCCAGCACCACGGGCTCGCGAGGTATGGCGCCGGCGGCCTTGTAGAGAATCTGGCCCGCGCCCGCGCCCATGACGCCGGGCAGCGTCCAACCTGGAATGGGAAAAGGCCGCTCCATCGCGCCGCTCGCCAGCACGAGGCTGCGCCCGCGGATCGTGCGGCTGCCGCCGTCCTGGAGGTAGGAGACCGTCCTGTCCCTGCCGACGTTCCACACCGCCGCGTCCGCCACGTGGACGGCGCCGCTGGCGGCGAACGCCTCGGCCAACGCGGCGCCCGCCGCGTAATCCGGTCCCAGCACCTCGCGCCGGCGTCGCGTGGCCTCTTCGATGGCACGGTAGATCTGCCCGCCCACCCGCCGCTGCTCGTCGAGAACCGCCACCGACAGTCCGCACCTGCGCGCCTGGACGGCCGCGGAAAGCCCTGCGGGGCCCGCGCCGACGACCACCACGTCAAACAATTGAATACCCGTTTCCATATCAGCCTTCCGCGCTCGCGACATTCAACGCGGACGCGCCCTTCTGCCGCTTGATGGCCATGCCGTCGCGCACCTGTGTCAGGCACGACTGGCGACTCGGACGGCCGTCGATTTCCACGAGGCATTCAAAACACACGCCCATCATGCAATAGGGCGCGCGCGGCGATGCCGACACGGGCGTCGACCTGAATGTGCGCACGCCCGACATCAGAAGTGCCGATGCCACACTGGTGCCGGCAGGAACATCCAGAGGCTGTCCATCGAAATAGATGCGGACCTTCTCGCCGCCGGAGCCCGCCTCCGCCACGAAAAGAGAAACGCCTTTTTCTTCAAACTCAGTGTGCATTGCCGAATGTCCTATGGGTGTCCAGGAACCGCTCGCCCGCAAACTCCTCGATGGAGTCGGGAGCCGGCTGGATGCCGGCGACCCACGGACCGATTTCGTAGGCATGGGAGCCGGCGAGTGAAACGCCGCTATGGCTCGTCGCCGCGAATGCGCCCGGATATTTCGCGGATTCCTGGTAAATCGGCGAACCGTCCGGCGTCATCACGCGAAGCGCGCCCCAGGCGCGGACGAGCTTGGCCGAAGCCAGCGTGGGGAATGTGGCGACGGCGCGCCTGGCGATCCATTCGATGGCGGAGACCGTCGTCCCGTCGTCGAGGCCTACGTCTTCCACCGAAAAGCCCAGCTGCACCGTGCCCTCGGCCGTCTGCCGCGCCTTATTCGTAGGACAGAGCAGAAACTTCTTCAGCCGCTCTGTGATGAGCACCTGCCCCCGGTTGGCCGCCACCGGCGCATGCAGCCCCAATTGCGGAGCGAGAAAATCGTTGCTCAGTCCCGCTGCCAGCACGATTTTCTCCCCGGTCCACTGCCGGCCATTGCGGCTCATGGCCCGGAATCCCTTGCCTTTGCCCAGCGGGCCGACCTCGCATATATCGACGCCGTTGCAGATGCGCCCGCCGCGCAGCTTCAGACCGGCATGGAGCGCGTGGAGCGATTTCAGCGGATTGACGTGCCCGTCCAATGCGCACCAGCTGCCTCCGACGACCTCCGGGCCAATGGCCGGCAGGCGGGCCTTCAGTTCCTGCTGGTCGAGCATCTGGAACGGCGTGCGGCCGTCCGCGGCGTTGATGGCGGACAGCATCGCTTCGCGCTCGACCATTTCCTTTTCGCTGACACCCAACCAGAAGCCGCCGTTTTGCTGCAGGTCCACGTCGATACCGGTGAGTTCCAGCAGTTCCCTGGCCAGCGGCTTCCAGTGATCGACCGCATCGCGGCTCCAGCGGGCATAGCGACGAAAACCTGCTCCCTTGCTTTGCAGCCAGACCAGGCCGAAATTTCCGCGCGACGCGCGGTGGGCGATATCGCCCTGGTCCAGCAGCGTCACGGCGGCACCGCCTCTGGCAGCTCCGTAGGCGATGGCCGCGCCCACCAGCCCTCCGCCGACGACCACTATTTCATTCGAAGACATAAATCATCTCTGGATATATTTTTCAGACGGCCGCCTCTTCCTTCCGCGACGATGGCGGCATGCGGCTTTTTGTCTTTTCTTTTAAGAACGCCTAATCCAGCGTAATGTTGTTGCGCTTGACCACCTCGCCCCAGCGTGTGCTGTCGCCGGCGAGCATCTTCCTGAACTCGGCGATGGACACCGGCGCCACTTTGGCGCCGACGCGCTCGTGCTTCCTGATGATTTCCGGGTCGGCAAGCACCGCGTTGATTTCACGATGGAGCCGCTCTACGATCGCCGGCGGCATGTTGGCAGGCCCTACGACGCCGCCCCAGGTCTCCATTTCGAGCGCCGGGAAGCCCGCCTCGCGGATGGTGGGCACGTCCGGCAGCAGGGGTGACCGGCTGGGCCCGGTAATGGCCAGCGCGCGAATGCGGCCCGCCCGCACCTGCGGCTCCATCGACGTGAAATTGCTGAACAGCATCTGGATTTGCCCCGCGGCCAGATCGAGCTCCGCTGCCGGCGCGCTCTTGTAAGGCACATGAGTCAACTCCGCCCCGGAGAGGTTTGCGAACAGGACGCCGAGCACATGCAGCGCAGTGCCGCTGCCCGTCGATCCATAGAACACTTCGCCCGGACGGGCCTTGGTATAGGACACCAGTTCCGCCACAGTCCTGACGGGCACCGCAGGGTTCACGCCCAGCAGGTTCGGCTGGGTCCATTGCTTGGCAATGGGAGTGAAGTCCTTTTCCGGCTTGTACGGCAGCGACTTCGCCGCGGTCACGGTATACGTCGCGAGATTCGAATTCCCGATCGTGTAGCCGTCCAGAGGAGATTTCGCCACCGTATCGAGGCCGATCACGCCTGACGCGCCGGGCTTGTTATCTATGACGATCGGCTGACCCAGCCGCTTGCTCAGCGCATCGGCCAATATGCGGGCGGTGCTGTCTGCTGCACCGCCCGCGCCTGCATTCACAATGAAGCGGATCGGTTTTTCAGGCCATTCGGCTTTCGCCCCAGTGGCCGCAATGAGAAATCCTGCGGAAATTGCGGCAGCCATCCAGCAACGGCGTGCGATCCGAGACAACATGAAAACCTCCGTCAATCAACAAATGGCGAGGCTTCATGCTATGGATTCGTCATTCGGACATCTATGGATGCCAGGTCATCAACCCATGCATCGATGTTATGTGAGTGTCCGTCTCCGCTGCCACGAGGCGGATGAGTTCGCGGCCAGGGGCCGAGAGCCGTGCATCGCTCATGGCGGTAGCGTAGACCGTATAGCCAATGGACGGCCGCAGCGGTAGCGCCACGCCACCGCGGCTCTGATGCTTCGCGGCGGTCATCGGGTCCACGACGGCTATTCCCAAACCTTCGAGGCAGAGATCGCTGATGGATTGGAAAAGCGAGGCTTCGATCATCGCATCCACCCGCACGCCGTTGGCGCTCAGCCATGCATTCAGGCGTGTCTGAAAGGTGCCGGTGGATCCGATGAAAGGTTTTCCCTCCAGTTCCTTCGCATTCAGGTGGCTCGCGCCGGCGTCCAGCCATTGCGCTGTCCCGATGCACATGCATTCCGAGGAAAACTCCGCCACGGTTTCCAGATCGCCAAGGGACAGCGTGTCTGCGGTCAAACCGATATCCGCCTGGCGCGTTCTGACGTGGCGCGCGACTTCGATATACGAGGTGACGCGAAGAACGACGAGCACATCGGGAAACTTTTCCCTCAACTGCCGGACAACCCGGGGCATGATGGAGTGGCCGATCGAGGGGATGGCGCTGACGGAAAGCTGGCCGAGTTTCTGCTTGCGCAACTGGGCGGAGAAATCGACGATCTGCTCAAGCCCGAGAAATGCCTGCTGCACCTTGGCCATGAGCGCGGTAGCCTCGTCCGTCGGCTTGACGCTGCGGCCGCTTTTCGCGAAGAGCGGAAATCCCACGGATTTCTGCAGGTCGGCGATCAACCTGCTCATGGCAGGCTGGGTGATCCCCAGGGCCTCCGCGCCGGCGCTGATGCCGTTGTGCAGCATCGCCGCCCGGAACGCTTCGACCATGCGATAGGTCACGTTGCGGTTGCTCATGGGTTGTCTCGCTTTGTTATTTAGCTGTCGGCCTGAGCAACAATCATGCCGCAATGCCCTCATGCATAGACGCGCGGCACGCGCTTGACGTTGCACAGCAGCTCGTAGGCAATGGTGCCCGCCCCGGCCGCGACCTGGTTCACGTCGATGCTTGCGCCCCACAGTTCCACCCTGCTGCCGACGCCGGCCTCCGGCAGGTCGGTGAGGTCGATGGTGAGCATGTCCATCGAGACCCTCCCGATGATCCGCGACGGCTTGCCGTGCACTGTGACGGGGGTTCCGGCGGGGGCGGCGCGAGGGTAGCCGTCGGCGTAGCCCACCGCCACCAGCCCTACGCGCATGCGCCGCTGCGCAACGAAGCCTCCACCGTATCCGAGCGCGGCATGCGGCTCCAGCAGGCGCTCGGCGAACACTTCGCTCTCCAGCGTCATCACCGGCCGCAGCCGACCCTGGCGGTGGGTGGCGGGAAGCGGATCGACGCCGTAGAGCATGATGCCCGCGCGGCCCCAACCTCGGTGGGCGGGCCCCCACGCCATGATGCCGGCGGAGTTGGCCAGGCTGGCCGGCGCCTCCAGACCGGCGCACGCCCGGTCGAAACATGCGATCTGCGCCCCGGTAGCTGGCACGCCGGGCTCGTCGGCGCGGGCGAAGTGGCTCATGAGCACGACCTCGCCCACCGACCTGCAGACCGTGAGCCGGGCGAAGCCGGCGGCCACGGCGCCGGGCGCGAACCCGGCCCGGCCCATGCCGGAGTCCATCTTGAGCCAGACGTTCACCGGCGCTTCGAGGTCGTCGGCTGCCTCGAACATCCGGAGCTGCGGCTCGTGGTGCACCACGCACCACAGCGCATGTCGTGCTGCCGTGCGCAGTTCGGCAGCGTCGAACACCCCTTCGAGCAGCAGGATCGGCAAGGCGATGCCGGATTCACGCAGTTCCAGCGCTTCGTCCAGGAAGGCGACCGCGAACCCGTCCGCCGTGCCGGCGAGGGCTTGCGCGCATTCCCGTGCGCCGTGGCCGTAGGCATTGGCCTTGAGGACGGCAAGCACCTTCTGGCCGTGCATATGCCGCGCGACTGCATAGTTGCGGCGCAGGGCATCGAGATCGATGCGCGCCCGGCTCGGCCGGCTCATGCGGCGACCGCTGTCTGGGCTGCGTGCGTCCTGCGGGCCGATGCGGCATACCTGTCCAGACCCAGGTCGCCGATGTCGATCTCGGGACATTGCCCCGTCACCAGGTCGGCCATCACGCGGCCGCAGCCGCAAGCCATCGTCCAGCCGAGCGTTCCGTGCCCGGTGTTCAGGAACAGGTTCGGATGGCGCGTGGCTCCCACGATCGGCGTGCCGTCCGGCGTCATGGGGCGCAGCCCCGTCCAGAACGATGCGCGCGCGAGGTCGCCGCCCGGGAACAGATCGCGGGTCACCCTCTCCAGCGTGGCCCGCCGGCGCGGGTCCAGCCGCACGTCGAAGCCGCACAGTTCCGCCATGCCGCCCACGCGGATGCGTTCATCGAACCGCGTGATGGCGATCTTGTACGTCTCGTCGAGCACGGTGGAGCGCGGCGCGAGGGCTTCGTCCACGAGCGGGATGGTCAGCGAGTAGCCCTTGACCGGATAGACCGGCAGACGCAATCCGAGGGGAAGAAGCATGTCGCGCGAGAAGCTGCCGAGCGCGATGACGCAGGCATCCGCCCGCAAGAGTTCGCCGCCCACGCGCAAGCCCGACACGTATCCGGACTGCACTTCGACGGCCTCGATGTTCTTTCCGAAGAGGAATTTCACGCCCAGCGCCTCGGCCTTGCGCGCCAGCTCCGCGGTGAACCGTTGGCAGTCGCCGGTTTCGTCCTGCGGCAGGCGCAGTCCTCCGGCGAGCCGGCCTTGCGCATGCGCCAGCGCCGGCTCGACCTTTGCGAGGCCATCGCGGTCCAGCAGTTCGTAGGCGACGCCGCATTCGCCGAGCACGGCGATGTCGCGCTGCACCGCATCCAGTTGGGCTTGCGTGCGGAAAATCTGCAGCGTCCCGCCGGTGCGCTGCTCGTACTGGATGCCCGTGTCGGCACGCAGCGCGCGCAGGCAATCGCGGCTGTACTCGGCGATCCGCATCATGCGTTCCTTGTTCACCGCATAGCGTTCCCGCGTGCAGTTGCCCAGCATGTGCGCCATCCACTGCAATTGCCACAGGCTGCCGTCCAGGCGCACGGCGAGCGGCGCATGCTTCTGGAACAGCCACTTCAGCGCCTTGAGGGGAATGCCGGGCGCCGCCCATGGCGTGGAGTAGCCGGGCGATACCTGGCCGGCGTTGGCAAAGCTGGTCTCCAGCGCCGGCCCCTCGCGGCGGTCGACGACCGTCACCTGCGCGCCGGCCCGAGCGAGGTAGTAGGCAGTGGCCGTGCCTATGACACCGCTTCCCGCAACGATAACTTTCATGGAATACTCGCCAGATCAAGTGAATGCGCGACTCTATTGAAATAGATGCCATGGATTTCACTGATCTTTTGGCGAACATCCTCGAAACTCACTGCCTCATGCACTGCCAGGTGGCGCCTGAAAGCGAATGTTCCAACCCGACCGGATCGACCTCGCCATCCTTGACGTGCTGCAGCGTCAGGGACGCATATCCATGACCGAGCTGGCCGAGAAAGTGGGCCTTTCCGCCTCGCCCTGCACCGAGCGGGTACGCAGGATGGAGCGGGAACGCGTCATCGAGGGCTACCACGCCCGCGTCTCGGCGGGTGCGCTGGGCAGGAACTTGCTGGTATTCGTTGAGATCAAGCTCTCCTCCAAATCCGGGGATGTATTCGACAAGATCAAGAAAGAGCTGTCGCAGATGCCCGAGGTCATGGACTGCCACCTCGTCTCGGGTGATTTCGACTACCTCGTCAAGTGCCGCCTCCGGGGTATGAGCGAGTACCGGCACCTGCTGGGCAGCATTCTGAAAAAGCTGCCCGTGGCAGCGGAATCCCGCAGCTTTGTGGTCATGGAAGAGGTGAAGGAAACACTTCTCCTTCCGCTCGACCGCTGATCTGCACAGACTTTCAGGACAAGGATGGCACGGTCAAAGCCCTGCCCTCTGCGTTGCCAGCGTTCCCACGAGCGCGACCGCCTGCCGCGCCGCGACCCATTCCTCGTTGGTCGGCTCCACCACCACGCGCACGCGCGAGCCCTTGGCGCCGATGTCGAACGCGTCGGCCGCGTTGGCCTCGGCGTCGATCGCCACGCCGAGGAAGGCCAGGCCCTCGCAGACGCGCGCGCGAACCGCCGCGTTGTGCTCGCCGATGCCGGCGGTGAACGCGAGCAGGTCGAGCCCGCCGAGCACGGCCGCGAGCGCGCCGGCCTCGCGCACGATGCGCCGCACGTAGAGCGCGAGCGCGGCGCGCGCGCGTTCATTGTCGGCCTCGCGGGCGAGCAGCACGCGCGGGTCGGCCGAGATGCCCGAGACGCCGAGCAGCCCCGACTCGTGGTACAGCAGGTGGCCGACCTGCTCCAGCGTGAGCTTCTCGATCTCCATCAAATAGATCACCGCGCCGGGGTCGAGCGCGCCGCAGCGCGTGCCCATCATGAGCCCGTCGAGCGCCGAGAAGCCCATCGTGGTCGCCACGCTCTGGAGCCCCTGCAGCGCGCAGAGGCTCGCGCCGCTGCCGAGGTGCGCCGCGAGCGTGCGCCCGCGCGCCGCGTCGCCGTGGCGTTCGGGCAGCGCGACCGACAGGTAGTCGTAGGAGAGGCCGTGGAAGCCATAGCGGCGCAGGCCGCGCTCCCAGGCGCTCCAGGGTAGCGCGAGCATCTGCTCGACCTCGGGCAGCGTGCGGTGGAACGCGGTGTCGAAGCAGGCGACCTGCGGCAGGCCGGGCCGCGTGCGCAGCAGTTCCTCGATCGCTTCGAGCGCGAACGGCTGGTGCAGCGGCGCGAGCGGGATGTAGCCCTGGAGGTCCGCGAGCACTGCGGCATCGACGCGCACCGGCGCCGCGTACTTGGCGCCGCCGTGCACCACGCGGTGGGCCACGGCCGCGAGCCGGCGGCCGCCGAGGCGCGCGCGCACGCGCTCGCGGATGCGGTCGAGCGCCGCGTGGTAGGGCCGCGCAGCATCGAGCGCGACCGGCTCGGGGGCCACGCCGGTCTCGCCGATCGTGGGCGCCGGGCCGCCGATGTCCTGCACCTTGCCGTTCCAGACCGGCGTGCGCGGCAGCGGCGAGCGGCCGGCATCGAACAGCGCGAACTTGATGCTCGACGAGCCGCAGTTGAGCACCAGAACGAGGTCGCCCTGCGTGGCATAGCGATCGAACTGCGAGGTCATGGCGGCGAAGTCCGGTAGTGGTGGGCGACCAGCACCGCAATGGCGCAGGAGGCGATGCGCGCGTCGCGCGAATCGGCGCGGCTGGTGAGCACGATCGGCACGCGCGCGCCGAGCACGATGCCCGCGCTTTCGGCGTCGCCCATGTATTCGAGCTGCTTGGCCAGCATGTTGCCGCTTTCCAGGTCGGGCACGACGAGCACGTCGGCCTGCCCCGCCACCGGCGATTCGATGCCCTTGATGCGCGCCGCGGCGGCCGAGACGGCGTTGTCGAACGCGAGCGGGCCGTCGAGCACTGCGCCGGCGATCTGGCCGCGGTCGGCCATCTTGCACAGCGCCGCGGCGTCGAGCGTGGCCGGCATGTGCGGGTTGACCGTCTCCACCGCCGCGAGGATGGCCACGCGCGGGCGCTCCACGCCGATGATGTGGGCGAGCTCGACCGCATTGCGCACGATGTCAGCCTTGTCGTCGAGCGTGGGGGAGATGTTGATCGCCGCGTCGGTGATGATGAAGGGCCGCGGATAGGCCGCCGTCTGCATGAGGAAGCAGTGGCTGATGCGCCGCTTGGTGCGCAGCCCGCCCTCGCGCGCGACCACGGCGGCCATCAGCTCGTCGGTGTGCAGGCTGCCCTTCATGAGGGCCTCGGCCGCGCCGGCATGCACCAGCGCCACGGCGCGCGCGGCGGCGGCATGGCTGTGCGGCACGTCCTCGATGGCGATGCCTGCGAGGTCGAGGCCGGCCTCGGCGGCGACCGCGTCGAGCCGGGCGCGCGGCGCGACGAGCACCGGCTCGATGAGGCCGGCGGCGCGCGCGTCGAGCGCGGCCGACAGGCTCAGCGCGTCGCAGGGATGGACGACGGCCGTGCGCACCGCGCCCAGCGTCCGCACGCGGTCGAGCAGCCGCTGCTGCCCGTTGCCGCCGGTGCGCAGCCGCACCTCGGGCAGCGTGGCGCTGGCGCGCTCGATGCGCTCGGTGGGCGCGATCACGTCGGCCTCGCCTTCGATGACGACCTGGCCCGCCTGGTTGGTGCAGCTGCAGGCCAGCGTCACCCGCTTCTTCGCTGCGTCGCGCGCGCTCACGGTCACGCGGATCGCGAGCGTGTCGCCCACGCGCACCGGTCCGCGAAAGCGCAGCGTCTGGCCCAGGTAGACGGTGCCGGGCCCGGGCAGCCGCGTGCCGAGCACGGCCGATATCAGCGCGCCGCCCCACATGCCGTGCGCGATCACGCCGTGGAAGCGGGTGGAGGCGGCGAACTCGGCATCGAGGTGCTGCGGGTTGACGTCGCCCGAGAGGATGGCGAACAGCTGGATGTCCTCGGCCGTGAGCGTGCGCGCGATCTCGGCGCTGTCACCGATGGCGATCTCGTCGAAGGTGCGGTTGCGCAGCAGCTGCAGGCCCTGCGCGGCGGCGGGGCGCCGCGTCCGCGTCGTGCGGCGGCCGGCTCCAGCCGCGCAGCCAGCCGCCGAGCAGGTCGGGCACGGCCACGGGGATGCGGCCGCCCTCGCTCAGGCCCCGCGCGGCCTCCTGCTGCCAGTCGGCGGCCGCCTGGCGCAGGCCTTCGGCCAGCTCCGCCTGGCGGGCTACGGCGGTCTGCGCGGCCGCCTGCAGCTCCACGGCCTGGTGGTGCACGGCATGCAGCCCGGCGTCGGACAGCGCCGTGGACAGCGCCTGCCAGCCCTGGCGTTCGTGGATCCGCCGCGCCTCGTCGTCGAGCCGGCGCACGCCGTCGCGCACCAGGTCGGCACCCAGCTCCAGCCACTGCTGCTGCTCGTGCTGCAGCAGGTGCGCCGCGCGCAGCCACAGCGCGAGGTTGGCCTTGTAGAAGGCGAGGGAAACGTTGGTCTCTGCGGTCATGGGAAGACTCCTTCTGTTTCTGGGAACCCGGGTGACCCGGACACCCCCGGGGCGGGCGGCAGGGCCATCACGCCATCTGGCTGATGGTCCTGCGGAAGCGGGCGAGCGACAGCGCGAACAGCAACGCACCGGTCACCGGCAGGAACGCGAACGGCTTCCAGACCACCGCGATCCCCGCGCAGCGGTAGGGGGCGGCCTGGCCGAGTTCGACGAAATGGGTGGTGGGCGCCGCCTGCATGAGGATCTGCAAGGTCTGCGGCATGTTGCGCGCCGGCCCCTGCACCACGGGCGCCATCGACCAGACCTTGGCCGGCATGCGGGCGATCAGGTCGCGCAGCATGGGTCAGGAGCCACGGGCAGCCGAAGGCGGTCCTGCGGCGCGAGCGACCGGCAGCCGGCCAGCAGGGTCAGCGCGGCCGGGGGCAGCGGGATGGCGATGGCGCGTCGCCGGACAGGGCGCATGGGCCTTTTTTCAGGCGAGGATGTGGATGCCGCCGTCGACGTGCAGCGTACAGCCGGTCATGGCGCGCGCGCCGGCGCCGACGAGGTAGACGCACAGCGCGCCCACGTCGGCGATCTCCAGCGGATGGCGCAGCGGCGCGCGGCGCGCGCTGTCTTCCAGCAGTTCGCCGAAGGCCGGAATGCCCGAGGCCGCGCGCGTGGCCAGCGGGCCGGGCGAGACCGCGTGCACGCGGATGCCCTGCGGCCCGAGCTCGGCGGCGAGGTAGCGCACCGAGGACTCCAGCGCGGCCTTGACCGGGCCCATGACGCCGTAGCGATTCACGACCTCCTCGGCGCCCAGGTAGCTCATCGTGAGGAGCGTGCCGCCGCCGGCGGCCGCCATCAGCGGCTCGGCCGCACGCGCGAGCCGGATGAACGAATGGCAGGAGATGTCCATCGCCTGCGCGAAGCCCTCGGCCGAGCTGTCGACCACCCGGCCGTGCAGGTCGGCGCGCGGCGCGAAGGCGACCGAATGCAGCACGAAGTCGAGCCGGCCCCAGCGCGCGGCGATGGCGTCGAACAGGGCCTGCAGCTCGCCGGAATGGGTCACGTCGAGCGCCTGTGCGATCGGCGCGCCGAGCCGCTGCGCCAGCGGCTCCACATGGGGGCGCGCCTTCTCGCCCTGCCAGGTCACGGCGACCTCCGCGCCCGCCTCGCGCAGCGCGGCGGCACAGCCCCACGCGATGCTCTGGTCGTTGGCGATGCCGACGACCAGCCCCTTCCTGCCGTTCAACGGTACATGCGTCATGGACTCCCCTTGCTCTTCCTGCGGCTGCGCCCGGCGCGCCATGCTCCAGGGCACCTTCCATTGTTCAACCGGCGCGGCGGACGAACCTTGACCTGCGTCAAGCGCATTCCGGTAGATACCGTCCGGTCGGCAGATTGGAGCGGCTCCTAGAATACATCCTCGCCGTTGCAGTCGCATGGCATGGCATGGCCGGCCGTTTCCTCGGCCCGCCGCGACCACGCCGCGCTGCTGCTGGAATTGCCGGCGCCGCGGTGACGGCTGCCGGATCCGCGCCATGCACCGTCCCAGCGCGCACAGTCCGCGCGCCGTGAGCCTGTACCCTCTACGCCCGGGCCACCCTTGCGCCGCGCCGGCGGCCGATCCAGCGCAGCGCGCGCGGCAGCACCAGCACTGCCACCACGACCACGATCAGCGCGATCGACATCGGACGCTGGAAGAACACCACGGCGCTGCCCTCGCCGATGGACATCGCGTTGCGCATCTGCGCCTCGGCCAGCGGGCCCAGGATCATGCCGACCACGACCGGCGCGGTCGGGAAGTCGAAGCGCCGCATCACCACGCCGAGCACGCCGATGGCGTAGAGCAGGAACAGGTCGAACGCGCTCTGGCGCATGCCGTAGGCGCCCACCGTTGCGAAGATCAGGATGCCGGCGTAGAGCTGCGGCTTGGGCACCTTCAGCAGCTTGACCCACAGGCCCACCATCGGCAGGTTGAGCACCAGCAGCATCACGTTGCCGATGTAGAGCGAGGCGATCAGCGCCCACACCAGCGCAGCCGAGCTCGTGAACAGCTGCGGCCCGGGCTGGATGCCGTAGTTCTGGAACGCGCCGAGCAGGATCGCCGTGGTGTTCGACGTGGGAATGCCCAGTGTGAGCAGCGGGATCAGCGCGGCCGTCACCGTCGCGTTGTTGGCCGCCTCGGGGCCGGCCACGCCTTTGATCGCGCCCTTCGTTCCGAACTCGGCGCGGTCCTCGCCCTGGGCCAGTTTCTTCTCGGTCGCATAGCTCAGAAAGGTCGGGATCTCGGTGCCGCCCGCGGGGATGCAGCCGAACGGCGTGCCGATCGCGGTGCCGCGCAGCCAGGCGGGGATGGAGCGCTTCCAGTCGCGCGCAGTCATGTGCACGCGGCTCATGCGGTTCTGGCCCTCGACCACGCGGCCTTCGTAGAGCACCGCGTAGAGCACCTCGGCCACGGCGAACAGGCCCACGGCCACGAGCACGATCTCGATGCCGTCGAGCAGTTCGGGCACGCCGCCGGTGTAGCGCGTCTGGCCCGAAATCTGGTCCATGCCCACGCAGCCGGCCGCAAGGCCGAGGAACAGCGCCGTCAGGCCGCGCAGCGTGCTCTTGCCCAGCACCGCGCTCACCGTGGTGAAGGCCAGCAGCATCAGCAGAAAGTATTCGGGCGGCCCGAGCTTGACCGCGAAGTCGGCCACGTAGGGCGCGAACAGCGTGACGATCACGGTGGCGATCGTGCCGGCGACGAACGAGCCGATCGCCGCCGTGGCCAGCGCCGCGCCGGCACGGCCGCTCTTGGCCATCCTGTTGCCCTCCATCGCCGTGACCATGCTGGCCGTCTCGCCGGGCGTGTTCAGCAGGATCGAGGTGGTGGAGCCGCCGTACATCGCGCCGTAGTAGATGCCGGCGAAGAAAATCATCGAGGCCGTGACCTCGACCTTGGCCGTGATCGGCAGCAGCATGGCCACGGCCACCGCCGGGCCGATGCCCGGCAGCACGCCCACGGCCGTGCCGAGCGCGCAGCCGAACAGCGCCCACAGCAGGTTGACCGGCGTGATCGCGGAGGCGAAGCCCTGCAGCAGGGCGTTGAAGATGTCCATCATGGCCGGGCTCCCTTCACAGCCATCCGGTGTTCGTCAGGCCCGGCAGATTAATCGCCAGGAATTGCGTGAAGCCCCAGAACACCGGGGCCGCGATCACCACGCCGGTCAACGCGTCCTTCACCCAGGTCGAGGCCCGGCTGGCCGACGGCTGGCCCGCGGCGCGGCGCAGGCCCTGCACCGCCAGCAGGTAGCACAGCGTGCAGCTCAGGATGAAGCCGACGGTGGTGATCAGCGCCGCGTTGAGCAGCAGCCCGGCCGAGACCCAGACGAAGCCGGGCCAGTAGCCGGTGGCCGCGCCCGAGGGCTCCTCCAGCTCGCGAAAACCGCCGGTGCGCGGCTCCCACACGATCCAGCCGCCGCACAGCGTGAGCGCGACCGACACGAGCCACGGCACGAAGTTGGGGCCGACGCCGCCGTAGCCCGCGTCGGACGAGATGCCGGTGGCGCCCCACGCCAGGCCCAGGCCGGTGAGCAGCACGCCGATGCCGACGAGCGTCTGCGGGAGCGCGGAGGCCGGCGGCGGCGCGACGGGATGGAGGGGCGGGATCGTGGTCATGCGCGGGCGGGAAAGAAGGGAAACGGAGAACGGCACGCCGCAGGGCGTGCCGTCGCGGGCGGCGGGAGGCAGCCGCTCAGGACACCATGCCGGCCTTGGTCATCGGGTCGCGCAGCGCGGCGAACTCGTGTTCGACGAACTTCGTGAACGCATCGCCGGTCAGCACCGCGGGCGTCCAGTCGTTCTTCTTGACCGCGTCGGCCCAGGCCGGCGTCTTGAGCGCGGCCGTCACGCCGTCGATCAGCGCCTGGCGCTGCGCGGCCGTGATGCCCGGCGCGCCGTAGACGCCGCGCCAGTTGCCGATCTCGATGTCGATGCCCTGCTCCTTGAGTGTGGGCACGTCGATGCCAGGCAGCCGCTCGGCCGAGGTGACCGCGATCGCGCGCATCTTGCCGGCGGCGATGTACTCGGCGAACTCGCTGTAGCCGCTGCCGCCCACGGTGACGTTGCCGCCGAGGATGGCCGCCGTGGCCTCGCCGCCTCCGCGGAAGGCCACGTAGTTGATCTTGGCGGGATCGACGCCGACCTTCTGCGCGATCATGGCCGCGGCGATGTGCTCGGTGGAGCCGCGCGAGCCGCCGCCCCACTTGACGCTGCCCGGGTCCTTCTTGAGCTGGGCGACCACGTCCTTGATGGTCTTGAGCGGCGAGTTGGCCGGCAGCACGAACACGTTGTATTCACTGGTGAGGCGCGCGATCGGCGTGGCCTGCTCCAGCTTGACCAGCGGCTTGCCGGTGATGATGCCGCCGAGCATCACCGCGCCCATGACCATCAGCGCGTTCGGGTCGCCCTTGCTGCCGTTGACGAACTGGGCCAGGCCGATCGCGCCGGCCGCGCCGCCCTTGTTGTCGTAGGTGACGGTGTCGGCCACCTTGGCCTCGGTCAGTGCCTTGCCGAGCGCGCGGCCGGTCGTGTCCCAGCCGCCGCCCGGGTTGGCCGGCAGCATCAGCTTGAAGTTGCCCGCGGCCTTGGCCGACAGCGGCAGCAGGCCGGCGGCCGCCAGCGCGGCCACGGAATGCAGGAAAGTGGAACGGCGCATCGTCATGGTGGATGTCTCCTTGCGGTTCGGAAAGAATTCGACCGGGCGATGATGCGCCGCGAGCCTGTCAAACGGCTGTCCGTGCTGCTGGGGAAAACCCGAGGTCCGGGCAGTGCTATGTTCGCGGTCCCATGAACATCCTGCTCGTCGAAGACGATCCCGCCATGCAGACCGCGCTGCGCCGCGCGCTCGGCAGCCGCGGCATGGACGTGGACACGGCCGCTGACGGCCACGCGGCCCTGGCGCAGTGGACCGCGCAGCCGCCCGATGCCGTGGTGCTCGACCTGAGCCTGCCCGGCCTCGACGGGCTGGAGGTGCTGACCCAGGCGCGCCGGCAGGGACTGCGCACGCCGGTCATCGTGCTGACCGCGCGTTCCACCGTGGGCGACCGCGTGCTGGGCCTGAACACCGGCGCCGACGACTACCTGGCCAAGCCGTTTGACCTCGACGAACTCGAAGCCCGGCTGCACGCCCTGCTGCGCCGCGGCGGCGCCGGCGCGCAGGAGGTCGTGGTCGGCCCGCTGCGCCACGACCGCAGCAGCGGCGCCATCTACAACGGCGCCCGCCTGCTCGACCTGACGCCGCGCGAGGCCGCGCTGCTCCAGGCCCTGATGGAGCAGGCCGGCCGCGCCGTGTCCAAGGAACGGCTGTTCGAGCTGGTCTTCCCCGACGGGCCGCAAGTGCAGTACGAGGCCGTCGAAGTCGTCGTCTACCGCCTGCGCAAGAAACTGGCCGGCACCGGCGTCACGCTGGTGACGCTGCGCGGCCTGGGGTCCCTGCTCAAGGCCGACCCGGCATGACGGCCGGCCCCAGGCGCCTGTCGCTGCGGCTCTACCTGCTGCTGGGCATCCTGCTGCCGGTGGGCGTAATCGTCGCGTTCAACACCGCCAGCCTCTACCGCGAGACCCTGGCCGCGCTGCACACGGCCTACGACCGCACGCTGCTGGCATCGGCCAAGACCATCAGCGAGCAGATCGACGTCGCCGGCTATGACGACGCGGCGGTGCTGCGCGCTACCGTACCCTACTCCGCGCTCGAAGCCTTCGAGGCCGACAACCAGAGCCGCATGTACTACCGCGTGTCCGACCTCCGGGACCGGCTGGTGTCGGGCTTCGAGGAGCTGCCGCCGTGGCACGGCACCATCCCGCAGCGCCCGCCCTATGCGGCGCTGGTGGACTTCTACGACGACGTGTTCCGTGGCCACCGCGTGCGCGTGGCCGTGCTGCTGCAGCCCGTGGCCGGGCCCGCGGGCCGCGGCATGGCCGTGATTCAGGTGGCCGAGACGCTGGAGCTGCGCGAGACGCTGGCGCGCGACATCCTCTGGGACACGGTACGGCTGCAGCTGCTGCTGGCCGTGATCGCCTTCGTCGTGCTGGTGGTGGTGCAGCGCGCGACGCGGCCGGTGCGCCAGCTCAGCGCCGCCTTGCAGAACCGGCCCGAAGGCGAACTCACGCCGCTGCCCGCCATCGATGCTCCGCGCGAGCTGCGCCCGCTGGTGGAGGCCACCAACGCCGTCATGCAGCGGCTGAGCCACCTGCTGGCGCACCAGCAGCGCTTCGTGCGCGATGCCTCGCACCAGCTGCGCACGCCGCTGGCCGTGCTCAAGACGCAGGTGCAGTCGGCCCAGCGCGGCGACATGGAACCCCGGCAGGCGCTGCGCGAGATCGCGCAGACCGTGGACCGCGCCACACAGCTGGCCAACCAGATGCTGGCGCTGACCAAGGTCGAACAGCTGCGCCAGCAGGGCGAACCACCGGCCACCGACTGGGCGCCCATCGTGCGCGCCATGGCGCTGGAGCTGGCGCCGCTGATGGCCGCGCGCGACCTCGACTTCGGGATCGAGGGCGACGGCCTGCGCCTGCCGGTGCGCGCGCACGCCTGGATGCTGCGCGAGCTGGTGCGCAACCTGCTGCACAACGCCATCCGCCATGCGCCCGCGGGCAGCGAGCTGACCCTGGCGCTGCATGTCGAGGGCCGCTGGGCCGTGCTGACCATCGCCGACCACGGCCCCGGCATCGCGCCGGCGCTGGCCGCCCGCCTGTTCCAACCCTTCTCGGCCGGCGACGACCGCACCGGCTCCGGGCTGGGCCTGGCCATCTGCCGCGAGATCGTGCAGGCCATCGGCGGCCAGGTCACGCTGGACAATCGCATGGTGCATGGCCGCACCGACGGTCTGGACGCGGTGGTGCGCCTGCCGCTGGCGCCTGGCGCGGGTTCACAATGATGGGGATGGAGAAACTCCCCCTTGCCGCGATGCGCCTGGACAAATGGCTCTGGTGCGCCCGCTTCTACAAGACCCGTGCGCTGGCCGTCGAGGAGATCGGCCGCGGCCGCGTGCAGGTCAACGGCCAGGACGCCAAGCCGGCGCGCGAGCTGCGCGTGGGCGACGCGGTCGCGCTGCGCCAGGGCCCGGTCGCGCGCACCGTCGTCGTGCGCGGCCTCTCGGGCGCGCGCGGCCCGGCGCCGGTCGCCCAGCGGCTGTACGAGGAAACGGCCGAGAGCATCGCCGCGCGCGCCCGCGCCGCCGAGCAGCGCCGGCTGGCGCCCGAGCCGGCCCTGAGCCTGCACGAGGGCCGCCCGACCAAGCGCGACCGCCGCGAGATCGAGCGCACCCGGCGCGACTGGGGCGACCGCTGGACGGCGTCGGTGGACTGAAATATACTCCCCACTCTTAAGCTCTGTGGCGCCCGTATATCAACCGCTGCAGGCCTATACTCCCTGTCAAGCGATCCCCGGCAGCAGATCCGCCAATGCCTGCGGTGCGCTCAGCATGGTGCCATGGCCGGCGTCCAGCCCCTGCCACTTCCAGCGGGCATCCGACCGAACCCGCGCCTCTGACACCCCCAGCAGATCGTCCGGCGCCCGCAGGCATCGCACGTAGCCGCTGCGCTGCCCCGGCGGCGCCGGGAGCAGACGGGCGGGGGTGAAACAGCTGCTGGCCGGCTGCGGCGTGGGCATGGCGTCGACCCGCCCTGGCCCGCCGCATCCACGCCGAACAGCGCCGAGGGCAGCGGCGGAATGCGCCAGCCGCGTCGGCCGCCGCCCGTTCGGCATAGTCGTCGATCAACGCCGGCGCATGGTCCGGCAGCTTCTCACCGTCCTCTGGCACAAAGGCATCGGGCAGCACCAGGTGAGCGACCGCATCCAGCACGAACGCGCCGGACGGTGCGGCAGAGCAACGCCCGCCAACAAGGCCCTCGTCAAGCGCTTCGCGCTTGCCCGGTGGTCCCCTCCGGGGACGCTTTTGCCTGGGGGCGGCCCGGCGGCAGAAAAGGGCGACCGGAGCCCCCTTCCTGCATGCCGGACGGATCAGCCGGCTCGCTCGAACACCGCGATGCTTTCCACGTGGGCCGTATGCGGGAACATGTTGACCACACCCGCGGCCGCGCAGCGGTAGCCGGCCTGGTGCACCAGCAGGCCGGCGTCGCGCGCCAGTGTGGCCGGGTTGCAGCTCACGTAGACGATACGACGCGGCGGCGTCCAGCCGGCGGCGGGCAGCGGCGGGGCCTCCTCGGCGCCGATGCGGGCCTGGTGCAGGTCGGCCAGCGCCTTCGACAGCGCGAAGGCGCCTTCGCGCGGCGGATCGACCAGCCACTTGTCGGCGGCGCCGTCGGCCACCAGCAATTCGGGCGTCATGTCGAACAGGTTGCGGGCCACGAACTGCGTGGGCGCCAGCGGCCCGCTCACGCGGTCGGGCGTCTGGTTGCGGTCGTAGTTGGTGCGCGAGCGGGCCACCAGCGCCTCGCTGCCTTCGATCCCCAGCACCTCGCGGGCCTGGGTGGCGATCGGCAGCGTGAAGTTGCCCAGGCCGCAGAACCAGTCGATCACACGCTCGTCACGCCGCGCGTCCAGCAGCCGCAAGGCACGGCCGACGAGCACGCGGTTGATGTGGGGGTTCACCTGGGTGAAGTCGGTCGGCTTGAACGGCATCTCGATGCCGAACTCCGGCAGCGCATAGGCCAGCTGCGCGCCGCCGGCCTCGAGCAGGTGCACCGTGTCCGGGCCCTTGGGCTGCAGCCACCACTGAACGTCCGCATGCCGGGCCGCGAAGGCGCGCAGGCGGTTCTGGTCGGCGGCCGACAGCGGCCCCAGGTGCCGCAGCACCAGCGCCGTCACCGCATCGCCGCAGGCCAGTTCGATCTGCGGACAGGTATCGCGCGCATCGAGCGACGCGACCAGCTCGCGCAACGGCACCAGCATGGCGCTCACATGCGGCGGCAGCACCGGGCAGACGCCCATGTCGGCGATGTAGCGGCTCTTGCGCTCGTGAAAGCCCACCAGCACCGTGCTCTTCTTGACCACATGGCGAACGGCCAGCCGGGCGCGGTAGCGGTAGCCCCAGGCCGGGCCTTCGATCGGCCGCAGCAACGTCTCGGCACGCACTTTGCCCAGGTGCCAGAGGTTGTCTTCGAGCACTCGCTGCTTCACCGCCACCTGGGCGCCGACGTGCATGTGCTGCATCTTGCAGCCGCCGCAGGCGCCTGTGTGCAGGCCAAAGTGGGGGCAGCCGGGCTTGACGCGCTGGGCCGATTCGCGGTGGATGGCCGTGAGCGTGGCCTGCTCCCAATTGTTCTTGCGGCGGTGCACCGTGGCGCTCACCAGTTCGGACGGCAGCGCACCGTCGATGAACACCACCTTGCCGTCGAGCCGGCGCGCCACGCCCTGCGCCTCCAGGTCCAGCGATTCCACCTCCAGCCAGTCGGGGGGCACCCCGCTCTGCTGTTCCATCGTTGTCGTCATATCGCTCATGGGCCCGATTGTCTCAGGCCAGGCAATACGGTCCCAGACGAGGCTGGTGCGGAATGCGGCCCGCGCGGCCGCGGACTCCGTTCAGATCAGCTTCTCGGAGGGATGGGTGATCTTGCGCAGCGGCTGGCTGCGACCGCCCTGCACCAGCAGCGGCACGGCCGTCTCGCCACCGTTCCACATCGGATCCTCGATGCTGTCGAATACCTCGCGCAGCCGCTGGCCCCAGCTTTCGTGCAGCATACGGAAGTACGGATTGTTGTGCTCGATGCAGGCGATACGGTCGCTGCGCAGTGCATCGGCTTCATACACCACCAAATCCAGCGGCAGGCCGACGGAGAGGTTGGACTTGAGCGTGGAATCCATCGACACCAAGGCACACTTGGCGGCTTCGGACAGGGGCGTCGCCAGCGTCAGCACCCGGTCGAGCACCGGTTTGCCGTACTTGGATTCACCGATCTGGCAGTACGGCGTTTCCGAGGTCGCCTCGATGAAGTTGCCGGCCGAATAGACCTGGAACAGACGCATGCCTTCGCCGCGGATCTGGCCGCCGAAGATCAGCGACACGTTGAACTCCACGCCGGCCGCCTTGAGCTCCTGCCCGTCGCGCTCGTACACACGGCGCACGGCCGCACCGAGGACGCGTGTCGCATCGAACATGCTGGCGGCGTTCCAGATCGTGATCGGCCGGCCCGTGTCCGGGTCCTCGATGTGCTCGGTCTGGAGGATCTCGCGCACGGACTGCGAAATCGACAGGTTGCCGGCGGACAGCAGCACCATGAAACGTTCGCCCGGCTTCTCGTAGACGATCATCTTGCGGAAGACGCTGATCTGGTCGAGACCTGCGTTGGTACGCGAATCCGAGAGAAACACCAGCCCGGCGTTGAGTTTGATGTCGACGCAGTAGGTCATGTCCTGTCCGCCAGTTTCTTGAGGGAGTAAAGAAGATCGAGCGCCTCGCGCGGCGTGAGCGTGTCCGGATCGATCTCGGAAAACCGCGATTCCAGAGCGCTGGTCGTGGGCGCTTCGGAGGCAGGCGGCGGCGCGAACAGGTCCACCTGCAGGCGGGATTCGCCCGCTTGGTCCTCCAGCGCCGTCAGCGTATGGCGCGCATGGGCCACCACGGCCTGCGGCATGCCGGCGAGTCGGGCGACCTGGATGCCATAGCTGCGGTTGGCGGGCCCCGGCTGAATCTCGTGCAGGAAAACGATGTCGGAGCCGGACTCGGCTGCGCTCACGTGCATGTTGACCGCGCCGTGGTGCTTGGCCGGAAAGTCAGTGAGCTCGAAGTAGTGCGTGGCGAACAAGGTGAATGCCTGGGCGCGATCGTGCAGATAAGCCGCGATGCCGGACGCCAGTGCGAGGCCATCGAACGTCGACGTGCCACGGCCAATCTCGTCCATCAGCACGAGCGACTGCGGCGTGCTGGTATGCAGGATCTGTGCCGCCTCGGTCATTTCCAGCATGAAGGTGGACTGGGCATTGGCCAGATCGTCGGCCGCGCCGATGCGCGTATGGATAGCGTCGATCGGCCCGCGCCGGCAGGCTGAAGCGGGCACGTAGCTGCCGATCGACGCCAGCAGCACGATGATGGCCACCTGCCGCATGTAGGTGGACTTGCCGCCCATGTTGGGGCCGGTGATGATCTGCATGCGCTGGCGGCCCGACAGCCGCGTACCATTGGCAATGAAGCTGCCGCCGCCGGTCTCGGCCAGGCGCGCTTCGACCACTGGATGGCGGCCGCGTTCGATATCGATGCACGGCTCCTGCGCAAACACGGGACGGCACCAGTTCAGCGTGAGCGAGCGCTCGGCCAATGCACACAGGGCATCGAGCGCGGCCAGCGACTGCGCAAGGCGGCCCAGAACCTGCACTGCCGGCTGCAACTGGTCGAGCACCTGGTCGTAGAGCCATTTCTCACGGGCCAACGCACGCTCCTGGGCCGACAGCGCCTTGTCCTCGAAAGCCTTCAGCTCCGGCGTAATGAAGCGCTCGGCGTTCTTGAGCGTCTGGCGGCGGCGGTAGTCATCCGGCACCCGGTCCAGGTTGCTGGTGGTCACCTCGATGTAAAAACCATGCACCCTGTTGAACTGCACCCGCAGGTTCGAAATGCCCGAGCGGGCGCGTTCGCGCGTCTCCAGATCGAGCAGGAATCCGTCGCAGTTCTCCTGGATGGCCCGCAGTTCGGCCAGTTCGGCATCGAAGCCCGAGGCGATCACGCCGCCGTCCCGCACCTGTGCAGCAGGCTCGGGAAGCATTGAGCGCAACAGGAGGTCGGAGCATTCGGGAGGCGCCACCAGACCGGCAGCGATGTCGGCCAGCGCGCCTGCCGTCCCCGGCAGCAGCGGCGCCAGTTCGCATGCCCGCGCCAGCGTCAATCGCAGTGCAACCAGTTCGCGCGGTCGGACTTGGCGCAGCGCGATGCGGGCGGTGATGCGCTCCACGTCGCTCATCCCCTGGAGTTGCTCGCGCAGCCGCTGCCATGCGCCGTGCCCATGCGTGCCGCGCAAAGCCTCGATCGCATCCAGCCGCGACGAGGCTTCGGCACGGTCGCGCCGCGGCTCCAGCAGCCAAGACCGGAGGCGCCGGCTGCCCATGCCGGTCATGCAACTGTCCAGCAGCGAGAACAACGTGGGTGCATCCTCGCCACGCAATGTTCTCACCAACTCCAGGTTGCGGCGCGTCGTCGGAGGCAGATCAATCAGTTCGCCGGGCCGCTCCGCGCGCACGCTCTGCAAATGCGACAGCGCGCAACCCTGGGTGTGCTCCGCATAGGCCAACAGCGCTGCGGCCGCCGCCTGTGCCAGTTCCAAGGTGTCCGCCCCCCAGGCATCCAGGCTGGCGGCGCGCAGCTGCTCCAGCACCTTGCGCTTGCCGAGGGCTGCGTCGAACTGCCAGTCCGGCCGCGGCGTCAGCGTGCTGCCGACCACGCCTTCGGAGCGCAGTAGCTGCAGCCGCTGCTCGAAGCGCTCGGTGACGCCGGCGCTGTAGAGCACTTCGCTCGGCACAACACGCGCCAGCCAGCCAGCCAGCGCATCGCCGTCGCACTCGGCCAGATGCAAGGTGCCTTGCGTCACCGCGAGCCAAGCCAACCCCACACGGTCGCGCGGAGCCTGATGCACAGCCAGGAGGATCGACTCGGTCTTGTCCCCCAACAAAGCCGTGTCGGTCAGCGTGCCCGGCGTGACGACACGCACCACCTTGCGCTCCACCGGCCCCTTGCCCGCGGACGCATCGCCGACCTGCTCGCAGATGGCAACCGATTCACCCAGCTTGATCAAACGGGCCAGATAGCTTTCCACGGAATGGAACGGCACGCCTGCCATCACCACAGGCTGGCCTGCCGATTGCCCCCGCTGGGTCAGCGTAATATTGAGGAGCCGTGCCGCCTTCTCCGCATCTTCGTAGAACAATTCATAGAAGTCGCCCATCCGATAGAACAGCAGGGTGCCAGGATAGTCCGCCTTGAGCGTCAGATATTGGACCATCATCGGCGTGTGGCCCGACTCGGCGAGTTTGGAAGTTGCTTGATTTTTCGGCATCTGCGCGAACCACGGATCAAATGGTCTTGCCACTGCGATACAGAACCGTATCGACAAGGCCCAGCCTTTCACTGTACTTGCTCTTCCAAAAGCGAGGAAAGCATCTGTTGCCCTGCGAAGCAGAAAACCCCCTCATGCATGGACATGAGGGGGTTAGCTGGGCTGAAGGAGCCTGACGATGACCTACTTTCACACGGGAGGCCGCACTATCATTGGCGCGGAGACGTTTCACTGTCCTGTTCGGGATGGGAAGGAGTGGGACCGACTCGCTATGGTCGTCAGGCGTAAAGGGTTGCTTCGCTGTCGTTGGGGACAGCGAGGCGAATTCATAGAGTCTGGTCAGCGTGGTGAGTATTTTTGATTGTGTCGCCTGTGTTGGCATAACACCTTGATCGATCAATCGTTGTGGACTGATGCTGTGATCAAAGTTATAGGGTCAAGCCGCACGAGCAATTAGTACTGGTCAGCTCAACGCATTGCTGCGCTTGCACACCCAGCCTATCAACGTCCTGGTCTTGAACGACTCTTCAGGGGGCTCGGGGCCCCGGCAGATCTCATCTTGGAACGAGTTTCCCGCTTAGATGCTTTCAGCGGTTATCTCTTCCGCACTTAGCTACCCGGCGATGCCACTGGCGTGACAACCGGTACACCAGAGGTGCGTCCACTCCGGTCCTCTCGTACTAGGAGCAGGCTTCCTCAAATCTGCAACGCCCACGGAAGATAGGGACCAAACTGTCTCACGACGTTTTAAACCCAGCTCACGTACCTCTTTAAATGGCGAACAGCCATACCCTTGGGACCGGCTACAGCCCCAGGATGAGATGAGCCGACATCG
>WNDY01000036.1 GCA_009914555.1 Xylophilus sp.
TTGGGGATCGTGGGCAACGCCGCCGTTCGGGCGGCTATCGCTGCGTTCTTCGTTTTCGTCTTGCTCGTCGGCATACATGCTCCTCATTGACATGCTATGCCTCACACACAAAATTTCGGACAGGCTCGCGGCCCGGACTCGCTCGCGCGCATGACTTCCACCCTCGCCGCGCCCCTGCCGTTCTCGCCGCTGCGGTAACTTTGCTGCGGGCTGGAGACCTGTGCTCCTCCGTGCATCCGGCATTGATTCGCCGGGAAGACCGGCCGCAGGTCATCAGGAGCCTGCGGTCAAGGTGTCCAGAGCCCGGCGCAGCCGCCGGATGGCGTCTTCATGGGCCGCGGTTTGCGCGCCTCGCCCGTAGGTCGCAGCCTTGCGGATCAGCCGCAGCTGCTCGCGTTGCAGCCGGTCCTTCAGCCGTCCGGCGCGCCGGCCGTATCGCCTGCGGACATCGTGCCGCGCCTGGATGCGCAGCAGCGGCGCGCCCAGGCGGCGCCATTCGTCGTCGCGGATGAGTTCGCGCTCGGGCACGAAATACGCGGCCAGCGCATGCAGGTAGGCGCCGTTCTCGTCGGCGGCGATGCGCCAGACCAGGGCCGCGGCCAGCACCACCGGCAGGCCCTTGGCGAGCGACAGCAGCGCCACGCTGGCATAGCCGTCGTCGAGCATCTGTTCGAGCAGGGGCGAATTCCAGACGAAGTGCAGCGCCCAGGCCAGCGCGAAGAAGGCCACCGCCACCGCCAGCCGGCGCGCCAGGCAGCGCTGCGGATGCAGCAGATACCAGGCGATGCCGTACGACGCGATGGTCGTGAACGCCGCGTGCGACCACAGGCCGGCCAGCACGCCGCGCACCAGCAGGTTGAGCAGCACCGGCGCGACCTGCGCCTCCAGCGGGAAGCGCAGGGCGGCGCTCACGGTGTAGCTCAGGTTCTCGACCACCTGGAAGCCGAGCCCGGCCATCGCGCCCACGACCAGCACCGACAGATGGGTCTGGAACTGGTTGCGCGCGACCAGGATCAGCAGCCACACGCCGGCGAGCTTCAGGAATTCCTCGGTGCTCGGCCCGGCGAGGGCCGGGCCCCAGGCGGCGGCGAACTCCGGCGACACCAGCTTGCTGCACAGGCTCTGGAACGCCGCGTTGGCCGGCGCCGCGAAGTAGACCGCGCCCAGCCCGCCCCAGCCGAAGGTCAGGACGAAGGCCTCGGGCGGATGCTGCTCCAGCAGTTCGAACCGGCGCAGCAACTGCACGAACAGGAGGGTGTAGCCGCCCCAGGCCAGCAGCCCCAGGCCGACCGTCAGCGGCACCACCGCCAGCCCCAGCGAGAACGTGCGGGCCGTGTAGAACAGGCCGTTGAGGATCAGGACCGACAGCGCCCAGAACGCCGCGCGGCGCGGCTGGAGGAACGAGTCGGTGCCGACGGGCCAGGCCGGCTGCGGGTCGAAGGACGGCACGCTCACGCCGGGGCACCGATGTCCATCGAGTCCACCATCCGGCGCGCGTCCATGAGCGCCTCGTCGAGCCCGTCGCCGGGGCCGTAGCAGTCGATCTGCGCCAGCAGCCGCCGCCGCAGGTCGACCACCTGCCAGAAGCGGCCGTTGCGTCGGGAGCCGTAGTAGGCGAAGGTGCTGCCTTCGAGTCCCCAGGCGTTGAAGAAGGCCGAGGGTTCGCCCTCGATCCGCAGGCCCTGGCCGCGCTCCATCAGCCGGCGCTGGCGCACCACGGGGCCGTCGGGCCCGCCGGCCCACTCGCCGAGCGTCACCACGAAGCGGTGGCTTGTCTTGAACAGCACCAGCGTCCGGCCGGGCCGCGAGCGCGATACGTCCATGCGCCAGCCGTCGGCCGGCACGAAGCGCACCTGGCCGATCTCCACCGTCCGGCCGGCGGGCAGCGCCCAGTCGCCGGGCGTATGGCGGTCCCAGAACACCAGCCCGCCGACGTAGGCCGCGATGGCGAGCAGCACCGCCAGCGTGCCGGGCCAAGTGCGGTACGGTACGCGGCGGATCGGATGGGTCATGCGGCGATTCTGCCCAACGCGCGGCCCGGCCCGAGAAGATGTGCGGGCCTCGGCCGGCCGCGAGGCGGGCGGCCATCCGGTGCGGCACGAAACAACAGGCAAAGAACAGGAGCGCCAGCGCGCGGACTGCGCCCGCTCAGAGCCGGCCGGTGCGCAGGCTGTATTGCCGCGACGCGGCCGTTTCCACCAGGTCGAACAGGGCCTTGGCAGAGTCGGAATGCCGGGCAGCGAGGATGCTGATCTGATCCGGTTGGTGGTTCGGTGGGCCGGCCATGATGCGCTCCGGAGGGGTCGTGGGTTTCATTCCTGCCGCAGTCCCAGCATCGAGAAGTAGCGGTTGAGGTCGCCTTCCTCGCGCAGCACCTCCTGCATCAGCTCGGGCAGCGGCAGGCGGCCCCAGGTGACGGCGCGGCGGATCAGGTAGGGCGTGGGGCTGTGGGGCTCGGTGCGCTGCAGGTACTCGGCCACGCGCTCCAGCAGCCGGTAGGCGTCGCTGCGGCTGGCGATCGGGCTGTCGGGCGAAGGCAGGGCCGCGCCTGGGCCGGCGGGGGGGAGGTTGTCGCTCATATACACTGGAGGGGTATCACTTGGTGGCCTGCCATCTTCGGTCGCACTGGGCGTATACCCCAGGTCTTGCGGGGGAGCGGCGGCGCCGCGCGGATCGCGGTCGCCGAGCAGGCTGCGCACGGCCAGGCGCAGTTGGCCCAGCGTGTCCGCGGTCTTGGAGAGGCTGGGCGAGTCGGCGCCCAGGCGCTCGTCGAGCACGCCGGCCAGGGCCTGCCAGGCCGACCCGGTCTCGATCAGCGCCTCGTCGAGCGCGACCAGCGCCCACGGGTCGCGCGCCGCCTGCTCCAGGATCTCGGCGCGGCTGGCCGGCGGTGCCGAGTCGAAGCGGACGGCGCCGCCGCACTCCGCGGCCATCGCCCGCTGCCAGTCGTAGAGCCGGATGTAGGGCGGCACTGCGTCGGGCCAGGGCACGATGGGCAGGTGCAGCAGCAGCGTCTGGGCCAGGGCCTCGCTGGCCCAGACCAGCGGTGCGGTGCGCGTCTCGGTGTCGCCGTCGATGCGCGGATGGACGTCGTCCCAGAAGCCTTCGGCCAGCGCCAGCAGCAGCCGGGCACCGGCCAGCAGGCCGCGCACGCCGTGGCGGTGCAGCCAAGCCTCGGCCAGCCAGGCGGCGACCTGCAGGTCCTTGCTGCGCTCCGACAGGACGGTTTCGCAGAGCACCTCGGCGGCGCGCCAGTCGGCCTTCTTGAGCGGGCGCGTCCATTCGCCCATGGGCAGCGAGGCGTCGTCCTCGGTGCGGGCCTCGCGGATGCGGGCGAAGACCGGGTCGTAGCGCAGCGACGGGCCGGTCGGGCCGTCGCCGCCTTCGAGCGGCGCGACCAGCGGCGCCAGGTCGGGCGCGAAGTAGGTGTCGGGTTCGGGGTAGGCGGCCATCAGGGAAGATTCCACTCGGGGGCACGGGCGAGGAACACGGCGGGCCAGACCAGCGGCGTCTTCTTGCCCGCGGGCGTGAAGCCGATGCGCAGGAACACGCGGCCGCGGCCGCCGGCCGGCACCAGGGCCGCGTCGCCGGCCGACTGCGCCGCGAGCGGGAACTCCAAGCGCAGCACCTGGCTGCGGCCGTCGCCGCGCTGGCCGGCCTCGGCGTCGCGCTGGCGCTGCACGAAGGTGAACAGCGCCCACGGGTCGGTGAAGCGCCAGGTCAGGCTGCGGCCGTCGGTGGAGAGCAGCGCCTGCTGCGCGTCGGCGCGGGCGATGAGCGGCGAGTCCTTGGCGATGCGCAGCGTCAGCGCGATCGGCGTGCCATATTCCCAGTGCAGCGGCCGCGGCGCGTCGCGCAGGCGCAGCGCCTGGTCGCCGACCTCCAGCGTCCAGTCGATGATCTTGCTGCCCTCGATCTCGGCCGCGGTGTTGGCGCGGAAGTCCACCGCCAGGTCGTAGCCGGGCACGGCGCCTTCCTCGCCCGGGTAGAGCGGCGCGAGGAAGTCGCGCACCCGCTCGAACTGGGCGACGAAGCGGCGCGCCGCCTGGCCCGGCACGGCGAAGCGGGTGTTGCCGTCCACGCGCGTTTCCTTGAGCGCCTTGGCCACCGGGTCGAGGGCCTGGAGCATTTCGCCGACCTCCTGCGGATCGGCCACCTGGAACTCGCGGGCCGAGGCGGGCGCGGTGCCGAACGGATGGCGGCCGGCCAGCGTGCGGTTGAAGCGCTCGGCATAGCGTGTCCACTGGTCCTGCTGGTCGCGCCAGTGCAGCTCGAAGCAGCGCGCCAGCAGCGCGTTGTAGATCTGCACGTGGCGCTCGCCGAAGTAGTCGCCGGTGCGGCCCGCCGGCGCCTTGCCGACGAGGCGGGCGGCGCAGGTCTCGCGGTCGGCCTCGGCGCCGGTGGTGGCCAGGAACTGCTCCAGCAGCAGCAGGCTGCTGTTGGGGTTCTTCAGGCGGTAGCGCTCCAGGTCGCGGTCGATGGCCTGCCAGCGCTGGGCCAGCACCGAGCCGGCGCCGGCACCGTCGAGCGCGGCGATGTAGGTCTCGGCCAGCCTGCCGAGCGCCTCGGCGCGGCTGAACTGCTGCGACAGGTAGGCCGCGAGCGAGGCCGCATCGGGCGCGCCGAAGGCCGCCAGGGCCGGGCCGCGCTCGCCGCGCCAGGCCTGGAAGTCACGGCCGCGCATGGTGTAGAGCTCCGACTGGCCGAAGGCCTCGTCCACCAGCCGCAGGTGCTCCAGCGCGTCCTGCGAGGCCAGGGCGCGCAGGGACTCGGCGCGGTTGGGCGCGCCAAGCTCGGTCAGCAGCGACTGGATCTTGCCCAGGCGCTGGCGGGCCGCGTCGAACGCTGCGGCCTGGCCGTCGGCCGCGGCCAGCGCGTTGGACGGGCGCACCGTGTCGATCGTGGCGGCCTCGGCCACCTGGTCGGTGACGAGCTGGGCGAACTGGGCGTTCAGCGCGGCCTCCACGCCGGGCCGTGCGGCTGGCGGGAAGGCGGCCAGCCCCTCGGCCGCGTAGCGCTTGCGCTGCTCGCCCAGGGCCAGCGCGGCGTCGAGCCGCGCCAGGTCCCAGGCGATGACCGAGCGCGCCGGCAGCGCGGGCAGGTCGCGGTCGCGCGCGGCGCCGACGAAGGGCTGGTTGAGCAGGCCGGTGAGCGCGTCGCGCAGCGCGACGCGGTCGGGCGCCAGGACGAAGCGGCCGTCCTTGTCGTTCCAGACGATGCCCGGCTGCGGGCCGCCGAAGCGCAGGTTGAACTCGGCGCGCAGCTTCTGGAAGTCGTCCTGCGTACGCTCGCGCACCCGGTCGGCCGAATCCTGGCCGAGCAGGCGGTTGGCGGCGATGCGGGTGAGCGTCTGCTCCCAGGCCGGTCCCCAGGCCAGCACGGGTTGGCGCATCCAGCCGCCCTTGCCGGTGGCGATCAGATCCTCCTGGTTCTTGATCGCGGCGACGGTGTCGCGCCAGCCGGCCACCGTGCGGTGGAAGTCGGCGGCCGCGCCCGCGCCCGCGCCGCCGGCCGGCAGCTGGCGGGCCAGCAGCACCTGCTCGGAGGCGATCAGCGCGTTACCCGAGAACAGGCGCGCACCCAGCGCGGCGGCGCTGCGGTCGAGCGCGCAGCGCAGCGCGTCCTGCACGGGCGGCAGCGGGATCACGAGCGCGCCGCCGTCGGCCGCAGCCAGGCGGAAGTAGCGCAGGCTGCGGCCCACATCGACCGGCAGCTCGGCGCCGAGGGCGAAGCGCACGGCGATGCGCAGGTCCTCTGCATTGGTGGCCGCGCCCTGGCGCAGGCGGTCGATGGCGGCCAGGGCGGCGTCGATCTGGTCCACGTTTGCCAGATAGCGCTGGAGCGCGGCGAACTCGGGCTGGTCCTCGGGCTGCAGGCCGCTGCCGCGCGGCGCGTCGGCCACGGCGCGCAAGCTCGGCGGCAGCGTGCAGGCCGCGCCAGCGATGAGGCCGCCGCCGACCACGTCCTGCTCCACGCCGCTTTGCTGGGCCACGCGGGCCAGCAGCTCGCGGCGCAGCGTGGTCACGGCGATGTCGCCGAACTCGCGTTCGATGCGCTCGATGACGCGCTCGTTGAGGTCGTCGAACACGCGCCAGGAGCCCGGCATGAAGACCGAATGCGTGCCCTCGGTGCGCAGCCGCTCGTTCATCGCCAGCAGCGCCAGCGCCTTGTTGCGGTACCAGGCGGCCGGAATGGCCTCGCCGCGCTGCACCGCGCGGTTGCGGTAGAGCGCGTCGTTCTGCAGCTCGGCCAGCGCCGCTACCAGCGTCTGGTTGTGCACGTGCAGCTGCCAGGTCGCCACGCCCAGGCCGATGGCCCAGCCGCCGAGGAAGAGCACGCCGCCCCAGCGCAGCACGCGGTGCGTCAGCGGGCGCGCGAGCGCCTGCGTGCGCGACGGACGGGTCAGGCCGTATTCGAGAAAGACCTTCTTCTCGAACAGGT
This sequence comes from Xylophilus sp., assembly GCA_009914555.1. Taxonomy (GTDB): domain Bacteria; phylum Pseudomonadota; class Gammaproteobacteria; order Burkholderiales; family Burkholderiaceae_C; genus WNDY01. The sequence continues at coordinate 6,442 of WNDY01000036.1, forward strand.
CGCGCAGGAAGGCCGGCTGGCGCATCAGCTGCGAGATCAGGTCGCCGCCGGGCGCCACGTCGCCGACCGCGTCGGCCGCCAGCGCCGCCGCGTCGCTGTGCTCGATGGCCGCTACGGCCTGGGCCGATTCGCCGGCGTCGCCCGTGAGGTAGATGCCGCGGAAGAAGAAGAGCTCGTGGTAGGCGCTCGGGCGCATCAGCTCGTCCACGTAGAGCTGGAGCTGCGCATGCAGCGCCTCCACGCGCGCCGGCAGCAGCAGCGCGGCGCCGGCATCACCCGGCGGCACGGCGCTGGCGAACAGCTCGGCCGAGGTGTCGGAGATGGAGCGCACCACGGTGCCCATGGCCTCGTCCACCCACGACGACTGGTAGGTGGTCGACAGGTCGTAGGGCGACGACCAGCCCAGCATGCTCGCGCGCATCGGCTCGGGCAGCGCGCAGGCGAAGGCCGAGAAGCCCGGCACCTGCTCGGCGCCGGTCACCAGCACGTAGACCGCGAAGCGCATGGCGAAGCGGTTCTGCGCGAGCCAGAGCCTGCGGTGGGCCAGCTTGGCGCGCTTGGAGAGTTCGAGCCGGCCGTCGGCGCTGTCGTCGGCCAGCAGCGCGGCCGGGACGGTGACGACGACCGAGTCGAACGGGCGCTGCGGCCGGTAGGCGCGGCACAGGCTCAGGAACTCGTCCCAGGGCTTCTCGGAGGCGTCGTCGTCGTCGGGCGAGCCGAGGTAGGCGCCCTGGATGTCGATCACCACGCCGCGGTCGAAGAAGTTCCACGCGATGCCCTGGGTGGCGGCGGCCGAGGCCGATTCGGTCGAGAGCGCGCTGGCCACGCCGGACTGCGCGATCGGCAGCGGGCGGTGGTCGTCGCCTTCGTTCAATACCATGATCCAGGGGATGCCGTAGCGGTCGGCGCGCGAGGCGATGTTGCCCTCGATGAGCTCGACCGCCTGGCGGAACGAGCTGCGCAGCGAGTCGAAGCGGATGCGCGCGACCTTGGGGTCGGCCGACGGCTTGGCGTGCGAGCGACGCGCGGCGAAGTACAGCACCAGGCCGAGCACGATCAGCACGATGACCGTGAGTACCGCGATGGAGAGGAGGAACAGCGAGTCCGTCAGCATGGCGGCGTCAGCGGGTCGATGGGACGGAAGGGGCGGCGGCGCCCGGCTGCTGCAGCACCTGGCGCACCGGCCAGGACTGCCACAGCCACAGCAGCTCGGAGACGGCCAGCAGCGCCGCCAGCGAGAGCAGGAAGACCACGCTCCAGCGGCTCAGCGTGGGCAGCTTGCGCGGCGCGATGTGCGACAGCGTGCTCGCATAGGCGCGCTCGGAGACCACGCGGTCGCGGCCCGACAGGTCGGCTTGGCGCTGGTAGACGAACTGGAACAACTCCTCGCGCAGCCCGCGCAGACGCGCGTCCTCCCCGGTGCCGCGGTACTTGCCCTCGAAGCCGAGCGCCAGCGTGAAGAGGTAGAGCCGCGCGAGGTCGCGCCGCGAGGGCTCGCGCTCGGACAGCAGCTCCTCGATGCGGGTGAACACCAGGTCGCCCGCGATGTTGGTGCGAAACAGCGCCGATTCGAGCAGGTGCGCCGTCCAGAACTCGCGGCCGATCCAGGGCGTGTTGAGCAGGATCTCGTCGGCCAGCGCCGCCTTGAGGTAGCGCGCGTCGGCCACGTTCTCGAGTTCGAAGCGGGTGCTCTCGCGGCGCGATTCGAGCGTCTGCAGCTCCAGCAGGTTCTCCAGGTGGCGCGCCAGCGCCGCGGCCACAGCGTTCGGGTCGGTCTCGCGTGCATCGGCCGTGCGGTCGCGCGCCCGGATGATCTCGTCGTAGAACGCGCGGAACTGCTGGGTGATGTGGTCGTCGACCGCCAGCTCCGCAGTAGGCGTACGTGCCATTCTCAGAGTCCTTCCATGACGCGCGATGCGCACAGGGCATGGCGGCCGAGGCCAGCGGACGCCGCGCAAGGGCCGCCCCGCCGCGCTGGCGCCGCCCCCCTTCCCGCAAGCGAAGCGCCGCGAGAGAAGGCGGCAGCGGCAAAGCCGCTCGGGGGGTTGTCCTTCATTCCTAATCCTTCACGAACAGCACGATTTCCTGCGGGCGCTGGGCCTGCGCGCCCTCGTTCGCGTTGGCGATCACCAGCGTCTCGCCCGGCACGGTGAGCACGCTGCTGGTCTGGATCGCATAGAGCTTGTAGCCCGAGCCCGGCCGCAGGCCGAGCTTGTCGGCCGATTCGATCGGCGTGCGCACTGCGCCCAGCACGCGGCGCTCGCGCAGCGACGGGTAGGCCGACTGCGCGCCGACGATGGCGCTGTCCATCCAGGCCGCGAGGTCGCGCTCGGACTGGCCGCGCAGGCCCACGACGATGCGCGGGCCGCCGAGCCATTCGCCGCGCAGCACCGATTCGAACGCGCCCTGGCGGAAGTCGAACTTGTGCTCGCGGTACTCCTGGCTCACCTCGGACACCGCCTCGCCCAGCGCCAGCAGCAGCGGCACGAAGACGCCCGACGGATCGCCATGGTCGTAGTCCGCCGGCACCGGCGGCAGGCCGCCCGGGCGCAGCAGCGTCAGCGCAGCCAGCAGGCCGTTCAACGCCCAGTACAGCGGCAGCGGATGCAGGTGCGGCGTGCGCAGCACAGCCTCGGCCAGCGGCAGGCCGGCGAGCAGGCTGCGCAACCGGTCCTTGAGTTCGAGATGGGCCAGCCGGTCGTCCACGCGCGAGGACGGCACGGCCGTCTGCCTGGCCACGAAGGCGGCCTTGCCGCGCAGCTGGCCGAGCAGCGTCGACACCTGCTGCCACAGCGCGTTGTCGCGGCCCAGCTCCAGCAGCGGCGGCAACCGGGTGCCGAGCTTGACGACCTCGTTGTCCCGGTAGACGTTGCCGAGCCGCAGGTGCACGTGGGTGCCGGGCGGCACCGCGCCCACGACCAGCGCCAGCTGCGGCAGCAGGCGCGGGATGTCGGCCGGCTCGGCGTCGGAGACCTCGTCCTCCACCGGCGCGCCGGCCACCGAGCGGAAGCGGCCCGGCGCGCCGCGGCGGCGCGCGCCGGCGGCCACCGGCAGCGTGAGCCAGACGTCCAGCGCCGCGCCCGCCAGCTGCTCGGCATGCGGCGCCAGCGGCAGCTCCAGCACGCCGTGCGAAGGATCGGCCGCGTCGTACTGCACCGCGGTGCCGTCGGGCAGGATGGCTTGGAGCGCCAGCACGCGCAGCAGGCCCGAGGGCAGCAGGCCGGTGTCGAACGCCAGGCGGCGCACACCCCAGGCGAAGGGCGCGGCGGCCAGTGTCTGCCAGGCCACGAGCGTGTCCAGGCGCGAAGAGAGCTGCTGGAAGTGCTGCGGCGCGAGCAGCATGCCCTCGTGCCACTCGATGCGGTCGGTGATCGGCGGTGCGGCGGGTTCGGTCATGGCGGCGATGCGGGCGGAGGGTGGTTGTTGTGGGCGGGAGACGGCGGTGCCTCAGGGCGCCGGCGGCGGCCCCGCGTCGAAGCTGCGTGCCTCGAAGCGCACGAGCAGCGGGCCCTTGAGGCTTTCCACGCGCACGCGGTGCGCGCCGGGAGCCACGTAGTCGGCATAGACGAAGACGGCGGCCACGCGCGGCGAGCCGAAGCTGTCGCCGGCGACGCGCAGCGTCTGGCCCGGCACCAGCTCCCAGGTGCGGTAGGAAAGGCTTTTGGGATAGGTCTTCAGCAGGTCCGCGCGCGCGGCGAACCACTTGGCCGCAGGCAGCTCGGCCAGCCGGTCGGTCATGGCGTCGTCGAGCGCGAACACGATATCGACCGCGACCGGGCTGTTGTCGTTGGCGAGCGGCGCGGCCGCCAGCGTGACCTCGCTCCAGTCGACTTTGGTTCCCTTGAAGCTCAAAAATCCCGGCAGCGCGCAGCCGGCCAGCGGCGCCAGCAGCAGGGCGGCGGCCACCCGGCGCAGCAGTGTTCTCGTCCCATTCATCGCAAGACTCCAGAAGGCGGCGCCGGCGGCGGCGCGGTGCTGCGCGAGGCGCCCACGCCCACGCCCAGCAGCACGACCAGCAAGGCGGCCACCAGCGTGCCGCCGGCCAGCAGCGCAAGCTGCGGGCGCGAGAACACGAAGCGCACCGGCTGCGGCGGCGCCGCGGGCAGCTCGGTCGCCGCGGTCTGCCGTTCCGAGGGCAGTCCGGCCGAGACGATGGCGATCAGCGCACACGCCGCCAGCAGCGTGAGCAGGTTGCGCGGCCCTTCGCAGATCAGGTCGACCGCGAGGAACAGCGCGAGCGCGGCCTCGCCCGGCAGCTGCAGCAGCGCCAGCACCATGCCGGCGAAGCCGACGTTGGTGAGGCTGTTGTTGCCGGCCGAGGCGAAGGCCGCGACCGTCGCGCCCACGCAGACCATGCCGATGTCGGCCGCATCGAGCGCGCGATCATAAAGCCCGGCCACGAACAGGGCGACCAGCACGTAGTAGAGCGCCGAGCCCGCGCGCAGGAAGACCGAGGCGGTCGGCACGACCAGCTCCACGATGCCGCGCGAAAAGCCCAGGCGCGCGCTCATCGCCTCGATGGTGTGCGGGATGCTGGCCGTGGTGCTCGACGACACGATGCCCACCAGCATCGGCGCCTTCAGGTGCGCCAGCACGGCGGGCAGCGGCAGGCCGCTGCGCCGGCTCACGATGCCGATGGCCACGGCCGACAGCAGCACGGCCAGCGCGCCGAACTGCAGCAGGAAGCCGCCCATCGCGAGCAGCGTGGCCGGCTCGGTGACGGTCATCACGTGCGCGGCGATGCCGAAGGCCACCACCGGCAGCAGGATGTTGGCGCGCGCGATAATGAGTTCGAGCGCGCGGTAGACCGCCTCGAACAGGTTCGCGAGCGTCTGGTTCTGCGCCCGCGACAGCGTGGCGAAGCCCATGCCGAACAGCAGCGCGCAGGTCAGGATGCCGAGCGAGCGGCCCTCGGACAGCGCGCGGAAGAAGTTGTCGGGCAGCAGCGTCCGCCAGGGGCGCGGGTCGGGCGCGCTGGCCACCTGGTGGCCGTCGGCCAGCAGGTCGATCGCCTCGTCGCCGCCGTTGCCCGCGCGCATGACCAGCGCGCCGAGCTGGCCGCGCGCGTCGGAGCCGAGGTGGGCGCCCGGCGACACGACCGAACCGGCGGTCACGCCGACGGCGGCGCAGGCCGCCACGATCGCCAGCGCCAGCCCGGCGATCATCGCGATGCGGCGGCCCGGAAACGGCAGCGCGATCGTCTGCCGCAGCCCGAAGAACGTGGCCACGACCAGCAGCGGGATCGCCGCCATGCTCACGACAGACAGGTAGACCTGCGCGGCCACGTAGGCGAAGTCGCCGGCCGACGGCGCATAGAGGCCCGCGACCGAGCCGGCGAGCAGGCACACCAGCAGCGCCGGCAGGCTGTGCGAGAGGCGGGTCAGCAGGCCCATCTCAGCCGTGCCGTCCCGTCCAAAAGATGTGGGGGTATATGCTCCAGGTGCAAGAAGAAAGCGCGTTATGGCGGTACATAGGGGGGAGTATATGGGGCGCGCCGGCCATCAGGGCCGGTTCCATCCCCGCTCCAGCGCATAGGCCACGGTGGCGCGCGCGAGTTCGAGCGTGCTGTCGATCAGTGCCAGCGGCGTGGGCGCGGCCCCGCGCGCGGCGATCGGGATCTCGGTGCAGCCCATGATCACGGCGGTCGCGCCGGCGCCGGCCAGCGCGGCCAGCGCGCGGTCGAGCGCGGCGGTGCCGGCGGCCAGGTCGCCGGCCTTGACCGCGCGGATGCAGGCGTCCACGTCGTCCTGGCCGGTGGCCGCGCCGGGCACGAAGTGGTCGATGCCCTGCGCGCGCAGCGCGTCCTGGTAGAAGCCCGAGGCCAGCGCGCCGCGCGTGGCCAGCACGGCCACGCGGGCCTGCGGCACGCGCGGCACCGCGGCCACGCAGGCATGGGCGATGTGGATCACCGGCGCATGGCTGCGCTCGGCCATCTGGGCATACCAGTGGTGGGCCGAGTTGCAGGTCACGGCCACCACGCCGACGCCGATGGTGTTGAGCACGTCGATGCCGGCCAGCAGCGCCGGCAGCGGGTCGGCGCCGCCGCCGACGATGGCGGTGGAGCGGTCGGGGATGTGCGGCAGGCTCGCGACGATGACCGGCAGGTGCTCCTGGTCGCGCGCGGCCGGCGTGAGCTGCACCACCTTGTCCATGAAGTCCACCGTGGCCAGCGGGCCCATGCCGCCGAACACGCCGACGCGCCGCGGCAGGGAGGATGCTGTGGTGTTCATATCTTGAGCGGCTTGGGGCAGACGACGGTGACCGCGGCCGTGTTGCCGATCACCAGCACCAGCGTGCGCAGCATGTCGCAGATCGGGTCGACCGCGAGGAACAGGATGAACGCGGCCTCGAACGGCAGGCCCAGGTAGGTGCAGGTCATGCCGATCAGCGAGACGGTCACCAGCCCGGTCATGCCGGCCGAGGCGAAGCCCGCGAGCACCGAGGCGGTCAGCACGATCGCGATCTCGACCGCGGTGAGCGAGCGGCCGTAGAGCTGGGCGATGAACATGGTCGCGCAGACGTAGTACACGACCGGGCCCACGCGCAGCAGCGACACCGTCAACGGCACCAGCAGCTCCACCCGCGAGCGGGCGAAGCCCAGCCGCTCGACCAGGCTTTCGATCATGATGGGCATGCAGGTTGCGCTGCTGCGCGTGGCCAGGGCCAGCGCGAACGGGCCGCGCAGCGCGCCCAGCGTCTGGCCCAGCGTGCCGTTGGAGCGCTTCCAGATGATCCAGGCCGAGACCGCGAGGATCGCGATCGACACCACGAAGAACGCGCCGACGAACTGCGCCATCGCCCGCAGCGGCTCGATGCCGGTCTTGCCGAGCTGCGCCGCGCTCATGCAGAACAGCACCAGCGGCAGCGGAAAACTCAGCCACTTCATGAGCGTCTGGCAGGCGTGGTAGATCGTCTCCAGCGCCTGCGTGAGGCCGTCGGAGATGCGCGTGGGCACCTGGCCCACGGCCAGGCCGAACAGCAGCGCGAACACCAGCGTCTTGAGCGTGTCGCCGTTGGCCAGCGCCGAGAAGATGTTGGCCGGCACCAGGCTCATCAGCACGTCGGAGAAGCCGATGGTCTTTTTGGGCTCGTCCACGCCGCGCAGGCGCATCTCGGTGTCGTTGGCGCTGAGGTCGCCGCCGACGATGTGGCCGAAGGTCTCCATCGTCGAGGGCGGCAGGTTCTCGCCGGGGCGCAGCACCAGCAGCGTGACCGCGCCGGCCACGGCCACGAAGATCGAGAAGCCGATGAAGACGACCGCCACGCGGCCCAGCAGCCGGCCGGTGCCGCCTTCGCGGAACAGGCGCTGGAGGCTGAAGACCACGGCCGACACCATGAAGGGCAGCGTGATCATCTTGAGCAGGTCGACGTAGATGTCGCCGATGAAGCCCAGCCCCACCGCGCGCGCCGGCGCCAGCATGCCGAAGGCCACGCCGGCCGACAGGCTGCCGACGACGACCCACGGGTTGAGCACGAAGGTATAGATACGTTTGATGTCCATGAGAGGCTCCGCTGTCCGTGCGGCTTACTTGTCGAGGGCCTGGAGGACCCTGGTGATGTCGAGCTTCTCGGTGCGCTGCGCGAGGAACTCGTTGACGAAGGCCAGCAGGTTCGGGTCGGCCACCGATACGCCGACGCCCAGCGTGTCCTCCAGGTCCTTGAGCATCACCGTGCGCAGCGCCAGCGCCACGGTCGGGTCGGCCTTGAGCACGCGCTTGACCTCGAACTCGTCGCGGTAGGCGGCCGTGACGCTGCCGTCGAACACGGCGGCCAGGACGTCGTTCCAGGTCGGGAACTCCTCGATCTTCGCCTTGGGGAAGTTGCGCCGCGCGTAGTAGGCGAACGACGACTTGGCGATCACGCCGATGCTGCCGTCGAAGCTGCGCACCACCTCGGGCAGCGGCCGGCCGCGCGCGAGCTGGGCGAACTTCACGCGGTTGAGGATCAGCGCATGGTTGAGCGTGAGGTAGGGCGCGCTGAACGCGATGGTCTGGGTGCGGCCGAGCGTGCGCGAGAGCTTGCTGATGGCGATGTCGGCCTCGCCGCGCGCGATCAGGTCGACCACCGCGTTGAAGGTGGCGGCGTCGCGGTTGACGCGCAGCTTCACGCCGAGTTCGTCGGCGATCGACTGGGCCAGGTTCACCTCCAGACCACTCCAGCGGCCCTGGTCGTCGAACGAGAAGAACGGCGGCGTGTCCACGTTGAGCATGGCCACGCCCAGCTCGCCGCGGGTCACGATGCGGGCGATGTCCGGCGCGAGCAGGCGGCCGTCGGGCAGGCGCACCACGCTGCCGAGGGCGTTGGGCGAGACGGGGGCGTGCGCCACGGGTGCGGGCGCGGCCGGCGCCGGCGCGCTGGTGGTGGCCGCGGCCGCGCCCGCCGGGGCCGCCGTCAGCGCGGCGGACGGCAGCAGGCCGGCCAGCGCGAGGGTGAAGGTCAGGGCCAGCCGGCGCAGGGCGGCGGCGGCTGCCGACGGTCGGCGGCGCGGGGCGCAGGGGAAGGTCGAGGTCATGGCAGCAAAAGGGTGGATGGCCGCGCTTTTCAGGGCGCGGCCGTGGCGGTGGCCGGCGCGGAGGCCGGCGGTGCGGGCACGGCGGCGGCGGGGGCGCCTGCGGCCGGCAGGGCCGGGGGCAGCGCCAGCCGCCGCCCGATCTCGATGCCCAGGAGGAAGAGCAGGAGGAAGAGCAGGATGAACAGCAGCAGGACGCAGGTGGCCGCGATGGCGACCATCCGCGAGGTCATGGTGAAGACGTATTGCGAAGCCATGGGTGGGGTTGGGGGGGTCTTCAGGGGATCATTTCGGTGAACTGGCCCGGCGCGACCACCTGGATCACGCCGCCCCAGCTGCACATGAGCTTGGCGCTGTCGTTGAGCGCCGGCATGCCCGCCAGCAGCACGGTGGGCGCGCCCACCGCCCAGGGCGCGCTGGTGACGGGGATGCAGGGCATGGGCGTGAGCGCGCCCAGCGCGGCGGCGGTGGCCGCGGCCACTACCGGGTTGGACATGCTGTTGCAGGTGCCGAACGGCAGGATGTTGACGAACGGCTTGTTGTCCATGATGTTGGCCGCCGGCATGTTGCTGGTCAGCACCTGGTTGGCCGGCAGCACCACGAGCGAGGAGGGCGCGGCGCCGAAGCTGCACTGCAGCGTGGCGCCCATGCAGACGTGGCATCCCATTCAGCCGCCTCCCTTCACGAACCGTTCCAGGTTCTTCATGAAGCCCGGCGACTGCGCGTCGGCCCCGATCTCGCGGCCCTGGGCATCGAAGCGGCGCGGCGCGCCCACCGGCCTGCCGTTGCGGTAGGCCAGCTCTTCCATCAGCATGCCGTCGGGCCAGAAGCGGCGCAGCAGGCCGTGCAGCACGCCCGCGCGGTAGAGCGCCTGCTGCGACGAGTTGCCGCTGGCGGCGTAGTCGACGACTTCGCCGTCGAGCAGGCCGGCGCGCCAGGTCTCGCGGCGCACCAGGCGGGCCTCGCTGTAATAGGTGGCCACGCCGTCGAGCCGGCCGGCGTGGTAGGGCAGGCGGGCAGTGGCGTCGCCCGATTCGGCATAGGCCACGGCCTCGCCCTCGGCCACGCCCAGCACATGGCGCTGCTCGAACATGAGCCTGCCCGAAGGAGAGTATGTGCGCGTAACGCCCTCAGCTAAACCGCTGTGGCGGGGTGACTCCTGGAGTATGCGGCCGTCGTCGGTGTACAGGCGCATCATGCCATGGGGCTCGCCCTGGACGTAGGGGGTTTCGAGCACCGGCGTGCCGCGCGGGCCGTAGCGGGTCAGCGGGCCGTGGGCCACGCCGCCGGCGAAGCTGGCGCGGGCGCGCAGCGTGCCGTCCGGGTCGACCACGTCGCGCACCTCGGCCGCCGCGGCGTTCTCCACGCCCGCGGCCGTGGGCATGGCCGCAGCAGGCGGGCGCGGCGCGGCCGCCTTGGCAGCGGCCGCGATGGCGGGGTGGACGGGGAGCGGTGGCAGGGCCATGGCTAGTTGATCTTCACCAGCCCGCCCTTGAGGGCGAGCATGCCGCCGCCGTCGACGGTCTGCATCGCCTGGGCCTTGCTGTCGATGGTGGGCGCCTCGCTGGCGAGCGACACGCCGGCCTTGTGGGTCAGCTTCACGCCGGCGTCGTTGACGAGGTTGGTGCCGGCCTTGGCGGTCAGGGCGGTGCCGGCCTTCACGTCCACCGACTGGGCCGACTGGATCGTGACGGTGCCGGTCACGTCGATCAGCAGGTTGCCCTGGACCTTGAGCGTGTAGTGGCCCGCCACGTCCCGGGTGAAGTCGGCCTTGTCGGTGTGGGTCTCGTTGCCGGTGACGGTGACCTCGCGCGTGCCCTGGACGGTGTGGACTTCCTTGCCGGTCTCCACGGCCACGGTGCGGTCGCCCTTGGCGACGGTGTGGGTCTCGTTGCCGGCGAGGACCTTGGTGGCCAGGTCGTTCTCGACTTCCACGCGCATGTCCTTCTGCGCGTGCAGGTACAGCTCCTCGCTGTCCTTCTTGTCCTCGAAGCGCAGCTCGTTGCCGGCCGTGCCCTGCTTGGTGGAACGCGACAGCAGCGTGCTCTGCGTGCTGCCGCCCGGCAGCGCGACGGGCGGGGTCTGCTCGGCGTTGTAGACGCTGCCGGAGACCAGCGGCCGCTCCGGGTCGCCGTCGACGTAGCTGACCACCACCTCCTGGCCGATGCGCGGGATGTAGAGCGCGCCCCAGCCCTGGCCGGCCCAGATCTGCGAGACGCGGACCCAGCAGGAGCTCTGCGCGTCCTTCTTGCCCAGCCGGTCCCACGGGAACTGCACCTTGATGCGGCCGTGCTCGTCGGTCCAGATCTCCTCGCCCGCGGGGCCGACCACGGTGGCCACGTGGCTGCCAAGCGCCACCGGGTGCGGCGTGCGGCGCGGCGCGCGGAACGGCGTGGCCGGCGGCACGGTCTCGAAGTGGTTGGCGTAGTCCTCGCGGTCGGCCTGGTGGGACACGCGGCGCACCACGTGCCGCGCGTTGAGCGCGGCGCGCGGATGGCCGGCCAGCGTGAAGCGGCCGCCGGCCGTCAGGAAGTGGCTGTGGCTGCTGCCGCGGCCCAGCACGGCCTCGGCATGGTGGGCCTCGTTGTGGATGCGCGCGCGCGCCGCGCCGTCGGACACGGTGAGGTAACGCCCCGGGTATTCGTAGTCGGTGCCGCGGCCGTCCTGGCCGTCGTTGGCGGCGAGCAGCGCGGTGCCCGGCGTGAGGTAGTTGTAGTCGTCCACCTGGTGCGATCGGGGCACCAGGCGCGACTCCAGCGCGAAGTGGGTGACCTCCTCGGTGCGCCGGCGTTCGGTGACCTCGGAGGAGATGTTGAGCGTGGGCGTGCCGGCCAGGTCGGCCCAGGCCGAGGTGTCGTCGGCCAGCACCAGGGTGTGGGTGGCGCCGAAGAAGGTGAAGAAGTAGAAGATGCCCTCCTGCTCCATCAGCCGCGAGATGAAGTCGAAGGCCGTCTCGTCGTAGCGCACGCAGTATTCGCGCGCGGCGTAGCTGCCGGTGAGCTGGTCGGCGAAGGCCACGCCGAAGTCGCCGAGCACGGCCTTGACGATGTCGGGCCCGGTCTGGTTCTGGTAGATCACGCGGTCGCGGCCCAGCGCGGCCAGCCACAGGCGCGGCACGAGGTCGGCCGTGTAGAGCGCGAAGTCGCCCTGCGTGCCCAGGTAGGTGAAGCGCGAGACGATGCCGTTGATCGTGCGGGCCGCGGCCCCGGGCCGCTGCAGCGTGACCGTGGCCGCAGTGCCGATGAGGTCGGCCGCGTCCAGCGCGGACGAGGACGCGCGCAGCGTGAGCGTGAAGGCGAACAGCTCCGACAGCCCCTCGCTGCCCCGCAGGGCGTCGAGCAGCAGCACGTCGTCTCCGAGCGCCGTGCGCACGGAGAGGAACGAGCCCGCCTGGGTATAGCCTTCGCGCAATGCCATGGTGTCGTCGTCAGAGGCCCGCGGACTCGAAGCGGTAGGTGAAGCCGCCGCCGGCGCCCAGGTTCATGTGCACCGCGTCGAACGGCCGGGCCTCGGAGATGCGCTCCAGCACCTGGCGCGACAGCTCCGGCAGCACCGCATGGGCCAGGATGTGGTCGATGTTGCGGGCGCCGCTGTCCACCTCGGTACAGCGCGCGGTGATCGCGTCGGTCACAGCCGCGTCCCAGGTGAACACGGCCTTGTGGTTCAGCTCGAAGCGGCGCGTGAGCTTGCCGAGCTTGAGGTCCACGATCGCGCGGATCTGCTCGTCGCCCAGGTGGTAGTAGGGCACCAGCGCCAGCCGGCCCAGGAAGGCGGGGCTGAACTGCTTCAACAGCTCGGGCCGCAGCTTCTCGACGAGTTCTTCCGGGTCGGGACGGCGCCCGCCCTGCGATGCCTGGGTGATCACGTCCTGCGCGGCGTTGGACGTGAGCAGGATCAGCGTGTTCTTGAAGTCGATCTGCACGCCCTCGCCGTCCTCCATCTGGCCCTTGTCGAAGACCTGGAAGAAGACTGCGAGCACGTCCGGATGCGCCTTCTCCATCTCGTCCAACAGCACCACGCTGTAGGGCTTGCGGCGCACCGCCTCGGTCAGCACGCCGCCGCGACCGTAGCCGACGTAGCCCGGCGGCGCGCCCTTGAGGCTGAAGACGGTGTGCGCCTCCTGGAACTCGCTCATGTTCACGGTGATGACGTTGCGCTCGCCGCCGTAGAGCAGGTCGGCCAGCGCATAGGCGGTCTCGGTCTTGCCGACGCCGCTCGGGCCCACGAGCATGAACACGCCCACGGGCTTGCCGGGGTCGTCGAGGTCGGCGCGGAAGGTGCGCACGCGCCGCGCGATCGCGTCGAGCGCCTGGTCCTGGCCGACCACGCGCTCGGCGAGCTTGTCCTTCAGGTGCAGCACCGTGTGCAGCTCGTCGGCCAGCATGCGGCCCACGGGGATGCCGGTCCAGCCCGAGATCACCTCGGCCACCACGGCGGCGTTCACGTGCACCGGCACCAGCGGCTCGTCGTTCTGCAGCGCCTCCAGCCCCTTCTCCAGCCGGCGCAGCGTGGCGGTCAGCAGGGCCGGGTCGTTCTCCTCGTCGGCCGGTGGCGCGTCGTCCTTGAGGTTGTCCGCGATGCGCCGGCGCAGCGCGACGATCTCGGCCACGGCCTGCTTTTCCTCGTCGAGCTTGTCGGCCAGGCGCCGGTGCCTCGCGCGCAGGTCGTCCGGGCGGGTGTTGAGCGCGGCGATGGCTTCCACATGCTCGGCGCCGGTGGCGGCCTCGTGGCGCAGCACGCGCAGCTCGTTCTCGCCGGCGGAGATGTCGCGCGCCACCGCTTCGAGCTCGGCCGGCACGCCGTTCTGGCCGATGGCCACGCGGGCGCAGGCGGTGTCGAGCACGCTGATCGCCTTGTCGGGCAGCTGGCGGCCCGAGATGTAGCGGTGCGACAGCTTGACCGCCTCGCGCACCGCGTCGTCGGCGATCTCCACGCCATGGTGCTGCTGCAGCGTGGCGACCATGCCGCGCAGCATGTCGATGGCGACCACCTCGACCGGCTCCTCGACCTTCACGACCTGGAAGCGGCGTGCGAGCGCCGGGTCGCGCTCCACATACTTCTTGTATTCGGCCCAGGTGGTGGCGGCGATGGTGCGTAGCTCGCCGCGCGCGAGCGCCGGCTTGAGCAGGTTGGCCGCGTCGCCCTGGCCCTCGCTGCCGCCGGCGCCGATCAGCTGGTGGGCCTCGTCGATGCACAGGATGACCGGCGTGGGCGAGGCCTTGACCTCGCTGATGACCGACTTGAGCCGGTTCTCGAACTCGCCCTTCACGCCGGCGCCGGCCTGCAGCAGCGCGAGGTCGAGCGAGCGCACCGACACCTGGCGCAGCGCGGGCGGCACGTCGCCCTGCACCACGCGCTGCGCGAAGCCCTCGACCACGGCCGTCTTGCCCACGCCGGCCTCGCCGGTCAGGATCGGGTTGTTCTGGCGGCGGCGCAGCAGAATGTCGACGATCTGGCGGATCTCGGCGTCGCGGCCGCGGATCGGGTCGATCGCGCCGTCGCGCGCCTGCTGGGTCAGGTCGACCGTGTACTGGTCGAGCGACGGCGTGGCCGAGCTGCCGCGGCGGCCGCCCGGCATCTGCGGCAGCGCCCCGCCGGTTGCCTCAATGGCGGGGGGTATGCCCTCGGTCCGGCCGGCCTGCGCGCGTTTCGGGGTTGTAGCGTCGGGAGTATCTTCGGACGACGAGGTCAGCAGGTGCGGCAGCTCGTCGCGCAGCGTGGCCCGCGGGATCTGCAGCAGTGCGGGCACCGTGTCCACCAGCCGGCCGCGCAGGCGGTCCACCTCCAGCAGCGCCAGCACCAGCGTGCCCGAGCGGATGAGCTGCTGCCCCAGGATCATCGAGGCCAGCAGCCAGGCCTCCTGGAACAGCGGCGCGAGGTCGGGCGAGAGCGAGGGCGTGCGGCCGTTGCCGCGCTTGAAGGTGTCCAGCGTCTTCTGCAGCTGGTTCTGCACGGTGTCGGGCCGGATCGAGAAGCGGGCGAAGATCAGCCGCAGGTCGGGCGCGTCGTTGTCCAGCAGGCGCAGCAGCAGGTGCTCGATGTCCACGTTGTAGTGGGTCTGCTGCACGCACAGCTCGGCGGCCTGCTCCATGGCGCGCTTGGTTTCGGGATTGAGCCGGCCGAGCAGGGTGCGGATGTCGATGTCCATGGCGTTGGTCGATGCGATGCGTTGTCAGGCGGCGGCGGGGCTGCGGGCCAGCGTGGTGCGGACGGCGGGCAGGCTGCCGCGGTGGGCGGGGCCGGCGAGCCAGGAGGTCCAGCCCAGCCGCGCCGGCTGCGCCCGGCCCAGGAGGATGCCGCGCGGCTCGCCGGCGCCGAGCGTGAGTTCGAGCTGCACGTCGAGGTCCTGCGGCAGGTAGCGGCGCACCAGCCAGCCGGCCAGCGCGTGGTCCGTGCCGCCGGGCAGCAGCGCGTCGAGGCGCGGGCGGTCCAGGCCGTCGAAGCCCAGGCGGATGCCGGCGCCCTGGTCCCACACGCGGCGCCCGAGCACCGCGCCGCGGCCCAGGCGCGGGCCGCCGGCGCGGGCGCCGAGCGCCGGCGTGTCGGCCGCGTCGAGTTCGCGCCACCCGCCGGCGAACTGCCGGCCGCGCACGGTGGTGCCGAGCCGCTCGCGCAGCAGCACCAGCAGCCCCGCCATGGAGCGCGGCGTGCCGCCGAGCAGCCCGGCATGGCGCAGCCAGAGCGCGGAGCCGTCGGGCGCGCGCTCGCCGGCCCGCAGGCCCAGGGCGCTGCTGGCGTCGATGGTGGCCGCCAGCGCCGACTGCGCGGGCGCGCCGGCGTGGAGCGCGGGCTGGTGCTTGGCGCGGCCGCGGTAGAGGAAGGCCAGCAGCCGGTGGTTGAAGATGTCGACGAAATCGGCCGTCGCATGGTCGCGCCGGGCCTGGCGCTCCAGCACCAGCTCGGTGAAGGCCACGGGCAGCGGCCCGTTCGCGCCGGCCAGGCCGAGCACCGGCGTGGTCAGCGTGAACGGCTCGCCGGTGGCGGCCGGGCCGTCGACCGCCCTCACGTCGCTGGGCTCGAAACCGAGCGAGGGATGCGAGCGCAGGCGCACCGCCTCGCGCTCCAGCGGGCCGCGCGCCCGGCCCACGGGCACGGCGGCGCCGGCCGCGGCGCGCTCCAGCAGGCTGACCGCCTGGAACAGGTCGAAGCCCTGCGGCTGGGCCAGCAGGCGCTCGACGGCCGGCAGCCAGGCCGGCGCTCCGGTGCTTTCGCCGTCCTTGGGCAATGCAGTCATAGGACGATCTGCCTGCCGGTCATCGGCGGCCACTGCCGCCGGACCTCGCCGCCCTGGCGCGCCGCGAGCCGCACGAACGAGTTGACCGAGGTGTAGAGCGCGAAGAAGCGCGCCAGCACCGCCGCGAGCATCAGCGGCGAGCTGCCGGTGAAGGCGTCCTCGTCGAAGTCGAGCGTGACCTGGGTGCCGCGGCAGTAGCCGCGCCAGGCTTCGGTGCCGACGTGGGCGGTGACGCCGCGGGCCGACAGGCCGGCGATGCCGCGGATCTGCGCATGGTCGCGCCGGCTGTCGGAGGCGAACAGCAGCAGCATCTCGCGCAGCTGCTCGCGGCCGGTGGAGCCGTCGACCAGCGACTGGTGGTTGAGCGTGAGCAGCGACACCAGCCGCCAGAGCGACTCGCTGCCCAGCGGCGGATCGTGCTGCGGCGTGGGCTCGTAGAGGCAGCGGACCTGCGTCGGCTGCGACGGCCCCTCGGCGATCAGGCGCGCCCCCGGCGGCACCTGCTCGGCCAGGCGCCGGTTGGTGCACAGCAGGTGGGCATAGACGATCGGCTGAGTCGGCCGGCTCCAGGCGTGCTGCTGGTCGACGAACGAGAGGAAGACGTCGGTGCCCGGAATGTTCTCGCGCAGGCTCTGCTCGCGCCGCGCGCTCCAGAACACGGCGTCGGCTGCAGCGTCGATGTGGCCGAGCGCGGCGAACGAGGGTACGTCCACCGGCCGCTCGGCATCGGGGTCGGAGGCGGCCACGCCGGCGATGGAATGCACCTCGGTGAAGGCATCGCGCTGCCGGTCGGGCATCAGCAGGTATTCGTAGTGGCGATGGTCCACCGCCACCGGCTCGCTCACGCGGGGGAACAGGTTGACGATGGGCACGCAGCCGAGCTGGAAGTGGGACGTGTCCACATGGCGCAGCACGCGCGCCGGGCGGTCGAGCCGCAGGCGCAGCCCGGCGGTCGTGCCGCGGCCCAGCCGGCCGCGCAGGCCGCGGACCTCGAAGAAGTGGAACTTGCGCGGAAAGGCGAAGTACTCCTGCAGCAGGCCGTAGGCCGGCTGGCCGTGGGGCGGCAGCGGCAGCACGTTCTCGTCGTCGGCGAAGCCGCATTCGCGCCAGGCGTGCGGCGGCAGGCACTGCGCCACAGCGCCTTCGGGCGCCACCTCGACCGACTGCACGCCGCCGGCCAGCGCATCGTACAGCGGCATGGTGGTCATCCAGTCGCCCTGGAGGTGGATGCGCAGTCGGTCGATCTCCAGCTCGGAGAAGTCGGTGCCGGCGTCGCCGGCCAGCGTGAGGTGCAGCACCGCGTCGCTGTCGACCGCCGCGCCGGTGATGCGCAGCGGCCACAGCACGTTGTCCCAGGCGGTGCGGAAGCGGCACTGCTCGCCGCCGGTGGTGCGCGCGTGCAGCAGCGTGTGGCGCGCCACGCGCAGGCCGGCGGTCACCTTGCCCTGGGCCGGGTCGAGGCTGAACTGCGCCACCGACATCGACGGCAGCGGCTGCACCAGCGACGGGCAGAGGTTGTCGAGCAGCGCGTGGGCGATCTGCGGGAATTCCTGGTCCAGGTCGCGGTGCACGCGGGCGGTCAGGAAGGCGACCGACTCGATCAGCCGCTCGGTGTGCGGGTCCAGCGATTCGGCGCCGTGCAGCGCCAGGCGCGCGGCGACCTTGGGATAGCGGCGTGCGAAATCCGCGCCCTGCCCCCGGAGGTAGGAGAGTTCGCGCTTGTAGTACTGCAGAAGGTCGCTGTGCTGGATATCGGACACGGTCAGTCGACTCGCATCAGGCTGTCGGGCAGGCCGAGGAGCATTTCGAAATTCACGCGGCGCAGCTCGGTGCCGATGCGGACCCGGGCGTCGATGCGCACCGAGGCCGTCTCGGCCTGCCGGGGTGTCGCAACGACCTCGACGGCGAGGTCGCTCAGACGGGGTTCGTAGCGCTCGATCGCCAGCTTCAGCCCGTGGGCCAGCTGGCGCAGTGCGTAGGCGTTCTGCGTTCCGAAGGAATACAGATCCGGGATGCCGTACTCCAGCACAGTCGCCGGTCCCTGCGCATAGTCCGCGGGGGCCAGCGGCGAGCGGGTGTTGAACAGGCGCCGGAGATCCCGGCCCGATGGACTCCTCGATGGACTCCATCGTCGCGAGCCCGGAGTCCCCGGACTGCGGCGGATCCGACGCCAGGCGGTCGAACAGGGGCGCCACCGCCCCGCGGATGAGTTCAGACACGCTCGGCGCCGGCGGTCATGGTCAGGCCGCCGATTCGTTGGTCGAGATGTTCCAGCCGAACGGAGCCACGCCTTCCTTGCTGCCTTCTTCCTTCTGCTTGGTGTAGTCGACCTTGATGACGGCGTAGTTCAGCGCGATCGTCTCCGACGGCAGGTCGCCGCCGCTGGAGATCGACACGGTGCTGAGGATGACGTCGGTCAGTGTCACGATGAGCAGCGGCAGCTTCTCGCCCTTGTCTTCGCGCACGAACGTGACGATGGTGTCGCCGGCCAGCACTTCGCCGGCGGCGAGGTGCTGGAGCAGCTGGGGCGTGGCCGAGTCGCTGTTGCGGGTCAGGGTGACTTCGGAAAAACTGGCCGTGCCGACGGTGCGCTCGGAATTGGTCGTGCCCGGCGTGACGTGGAGCCCGGCGCCGAACTGGAACGAATAGACCTCGAGCTGGTCCTCGAAGCCTTTGACCTGGGTCTGGCCCTTGATGTTCGGGAGCTTGACGTAAATAGGCATGATGTACTGCTTTGCGGTCTGTGAAGGGGTTGTTGGGGAGGCGCGGGCGGTCAGGCGGCCGCGGCGGGCAGGTCGGCCACCAGGCGGATCGAGGCGGAGAGCTCTTCGAGCTGGAAGTGCGGCTTGAGGAAGGCCACGGCGCGGTAGGCGCCCGGGCGCCCCGGCACCTCGGTCACGTCGACGCGGGCCTGGCTCAGCGGAAAGCGGGCCTTCTGGGCCGGCGGTGCCGAGGGGCTCACGAGCACGTAGCTGGCCACCCAGTTGTTCAGGTACTTCTGCAGGTCGGCCTGGGTCTGGAAGCTGCCGATCTTGTCGCGCACGATGACCTTGAGGTAGTGGGCGAAGCGCGAAGCGGCCAGCACGTAGGGCAGGCGGGCCGAGACCGCGGCGTTGGCGTTGGCCGCGTCCTTGTCGTAGACCTTGGGCTTGTTGAGCGTCTGGCCGCCGAAGAACGTGGCCGAGTTGGAGCCCTTGGAGTTGACGAGGGCGATGAAGCCGAGGTCGCTCAGTTCCTTCTCGCGGCGGTCGGTGATGGTCACTTCCGTCGGCGTCTTCAGGGCGATGTCGCCTTCGTCCGTCTTGTAGGTGTGGGCCACCAGGCCGTCGACCTTGCCGCCGCCCTCGACGCCGCGGATCGCGGTCGACCAGCCGTACTTGGCGTGGGCGTCGGTGATGCGCAGGCCCAGCTGGTACGCCGCGTTGGCCCAGAGGTACTTGTGGTGGTCGGTGCCGTCCACGTCCTCCTCGTAGGCGAAGCTCTCGACCGGCACGGTCTTGACGCCGTAGGGCAGGCGGGCGGCGTAGCTCGGCAGCACCAGCGAGACGTAGCGCGAGTCTTCCGATTCACGGAAACCGCGCCAGGCGGCCAGCTCGGCGCTCTCGAAGATCTTCGACAGGTCGCGCGGGATGCCGAGTTCGGTGAACGACTTGAAGTCGAACAGGGCCGGCGCGGCGGCGGCAATAAACGGCGCGTGCGCGGCCGCGGCCACGCGCGAGATGCGCTCCAGCAGGGCGACGTCCTGCGGGTGGCGGCCGAACTGGTAGTCGCCGATCAGCAGCGAGTAGGGGTGGCCGCCGAAGGTGCCGTATTCCTCTTCGTAGATCTTCTTGAAGAGCACGCTGGTGTCGTGGTCGACGGCGGTCTCCAGATCCTTGAGCAGGTCCTTCTTGGTCACGTTGAGCAGGCGCAGCTTCAGGCCCGGGCCGGTCTCGGTGCCCTTGACGAAGTCGCGCAGGCCGCGCCAGGAGGCTTCGAGCTGCTGGAAGGCGGGGTCGTGCAGGATCGCGTTGAGCTGGTCGGTCAGCAGCCGGTCGATCTCGGCGACGCGCTCGTTGATCAGCGTGACCACGCCCTTGCCGGGGGCAGTCTTGATGTCCTCGTCGAGGATCTGCGAGGCCAGCTGGCCGATGAGCTTTTTCGCGTAGGGGCGCTGCGAAGGCTCGGAGACCAGGTTGCCTTCCTCAAGGATGCGGTCGAGCAGACCGGATTCGCTGGTCGTGACCGTGGTTGCTGCTGCTGCGCTGCTGCCAGCGGCCTGGGATGATTTGGCCATCTCTTTCACCATGTACGGGTATGCCGGGGCGTCGTCAACGAAGGCCGCCGGCGGATTGATCGGACAAGAAGGGCCGCGTCAGGCGGCCGGAGCTTCGGTTTCGGTGGACTCGGCAGCGGCCGGTGCGGCGGCGGGCTGGTCGGCTTCGGCCTGGCTGCGCACGGCCTTGAGGTCCTCGGTGTTCTGCACGACGCTTTCGAGCAGGTCGTCGAGCTCGTCGTTGCCGTCGAGCTTGGCCAGCAGGTCGCGCAGCTGCTGGCGGGCTTCGAGCAGCTTGGCCAGGCGGGGCACCTGGGCCACGATGGCTTCAGGGTGGAAGTCGTCGAACTTGCCGAAGTTCAGTTCGATCCGGAGGTTGCCTTCGCCCTTGAGCGTGTCGGGCACCGACAGGTCCAGGCGCGGGGCGATGTTGCCCAGGACCTCGTCGAAATTGTTGCGGTCGATCTCGACGAAGCGGCGCTCCTTGAGCTTGGGCAGCGGCGTGGCCGGCTGGCCCGACAGGTCGGCGAGCACGCCGACGACCAGCGGCAGTTCCTGCTTCTCGACCGCGTCGCCGATCTCGACGTCGTAGGTGATCTGGACGCGGGGGGGGACGGTTGCGTCCCACCCAGTGTTGCAGGCTATTCGACATAAGGGGACCTCAGGAAAAGGTTGCGTTGACAGGGACTCTGCGCAGGCGCCGGTCGGATCGTCCCGCGGCGGCGCGTGCCATGCGGTTTCCATGCCGGACGTGCGGATGGCTCCGCCTGTCCGCTACCGGAACGGCGGCAGTATGCAGACAAACCATGTCGCCGCAACACTTTTTGACACCGCATACCCTCAATGCGGTATAGGGCGCCGCAGCGCCGCCTGCGGCGGCCCCCAGGTCAGAGGCGGAAGTCGTAGTCGACTGTGATGGGCGCGTGATCGGAAAATTTTTCCGTCTTATAGATGTGCTCGCTGCGGGCGAGGGCGGCGGTGGCGGGGGTCGCCAGGTGGTAGTCGAGCCGCCATCCGACGTTGTTGGCATAGGCCTGGCCGCGGTTGCTCCACCAGGTGTAGGCGGCGTCGGTTGCGGTGGGCTGCAGCTGGCGGTAGACGTCGATCAGGCCGCCGCCTTCGTCAGTGAGATGTAACAGTCTTGTCATCCATGCGCGCTCTTCGGGCAGGAAGCCGCTGTTCTTCTGGTTGCTGCGCCAGTTCCTGAGGTCGATCTGCTGGTGGGCGATGTTGATGTCGCCGCAGAGGATGAACTCGCGCGCCGCCTTCAGCCGCATGAGGTGCGGGTGGAAGCCGGCGAGGAAGCGGTACTTGGCCTGCTGCCGCTCCTCGCCCGAAGAGCCGCTCGGGAAGTAGCAGCTGATGATCGACAGCCTGCGCGCCGGCGTGTCGAATCGCAGCTCGACGTAGCGGCCCTCGGCGTCGAATTCCTCGTCGCCCCAGCCCGCGATCACGTCGCTCGGTTCGTGGCGCGAATAGACGCCCACGCCCGAGTAGCCCTTCTTCTGCGCGAAGTGGAAATGCCCCTGCAGCCCGGCCAGCCGCTCGAAGCGGCCCTCCAGGTCGGCGGCCTGGGCCTTGATCTCCTGCACGCAAATACAATCCGGGCGCGTGGCCGCGATCCAGGCTTCCACGCCCTTGACGGCGGCCGAGCGGATGCCGTTGAGGTTGAGGCTGGTCAGTTTGAACAGGGAGTTTTTCATGGTGACAGAGGTGGCGCAGCACACGGCCCAGGGGCCGCTGGCGCAGGAGTTCGTGCAGTTCGCCGTGGAGGTCGGAGCGCTGCGCTTCGGCGAGTTCAGGACCAAGGCCGGCCGCCTGAGCCCGTACTTCTTCAACGCCGGACTGTTCGACGACGGCGAGCGCCTGGGCCGGCTCGCGCAATTCTATGCACGCCGCATCCTCGACAGCGGCATCGCGTTCGACATGCTCTTCGGCCCTGCCTACAAGGGCATTCCGCTGGGCGCGGCCGTCGCGGTCGAACTGGCCCGCCAGGGCCGCAACGTGCCCTTCGCCTACAACCGCAAGGAAGCCAAGGACCACGGCGAAGGCGGCAGCCTGGTGGGCGCGCCGCTCCAGGGCCGGGTGCTGATCATCGACGACGTGATCTCCGCCGGCACCGCCGTGCGCGAGTCGATCGCCCTGATCCGGGCCGCGGGCGCCGTGCCCCACGGCGTGGCGCTGGCGCTCGACCGCCAGGAGAAGGCGACCGAGAACGGCGCCGACGTGGATTACAGTGCGGTGCAGTACGTGCGCAGCCGGCTGGGCCTGCAGGTCGTGACGATCGCGCGGCTGGCCGACCTGCTGCACTATCTCGGCCAGGACGGCGCTGCGCGGGAGCACCGGCAGCGCGTGCAAGCCTATCGCGACCGCTACGGCGTCGAAGAAGACGGCCCATCGTCTGCGAGGTGAGATGAGATGAATCGGCGGTCCCGCACGCTGGCGGGTGGCGTCTTCCTGGCGATGGGCGTGGCCGTGCCGCAGGCGCAGGCGCAGGGCGGCATCTATGCCTGTGTCGACGGCCAGGGCCGCCGCCTCACGGCCGACCGTCCGATCCCCGAATGCAGCGACCGCGAGCAGCGCGAGCTCAACCGCTCGGGCACCGTGCGGCGCAGCGTGGGCCCGGCGCTCAGCGAACAGGAGCAGGCGGCCATCGAGGCCCGCCGCCGGCAGGAGGCCGAGGAGCGCAGCCGCCAGCTGGAGGACCGCCGGCGCGAACGGGCCTTGGTCCTGCGCTATCCGAACGTGGCCGCCCACGATGCCGAGCGGGCCGAGGCGCTGCGCCAGGTGGACGACGTGATCGCCGCGGCCGACCAGCGGGTGGCCGAGCTGCGCGCGCAGCGCAAGGCGCTCGACACCGAAATGGAGTTCTACCGCAAGGACCCGTCGAAGGCGCCGCTGTCGCTGCAGCGCCGCTTCGCCGACAACGATGCCGACGTGCTGGCGCAGAGCCGCTTCATCGAGCGCCAGCAGCAGGAGCGCGGCCGCATCCAGGCGCGCTTCGACGCCGAGCTGGCGCGCCTGCGCCAGCTCTGGGCGGCGCAGGCCCAGGCCGGTCCGCCGGCCGCCCTCAGGCCAGCTTCTTCTTCAGCAGGGCGTTGACCTCGGCCGGATTGGCCTTGCCCTTGCTCGCCTTCATCGCCTGGCCGACCAGCGCGTTGAACGCCTTTTCCTTGCCGGCCTTGTACTGGGCCACGTTGTCGGCGTTGGCCGCGATCACCGCGTCGATGATCTTCTCCAGCGCGCCGCTGTCGTTCATCTGCTTCAGGCCCTTGGCCTCGATGATGGCGTCCACGTCGGTGCCGTCGCCGGTCCAGAGGGCGTCGAACACCTGCCGGGCGGCGTTGTTCGAGATCGTGCCGTCGCCGATGCGGGCGATCACGCGGGCGAGCTGGCCGGCCGCGACCGGTGCGCGCTCGAGGCCGATCTCGCTCGCATTGAGCCGGCGCGACACCTCGCCGAGGATCCAGTTGGCCGCGAGCTTGGGCGCGCCGCTGGCCTGGGCCGTCGCCTCGAAGTAGTCGACCACCGCGCGGCTCTGCGCCAGCGTGGTGGCGTCGTACTCGGGCAGGCCATACTGTTCGGCGAAGCGGGCGACCAGGGCGCGCGGCAGTTCGGGCAGTTCGCCGCGCACGCGCTCGATCCAGTCGGCGGCGATCACCAGCGGCGGCAGGTCCGGGTCGGGGAAGTAGCGGTAGTCGGCCGCGTCCTCCTTGGTGCGCATCGCGCGGGTCTCGCCGGTGTCCGGATCGAACAGCACCGTGGCCTGCTGGATCGCGTGGCCGTCCTCGATCTGCTCGATCTGCCAGCGGACCTCGAAGTCGATCGCCTGCTGCATGAACTTGAAGCTATTGAGGTTTTTGATCTCGCGGCGCGTGCCCAGCGGTTGCCCCGGCCGGCGGATCGACACGTTGGCGTCGCAGCGGAAGCTGCCTTCCTGCATGTTGCCGTCGCAGATGCCGATCCAGGTGACGATGCGGTGCAGCTCCTTGGCATAGGCCACGGCCTCGGCGCTGGAACGGATGTCGGGCTCGGTCACGATTTCCAGCAGCGGCGTGCCGGCGCGATTGAGGTCGATGCCCGACTGGCCGACGAAGTCCTCGTGCAGCGACTTGCCGGCGTCTTCCTCCAGGTGGGCGCGCACCAGGCGCACCGTCTTCTTCTGGTCGCCGAGGAAGAAGCCGATCTCGCCGCCGACCACGACCGGGATCTCGAACTGGCTGATCTGGTAGCCCTTGGGCAGGTCCGGGTAGAAGTAGTTCTTGCGGGCGAAGATGCTGACCGGCGGCACCGTGGCGCCGATGGCCAGGCCGAAGCGGATCGCGCGTTCGACCGCGCCGCGGTTCATCACCGGCAGCGTGCCGGGCAGCGCCAGGTCCACCGCGCTGGCCTGGGTGTTGGGCTCGGCGCCGAAGGCGGTCGGCGCGCGGCTGAAGATCTTGCTCTCGGTGGAGAGCTGGGCATGGGTCTCGAAGCCGATCACGACTTCGTAGCCCTGGACGAGGGGAGGTGTACTCATGGCGGTATCAGCTCGTAGCGCCCGTCACACGCGTGCCAGGGGCATATACATGGTGGTCCGTGGCCTGCTGGAAGCCGTGCGCCGCATTGAGCAGGCGCGCTTCTGAGAAGTAGTTGCCGATCAGCTGCAGGCCCACCGGCAAGCCGTCCTCGCCGAAGCCGGCCGGCACGCTCATGCCGGGCAGGCCGGCGAGCGAGGCCGGCAGCGTGAAGATGTCGGCCAGGTAGTTGGCGAGCGGGTCGTCGGCGCGCTCGCCGATCTTCCAGGCGACCGTCGGCGCGACCGGGCCGGCGATGATGTCGCAGTCCTGGAAGGAGGACTGGAAGTCGTCGGCGATCAGGCGGCGGATCTTCTGCGCCTGAAGGTAGTAGGCATCGTAGTAGCCGTGCGAGAGCACATAGGTGCCGATCATGATGCGGCGTTTGACCTCGTCGCCGAAGCCTTCGGACCGGGTCTTCTTGTACATGTCGACCAGGTCGGTGTAGCGGGCTGCGCGGTGGCCGAACTTGACGCCGTCGAAGCGGCTCAGGTTGCTCGACGCTTCGGCCGGCGCGAGCACGTAGTAGACGGGAATAGCCAGCTCGGTGCGCGGCAGGCTGACCGGCACCAGCCTGGCGCCGAGCTTCTCGTATTCCTTCAGCGCCGCATCGACCGCGGCCCGCACGCCGGGCGCCAGGCCCTCGCCGAAGAACTCGCGCGGCACGCCGATGCGCAGGCCGGCGATGTCGTCGTTCAGCTGGCGGCCGAAGTCCTCTGCGGCCAGGTCGAGCGAGGTGGAGTCGCGGTCCGGATCGGGGCCGGCCAGGACCGACAGCAGCAGCGCGCAGTCCTGGGCGCTGCGGGCCAGCGGGCCGGCCTGGTCCAGGCTCGACGCAAAGGCCACCATGCCGTAGCGCGAGATGCGGCCGTAGGTCGGCTTGATGCCGGTGATGCCGCAGAAGGCAGCCGGCTGGCGAATCGAGCCGCCCGTGTCGGTGCCGGTCGCAGCCGGCACCAGGCGCGCGGCCACGGCCGCGGCGCTGCCGCCGGAGGAGCCGCCGGGCACGCGATCGGTGGCCCAGGGGTTGCGCACCGGCGCCGGCGCGACGAAGCCGACCGGCGCGACCGCGACGTTCTCGTTGGCCGAGCCCATGGCGAACTCGTCCAGGCTCAGCTTGCCGAGCGTCACGGCGCCGGCCTCGGCCAGCCGGGCGACCACGGTCGCGTCGAACGGCGAGCGGTAGCCGGCCAGGATGCGCGAGCCGGCGCTGGTCGGGAAGTCGCGGGTGACGAACAGGTCCTTGTGCGCGACCGGCAGGCCGGCCAGCGCGCCGGCGGTGCCGGCGGCGATGGCCGCGTCGGCCGCGCGGGCCTGGAGCAGCGTGGCTTCTTCGTCGATCGCGACGAAGGTGCCGAGCGCTTGGTGGGCACGGGCGCGGCCGAGAAAGTGGCCGGCGGCCTCGACGGCCGAGACCCGGCGGTCGCGCAGCGCGGCGAGCAGTCCGGTCACGCCCAGGTCGTGCAGGTCGGCGGTAGTGGTGAGGGAGGGCGTCGTCATGGTCGGCGGCCTTATTCGATCACCTTGGGCACGAGGAACAGGCCGCGCTCCACTTCGGGCGCGCTGCGCTGGTTGGCCTCGCGCTGGTTCGGCTCGCTGGCCACGTCGTCGCGCAGGCGCAAGGCGATGGGCAGGACCGCGGCGACCGGGTGCGACAGCGGCTCGACGCCGGCGGTGTCCACGGCGCGGATGGCCTCGACGATGCGGAAGAAGTCGTTGATCCTGGCGAGCGTCTGTTCGCTCTCGGCGGGACTGAGTTCGAGCCGCGCCAGGTTGGCGATGCGGCCCAGATCCTGGGGTGTGAGGGACATGGCGGAAAAGGCTGCCGAAACCGGATGTAAAGCGCACTTTGCGGCCGGTTCACGGGGAGTTGTTCACAGGCGATAAGGTATTATCCCGGCTTTGCCGCGACGCCCTCCGCCAAGAGCCGGCCGCCGCGCGCGAAAGAAAGCCCGCAGCCCCTCCCAACCCCATGAACCGACGCCGTCCGACTGCCGCCGACGTGTACCGCCGTGTGGCAGCCCCTTCCAGGGCGCTGCGCCTGGGCGCAGGTGCCGTGGCGGCGCGGCCGGTCCGGTCGGGCGCGCACCCCTAACACCCTGGCGACGGCAGGCCGAGGTGCCCGCCGTGCCCGAGAGGATTTTTGAATGTTCGGAGCCTTCCGTCGGTACTTCTCCACCGACCTCGCCATCGACCTTGGCACCGCCAACACCCTGATCTTCGCCCGCGACAAGGGCATCGTGCTCGACGAGCCGTCGGTCGTCGCCATCCGCCACGAGGGCGGGCCGCACGGCAAGAAGGTGATCCAGGCCGTCGGCCGCGAAGCCAAGGCCATGCTCGGCAAGGTGCCCGGCAACATCGAGGCGATCCGGCCGATGAAGGACGGCGTGATCGCCGACTTCGTCATCACCGAGCAGATGATCAAGCAGTTCATCAAGATGGTGCACCCGCGCACGCTGCTCACGCCGAGCCCGCGCATCATCATCTGCGTGCCCTGCGGCTCCACCCAGGTCGAGCGCCGCGCGATCAAGGACGCGGCCGAGGCCGCCGGCGCCACCGCCGTCTACCTGATCGAGGAGCCCATGGCCGCCGGCATCGGCGCCGGCCTGCCGGTGTCGGAAGCCTCGGGCTCCATGGTCGTAGACATCGGCGGCGGCACCACCGAGGTCGGCGTGATCTCGCTGGGCGGCATGGTCTACAAGGGCTCGGTGCGCGTGGGCGGCGACAAGTTCGACGAGTCCATCATCAACTACATCCGCCGCAACTACGGCATGCTGATCGGCGAGCCCACGGCCGAAGCGATCAAGAAGCAGATCGGCTCGGCCTTCCCCGGCTCGGAGGTGCGCGAGCTGGAGGTCAAGGGCCGCAACTTGAGCGAAGGCGTGCCGCGCAGCTTCACCATCAGCTCCAACGAGGTGCTGGAAGCCCTGACCGACCCGCTCAACAACATCGTCTCGGCCGTGAAGAACGCGCTGGAGCAGACGCCTCCGGAACTGGGCGCCGACATCGCCGACCGCGGCATGATGCTGACCGGCGGCGGCGCGCTGCTGCGCGACCTGGACCGCCTGCTGGCCGAGGAGACCGGCCTGCCGGTGCTCGTGGCCGAGGAGCCGCTGACCTGCGTGGTGCGCGGCTGCGGCATGGCGCTGGAGCGCATGGACCGCCTGGGCAGCATCTTCACGAGTGAATAGACGCCCTTTCGCCTGACAGGCCGGCTCGCTACCATGCAGCCGGCCTTTTGCTTCCTCTCCGTCCCGCTGCCCCTTCTTCCGGCCTGACCGACGACCATGCCTCTGGGAACCCTGGACCGCAGCGCTCCGCCCTTCTTCAAGCAAGGGCCGTCGGCGCTGTCCAGGCTGCTGTTCTTCGGCGCGCTCGCGCTGTTCCTGATGGTGGCCGACGTGCGCTTCCATCTGACCGATCCGCTGCGCGCGGCCGTCTCGACCGCGCTCTATCCGGTGCAGTGGCTCGTGCTGCAGCCGGTGCAGCTCGGGCGGACCGTGGGCGAGTTCTTCGACACGCGGGCGTCCGCCCATGCGATCGAGCAGGAGGCGCGGGCCAGGCTCGTGCAGCAGTCGCAGCGCGCCGGCCAGGTCGAGGACCTGCTGCACGAGAACGCCCGCCTGCGCGGCCTGCTCGGGCTGCGCGAGCGGCTGCAGGTGCCGTCGCAGGCGGCCCAGGTGCTCTACGACGCGGCCGATCCGTACACCCGCGTGGTGGTGATCGACCGCGGCAGCAGCCAGGGTGTGGCCGCCGGCTCGCCGGTGCTCGACGAATCGGGCGTGCTGGGCCAGGTGACGCGGGTGCACCCGTTCGTGAGCGAGGTGACGCTGCTGGTCGACCGCGACCAGGCCATCCCGGTGCTCAATACCCGCACCGGCGCGCGCAGCGTGGCCTACGGCAACCCGGTCGCGGCGCACGGCGGCGGCATGGAGCTGCGCTTCATGCCCGGCAACGCCGACGTGAAGGAGGGCGACCTGCTGGCCACCAGCGGCGTCGACGGCGTCTACCCGCCGGGGCTGCCGGTGGCCCGGGTGCTGCAGGTGGAGCACCGGGCCGATTCGTCCTTCGCCCGCATTTACTGCGCGCCGCTGGCGCAGGTGGACGGCACGCGCCATGTGATGGTGCTCCAGCCGGTGTCCGACGGCGAGCGTCCGGCGCGCCCCGAGCGCGAGGCCGCGCCGCAGCCGCCGCGGCGCACCGGTGCCGGCAGGCCCGGCGTCGCCGCCGGCGCGGGGGAATCGCGCCGATGATGCAGCCGCGCGTCGGCCCGCAGCTGCTGCTGCCGGCCAGCCCCCTGTTCATCTGGGCCAGCCTGGCCGCGGGCCTGGCGGTCAACATGCTGCCGCTGGGCCGCATCGCCTGGGCGCCGGACCTGGTCATGCTGCTGCTCGTCTTCTGGGGCGTGCACCAGCCCGCGCGCATCGGCATGGGCGCGGCCTTCGTGCTGGGGCTGTGCATGGACGTGCAGCAGGCCGCGCTGCTCGGCCAGCATGCGCTGTCGTACACGGCGCTGAGCTTCCTGGCGATCACCGTGCACCGGCGGCTGCTGTGGTTCTCCACCGTGTCGCAGGCGGTGCAGGTGCTGCCGCTGTCCGCCGCGGCGCACGTGATCGAGGTGCTGCTGCGCATGGCCATCGGCGGCGTCTTCCCCGGCTGGTCGGTGCTGCTGGCGCCGTTGCTGGAGGCGGCGCTCTGGCCGCTGGCCACCTGGGTTCTGCTCGCGCCGCAACGCCGCGCACCCGACCGCGACGAAAATAGACCGCTGTGACCGAACTCCGCAACGTCGAAGCCGACCAGTCCCGCTTCCGCCTGCGGGTGCTGGTGATCGCGCTCGTCGTGCTGGGCGCCTTCGGCCTCGTGGTGGCGCGGCTGCTGGTGCTGCAGGTGGCGCGCCACGACGACCTGGCCGACCGGGCCGAGAGCAACCGCACGGCCATCGTGCCGATCGTGCCCAACCGCGGCCAGATCCTCGACCGCAACGGCGTGGTGCTGGCGACCAACTATTCGGCCTATACGCTGGAGATCACGCCGTCGAAGGCCGGCGTGCTCGACGACACCATCGACGCACTGTCCAGGGTGGTCGAAATCACGCCGCGCGACCGCCGTCGCTTCAAGAAGCTGCGCGAGGATTCCAAGAGCTTCGAATCGGTGCCGATCCGCACCCGCCTGACCGACGAGGAGGTGGCTCGCTTCGCCGCCCAGCGCTACCGCTTCCCCGGCGTGGACATCAAGGCGCGGCTGTTCCGCACCTACCCGTTCGGCGAGCTTGGCAGCCATGTGATCGGCTACATCGCCCGCATCAGCCCGCGCGAGAAGGAGCGCATCGACGACTCCGACGAGGCCGCCAACTACCGCGGCACCGAGGTGATCGGCAAGCTCGGCGTGGAGCAGAGCTTCGAGAGCGAGCTGCACGGCACCACCGGCGTCGAGCAGATGGAGACCTCTGCCGGCGGCCGCGCGACACGCCGGCTCGGCACGCGGCCGGCCACGCCCGGACGCAGCGTGATGCTGTCGATCGACATCAAGCTCCAGAAGATGGTGGAGGACCTGTACGGCGACCGCCGCGGCGCGCTCGTGGCGATCGACCCGCGCAACGGCGAGATCCTGGCCTTCGTCTCCAAGCCCACCTTCGACCCCAACCTGTTCGTCGACGGCATCGACCAGGAGAGCTGGGCCGCGCTCAACGAATCGATCGACAAGCCGCTGCTCAACCGCGCGCTGCGCGGCACCTACCCGCCGGGCTCCACCTACAAGCCCTTTATGGCGCTCGGCGCGCTGGAGCTGGGCAAGCGCTCGCCCACGCAGGTCTACAACGACCCGGGCTACTTCAACTACGGCGGGCGCACCTTCCGCAGCCACGAGGGCGGGCTCGGCGGCGTGGACATGGTGCGCGCCATCCAGTTCTCGTCGAACACGTACTTCTATTCGCTCGCGGTCGACATGGGCGTGGACACCATCCACGACTTCATGAAGCCGCTGGGCTTCGGCCAGATCACCGGCATCGACCTCAACGGCGAGGTGCGCGGCGTGCTGCCGAGCACGCAGTGGAAGCGCGACACCTACAAGCGCCCGGAGATGAAGCGCTGGTATGCGGGCGAGACCGTCTCGCTGGGCATCGGCCAGGGCTACAACAACTTCACCATGCTGCAGCTCGCGCTGGCCGAGGCCACGCTCGCCAACGGCGGCACACGCTACCGCCCGCACCTCATCAAGGCCACGCGCGACCCGGTGACCGGTACGGTCACCGAGGTGCCGCAGCCGCCGGGCCAGAACCTCGGCTACGCGCCGAAGAATATCGACATCGTGCGCCGCGGCCTGATAGCGGTGAACACCGCCGGCACCGGCACCCGCATCTTCGCCGGCGCGGGCTACACCTCGGCCGGCAAGACCGGCACGGCGCAGGCGGTGAGCCTCGGCCAGAACCAGAAGTACAACGCGCGCGCGCTCGAGGAGCACCAGCGCGACCACTCGCTCTTCGCCGCCTTCGCGCCGGCCGAGGCGCCCCGGGTCGCGGTCGCGCTGATCGTCGAGAACGCCGGCTGGGGCGCGGCGGCCGCCGGCCCGATCGCGCGGCGCGTATTCGACTATGTGCTCAGCGGCCTGTACCCGAGCGACGAGGACATCGAGCTCACGCGCCGCGGCCAGTCGGCCGCGCCCGTGGGCAAGCCGCGGCCGGTCGCCGAGATCGAACTGGGCGCGCCCTGAATCCGGCGCATTCCGTGCATCCGCCAGGAGGCTGAGAGTGACTGCCGAGACCGAACTGCAGACGGCGCTGAGACTGGACAGCGCCTCCCGCGAGCACGAGGCCATCGGGCACTACAGGAAGGCCATCAGGGCGGGCCTTCCTCCGCGCCAGGAGCTGATCGCCAGGATATGCCTGGGCTCCTCGCTGCGCGTGGCGGGGCGGACTGCCGAAAGCCTGCGGGTCCTGGCGGGCCCTGCACGGGCCAGTTCGACCGCCTTCCTGTTCAGGGCGCTGTCCCTGTATGAAGACGGGCAGCACGAACTCCTGTCCCGCCTCCTGCTCGGGCAGCTGCTGGCGGTCCTGCGCGACGACGGCAGGCTGCAGCCCGAAGGCTTCGAGAAGGCGCTGTCCAGGTACGTCCGCGCCTTGCCCCGCCAGAAGAAGGGGCAGCGGCCGGCCCGTTCCGGCGAAGGCGCGCCGCCGCCGGCGCCACTTCAGCGCAGGAACGCGTCATAGCCGGTCTTGAGGATCAGCGCGCCCACCACCACGATGAAGAAGCCGCGCACGAAGCCGGCGCCATGCCGCAGCGCCAGCCGTGTGCCGGCCAGGCTGCCGACGACGTTGGCGGCGGCCAGCACGGCCGCGTAGTGCCACCAGACGTGCCCGGTCGCCGCGAACAGGATCAGCGCCGCCAGGTTGGTCGCGGTGTTGAGCAGCTTGGCCGACGCCGAGGCGTGGAGGAAGTCGTAGCCCAGCCAGCGCACGAACAAAAAGACGAAGAAGCTGCCGGTGCCCGGGCCGAAGAATCCGTCGTAGAAGCCGACCGCCAGGCCGATGGCGCTGGCGGCCCAGGCCTCGGCGCGGCCCTGGATGCGCGGCGCATGGTGGCGGCCCAGTTCCTTCCTCGCCAGCGTGTAGAGCAGCACGGCCACCAGCACCAGCGGCAGCACCCTGCGCAGGAAGTCCGGCGACACCCGCGTCACCGTCCAGGCGCCGAGGAAGGCGCCGGCGAAGCCTGCGCCTGCCGCCGGCAGCAGCGTGGCCCAGCGCATTTCCACGCGTTGCGCGAACTGGCGCGCCGCGAACGCCGTGCCGCAGATGCCGGCGCTCTTGTTCATGCCGAACAGCGTGGCGGGGTGGGTGTGGGCAAAGGTGGCGAACAGCGCGGGGACCAGCACCAGGCCGCCCCCGCCCACGATCGCGTCCACGAAACCGGCCAGCAGCGAGGCCAGCGAGACGATCAACAGATCCATAAGCGCGCCGATTGTCCCGCGCCCATCGGAGGCCCACAACAAAAAGGGCATCGCAAGATGCGATGCCCCAAAAATACCGGTGCCTCTTCAAAAACCGGGCGCCTGGAAAGCCATTGTTTTTGCTCTGGCGTTGTCTCCTCAGTCCCCCCGCCTGCAGGGCCTGCGGCCCGTTGCGAGTGGAATAACTATATGAGCTGGGCGTTGGTGGTGCATCGGGAGTTTCCCGCACCGCCGTGGTGCCCGCCGGCCTGCACGCTATCGCGGCGGGGCGGTCCACCTGCAGTGGCTCAGGCCGGCACGGCTTCCTGGCTGGCCGGCGCGGCCGCCGGCTCG
The DNA here is from genome assembly GCA_009914555.1 of Xylophilus sp. Taxonomy (GTDB): domain Bacteria; phylum Pseudomonadota; class Gammaproteobacteria; order Burkholderiales; family Burkholderiaceae_C; genus WNDY01. Next base: position 39,270 of record WNDY01000036.1, read on the forward strand.
CGCGCCGCGTCGGCGCGGATCCAGCCCGCGGCCTTCTCCGCGATCATCAGCGTGGGGCTGTTGGTGTTGCCGCTGGTGATCGTCGGCATCGCGCCCGCATCCACCACGCGCAGGCCGGCCACCAAGCCGCCCTGGCCGTCGCGCACGCGCAGCCGGCTGTCGAGCACCGCGAGCGGGTCGCCGTCGGCGCCCATCTTCGTGGTGCCCACGGGATGGAAGATGGTGGTGGCGATGTCGCCGGCCAGCCGCGCGAGCTCTTCATCCGTCTGGTACTGCGGGCCGGGCTTCCATTCCTCGGGCCGGTACTTCGCCAGGGCCGGCTGGGCCACGATGCGCCGCGTCACGCGCAGCGAGTCGGCGGCGACCTGCCGGTCCTCGGGCGTAAAGAGGTAGCGCGGCGCGATGGCCGGCGCGTCGTCGAAGCGGTTGCTGCGGATCTCCACCGTGCCGCGGCTCGTCGGGTTCAGGTTGCAGACGCTCGCGGTGAATGCCGGGAACGCATGCAGCGGGTCGCCGAACGCATCGAGCGACAGCGGCTGCACGTGGTATTCGATGTTCGGGTGCTCGCAGGCCGGGCTGCTGCGGGTGAAGGCGCCCAGCTGCGACGGCGCCATGCTCATCGGCCCGGTGCGCTTGAACGCATATTCGAGCCCGATGCGCGCCTTGCCCCAAAGCGACGAGGCCAGCACGTTGAGCGTGGGCGCGCCGTCGATCCTGTAGACCGCGCGGATCTGCAGATGGTCCTGCAGGTTCGCGCCCACGCCGGGTACATCCGCCAGTACCTCGATGCCGTGGCTGGCCAGCAGGCGCCCCGGGCCGATACCCGAGAGCTGCAGCAGCTGTGGCGAGTTGACGGCGCCGGCGCAGACGATCACCTCGCGCGCCGCGTGCACCGTGACCTGCTCCTTGCCGGTCCACACCTCGGCACCGGTGCAGCGCAGGCTGCCGCCGCTGCGCTCCAGGTTCAGTTTGGCAACCCGTGCACCGGTCCACAACTCGAAGTTGGGCCGCCCATAGCAGGTCGGCCGCAGGAAGGCCTTGGCCGTGTTCCAGCGCCAGCCGTTCTTCTGGTTGACCTCGAAGTAGCCCACGCCTTCGTTGCTGCCGCGGTTGAAGTCGTCGGTCGCCGGGATGCCGGCCTGCTGCGCCGCTTGGGCGAAAGCGTCGAGGATGTCCCAGCGCAACCGCTGCTTCTCCACGCGCCACTCGCCGCTGCCCCCGGTGGATTTGCTGCCGTGCAGGCGCTTGAATTCCTCGCTCGCGGCGCCGGGCGCATCGAGCCGCCAGTGGTCCTCGTGCTGGCGGAAGGCCGGCAGCACCGCGCTCCAGCGCCAGGCGTCGTCACCCGTGAGCCGCGCCCACTGGTCGTAGTCGCGCGCCTGGCCGCGCATGTAGATCATGCCGTTGATGCTGCTGCAGCCGCCCAGCGTCTTGCCGCGCGGATAGCGCAGCGTGCGGCCGTTGAGGCCCGCGTCGGGCTCGGTCTGGTAGAGCCAGTCGGTGCGCGGGTTGCCAATGCAGTAGAGATACCCCACCGGCACGTGGATCCAGTGGTAGTCGTCCTTGCGTCCGGCCTCGATCAGCAGCACGCGGTGGCGCGGGTCGGCGCTCAGGCGGTTGGCCATCAGGGCGCCGGCCGTGCCGCCGCCGATCACGATGTAGTCGAACGCGGTGTCGCCGCTGGCCGCGGGGGTGCTGCTGCGGGGCTGTGCCATGTATTTGTCTCCATGATGGCGCTGGATGCGAAGGCGGCAGTGTCCCGCACGGCCGCGCGCGCCGTCCAATGAAATCGGCAAAAGGCGGTATAAGTCCGACCAATATGGCTGCCCCGCCTCCTTCCACCTTCGATCCGCAGACGCTGCGCGCTTTCGTCGCCGTGGCCCGCGAGGGCAGCGTCTCGCGCGCCGCGCGGCTGCTGCACCTGTCGCAGCCGGCGGTCAGCCTGCAATTGAAGAACCTGGCCGATGCCACCGGCCTGGTGCTGTTCACCCGCACGCCGCGCGGGCTGGCGCCCACGCGCGACGCCGCCGTGCTGCTGCCGCAGGCCGAGCGCGCCCTGGCCGCGCTGGCCGACGTGGGCCATGCCGCGCGCCAGCTGCGCGGCGCCGTGCGCGGTACGCTGCGCATCGGCACCATCCTCGACCCGGAGTTCACCCGGCTCGGCGCCTTTCTGCGGGCGCTGGTCAAATCGGCGCCGCAGATCGACACCGAGCTGCGCCAGGCCATGAGCGGCGAGCACCTGGCGCCGATCGCGCGCGGCACGCTCGACGGCGCCTGCTACCTCGGCGATCCGCAGGCCGAAGCCGAGGCGCTGGGCGCCGCCGGCGCCGAGTTCGCCGCCGTGCCGCTGGCCCGCTGCACCTACCGTGTGCTGGCGCCGGCCGGCTGGGGTCCGCAGGTGCTGGGCCGCGACTGGCGGGCCCTGGCCGCGCTGCCCTGGCTGGCGACGCCGCCCGCCTCGGCCCACCACCGCCTGCTGGCCGGCGTGTTCGGCCCGCTGGGCCTGGAGCCCAAGCGCGTCGCGCTGGTGGACCAGGAGGCGTCGATGCTCGACCTGGTGCGCGCGGGGCTCGGGCTGTCGCTGGCGCGCGACGCGGTCGCCATGCGCGAGAGCCACGCGCGCGGGCTGGTCATCGCGGACCAGGTCGCGCTGGAGTGCGGGCTGTGCTTCGTTTATCTGGCGTCGCGCGCAGAGGAGCCGGTGCTGGCAGGGGCGGTGGAGGCGGTGCGGGCGGCGTGGGCCTGACCGCGCCGCCGCCCGCTCAGGGTTGGCGGCCCTCGATGTCCTGGCCGATGCGCCAGAGCACGCCGGTCGGGTCGTCCACGGTGAAGTCGCGCATGCCCCAGGGCCGGTCTTCGGGCGGCAGGACGCGCACGCCGTACTTCTCGCCGATGCGCCGGTCGCAGACCTGCTGCCACCAGGCGTCCACGTCCTCGACCAGCAGGTGCATCATGAAGTTTTCCGCATGCTCCTTCACGTGGAAGCGCTGGAGCAGGAAGCTCGACGACCCGGCGTGGAAGTACGCCAGGTCGTCCGAGGCCCAGGCCAGCGTGAAGCCCAGGTCGGCATAGAAGCGCTTCGACAGATCGAAGTCCCGCGCCGGCACGAAGGCCTTGATCTCAACGGTGTTCAGGTTGCTCATGGCGTGCTCATGGTGTGGCGGCCGCCGCCCGGATGCAGATGCGCCGCCTGCCGCGGGAGGACGGGGGGCGGGCGTCGTGGAAGAGGTTGGCGGGGCGCGTCATCTTGCCTTGGGATGCCCGGCGGCGGGGGAGCCATCGCATCCCCATGCCCGCGACCGTCCTCCGTGCTGCCTTCGATCCTGCCGCGCGCGCCGCTGGCCGTGCAGGGCATGCTGGCATTGATGAGGGATCGGCTGGACTTTTGCGGCTTGCCTGGGGCTGGAGATGCCAAAAAGCGGTATGCCGCGGGCTGGTCACTTGGACGCAAGCGTATTGGCACGCCCTCTTGAGCCCTGGGTCAGCCTTGGGCAGGAGCAACAAGTTCAACTTTGATGCGGTCTGGATCTTCGCAGTAAAGGGCGTAGTGATCCGGGCCGCCTGCATACGGAAATCTCTCTGGATAAAGGATTTTGAATCCCGAACGTTTTACCCAATCTGCGACTTCATCGACATGGGCGCGAGACCTGCCATGAAAAGCAAGATGGTTCAACCCTACCCTTTTGCGATGGTAACCAGTCCTTAGATGCTCTTCGGGGGCCTGAACAAAGCACAAGTATGTTTTTTGGTAAAGATAGCTCACGCCTTGAGGCCAACGCTGTGACTCGCAGTATCCGAGGCCGCCAAGGAACGGCTCCCAGAACTCAAGCGACCGTGTCAGGTTGGAAACGTATAACTCGACATGATGAAGCATTGGATTGAGCTTGGCTCGTCAAGGGCAGATGAAAAGACTAACGGCCTAGATAAGCTGCCCGCCGTAGGCGGGTCGGCTTGAGCGACGAGTTAGACCTGATAGCCAAAAGGGAGCGCCCCGACTCGAAGACGGGCGCAGCCCAGGCATAGAAGTTGCGCCGCCGAAGCGACGAGGTGCCACAGGCCCATGCCCGAAGGCGAAGCCCGGCGCGCAGCACAACACTCAACGAATGGACGCCAGAGAAGACGAATGCCGCTGGACTATGCATGACCTGAATATGGCGGGAAATATGTGGCTAATGCCAGCTTAACGGGCAGCCGGTATTTTGGCCGTCCCGGTTGAAGCGCAAGTTTGAAGCTGAGAATGACGTTAAATATCCCAAGTAGACCCACAGTGGTCGCAGTGGTGTTGAGTCACGACCTTCGCAGTAGTGCTTTTAGTGTTTGTCTTTAGTATTCCACCAACCGTTCCGGTTGAAACTATTTGCCTCGTAACATTTTTACTCCGCACCTTTCCGGTCGTTTGGCAATGAGGGCAAACTAAGTGCGCATTGACCACACCAAACACGTAATTCTGTCTTTCGTCCGGCGTCATCGCATTTATCTTTTTTTGCTCCGCAATTATCAAAAACACTGCCAAACCAACTACACCCACAACCACAATGATAAGAAATGTTCCAAATCCCATGATGTTCTCCAAGTGCTTCTAACGCCTGAGTTAAGCCGCGCCGCGAAGCGGCATCGGCTTGAATGAATTGTTAGGACTCACTCCTGAGAATAGATGGATCCGCATTTGTGGCAAACCCACATGGATTGCCAATGCATGTAGAGCTAAGTGTCGCATCCCGGATGATTGCATAAGCGAGAATCGCTATCCACTCTTCATGGCCCGAGCGGTGATGCGAGGATTGATAGAGTCACTGCAATCACCTCCGGAGGTCCAAGCATGCTGATCGCCCTGCACAGGAACGCCCGCACCACGCCCGCCGTGCGT
>WNDY01000037.1 GCA_009914555.1 Xylophilus sp.
CCCATCGGAAATATCCGCTGGAGCTCACCCACAGGACCTCGCACATCAGCGTGATCGGCCAGCGTCCCTTCATCGATTGAATCCAGGCGTACCTTGCAGCACGTCCTGCGCAAAGTACGCCGCGGCTTTTTTTGCGATGTCGCGCTCCATCGTCAGTCGCGCCACCTGCGCTCGCAACCGCGCAATCTCCGCCTGCTCCGGCGTGATGGCTGGCGACGTTGCTTTGCCTTCAGGCACTGCGACCATCTGGCCCTTCGCATCAGCCCTGACCCAGTTCGTCAAGCTCGCCTTGGGCATGCCCAGCGTCGCGGCCACGACCGACGCAGCACGCCCGGCCTTGACCTGCCGCACGGCCTCCTGCTTGAACTCCAGCGTGTACTTCGCTCTCGTTTGCTTCTCGTTCAATTCATGCTCCCGTCCCGGCATTCTCCGGGTTGGGGCTATGCACTCCAGGAATCGGGGGCAACTTCAGTGCGCCACGGGATGGAGCCCCAGGTGGCTGGCGGGCGCATCGCGGTGCGCGCCCGCGCCGATGCGGGCGGAGTCGTCGTCGAGGTGATCGACGCCGGCGCCGGTCTCGACGATGCCGCCGCAGCGCTTCCGGCAGCGCGCTTCGGCCTGACCCAGATACGCGAACGGCTGGCCGCGGTCTATGGCGGGGCAGCCATGCTGGTGCTGGCATTCAACACATCCGAAGGCACCGTCGCCACGCTGCGGCTGCCGCTGGATGCCCCACCGGCATGAACGCACCGACCGCCCTGATCGCCGAAGACGAACCCCTGCTGGCCGAGGCCCTCGCGGCCGGGCTGGCGCGCGCCTGGCCCGCGCTGCGGGTGCTGCGGCGCGTGGACGACGGCCGTTCGGCCGTGCAGGCTGCGCTGGCGCTGGCGCCGGACGTGCTGTTTTTCGACATCCGCATGCCGGGCCTGGGCGGGCTGGACGCGGCGGCCGAGCTGGCCGATGCCTGGGACGGCGCGGCCCGGCCGTTCCCGGCCCTGGTCTTCGTGACGGCCTACGACCAGTACGCCGTGCAGGCCTTCGACGCGCAGGCGGTGGACTACCTGCTCAAGCCGGTGCAGCCGGCCCGGCTGGCGCGCACGGTGGAGCGCGTGCAGACCGCGCTCGCGGCCCGCGCACCGCAGGCCGGCGCCGCCGTGCCCGACGCGGTGCTGGCCCAGTTGCGCGCGCTGCTGCTGCAACCCGCGGCCGCCGTGGCCGAGCCACTGCGGATCATCCAGGCCGGCCTGCCCGGCGGCAACGCCGTGCGCATGGTGTCATCGACGAGGTGCTGGCCTTCGAGGCGCCCGACAAGTACGTGCGGGTGCTGGCCGCATCCGGCGAATACTGGCTGCGCACGCCGCTGCGCGAGCTGCAGCCGCGGCTCGACCCGCAGGTCTTCTGGCAGGTGCACCGCGGCACGGTGGAGCGCGACGATGCCGGCCGGCTGCGCCTGGCGCTGTACGGCCGCAGCGAGCGGCTGGCGGTCAGCCGGGTGCACGCCGGCCTGTTCCGCGCGATGTAGCCAGCGTCTTCATACTCCTCGCTCTACCCTCTGTATACGCCATTTTCACAGGCACTTGCGGCACATACCCCAGCATGGATTGCACGGCTGCCGCGGCCCGGTCCAGCCTGGGACAAACCCGCATCCTGGCGTTTGCGTCAGGCTTCCTGCAGCCCCCCGGGCGTAGCATCCGCGCCAGTTCCGGCCCGGCCGTGCACACGACGCACGTCCGGCCGCCGAAGCACAGAAGACACAACCACCCACCCAACGGAGACAAGCCGTGTCGGCATTCCTCAGATTCGCCCTGGCCGTCGACTGGATCGCGGCCCGCCTGGGCCAGCTCGCCTCCTGGGCCGTGCTGGCCGCAGCACTCATCTCGGCCGGCAACGCGCTGGTGCGCTACGGCTTCGACATCAGCTCCAACGGCTGGCTCGAGATCCAGTGGTACCTGTTCGCCGCCACGGTGATGCTGGGCGCGCCGGTGGTGCTCAAGCTCAACGAGCACGTGCGCGTGGACATCTTCTACGGCCGCCTGCGCGGCAGGGGCCCGGTCATCGTGGACCTGCTCGGCCTCGTCTTCTTCCTGCTGCCGGTGATGGCGGTGATGGTCTGGCTGTCGTGGCCGCTGTTTTTGTCGATGCTCCGCTCCGGCGAGATGTCGAGCAACGCCGGCGGGCTGATCCGCTGGCCGGCGATGCTGCTGGTGCCGCTGGGCTTCGGCTGCATGTTCGTGCAGGGGCTGTCCGAGATCGTCAAGCGCCTGGCCTTCCTCGCGGGCCGCTACGAGCTGGACGTCCACTACGAGAAGCCGGTCCAGTAAAGGGGCGCCCATCATGCAAATGGAAAACTTCGCCCCGTTCATGTTCGCGGGGCTGGTCGTCATCATGCTCATCGGCTTTCCGGTGGCGTTCTCGCTCGCGGCGCTGGGCATGGCCTCGGGCTTCTTCGCCATCGAGATGGGCTGGTTCCCGCCGGTCTTCATGCAGAACCTGCCGATCAACATCTTCGGCATCCTCAGCAACGAGCTGCTGCTCGCGATCCCGTTCTTCACCTTCATGGGCGCGATCCTGGAGAAGTGCGGGCTGGCCGAGGACATGCTCGACTCGATGGGCCAGCTGTTCGGCACGGTGCGCGGCGGCCTGGGCTACTCGGTCATCATCGTCGGCTTCATCCTCGGCGCGATCACCGGCACGGTCGCGGGCCAGGTGATCGCGATGGCGCTGATCTCGCTGCCGGTGATGATGCGCTACGGCTACAACATGCGCTACGCCACCGGCGTGCTCGCGGCCTCGGGCACGATCACGCAGTTGGTGCCGCCGTCGCTGGTGCTGATCGTCATGGCCGACCAGCTCGGCCGCTCGGTGGGCGACATGTACAAGGGCGCCTGGGGGCCGTCGATCCTGCAGATCGCGATCTTCGCGGGCTACACCTTCGTGCTCGGCGTGTTCCGGCCGCACTACATCCCGGGCATTCCGAAGGAGGCGCGCACCATGAGCGGGCTGGCGCTGTGGATCAAATGCCTGCGCGGCATCATCCCCTCGGCCTTCCTGATCTTCGCGGTGCTGGGCTCCATGGGCGGGCTGCCGTGGATGGACTCGGCCATCGCCACGCCGACCGAGGCCGGCGCCATGGGCGTGGTCGGCGCGCTGGTGCTCGCGGCGATCCACCGCCGCCTGACCTGGGACCTGCTCTGGAGCGCGATGGTCGGCACCATGCGGCTGACCGCCATGGTCGTCTTCATCCTGATCGGCGCGCGGGTGTTCTCGATGGTGTTCCAGGGCGTGGACGGCGCGCTGTGGGTCGAGCACATGCTCTCGGGCCTGCCCGGCGGGCAGATCGGCTTTCTGATCGCGGTGAACGTCTTCATCTTCTTCCTCGCGTTCTTCCTCGACTTCTTCGAGATCGCCTTCATCATCCTGCCGATGCTCGGGCCGGTGGCGCACAAGCTCGGCATCGACCTGGTGTGGTTCGGCGTGCTGCTGTGCGTGAACATGCAGACCAGCTTCATGCACCCGCCGTTCGGCTTCGCCCTCTTCTACCTGCGCGGCATCGCCGACACGCTGTTCAAGGAAAAGCGCATCCCGGCGCCGGTGAAGTCGAGCGACATCTACCTCGGCGCGATCCCCTGGGTGCTGATGCAGCTGGTGCTGGTGGCCATCGTGATCTTCGTGCCGCAGACGGTCACCGTCTTCCTCGACAAGGAGCAGGTGATCGATGTGGACAAGGTGCAGGTCGAGGTGCCGGTGGACGAGGACGCGAAGGACCAGGATGCCGCGCCGGAGATGCCGGGCGAGGCCGCGCCCGCCAGCCCCGACGCGCCGCCCGCGGCCGACGACCCGGCCAAGGCGCTGGAGGATGCGCTCCAGGAGAAGAAGCACTAGATGGCCGCCGGCCCGTTTCGCTTCGCGCCGGCGGCAGGCGTGCAGGAAGGCCCGGCCTTCTCGCCGGCCTTCCGGCTGCTGGCCAGCGCCATCGTCTTCGGCTGCGCCGGCTGGATGTTCTCGCTGTGGCCCGCCGGCAGCCTGGGCGCCGGCGGGCGCTCGGGCATCGGCTGGTTCGGCGCCGCACTGGTGCTCATGGGCTGGACCTGGATCGCGATCCTGCGCAGCCGCACCCGCGTCGATGCCGCCGCGGTGAGCCAGCGCTGGATCTGGCACAAGCGCCTCGAACTCGGCGACCTGGCCTATGCCAAGGTGCTGCGGGTGCGCGGCCTCGAATGGCTGGTGGCGCCGCGGCTCTACCTGCGCACCTTCTCGGGCAGGTTCGCGGTGTTCTATGCGGCCGATGCGGCGCTGCTGGCCGAGTTTGACCGGCTGGCCGCCGAACTGCGCGCCTGGCGCCTGGGCGACCTGGAGGGGTATAGGCCTGCAGCGGGCGACTGAAGGGCACATACGGACCATCCATGCCGGGGTATCTACCAGCATCCGGCGCCACCCTTTGCAGTTGGTGACAGGCGTCCAGGGGCGCGCGCCCCGGCGGCCCGTGTAGACTGCCCGGTTTTTTCCATTCCGGCACCCATGGCACGCACCCAGCAGCCGGCGGTGGCGTCCGGCATCACGGGTTCGGCCCTGGTGCGCCTGCTGGCACCGCTGGCCGGCGACGATGCCGGGGCTTCCCGCCAATCCTTCACCGACCGGCTGAGCCAGTGGCTCGGCTGGACGGACGCGATCGCGCTGTCGGGCGCGCTCGACGGCTCCGCCCCCGTGGCCCCGCCGGACGCGGAGAACGACGCCGCGGTGCTGCGGGCCGACTACGCCAAGGTGCGCGCCACGCTCGCGAAGACGCTGGACGGCAACGACCGCGCGCTCGGCTCGGGCCGCGACGGCGCCACCGATTTCCCGCCCTACCGCCGCTACTACCTGGGCCGCCAGCAGGCGATGGAGCTGGCCATCGCCGCGCTGCGCCAGCGCCTGCGCGCGGCCATCGCCGCCGCGCCGGCGCCGCTCGCGCGGCTGGCCGCGGTGGATGCGGTGATCGAACAGGCCCTGGGCGCGCAGGAGCACAATCTGCTCGCCACCACCGTGCCGCCGCTGCTGGAGCGGCACTTTCGCCGGCTGCGCGATGCCGCCGCGGCCACCGACGGCGCCGAACCGGCTCCGCAGCCCGCAGAAGCCTGGCAGAACCGCTTCCGCCGCGACCTGTGCGCCGTGCTGCTGGCCGAGCTGGACCTCCGCTGCCAACCGATCGACGGGCTGCTCGCGGCCCTGCACTCTTCCTCTCGCGCATGAACCGTCTTCTCTTTCCCGCCGCCTTCGCCGCCGGGCTGGCCCTGCTCGGCTGGGTCGCTGCCGGCTACCTCGCCGCGCAGCCGCTGGCCGTCGTCTTCGTCGCCGTGATCGCCGCCGCCTACGCGGCCGGTGCCTTCGAACTGCACCGCTACCGCGCGGCCACCGCCACGCTGGTCCAAGCGCTGGCCGAGCCGCCGGCCGAAGGCCGCCTCGGCGCCTGGCTGGAGCGCCTGCATGCCTCGCTGCGCAACGCCGTGCGCCTGCGCATCGAAGGCCAGCGCGTCGCCCTGCCCGGCCCCGCCCTGGCGCCGGCGCTGGCCGGCCTGCTGGTGCTGCTGGGCATGCTCGGCACCTTCCTCGGCATGGTCGTCACGCTGCAGGGCACGGGCGCGGCGCTGCAGAGCGCGGCCGATCTGCAGGCAGTGCGCGCATCGCTCTCGGCCCCGGTGCGCGGCCTGGGCCTGGCCTTCGGCGCGTCGATCGCCGGCGTGGGCGCATCGGCCATGCTGGGCCTGATGGTGGCGCTGGCCCGCCGCGAGCGGCAGCAGGCCGCGCAGCTGCTCGACGCCCGCATCGCCGACACGCTGGTCGTCCATTCCCCGCCCGCCACGAAGCCGCGCAGCGCGACGAATCGCTGCGCCTGCTGCAGCGCCAGGCCGAGCTGACGCCCGCGCTGTTCGAGCGCCTGGACCAGTGGATGGCGGCGATGGAGCGCCAGCAGCAGGCCCTGCAGGACCGCCTGCTGGCCGGCCAGGACCGCTTCCACGGCGAAGCCAGTGCCGCCTACACCCAGCTGGCCGGCTCGGTCGATGCGTCGCTCAAACAGAGTCTGGCCGACGGCGCCCGCGCCGCCGGCGCGGCGCTGCAGCCGGTGGCCGAGGCCGCCATGGCCGGCATCGCGCGCGAGGCGGCCGCCCTGCACGAGAACGTGGCCCGCGCAGTGCAGAGGCAGCTCGACGGCACGGCGAGCCGCTTCGCCGAAGCCACCGGCCAGGTCGCCGCATCCTGGCAGGCGGCCGTGGAAGAACAGCGCATCCGCAACGCCGCGGCCGCCGCCGAACTGCGCGCCGCGCTCGATGGCTTCAGCCACGGCTTCGACGAGCGCGCCACCACGCTGGTGGACCGCATCGCCGGCCGGCTGGACCAGAGCACGGCCGGGCTCGACGCTGCCACCGGCGCCGTGGCAGTGCGCTGGCAGACGGCACTCATCCAGCACCAGGCCGCCAGCGATGCCACCGTGCAGCAGCTGCGTGCAGCGCTCGCCGGCTTCGCCGAGACGTTCGACAACCGCTCCGCCGCACTGGTCGACACCGTGGCGGCCCGCATCGACGCCAGCGTCGGCCAGCTGGCCGGTGGCGCCGATGCGCTTACCGCGGCTTGGCAGCAGGCCCTGGCCGAACACCGCCGCGCAGGCGAGGCCACGGCCACACAGCTGCGCTGCGCGCTCGAAAGCTTCACCGACGGCTTTGCGCAACGCTCGACCGCCCTGGTGGACGGGCTGACGGCGCAGCTCGAAGGCACGACCGGCCAGGTCGCCGACAGCTGGCGCCAGGCGCTGGAGAAGCAGTCCGCCGGCGCCGAGGCCCTGTCGGCCGAAGCGCGCGCGGCGCTCGCGGCCGCGGCAGCGGCGTTCGAACAGCAGGCGACCGCGTTTGCCAGCACCCTCGGGCAGTCGCATGCCGCGCTGCAGGAGCGCCTCGCGGCGCAGGACGAGGCCCGCCTCACCCGATGGGCCGGTACGCTGCAAGGCGTGGCCGACACGCTGCGCCAGCAGTGGCAGGACGGCCATGCGCAGGACAGTGCGCGCTGGCAGGCCCAGGGCGATGCCCTGGCCCGCAGCGTGGACGAACTGGCCACGCGCACCCATGCCCAGGCCGAGGCCACCGTGGCCGAGGTCGCGCGCCTGGTGCAGGTCGCGGCCGAAGCGCCGCGCGCCGCCGCCGAGGTGATCGGCGAACTGCGCCAGCAGCTGTCGGACAGCATGGCACGCGACAACACGATGCTGGAGGAACGCAGCCGCGTGCTCGGCACGCTCTCCACCCTGCTCGACGCGGTGAACCATGCATCCACCGAACAGCGCGGCGCCATCGACGCGCTGGTGAACGCGACATCCGCCCTGCTGGAGCGCGCCGGCAACCACTTCGCGCAGACCGTCGAAACCCAGGGCAGCATGCTCACCGATGCCGCCGCGCAGCTCACCGGCAGCGCGGTCGAGGTCGCCAGCCTGGGCGAGGCCTTCGGCGCCGCGGTAGACCGGTTCGGCCAGTCCAACGAGAAGCTGGTCGCGCAGCTGCAGCGCATCGAGACGGCGCTGGGCCAATCGATGGCACGCAGCGACGAGCAGCCGGCCTACTACGTGGCCCAGGCGCGCGAGGTGATCGACCTGAGCCTGTCGGCGCAGAAGCAGGTGATCGACGAACTCCAGCAACTGGCCGACCGGCGCCCGGCAGCGGCAGCCTGAGGCAGCGGCAACGATGAGCGACGACGTCGAATCCACCGCCGACCTGGCCGCGCCGGCCTGGGCCGCCTTCGGCGACCTGATGGCCGGCATGCTCGGCGCCTTCGTGCTGGTGCTGGTCTGCGCCCTGGGCATGCAGTTCGAGCTGACCGGCAGGCTGGAGAGCGAAGTTCACCAGCGGCAGCAGGAAACGCAGCGCCGCGAGGCCCTGGAGCAGGCCCTGGCCGCACCGCTGGCCGCCGGCCGCGTCACGCTGGCCGGCGGGCGCATCGGCATCCGCGGCAGCGTGCTGTTCGCCTTCAATTCCGACGAACTGCAGCCCGAGGGCCGGCAGCTGCTGCGCAGCCTGGCCGAGCCGCTCTCCGGCTACCTGGCCGCGCGCGGCGAGATCCTGATGGTCAGCGGCTTCACTGACGACCGGCAGATGCGCGACAGCAACCGCCGCTTCGCCGACAACTGGGAGCTGTCGGCCCAGCGCGCACTGACCGTGACGCGCGCGCTGATCGAAGCCGGCATCCCCGCCTCGTCGGTATTCGCCGCCGCCTTCGGCGCCGAGCAGGCCGTGGCCTCCAATGCCGACGCCGAGGGTCGTGCCAAGAACCGGCGCGTCGAGATGGCGCCCATGCCCCGCCCGGCGAAGTCGTGAACGCGCCAGAGGCTCCCACCACAGCCGAGACGCTGGCGGCCTGGCGCGACAGCGGCGCCGATGCGCACGACCCGCTGCGCTTCCGCACGATCGAGGCGCTGGCACGCCGGTCGGAGGTGTTGACCGGACCGGCCCGTGCTCAGGTCGAATCGCGGCTCGCGCAGCGGATCCACACCTACGCCGAGGCCTTGCAGGCGGCGGCGCCATCGCCACCGCAGGAAGCCCCTCGCAGGGACAACCCGCTCGCCCGGTTGCTGGCGGATATCCGCCGCCAGTCGCCGCCAGCCGAGCCCACGGCCACCCTGGCCAGCCCACTCGAGTTGCGCACGCTGCAGCGCTTTCGCAGCACCTGGGCGCGGCTGGGCACCGAGCAGCGCCTGCGCCAGTCGCTCGCCCAGGTGCCGCCGAATGCCGGCCCGCTCAATTCGCTGCACCTGACCCATCGGGCGCTGGCACTGATGCACGAGGTTGCGCCAGGCTACCTGCACCACTTCGTCGCCCATACCGACACACTGGCCTGGCTGGACCGGGCACAGGCCCGCATCGCGCCAGCCGGAGCAGGCAGGGGCGGCCCGCGCAAGCGGCGCTGCACGCCGGCGGCTGGTGCTGCAGCCCCGAAATAGAGGAACAGGGTGAAAGCGATGGATTCGCGCGCAACGCAACGCCGCCCTGGGTAAGAAGACGCGCTTTCACGTTCCGATATTTCCGGGTCCCAGTACTAAAACATGTGGCGGATGCCCACGCCGAACGAGCGCACGTCCCGCCCCGCCACGGCCGAGGAGAGTCCTGGCTGATCGGGAACCACATCAGCGTGGAACGGCCTTCGTTGCTCAGCCTGGCGAGCGCGGCATAGACCTGGGTACGCCTGGAGAGGAAGTGCGCATAGCCCAGGGCCAGCCGCTTCGCGCCGGCGTCGCCCAGACGACTCCAGCGACCGGCGGCCAGGCGAACCTCGCCCGCGCCCATCGGGACGGCCGCGCTGGCGTTGACCGAGTCGGCATCGCCGAGCCCGAGCACCTGGTTGCGCTGCGCGTAGCCGTAGAGCCGCACGGCACCGAAGTCGTAGGACGCGCCGAGCCCCAGGGTCTTGGTGCGCACGGCCGCATCGGGCAGGCCCACGCTGGCGCCCGTGATCAGCACACTGTCCTAGGCCCGTCCGGCGTAGAGGCGCCTTCGCCCGACTGGATATAGAGACGCCCCAGCAGCCCACCGAACTGCGGCGTGGCGTAGTGCACCGCGTTGTTGAGCAGCAGCGTGTAGCCGCGGTTGGGCGCGCCCTGCGTCATCGTCTGCAACGCGCCGAGCTGCGCGCGGCCGAAGGCGTCGGACTTCGACGTGGGCCAGAGGAACGGCCCCCAGACCGAGCCCAGCTGCAGGGTGCCGAGCCGCGGATCGGACAGCCCCACGTAGGACTCGCGGTTGAAGAAGGGGCGCTGTTCGATGCGCCCGAGGACACGTCGAACTGGCTCTCCAGCTTGAAGACCGCCTTGCGTCCCTGGCCGAGGTCCTCCTGGCCACGCAAGCCGAAGTAGTTCGTGTCCGAGGTGAGGCTCCACTGGTTCGCATTGGGATGGGAGCGCGACTGCGAGTAGACGGCCCCGTCAACGCGACCGTAGAGCGTGACGCTGCCCTGCGCCCAGGCGGCGGGAACGCATGCGCCAATGGCGGCCGCCCGAAGCATGCGGGCCGCGCGGCGGGATGGAAGGAATGGCATGGATATGTCTCCTGTGTCGTTATGGGTCGTCTCTTCTCGTGATCTGGGCGCGCGCCCTGCCGCCGCCCCCGCCAGGGGGGAGCGTGCGGCCGCGTCCCGGAACGTCCGTGTCCCGGGCCGGGGCGCCGAACCTCAGGCCGGACGCGTTCCGTCGAAGGCGTCCTGGAGCAGTTGCCGGATCGCTGCGCGCTGCGCCGGGCCGATCCCGCGGGGATTCCAGTAGGGATTGCTGACGGCGAGATCGGCAGCGCGGTCGAGGTCGGCCTCGCGCATGCCGATGCCGCGCAGCGCCGTCGGCGCGCCAAGGTCTCGGCCCAGGTCGAACAGCGCGGCCGGCGCTGGTGCCGCCCGGGGCGCGGTCGCCTAGGCGGGCGGCGACCCCCTCGGCCTGGGCCCGCTGCTCGGGCGTGGAGAGCACCAGCGCGCGCCGGGTGCCCAGCAGGTCGATCTCGCGCTCCAGGTGGCCCAGCGACCCGGGCCCGAACACCACGCGCGCGGGCGCGCAGTCGTAGACAAAGTCCTTCATGACCCCTCCGCGGGGGCGCGGTTCAGGACGAAGTCGTACTCGACCAGGTAGCTGCCGTCGGGCTGCGGCTTCCAGTCGGCGATCAGCGACTGCCGCACGCCGAACACGGCGTCCGAGTCGAGGTAGGCGTCGTCGCTGCGGAACACGTGGGTGATGAGCCGCTCGTAGCCCTTCGCCTCGATGAGGAAGTGCAGGTGCGCGGGCCGCCAGGGGTGGCGCCCGGTGGCCGTCAGCAGGTCGCCCACCGGGCCGTCGTGCGGAATCGCGTAGGGCACGGCCAGAATGGAGCGGAAGTGGTAGCGGCCCTCGGCGTCGGAATGCAGAATGCCGCGCGCCTGCGCATGGCCGAGGCCCTCGTGCTGCACGTCGTAGAGGCCGTCCTCGTCCGACTGCCAGACGTCGATGTGCGCGTGGGGCACCGGCTCGCCATCCGGGCCGCGCACCGTGCCGCGCACCAGGCAGGGGATGCCGCGCGCGCCGTGGGAGATGTCCGCGCCCAGGTCGTAGTGCGGCGCGCCTTCCACGTGGAAGGGGCCGAACACGGTCGCCTCGGTGCAGCCGGCCGGCTTGTCGTTGTTCTGCGCCACGGTCAGCATGGACAGGCCCAGCACGTCCGACAGCAGGATGAACTCCTGGCGCCGGTCATCGGTGATGTGGCCGCAGCGCGTGAGGAAGGCGATGCCCTGGAACCACTCCTCCTCGGTCAGCTCCACGTCGCGCGCGAAGGCGTGCAGGTGGCGCACGAGGCTGTCCAGGATGCGTTTGAGCCGCGGGTCGGCCGTGGCGGCCTGGCGGGCCAGGACGGCGTCGGTGATGGTGTGCTGGTCGAGGTTGCGCATGTCCGTCTCCTCCTCAATCGAGTTGCAGGCCGACCTGGCGGGCGACGGCGCCCCACTTGTCGAAGTCGGCCTGGCTGCGCCGGCGGGCGTCGGCCGGCGTGTTGCCGAGCGCACGCAGGTCCATCTCGGCGAGGGCTGCCCGGGTGCGCGGCGCATCGAGCGCGCTGCGCACGTCGCGCTGGATCTTCTCGGCGACCGGCTCCGGCAGCCGGGCGGGCGCGAGCAGGGTCTCGAAGAAGGTCGCGTCGAAGCCCGCGTGCCCGGCCTCCTCCACCGTCGGCACGGCCGGCAGCAGCACCGAGCGCTCCCGGCCCGACACGGCGATCGCCCGCAGCCGCCCGGCCTGCACGTGCGGCAGCACGACCGAGGAGACGATGAAGCCGCAGTCCACGTGTCCGCCCATCACGTCCTGCGCGGCCGGGCCCGGGCCCTTGTAGGGCACGTGGTTGAGCTTGCCGCGCGTGGTCGCCAGCAGCATCTCCATCGCCATGTGGCTCGGCGAGCCGGCGCCGCCGGACGCGTAGGACCGCGTGGCGGGCTGCCGCGCGAAGGCGTCGAGCGTGGCGATGCCCGAGGCCGGGTGGCACACCAGCATCTGATTGAAGCTCGCGAGGTAGGTCACCGGCCTGAGCGCGGCGCGCAGGTCGACGCCGAGCCTGCGGTAGAGATGCGGGTTGATCGTGAGGATCGTGTCCGGCCCGACCAGAAGCGTGTGGTCGTCCCGGGCCTGCGCGACCTCGGCCGCCGCGAGGTTGCCGGCTGCGCCGGGCTTGTTCTCGACGACCACCGGCTGGCCCCAGGCGGCCTGCAGCGCGGGCTGGATCAGCCGCGCGATCACGTCGCCTGGTGCGCCGGCAGGAAAGGCGGCCACCAAGCGCACGGGTTTGGTCGGCCAGGCCTGGGCCGCGGCCGGCAGGGCCAGCGCCGCACAGCCGGCCAGGGCCAGGATCCGCAGCAGGGACTTCATGGCTGTCTCCCGGTGGCGCGGGCCAGCACGCCGTGCGCACCGTCGGCCGTGGCGCCGCGCCAAGCGACGATCTGGTCGGGGCGGATGAGCGCGAGCGGCGCCTCGTACAGCGCGCGCAGCGCGGGCTGCGGCAGGCGCACGACGCCCAGGGCCACGTCCAGCTCGCGGGCCGCCGCCTCGAAGCCGGCGGTGGGGGGCGCATCGGGGCCCAGCCCCAGCAGCGTCCATTCGGTGTGGAAGGTGTCGAACAGCGAGCGCCCGTCCTCCAGCCAGGCGTGCGGCGGCCGCCCGCCGGGGCGGGCCGTGGGGACGTAGGCGTTCGGCTCGTCGGGCGGCGGCGGCGTGCCGTCGCCGGCGATGACCGGCGAGCCGTCGTAGCGGCCGCCGAAGGGCACGCCGGGGATGTCGAACTCCAGGCGCGCATGCCGGTCGAGGTGCCGGGCCGCACGCAGGCGCTCGGCCTCGCCGCGCTCCGATGCCTCCTCCAGCTCCGGCAGGGCGGAAAACAGGCCGACCGAGTCGGCGAAGCGCCGCGCGAAACCGGTGTTGCGCTCGGCCAGCGGCCGGCGCTCGGCCTCGTAGCTGTCCAGCAGCGCCGGCGGCGCGTGGCCGCGGACCACGCCGGCGCGCTTCCAGCCCAGGTTGACCGCGTCCTCGACGGCGGTGTTGTAGCCCAGGCCGCCGGTCGGCGTGAACAGGTGGGCCGCGTCGCCCGCGATGAACACGTTGCCCTCGCGCAACCGCTGCGCGACGAGTGCATGGCCGGCCAGCCAGGTGCCGTACGACAGGATCTCCACCGGCACGTCAGCACCGACGGCTTCGGCGAAGACGCGGCGCGCGTCCTCCTCGGTCCAGCCCTCGGCATCCTCGCCCGGCCGCAGCGCGGCATGGAAGGCGTATTCGGACACGCCGTCCACCGAGGCCATGAAGGCCCGGCGCTGGTGGTTGACCGCGACGTACATCCAGGCCTTCGGATGGCGCAGCACCGCGGCGAAGCCCGGCGCGCGCAGGTAGACGGCGAACATCTTGCTGCCCATGAAGTCGCGCTGGATGCCGGTGACGCCGCCCCATGCGATGCCGAGCCGGCGGCGCACCAGGCTGCGGGCGCCGTCGGCGCCGACGAGGAAGCGCGCGCGCACCTGCTGCGCGGCGCCGCCCTCGGTGGGCCGCACGGTCGCATGGACCGCGCTGCCGTCGTCGTGGAACGCCTCCAGCGTCCAGCCGTAGCGCACGTCCGCCGCCGGCCAGGACTGGGCATGGCGGCGCAGCGTCTGCTCGACGAACTTCTGCGAGACGCGGTGCGGCAGCTCGGCCGCGCTCCAGGAGCCGGTCAGCGACTTGATGCGCACCGTAGCCTCCGCGGCCGTGGGCAGGCGGATGAGCGCGAGCTCGTGGCCGGCGTAGCGCGTGAAGTAGGCGATGTCGGTCGGATGGTCCGGCGGCAGGCCCTGCGCCCGGATCTCGTGCGCGAAGCCGAGCCGGCGGAAGTGCTCCATCGTGCGCGCCTGCGTGGCATTGGCCTGAGGATTGAACGCGGTGCCGGGCTTGGCATCGACCACGAGGCAGCGCACGCCGCGCCGCCCGAGCTCGTTAGCCAGCATCAGTCCGCAGGGGCCGCCGCCGGCGACGAGCACGTCGGTCACGAGCACGCCTGGCGATATACTGCCAACCCTATCACTCTGCAGCCACTGCCTTTCTTTGGCTTCAAGCATATACTCCCCAGTCTCATGAATCCTGTGGTCTGTCGGCATGGCGGTCCCTCGTTTCCTGCTGGTTTTCGGTTCAGTCGGCCTTGATGCCGCGCTCGCGGATCAGGGCGCCCAGCCGCCGGAAGTCCTCGCCGCCCTTGTGCCCGAACTCCGCGGGCGTCATCGGCAGCGGCACGTTGCCGATGGCCACGATGCGCTCCTTGACGGCGGGCTGGGCCAGGATGCGGTTGATCTCGGCGTTGAGCCGCTCGCCGACGGGCCGCGGCGTGCCGGCCGGCGCGTAGAAGCCGAACACCGCGTCGGCATCAAAGCCCTTGAGTCCGAGCTCGTCGAGCGTGGGCACGTCGGGTACCAGCGGCGCGCGCCGCAGGCTGGCCACCGCCAGCATCCGCAGCTTGCCGCTCTTGACGTACTGGAGGCTGATGCCCGGGTCGAACAGGAAGTCCACCTGCCCGCCGATCAGGTCCGTCAGCGCGGGCGCGGCGCCGCGGTAGGGCACGTGGATCGCGCTGGTGCCGGTCTGGCTCGTCAGCATCTCGCCCGCGAGGTGCGGCGAGCTGCCGTTGCCGGGCGAGGCGAACGAGCGCTTGCCCGGGTGGGCCTTGAGGTCGGCGACCAGACCCTTGAAGTCCTTGACCGGGCTGTCGGCGCGCACCACCAGGTAGAAGGGCACGCGCGCCACGGCGGCGACCGGCGCCAGGTCCTTGCCCGGGTCGAACGGCAGCTTCGGATAGATGTGCGGGTTGATCGAGACCATCCCGCCCGAGCTCATCAGCAGGGTGTAGCCGTCGGGTTTGGCCTTGGCGACGAACTCGCCGCCGAGGTTGCCGCCGGCGCCGCCCTTGTTGTCGATCACCACCGGCTGGCCGAGCGCGTCCTGCAGCGGCGCGCCGACGATGCGCGCGAGCTGGTCGGCCGCGCCGCCGGCGGCGAAGTTGACGACGACGGTGACCGGCTTGGCGGGCCAGTTCTGCGCCTGCTGGGCCTGCGCCAGCGGCGCCGTGGCGAAGGCGAGCGCGATCGCCATGCGCCTGCACATGGATGTCATGGGGCGCCTCCGGCTCAGAACGGGTAGTGGCGGTCGGCCGTCTGCACGGTGATCCAGCGCAGCTCGGTGAAGGCGTCGATGCCGGCCTTGCCGCCGAAGCGGCCGTAGCCCGAGTCCTTCACGCCGCCGAACGGCATCTGGGCCTCGTCGTGCACGGTCGGGCCGTTGACGTGGCAGATGCCCGAGTCGATGCGGTTGGCCACGGCCCAGGCGCGCGCGATGTCGCGCCCGAACACGGCGGCCGACAGGCCGTAGGGGTTGTCGTTGGTCACGCGCACGGCTTCCTCCACGCCGTCGACGCGCACCACCGGCTTCACCGGGCCGAAGCTCTCCTCGTGGTAGATGCGCATCTCCGCGGTGACGTGGTCCAGCAGCGTCGCGGGGAACAGCGTGCTCTCGGCCTTGCCGCCGCAGACCAGCCGCGCGCCCTTGGCGAGCGCGTCGTCGATCAGCGCGTTGCAGCGCTCCACCGTGCTCGCATCGGCCACCGAGCCGAGCACCACCGGCCCCTCTTCCGCAGACCTTCGGGGGTCGCCCAGCGGCCGCTTCGCGGCCTTGGCCGCGAGCCGGTCGACGAACGCGTTGGCGATGCGGCGGTCCACCACGATGCGCTCGGTGCTCATGCAGACCTGGCCGCTGTTGATGAAGGCGCCAAAGGCCGCGCCATTCACCGCGGCGTCGAGGTCGGCATCGTCGAGCACGACCAGCGGCGCCTTGCCGCCGAGCTCCAGCACGGCGGGCTTGAGGTACTTCGCCGCAGTCTGCGCGATCAGCCGGCCCACGCGCGTGGAGCCGGTAAAGTTGATGCGCCGCAGCGCGGGGTGGGCGACGATGGCCTCGACCACGGCGGCGGCATCCTGCGGCGCGTTGGTCACGAAGTTGACCACGCCGGGCGGCAGGCCCGCGTCGCGGAACGCCTCGACGATCAGGCCATGGGTCGCGGGGCTGAGCTCCGAGCCCTTGAACACCACCGTGTTGCCGCAGGCCAGCGGCGTGGCGATCGCGCGCACGCCGAGGATGACCGGCGCGTTCCACGGCGCGATGCCGAGCACCACGCCGGCCGGCCGCCGCACCGCGAGCGCCAGGCTGCCCGGCACGTCCGACGGGATCACCTCGCCGCCGATCTGCGTCGTGAGGCCCGCGGCCTCCTGCAGCAGCCCGGCCGCCAGGTGCACGTTGAAGCCGGCCCAGGGCGCCGCGGCGCCGGTCTCCGCCGCCATGGCGGCGACCAGCGCCCCGGTCTTGGCCTCCAGGGCCTGCGCAGCCTTCAGCAGCAGCGCGCGGCGCTCGCTCGGCCCGGTGCGCGACCAGGCCGGAAAGGCGGCGGCCGCGGCCTCGACCGCGGCGGTGGCATCGGCCGCGGTCGCCGCCGGCGCCACGGTAGCCACCGTGCCGTCGAGCGGGTTGCGGCGCTCGAAGGTCGCGCCGCCCGTGGCCTGGCGCGCCTCGCCGTTGATCAGCATGGCAATCGTGCCCATGGCGTGTCTCCTTGTCGTGATGGATGAGGGAAAGGTTCAGGCCACTTCGACCTCGACCAGCACCGGGCCGGTCGATGCGAGGGCTTCCGTCAGCGCGGGGCGAAGCTCTTCGGCCCGCTCCACGCGCAGGCCGCGCATGCCCTGCGCGGTCGCGAGCGCCACGAAATCGAGGTCCGGCAGGTCCGTGCCGGGCACCGGCTCGCCGGGGCGGTAGCCGAAGATCCGCGCGAAATCGTGCAGCGCCGCATAGCGGCGGTTGTTCAGGATCACGACCGCCACCGGCAGGCCCAGCCGGGCCGCGCTCCACAGCGCCTGGATCGCGTACATCGCCGAGCCGTCGCCCACCAGCGCGATCACCCGCGCACCCGGCTTGCCCAGCGCCACGCCGACGGCCGCCGGCAGGCCGAAGCCCAGGCCGCCGCTGCACATCGTGTAGAAGGTCTCCGACGCGAAGATCGGCAGGTGCCCGTGGATGACCGGGCGCGCGCTCGGCGCCTCCTCGACCACGATGCTGTCGCGCGGGCGCAGGTCGGTCAGCGTCTGCAGCACCCAGGCCACCGGCAGCCGCTCGCCGGGCTGCGGCTCGGATCGGCGCGCGGGCCGCGCATGGACCGCGGGCGCCGGCCGGGCGGGCGGGCGGCTGCGGTCGAGCAGGTCGCGCAGCCCGAGTCGGATGCTGCCGACGACCGAGGTGCCGGTGGGCGACCAGGCGGCGGTCTGCGGGTCCTCGGTCAGCTGCACCAGTTCCGCTCCCGCAGGAAGGTGCGGCCCCTGCCCTTCGACGTGGTAGGTGAAGGCCGGCGCGCCGACGGCGAACACCAGGTCGTGGCCGGCGAGCCGCTCGACGATGCGCTCGCGCATCGCGGGCAGGAAGCCGGCCCACAGCGGATGGTCCTCCGGAAAGCTGCAGCGGCCCGACATCGGCGCGACGTAGACGCGCGCCTGGTGGCGCTCGGCCAGCTGCACGACCTCGTCCCAGGCGCCGTCGCGGTCGATCGCGGCGCCGGCCACGAAGGCCGGCGCCCGCGCGCCGTCGAGCCGCGCGGCGACCTGCGCCAGCAGTTCCGGCTCGGGGCGCAGCTGCCGGCTGACCTGCCGCGCATCGACCGGCAGCGTGGCGACGCCCCAGTCGTCCGACGGGATCGAGACCAGCACCGGGCCGCGCGGCGGCGTCATCGCGATGTAGTAGGCGCGCGCGATCGCCAGCGGCACGTCTTCGGCGCGCGCGGGCTCGACGCTCCACTTCACGTAGGGCCGCGGCAGCTCGGGCGCCTGGGTCGAGCCGAGGAACGGGTCGAACGGCAGGATCGAGCGCGCCTGCTGGCCCGCGGTGATCAAGAGCGGCGTGCGATTCCTGTAGGCGGTGAAGATGTTGCCCATCGCATGGCCGACGCCGGCGGCCGAATGCAGGTTGACGAAGGCCGCGCCGTGCGTGGCCTGGGCATAGCCGTCGGCCATCGCGACCACCACGCACTCCTGCAGGCCCAGCACGTAGCGGAAGTCCTCGGGGAAGTCCATGAACATCGGCAGCTCGGTCGAGCCGGGGTTGCCGAAGATGGAGGTGATGCCGAACTCGCGCAGCAGCCTGAAGACCGCTTCGCGCACGGTGACGGTACCCGCCGCGACGGACCCGATGGGTCGATCCATGAATGATGTCTCCTTGTTGTTGGGCGCCCCGCCTGTCCACCGAGGGTGAAAAGGAAACCTGGGGCGGGCCGGCGTTTCCTTGATGGCCCGCAGTGTCCCCAGCTCTTTGGCATCCATCAATACAATGAACCGACTACTTCATTATTAGATTCATGGATGTCGACAGCCTTGACATGAACCTGTTGCGCCTGTTCGACGCGGTCTACCGCCTGGGCAGCGTGAGCCGTGCGGCCGAGGCCCTGGGGCTGTCGCAGCCGGCCGCGAGCCAAGGCCTGACCCGCCTGCGGCTGGCGCTGGGGGACGTGCTCTTCGTGCGCACGAGCGGCCACATGCGCGCGACGCTGCGTGCGGAGCGGCTCGCGGGCGCCGTACAGCCCGCCATCGCCGCGATCCGCGATGCGCTCCAGGACGGCGGCAGTTTCGCCCCGGCGCAATCGACAATGACGCTGCGGCTGCACATGAGCGACTTGGGTGAAGCCCGGCTGCTGCCCGACCTGATGGCGGCCCTGCACCGCGAGGCGCCGGGGATGCGCGTGCAGACCATGTCGCTGGCACACGGCGAGATCGCCGATGCGCTGGAGACCGGAGCCATCCACTTCGCGCTCGGCTTCCTGCCTGCGCTGAGCGGTACCGAGCGCATCGAGCTGCTGCACGACCGCTACGCGGTGCTCGTGCGCGCGCAGCACCCGCTGCTGACGGCGCTAAACGGCCGAGCCACGGTGCAGGATCTGCGGCAGCTGGACTACGCGGCGGGCCGCTCCCATTCCGAGACCTTGCGCATCCTCCAGCAGCTCGGACTCGACAAACGGCTGGTACTCACCTCCGCCCATTTCCTCGCGCTGCCAGCCATTATTGCGCATACCGATCTGGCCGCGGTCATGCCCAAGGCGATCGCTCACCGGTTCCTGGACGTGCAGCGCTATGCACTGCTGCCCGCCGAGCTGCCGCGCAGCACGTTCACGGTGTCGCTCCACTGCAGCCGCCGCAGCGCATCAGATCCGGCTCACCGCTGGCTGCGCGGCCTGTTCGTCGGACTGTTCAGGGAGGAAAAGCGCGTCCCGGCCCACAGGCGCGCGCCGGCATAGGGAAATGCCTCCGGCCTGGGCCCCAGGCACGCCACCCAACGGCAGCGCGGACGTCAGCGTGCCGGCAGATACCGGCTCGGATCCACCGGCTTGCCCTGCTTGCGGATCTCGAAGTGCAGCTTGACCCGGTCGGCGTCGCTGCTGCCCATCTCGGCGATCTTCTGGCCGCGCTTGACCGACTGGTCTTCCTTCACCAGCAGCGTCTGGTTGTGCGCATAGGCCGTCAGATAGGTGTTGTTGTGCTTGAGGATGATGAGGTTGCCATAGCCGCGCAGTCCGGCGCCGGTATAGACCACGCGGCCGTCGGCCGCGGCCAGCACCGGGTCGCCGGCCTTGCCGCCGATGTCGTAGCCCTTGTTCTTGGCCTCGTCGAAGCCCGCGATCAGCGAGCCGGCGCCGCTGGTGGGCCAGATGAAGCCGACGTCGTCGTCGCCGCCGCCGGCCGACGGAGCAGGAGCGGGAGCCGGCGCCGGTGCAGCAGCCACGGCCGGCGGGGGCGGCTGCGTGGCAGGCGGCCTGGTGCCGGGCGGCAGCGGCGCGACCGGCGACGAGGCGACCGGGCGGGTGACCACGCCGTTCTCGGCGACGGCAGCGCCCGGCGGCACCACGCGCAGCACCTGGCCGACCTCGATGAGGTTGGGATTGTCCAGGCCGTTCCAGCGGGCGATGTCCTTCCAGCTCTGGCCGGATTCGAGGCCGATGCGGATCAGCGTGTCGCCCTGCTTGACCGTGTAGTAGCCGGGCTTGCCGGCGTTCTCGGCGCCGGGCAGCGGCTTCAGGGGCGGCAGCGGCGCCACCGGGGGCTGTGCGCCTGCGGGCTGGCCGGTCGAAGCGATGCCGCGGTCTTCCACCGGGGCCGGGCTCAGGCGCGAATTGCAGCCGGCCAGCACCAGGAGTGCCATCGTCGTCAAACCGGTGTGGATCCATCCCTGGCGACCAGGCAGACCTGTCATAGTTCGTTCCTTCATGCAATCCCCGATTTTAGGGGGACAAAGTTGACGCTCTCAAGCAGGCTCTGCCGCCATCCCTGCGCCGTGCGGTCCACGACCAGCAGCGCCTGGCTGCCGTCGGGCTGGGTGAGGGGCGCCACCAGCCGCGCGCCGACGGCCAGCTGGTCGAGCCAGGCCTGCAGCAGCTCGCTGCCGGCGGCCGCGGCGATGATGCCGGCATAGGGCGCGCCCTGCGCGTAGCCCGCCGCGCCGTCGCCCAGCAGCAGGTGCACGTTGGCGATGCGGTAGGGCCGCAGGTTGGCCTGGGCGCGCTCGTGCAGGCCGCGCAGGCGCTCGATGCTGTAGACCTCGCGCGCGATCTGCGCCAGCACCGCGGCCTGGTAGCCGCAGCCGGTGCCGATCTCCAGCACCCGGCCCAGCGGCCCGGCGCGGCCGAGCTCGGAGCCCAGCAGCAGTTCGGCCATGCGGGCCACCACGCCGGGCTTGGAGATTGTCTGGCCCAGGCCGATCGGCAGGCTGGTGTCTTCGTAGGCCTGGCCGGTCAGCGCGCTGTCGACGAAGCGGTGGCGCTCCACCGTGCCGAGGGCCTGCAGCACTGTCGCGGACGTGATGCCCTGGGCCGCCAGCCGGCGCACCATGCTGGCCCTTACCCCCGCCAGGTCACCGCTGGGGCCTATGGACGACGCGGGCGCGGGGGAGATACCCCGGCCGGCCACGGGCAGCGGAGGTGCGGGCGCCAGCGCCGGGCGCCGCGCGGGCCCGGCCGGCGCGCCGGTGTCGATGCGTGCGGGAAACCGCGGCCGCGGCGGACTGCTGCCGCCGCTCACCGGACGTCCTGCGCGAGCTGCGCAGCCGTCTGCGCCCAGTACCTGAGCGCGTCGTGGTCGGTCAGGTCGATCTTCAGCGGCGTGATGGCCACATGGCCCAGCGTCGTGGCATGGAAGTCGGTGCCGTCGGCGCCGTCCTTGGCCGGGCCTGCACCGCCGATCCAGTACATGGTCTCGCCGCGCGGGCTCGACTGGGTGATGACCCGCTCGGCCGCGTGGCGGCGCCCCAGGCGGCACACGCGCGCGGGCAGCAGCTCGTCGAACGGGCGGTTCGGTATGTTCACGTTGAGCAACCAGGGCTCGGCGCCGAGCATGCCCTGGCGGGCGGCCAGGCGCTCGACGATCTCGCGGGCCTTCCTCGCGGCCGCGTCGATCTCGCCCCAGCCCTTCTCGACCTGCGAGAACGCGATGGCCGGGATGCCGAACAGATAGCCTTCCATCGCGGCGCCGACGGTGCCCGAATAAATGGTGTCGTCGCCCATGTTGGCGCCGTTGTTGATGCCCGAGACCACGAGGTCGGGCCGGTAGCCGAGCAGGCCGGTCAGCGCGATGTGCACGCAGTCGGCCGGCGTGCCGTTGACGTAGCGGAAGCCGTTGGCCGCCTGCTGCACGTAGAGCGGCGAATGCAGGGTCAGCGCGTTGGACTTGGCGCTGTTGTTGTGTTCGGGAGCGACGACCTCGACCTCGGCCAGGTCTTTGAGCGCTTCATGGAGCGCCACGATGCCCGGGGCCTGGTAGCCGTCGTCGTTGGAAATGAGGATTTTCATGGGCGCGCTCGCGGATGCCGGGCGATTGTAGGGCCGGGCTCTGCGGCTTCGC
Organism: Xylophilus sp.; assembly: GCA_009914555.1. GTDB lineage: Bacteria > Pseudomonadota > Gammaproteobacteria > Burkholderiales > Burkholderiaceae_C > WNDY01. The sequence continues at coordinate 21,943 of WNDY01000037.1, forward strand.
GGCTGATGGCCCGCGGCGATCGGTCAGAGGAACTGCGCCAGCGCCTCGGGCCGCAGCGGGCGCGCGAAGTGGTAGCCCTGCGCCAGGCCGCACTGCAGATGCTTCAGGCGCAGCGCGATCGGCTCGCTTTCCACGCCCTCGGCCAGCACCTCCAGCCCCAGGCTGCGGGCCAGCGAGATGATGCCGCGCACGATCGCCGCGTTGTCGGGGTCGTCGATCAGGTCGCGCACGAAGGACTGGTCGATCTTGATCTTGTCGAACTTGAAGCGGCGCAGGTAGGCGAAGCTCGAATAGCCGGTGCCGAAGTCGTCGATCGACAGCTTCACGCCCAGCGCCTTGAGCCGCCGCAGCGTGGCCGTGGCCGTCTCGCCCTCGTGCAGCAGCGCGCTCTCGGTCAGCTCCAGCTCCAGCTTGCCCGGCGGGATGCCGGATTCGACCAGCGCGTCCTCCACCTGCTGCAAGAGGGTGCCGCGGCGGAACTGGCGGGCCGACAGGTTGACCGCGACCATGAGTTCCGGATGGCCGGCCTCGTGCCAGGCCGCGAGCTGGCGCGTGGCCGTGCGCAGCACCCAGCCGCCGAGCGCGTCGATCAGGCCGCATTCCTCGGCCACCGGGATGAAGATGGCCGGCGGCACGGCGCCGCGCTCGGGGTCGTCCCAGCGGCACAGCGCCTCCACGCCGACCACGCGGCGCGTGGCCAGCTCGATCAGCGGCTGGTATTCGAGCCGCAGCGCATCGCCGTCGACCGCGCGGCGCAGCGACATCTCGAGCTGGAAGCGCTCCAGCGCCGCGGCATTCATGTCGGCGCTGGCGAAGTGGTAGCTGTTGCGGCCCTCGCGCTTGGCGGTGTGCAGCGCCGCGTCGGCCCGGCCGAACAGCGTATCGAACGCGTCGCCGTCGGCCGGGAACATGGCCACGCCGGCCGAGATGGAGACGTTGACCGGCAGCCCGCCGAGTTCCACCGGCTGCACCGCCGCGTCCATCAGTGCGCGCACCGCCTGGGCCGCATCGTTGGTGCCGGCCACGCCGGGCAGCACGACGAGGAACTCGTCGCCGCTCAGGCGGCCGATGGTGGCGCGGGCGCCGGCGCTGCGCTGGAGGCAGCTGCCGATGTGGCGCAGCAGCTCGTCGCCGGCGGCGTGGCCCAGCGAATCGTTGAGCGCCTTGAAGTTGTCGACGTCCACCACGACCAGCGTCACCTCGCGGTTCTCCTCGCGCGCGCGGGCCAGGGCACGCTCGGCGAACTCGCCGGCCTGGGTGCGGTTGAGCAGGCCGGTCACCGCGTCCTGGGTGGACAGCACCGCGATCTTCTCTTCGGCCGCCTTGGACGAGCTGAGGTCGGACAGCGCGGCCACGTAGTGCGTGACCGTGCCGTTGGTGCGGTGGCGCAGCACCGACAGCTTCAGCCACTGCGGGAAGACTTCGCCGCTGCGGCGCCGGTTGGACACCTCGCCGCTCCAGTTGCCGCTGGCGTCCACCGCCTGCCAGACCGACTCCTGGAAGCTGCGGTCGTGCTGGCTGTCGGCGAACAAGGCCGGCGGCAGGCCGACGGCCTGGGCCGCGGTCACGCCGGTGATGTCGGTATAGGCGCTGTTGACCATGACCACGCGGCGCGCCGCATCGGTGATGACCACGCCGTTGGTGCCCAGGTCGAGCACCTTGCCGGCCAGTTCGAGCTTGACCGCGGCATGGCGCTGGTCGGTCACGTCGCGCCGCACGACGAGCATGTGCAGCCGGTGGCCGCTGCGGCTGAAGGTGGGCACGCGCAGCACGTCGAAATAGCGGCTGCCGCCGACGCCGTCCTCGGCCACTTCCTCCAGCTGCGTGGGCCGGCCGGACTGCCAGGTGGCCTCTTCGTTGAGGGCCGACAGCCGCAGGCCCTCGGCGGCCGAGGGCGAGCGCCGGGCCAGTTCCACGGCGGTCTGGCCGTAGACCTCCTTCTCGCTCAGGCCCAGCATCGCATGGGCGGCCGGGTTGGAGAGCTGCCAACGCCCGGCGCCGTCGAGCAGGCTCACCATGTCCGGCAGGTAGCGGAACACGCCGCGCAGCAGCCGGTCGCGCGAACGCACGAGCCGGTCGGACTCGGCCCGCGCGGTCACGTCGGTGCCGACCATCCAGAGTTCCTGCCGCCCCGGGCGCAGGCACAGGCCGTGCACGGTGGTCCACGCGATGCGGCGGCGCTCGCCGCCGCGCGTGGTCAGCGTCCATTCGAAATCACGAAAATAGCCGGCCTTCCAGGCCGGCTCGGAGCGCTTGCGCGCGAGGTAGTCCGCGTCGGGATAGAGCCGGGCCAGTGCGCCCGGCTGCTCGGTCATCTCCGAGGTGGAATAGCCCGTGACCCGCTCGCACTCGTGGTTCCAGAAGATGAACTGCGGCGCCGGCTGCTCGCTCAGGGCCGCGACCATGAAGGGCAGGTCGCGCAGCGTGGCCAGCGTGGCCGCGCCCAGGGCCGCGCCGCTGGGTGCGGGCTCCAGCGCCGCGCCCGCGGTGTCGCCGGCCAGGTCGAGAATGAAGCTGTCGCCCTCCGCGGCGTCGGTATCCAGGAAATGTCGCTGCTTGTCGGAAAGCCGGTCTTCCACGCTGGGCTGCCCTGTGGTTTGCGTGCCATGCGGCGCGCGTCGCCGGATATTCGCACATCCGCAAGGCAGTTGCGGACTCCGTGTACCGGTGTAACTACGTAATCCGGCGCCGGGGCGCCGGCGTGCGCGTCAGACGTGCTTCTTCACGAAGGCCGCGTACTTGTCGACCCAGGTCTGGAGGAACTGCCGCGTGCCGTCGTTGCCGATGCGGCCATGGGCATCGAGCAGCCCCTCCTTGTTCTGGAGGAAGACCTCCGGCTGGCCGAGCGTGGGCACGTCGAGGTAGGCCAGCACGTTGCGCAGGTGCTGCTGCGCCAGCGCCGTGCCGATGGTGCCGATGGAGATGCCGAGCACGCCGGCCGGCTTGCCGCCCCACACGCTCTGGCCATAGGGACGCGAGCCGTGGTCGATCGCGTTCTTGAGCACACCGGGGACCGAGCGGTTGTACTCGGGCGTGACGAACAGCAGCGCCTGCGCGGCCGAGACCTCGGTCTTCAGGCGCTTCACGGCGGGTGCCTGGTTGCCGTCATCGTCCTGGTTGTAGAGCGGCAGGTCGTCGATGCGCACGTGCTCGAAGGTGAAGTCGGCCGGCGCCAGCCCGGCGATCGCCAGCGCGAGTTGGCGGTTTAACGAATCCTTGCGAAGGCTGCCGACGAAGACGGCGACTTTGATCTGGCTCATGGGCACTCCTGTGGACACGAAAAAAGGGGGCGAGCCCATTATGGAAGCCGTCCGTGACCGGGCGTTGCCGGACGTTGCGAGCCCGCGCCCGGCACAAGGTCATAGAGTATGTGCCGGAAGCCGGTGCCATTCGCCGGCTACCGGCCCCTCCCCCCACGGGTATGCTGACTTCAGCGGTGCAGCCACCGGCCGTGCAGCCAGCGGGCGATGTGGTCGAGCGCGAAGCCCAGCGCGCCGATCAGCACGATGGCGCCCATCAGTTCCGAATAGGCCAGCCGGTCGCGGGTGTCGAGCACGTAGTAGCCGAGCCCTGCCTGCACGCCAAGCATCTCGGCGGGCACCAGCACGATCCAGATGATGCCGATGGCCAGCCGCACGCCGGTGAGGATGTGGGCCGTGATGCCCGGCAGGACCACGCGCAGCACCGTCTCGGCGCGCGTGGCCGACAGGCTGCGCGCCAGCAGCAGCCAGTGCCGGTCGATCTGCGCCACGCCGGCGGCGGTGCTGAGCAGCACCGGCCACACCGCCGCGAACGCGAGCAGGAAGTACACCGGCGCATCGCCCACGCCGAGCACCATCACCGCGATCGGCATCCATGACAGCGGCGAGACCATGCGCAGGAACTGGAACAGCGGCCCCGAGCCCTGCGCGAAGCGCCGCGACAGCCCGCTCAGTACGCCCAGCGGCACGCCGATGGCCACCGCCAGGCCCAGGCCCACGGCCACGCGGCGCAGGCTGGGCAGCACGTGGTAGGCAAAGTCCGGCCCGGTGACCAGATGCCAGAGCGCGGCCAGCGAGGGGCCGGGCGCGAAGGCCGCGGCCACCGGCGTGCGCGCGGCCAGCGCCGCGGCGCCGAAGGCCCAAGCCGCCAGGGCGATGGCGAAACCGATCAGCGGCAGGGCGAAACGCAGGACCATCTCAGTTCAGCACGACTTCCTGGCGTTTGAAATCCGCCGGCTGGCCGAACACCGACGGCCCGCCGACGCTGGCGATGGACTTGCGCACGAAGCGGTCGTCCACCAGGTCGCGCGCGACGAACTTCGGGTCCAGACCCTTGAGGAAACCGGCATCGCCCTCGACCTTCGTTTCCGTGATCGCCTGCACCAGCCGCTCGGTGTACGACGGGTACGGGTACGGCTGGAAGTCGATGCGGCGCTGGTACCAGCCCTTGTGGCGCACCACGCCGCTGGCCTCGTAGGCCGAATAGTCGGTGGCCGCGAGCACCTTGGCCAGCACCGGCAGCGGATGCGGCGTGTAGCGGTGCGGATCGCTGCTTGCGAGCAGCTTGGCCGTCTCCAGCTGGTTGCTGCGCACCCAGGCCTGGGCCTGCACGATCGCGTCGGTCACGCGCTGGGTCCATTCGGGCTTCTCGGCCAGGTCGCGCTCGGCCAGGAAGGTCACGCAGCAGGCATGGTCCTTCCAGACGTCGCCCGAGAACCGCAGGATCTTGCCCACGCCCGAGATCTCGGCCGCGGCATTGAACGGGTCGGCCACGATGTAGCCGGCGATCGACTTCGACGCCAGCGCCGACACCATCTCGGCCGGCGCCAGTACGACGAGGTTGACCTCGTTGGGCGCCACCGCGGCGCCGCGCGCGCGGGTCACGGCGGTCAGGCCGCCTTCGCGCAGCAGCTGCTGGAGCAGGATGTTGTGGATCGAATACCAGAACGGCACGGCCACGGTGCGCCCGCCCAGGTCCTTGACCGAATGGATCTCGGGCAGCACGGTGACGGCCGAGCCGTTGAGGTGGTTCCACGCGACGATCTTGGCCGGGAACTTCGTGCCGTAGCGCACCCACAGCGTGGCCGGCGACAGCAGGTGGATGACGTTGACCTGGCCCGAGACGAAGGCCTCGACGATCTGGGCCCACGAGCGGAACAGGCGCGGCGCCTCGACCTTGAGGCCCGCGCGCTCGAACAGGCCGCGGCCGTGCGCGACGAGCAGCGGCGTGGCGTCGGTGATCGGCAGATAGCCGATCTTGACCGGCTGGTCGTCGCCCTTGAAAGCTTGCGGGCGCGCGTCGCCGGCGGCCAGCAGCGGCGCGGCCGCGCCGGCGCCGGCCAGGGCCGACAGGCGCAGCACGTCGCGGCGGCTCATGCCGCAGTCGCAGGCGGACGAGGCGCAGAGGTGGAGAGAGCGGGATTCGGTCGTCATGGATAGGCTTCCTTCCTGGGTCCTACGGGTGGCGATGGGGGACGGTGCTTCAGCCGCGCAGCCGGTGCAGCGCTGCGAGGATATCCAGCCGCAGGGACGTCACGGCCTCGGCATGCGATTCGCGCGGGCGGGCAATGTCGACGCGCCATTCGCGCACGATGCCCGCCGGCCGGCCCGGCGCGCCGCCCATCAGCAGGACGCGGTCGCCCACGAGGATGGCCTCGTCGATGTCGTGCGTGACCAGCAGCGCGGCGGTGTGGAAGCGGTGCACCACCTCGACCAGCAGGGCCTGCATTTCGGCGCGGGTGATGGCATCGAGCGCCGAGAACGGCTCGTCGGCCAGCAGCAGCTGCGGCTCGCGCACCAGCGCGCGCGCCAGCGCCACGCGCTGGGCCATGCCGCCCGAGAGCTGCGCCGGGTAGCGGCCGCCCTGCCCCGCCAGGCCGACGGCGGCCAGCGCTTCGTCCACGCGGCGCCGGCGTTCGGCCGGGGTCGTCCGCGGCTGGCGCGCGAAGTCGAGGCCGAAGCCGGCGTTTCCCGCGGCATCCAGCCAGGGCAGCAGGCTGAGCTGCTGGAAGACCAGCGCGGCGCGCGGATGCGGCTCGGCCAGCGGCCGGCCGAGGAAGCGCACCTCGCCGCCCTGCACGCCCGCGTTCGGCTCCAGCCGCCCGAGCATGCGCAGCAGCGTGGATTTGCCGCAGCCGCTGCCGCCGAGCAGGCAGACGATCTCGCGCTGCGCGATGGCGAGCGATACGCCGCGGAACACGGGCTGCGCGCCGCCGTAGCTGAACGATAGATCTACTGCCTCCAGTACATCTCCAGAGCGGGCGGCATCCGCCCGCTCCGGGCCCATACCCCCCTGCTCGACCGCGGCCGCGCTCATGCCGCCGGTGCCGCGTCGCGCAGTGCGCAGCGCGCCAGCTCACCCTGGAGCTGGGTGATGCTCGGCGTCACGATCGGGATGAAGGCGGCTTCGCGCCAGCGCCGCGCGAACGAGTACGACGGCTGGTCGCGGTGGTAGGCGCGGCCGCCGCTGGCCTGCAGCTCCAGCTGCAGCGCCTGGGCCACCACGTCGGCCAGCGCCAGGCGCAGTCGGAACAGTTCGTGCGGCTTGGTCAGAAAGCGGCCATCGGCCAAGCCCTCGTACACGGCGTCGATGGCCCGGTCCAGCAGGCTGCGCTGCGCGATCAGCGCAGGCTCCACCACCTCGCGGCCGCCGCCGGCACGCTCGCGCGCGGTCTGCAGCGACGAGCGCGCCAGGCCGATCGACAGGCCCAGCTGCAGGCCGAGAAAGGCCGGGCGCACCTGCGGCAGGAAGCGGTTGGCGTCCTCGTGCAGCAGGTCCGACGGCTCGATGAGCGCGCCTTCGATGGCCAGCGCCGCGGTGTTGCTGCCGCGCAGGGCGATCAGATCCAGGTCGGCGCTGCGCACCACACCGGCGCGGTCCGACGGCAGGGCCGCCACCAGCGGCGCGCCGCCGTCGCCGCGCGACACGGCCACGGCCGCCACGCTGCCTTCGAGCCGCAGGTTGGTGCACCAGGGCACGCTGCCCTGGAGCTTCCAGGCCGGGCCCGGCAGCGTCTGCGCGCGCACGTTGAGCTGCTCGATGCCGCAGAGGTACTTCATCGCGTTCGACAGCCCGGTCGCGCCGGCCAGCGTGCCGGCCAGCAGGCCCGGCAGCCAGCGCTCGCGCAGCGCGACGTTGGGCGTCTGCAGCACGTATTCGATGAAGGCGCGGTGGCCCCAGAACGCGAACGCGGCCGACAGCGATCGGCCGGCCACGTCGGCGATGGCCTCGATCGCCTCGGGCAGCGTGCCGCCCCGGCCGCCCAGGTCGCGCGGCACGGCGATGCCGAACAGCCCGGCCTGCGCCAGGCGCGGGATCACCTCGCTCGCATGGGTTGCGTCGTTGTCGAGCGACTCGGCATGCGCGTCGAGCCATTGCAGCAGTTCAGCGGGCATCCGCACCTCCATGCGCACCGGGTCGGGCCGGCTGGCGCGACGCCGGGAAGTTCTCGGGCAGCCACGGTTGCAGCTGCGGGTTGACGGGGCTCTGCGCCAGCGTGTTGGCAAAGTTGCACAGCGTGGCCAGGCTCACGCCCAGCACCACTTCGAGCGCCTGGCGCTCGCTGAAGCCGGCGTCGCGGAAGGCGGCCAGCTGGGCGTCTTCCACCGCGCCGCGGCGCGCGATGACGGCTTCGGTGAAAACGCGCACCGCGTCGAGCCGGGCGTCGCCGGTGGCATCGCCGCGCTGCAGGGCGGCGACGGCATCGGCCGGCAGCCCGGCCTGCTTGACGGCGACGGCGGTGTGGCCGGCCACGCAGAAGTCGCAGCCATGGATGCGCGCGGCGGTGATCTGCACCACCTCGCGCTCGGCCAGCGTGAGTTCGCTGCGGGCGTTGATCTGGCCCACGGTCTGGTAGGTCTCCAGCGCGCCGGGCGCACCGGCCAGGATGCCGATCAGGTTGGGCAGAAAGCCGTTGGCGGCCGCGGCGCGCTGGACGCCGACGCGGCTTTCTTCGGGGGCGGTCGCTTCGGTATGGAGGGTCAGACGGGTCATGGCACGGTCTTCCTGGCGGGGGAAGCCGCCGATTATCCAGGCTCCGCCTCTTTTGCCGCAACGACGGGACGCAAACCGCTTCCGCAAGCCTGAACGCGCTGCAAGGTGGAGGAACCGCTGCGCCGGACCACAGGCAGGCGCGCGCGACCAGGAGCAGGTCCACCCGCTGCGCAACAGCCTTGCCGCCAGGCATTGATCCCGATACCTTATCGGTACACGCATGAACATGGCGCAGTGGCTGCCGTGGTTACGGCAGATCACCAGGCCGAACGCCAGCCGCACCGCGGTTTACGGATGTCTCGATAATCGCCTAGACTGGCACCACCAGGCAACCGATGCGGAACAAGAGATGGAGTTCATGCCGAAACCCGAGCCGTCGAATCCTGTGGCGAACGGCGCTGCCGGCCATGCACTACCCTTCTTCTGGCCGCCGGCGGCCGCTGCGCGAATGGAAGGCTCGGCGTTTGGTGCGGCAGCAAGGTTCTTCGATTTCCTCGGCAAGGCAGCGCAGATCGACCATCCTCCGCCGCCGGCCTGGCATACGCCGAACACGGTCCGGCTGGACCTGCCGACCATGCGGCTGCGGCAATTCGGCCATCCCGGCAAGGGGGTTCCGGTCCTGATCGATGCCCCCTTTGCCGGCCATGGCGCGACCATCGCCGCTTTCGACGAACGGCAGAGTCTGGTCGCCGCGCTGATCGGCGCAGGAACAGACGCGGTATGGGTGACGGACTGGAAATCCGCTACGCAGGAGATGCGCTATTTCTCGATTGACACCTATCTGGAAGAACTGAATGTCGCCATCGACGAACTGGGTGGACGGGTCAGCCTGGTAGGCCTGTGCCAGGGCGGTTGGCTGTCGGCGATGCTTGCCGCGCGCTTTCCGCACAAGGTCGCCTCGCTGGTCCTGGCAGGCTCGCCCATCGACACGGATGCCGGCCACGGCCCGATCCGGCAATTGGCCCATACCATTCCGCTGTCGACCTACGAGAAAATGGTCGACATGGGTGGCGGGCGCATGCCGGGGCGCTTCATGCTGGCGGGCTGGAAGAACATGCATCCGGACCAGCAATACCTGCGAAAGTATGTCGATCTGTTCGAACATGCCGGCGACGCGGACTATGTGGCCCGGACGAAGCATTTCGAAAGCTGGTACGAGAACCCGCTCGACCTGCCGGGAAGCTATTACCTTCAGGCGATCCGCCTGCTCTTCAAGGAAAACCTGTTCGCCAAGGGCCGCTTCACCGGACTCGGCCGGACGCTGAGCCTCAAGGACATCACCTGCCCGACCTATCTTCTGGCCGGAGAGGATGACGACATCACCACCAAGGAGCAGGTCTTCGCAGCGAAGGATCTGCTCGGTACGCCCGCACATCTGCTCGAAAGCGCCCTCGTGCCGGGCGGCCACATCGGGCTTTTCATGGGGCACAGAACCATTGCCGAGACCTGGCCGGTCATCGGCAGGTGGATTCTGTCGCAGCGGCAGGATGCCGGCAGGCCCCGGGTTCGATGACGGACGAACGCCAGGTGCAGGCCGGCCTTTGCCTGCAGCCATGGCTCCTGCGGGCCGCATTGCACGCGCAACAGGCGGCCCTGAAGGCAAAGGCCATTGCGCCGCTGGAGGCACTGGCCGATGGCTGAGGGCACCGCTTTCGTGACCGCCGTGCGCGGGCCGGTGCTGGAGATGGCCAGCGAGGGCGCGCTGCCGGCCATCAACGATGCGGTGATCGTCGATCCCGACGGCGCCGCCGTGGTCTGCGAGGTGGAGTCGCATGTCGATGCACGCCATTTCCGCGCCATCGCGCTGCGCCCGACGCAGGGGCTGTCGCGTCTGATGCAGGTGCGGCTGACCGGCGCGCCGATCCAGGTGCCGGTGGGCCGGGCGGTGCTGGGGCGGCTGCTGGACGTGCTGGGGAACACCGGCGACGGCGGCCCCGCGCTGCCCGCGGACACGCCGCGCCGCGCCGTGCACCAGCCCGCGCCGCCGCTGGCGGGCCAGGCGCCCGAGGTGAAGCTCTTCACGACCGGGATCAAGGTGCTGGACCTGCTGGCTCCGCTGGCGCAGGGCGGCAAGGCCGCGATGTTCGGCGGCGCAGGGGTGGGCAAGACGGTGCTGGTCACCGAACTCATCCACGCCATGGTGTCGGGTTACGACGGCATCTCCGTCTTCGCCGGCATCGGCGAGCGCTCGCGCGAGGGGCACGAAATGCTCCATGACATGCGCAACTACGGCGTCCTCGACCGCACCGTCCTGGTCTACGGCCAGATGAACGAGCCGCCCGGCGCGCGCTGGAGGGTGCCGCTGGCCGCGCTGGCCATGGCCGAACACGTGCGCGATGCCGAGGGGCGCAACGTCCTGCTGCTGATGGACAACGTCTTTCGCTTCGTGCAGGCGGGCTCGGAGATCTCGGGGCTGCTGGGCCGGATGTCCTCGCGCGTGGGCTACCAGCCGACGCTGGCGACCGAAGTCGCGGCGCTGCAGGAACGCATCGCCTCCGCCGGCCACGCCGCCGTGACCGCGATCGAGGCGGTCTATGTGCCGGCGGACGACTTCACCGACCCGGCCGTCGCCGCCATCAGCACGCACATGGACAGTACCGTGGTGCTGTCGCGGGACCTGGCGGCGCAGGGCATCTACCCGGCGATCGACCCGCTGCGCACGAACTCGACGCTGCTCGACGTCTCGGTGGTGGGCGAGGAGCACACGGCCACCGCCGCCGCAGTGCGCGAGCTGATCGAGCACTACAACGAGATGCGCGACGTGATCGCCCTGCTGGGTGTCGAGGAACTCAGCCGCGACGAACAGCGCCTGGTGGGCCGCGCGCGGCGGCTGCAGCGCTTCATGACCCAGCCCTTCTTCGTCGCCGCCGCCTTCACCGGCATGGAGGGGCGCAGCGTCGCCGTGGCCGATACCATCGCCGGCTGCCGCGCGATCATCGCCGGCGCGTGCGACGACTGGGACGAGGGATCGCTCTACATGGTCGGCACGCTGGAAGAGGCGCGGGCGCGCGAGGATGCGCGCCGGAAGAAGGCGGCATGACGCCCACGCTTGCCCTTTCCGTGGCCACGCCCTTGCGGATCGCGCTGCGCGACGATGCGGTGACCTCGCTGCGGGCCGAGGACGCCAGCGGCGACTTCGGCATTCGCCCGGGCCACGCCGATTTCCTCACCGTGATCGGGGCGGGCGTGGTGCGCTGGCTGGGCAGTGCCGGGCACTGGCGCTATGCCGCGCTGCGCGGCGGCGTGCTCGCCGTCACCGGCGGACGCGCGGTGCGGATCGCCTGCCGCGAAGCCGTCTTCGGCGACGACCTCGCCTCGCTGCAGGCCCGGGTCGCCGCCGCGCGGGCCGAGGCGCTGGACGCGGCCCGCCGCGCGCGGGCACAGGGCACGCAACTGCACGCCCGCGCCATCCGCCAGCTGATGCGCCAGCTCTCCGGCGGCGCCGACACGCCCGGCCTGAACACGGAGGATCTCCAGTGACAGGACAGCGCCCCCTCGACCCGACCGAGGCTGCCGCTCGCCGCGCCGAGGCGCGCGAGGCCGCCGGCCGCGCCGACCCCGAGCCGTCGCTGGGCCGCCGCTTCGGACAGATCGGCGTGCTGGGCTGGACCATGACGATCCCGACGCTGGCGGGGCTGCTGCTGGGCCGCTGGCTCGACCGGTGGCTGGGCAGCGGCATCGTGATGGCGGCCGCGCTTCTGATGCTGGGAGCGGCGCTGGGGCTCTGGCTGGCCCTGCGATGGATGCACGAACAATGACGCTTCACCTGTTCATCGCGGCGCTGGCGGGCCTGGGTGCGGGGGTGCTGCATTTCGCCACGCTCGCTCCCATCGCGCGGATGCTGACACGGGGGCAGCTGATCGCGGTCGCCCTCCAGGCCGCGCGCCTGGTGGCGGCCGGGCTCGTGCTCTGGCTGCTGGCGCGCGGCGGCGCGGCGACGCTGCTGGCCGGCACCGCCGGCCTGACGGCGGGCCGCGCCATCGCCCTGCGACGACGGAGCGCGCAATGATCGACACACCGCTTTCCGCCGCGCCCGCCTTCGCCCTGGGGCCGATCACGGTCACGTGGCCGGTCGTCACCACCTGGGGCGTGATGGCGGTGCTGACGGCGGGCTCGATGCTGCTGACGCGCCGGCTGACGGCGGCGCGGCCCTCCCGCATGCAGGCGCTGCTGGAACTGGCGGTGGTCACGCTCGACCACGAGATCGGTGCGGCGGTGCCCGGCCATCCGGCGCGGTTGCGCGCGCTGATCGGCATGCTGCTGCTGTTCATCCTGACCGCCAACTGGTCCTCGCTGATCCCCGGGGTCGAGCCGCCGACCGCCCATCTGGAGACCGACGCGGCGCTGGCGCTGCTCGTCTTCGCCGCCGGCATCGGCTGGGGCATCCGGTCGCAGGGGCTGGGCGGCTGGCTCGCCGCCTTCGCCCGACCGAGCTGGTTGGTGCTCCCGCTGAACCTGGTGGAGCAGATCACCCGGCACTTCTCGCTGATGGTCCGGCTCTTCGGCAACGTGATGAGCGGCGTCTTCGTCGTCGGCATCGTGCTGTCGCTGGCAGGGCTGCTGGTGCCGATCCCGCTGATGGCGCTGGACATGCTGACCGGGGCGGTGCAGGCCTATATCTTCGCCATGCTGGCGCTGGTCTTCATCGGCTCGGCCATCAGCCCGGAGGGCGGCGAGCCCGCGCAATCGAAGGAGAAACCGCATGAATGACCTGATCCAGATCGCAAGCATCGTCTCGGCCGCCTTTGCCGTGGGACTCGGCGCCATCGGGCCGGCGCTGGCCGAGGGACGCGCCGTCGCTGCCGCGATGGAGGCCATCGCCCGCCAGCCGGAATCGGCGGGCACCATCTCGCGCACGCTCTTCGTCGGCCTCGCGATGATCGAGACGATGGCGATCTACTGCCTGGTCATCGCGCTGCTCCTGCTCTTCGCCAACCCCTTCGTGAAATGAAGTTCGACTGGGCGACCTTCGCGTTCCAGCTGGTCAACGTCGTCGTGCTGCTGGCGCTGCTGCGCCACTTCCTGTTTCGCCCCGTCGCCGACGTGATCGCCAGGCGGCAGGCCGAGACCGACGCGGTGCTGAAGGCGGCTGAGACGGCGAGGGCCGAAGCCACGGCTGCCGCCGCCCGGGCGCTGGCCGAGGCGAAGGCCACCGCCGCCGCCCGCCGTGGCCTCATGCAGCAGACCCAAGCTGAAGCCGAGGCGCAGCGCAGGGCAGTCCTCGACCAGGCACACGCCGAGGCGGCCCGGATCCTCGCCGACGGCAAGGCACTACTGGAGCGGCAGGCCGGAGAGGCTGCGGCGAAGCTCCTCGAGCAGGCGCGCGATCTGGCCTTGGTCGTCGCGGCGCGGGCACTCTCGGCCCAGCCGCCGGGCATCGCGGGCTATGCGCAGCGGCTGGCGGATGCGCTGAGCGCCCTCACCGCCAGCGAACGCGAGGCGATTCTCGCCGGCAGCGCGCTGACCCTGGTTTCCGCCGCGCCGCTCTCGCCCGACGACCTCGCCGCCGCGCAGAGGGCGCTGGCCCCCTTCGGCATCGCGCCGGGCGTCGAACGGGATCCCGCGCTGATCGCAGGACTGGAGCTGCGCTCGGCCGCCGGCGTGGTGCGCAATTCGCTGGCCCATGATCTCGACCGGATCGCCGCGGCGATGCGGGAGGCGCAGCCGCAGGGCGGACCGGCATGAGCCTCACCCGGCCGCCCGAAGAAGTCCGCACCGCAGCACGTGAGCGCGAAGGTACTGCCATGAGCGATCCCCTGGACGCGCTGAAAGCCCGCGTCACCGCCGCCACGCTTGGCGCGACCGTCGAGGAACGGGGCACCGTCGCCGCCATCGCCGACGGGCTTGCCAACGTGACCGGCCTGCCCGGGGCGCAGCTCAACGAAATCGTCACCTTCTCCACCGGCGCCCGCGGCTTCGTGATGACGCTCGCAAAGGACGGCCTGCACGTCGCCTTGCTCGACCCGATGGCGGGCGTGACAGCCGGGTCCGCCGTGACGCGCAGCGGCCGGATCGCCTCGGTGCCGGTGGGGGAGGCGCTGCTGGGCCGGGTGCTCGACCCGCTCGGCCGGCCGCTCGACGGCGCGCCGGCGCCCGCCGCCGCCCGGACGCTGCCCGCCGAGCGCCCGGCACCGGCGATCATTGAGCGCGATTTCGTTTCGGAGACGGTAGAGACGGGCATCCTCGTCGTCGACGCGCTGTTCGCCATCGGCCGGGGCCAGCGCGAACTGATCATCGGCGAACGGCAGACCGGCAAGACGTCCATCGCCGTCGACACCATCGTCAACCAAGCGGCCAAGGCGGGCGGCGGCCTCATCTGCGTCTATGTCGCCATCGGACAGCGCATGTCGGCCGTGCGCCGGGTGATCGAGGCGGTGCGTACCCGGGGGGATCCGTCGCGCAGCATCTTCGTCGTGGCCGAGGCGACGGCCGAGCCCGGGCTGCAATGGCTGGCGCCTTTCTCCGCCACCTCGATCGCAGAATGGTTCCGCGACCGGGGCGACCACGTGCTGATCGTCTACGACGACCTGACCAAGCACGCCGCCACCCATCGGGAGCTTGCCCTGCTGTCCCGCCAGCCGCCGGGGCGCGAAGCCTATCCGGGCGACATCTTCTACCTGCACGCGCGCCTGCTGGAACGCTCGGCCAAGATGTCGAAGGCGCAGGGCGGCGGCTCGCTGACCGCGCTGCCGATCGCGGAGATCGAGGCCGGCAACCTCTCGGCCTATATCCCGACCAACCTCATCTCGATCTCCGACGGCCAGATCGTCACCAGCCAGAGCCTGTTCGCCGCCAACCAGCGCCCGGCGGTCGATGTGGGCCTCTCGGTCAGCCGGGTGGGCGGCAAGGCGCAATGGGGCGCGATGAAGGCGGTGGCCGGCCGGCTGCGCCTGGCCTATATGCAGTATCTGGAGATGAAGATGTTCTCCCGCTTCGGCGGTTTCGGCGATGCGGCGATGAAGACGCGGATGAAGCGGGGCGAGCGGATCGAGGCGCTGCTTTCCCAGCCGCGCCTCGCGCCGCTTCCGCTGATCGTGCAGATAGCGCTTCTGGCCGGACTCGCCGAGGGACTGTTCGACGATGTCGATCCGACGCGGCTCGCCGCGCTGCAGGCCGGCCTCACCGCGCGCATCGCCGGCGAGCCGCGGCTCGCCGCGCTTGCCGCCGACCTGTCGGCGCTCGACGATGCCCAGAGGGCCGCGCTCCTGGACGTGGTGCGCGCGGCGCTCGGGCCTGCCGGCCCTGGATAGGAGGCGGCGATGGCCGAGCGGCTCGAGGATCTGCAGAACCGGCTCAAAGGGCTCGACGAGATCGGCCAGGTCGTGGGCGCGCTGCGCGCCATCGCCTCGGGACAATCTACGGAGGCCCGGGCGGCCGCGGACGCGGTTCGCCTCTACGCCGAAACGCTGCAGGCAGCGCTGACAGGCGCCCTGGCGGGGACGCCGGCGCCGCCGCACCCCGCCGGACCGGGGCAGTTGCTGGTCGTCGGTGCAGCGCAGGGATTTTCCGGCGCCTATCCCGTCCGTATCGCCTCTGCTGCACGCGAGATGTTGGCGGCCGGACAGGCACTGCTCGTGGTCGGCCGCCGCAGTCTCGCCATGCTGGAAGAAGCCGGATTGAGCGCCGAATGGTCCGACGATCTGCCCGCCCATATCGCGGCGGTTCCCGATCTGGCCAGCCGGATCACCGATGCGCTTCTGGAGCAGCAGAGCCGCTACCCCGGCCCCATCTCTGTGCTGGCGATGGATGACCGGCGGGATGGCGCGCCCGCTGCGCGCAGGCTTTTCCCGCCAGTCCTGCCGCAGGCACCGGCTCGTGCGCAGCCCCCGCTGACGACGCTTGCGCCTGCGCAACTCTGGATCGGACTGCTGGCCGAGGCACTCTTCGCCGGGGTGGCCGAGGCGCTGATGCAGGGCATTGCCGCCGAAGCGCAGGCAAGGGTTGAGGCCATGGCCAGGGCGCAGAAAAACCTCGAAACCCGCCACGTCGAGATCGAGCGCGCGAGCCAGCAGGCCCGGCAGGAACAGATGACCACCGAGATGATCGAGATCTCGGCGAATGCTCCGCCCGGCGAAGCACTTTTCTAGGCAGGTCCGCCGCGCAATGCAGAGAGGGCCCGCCGGCATGGCCGGCGGGCCCTCGTTCGTTCCGTCTGCCAGGAATCAGCCGGCGCGGCGCTGGCCTGCGAGCTGCTGCACCACGGCAACCAGGCGGTCGATCTCTTCGTAGGTGTTGTAGAACGCGAGCGACGGCCGCACCGTGGTCTCGACGCCGAAGCGCCGCAGGATCGGCTGCGCGCAGTGGTGGCCGGTGCGCACCGCGATGCCTTCCTCGTTGAGCGCCTTGCCGACCTCCTCCGTAGAGTATCCGGCCAGCACGAACGACATCACGCTGGCCTTGTCGGCCGCGGTGCCGATCAGCCGCACGCCGCGGATTGCACCGAGGTGCTGCATGCCGTAGACCAGCAGGTCGTGCTCGTAGCGCGCGATATTCTCGATGCCCACGCGGTTGACGTAGTCGATCGCCGCGCCCAGGCCCACTGCGTCGGCGATGTTGCCGGTGCCGGCCTCGAACTTGTTCGGTATCGGCTGGAACACGGTCTTCTCGAACGTGACGTCGGCGATCATGTTGCCGCCGCCCTGCCACGGGGGCATGTCCTCGAGCACTTCGCGCCTGCCCCACACCACGCCGATGCCGGTCGGCCCGAACACCTTGTGGCCGGAGAACACGAAGAAGTCCGCGCCGAGGTCCTGCACGTCCACCCGCATGTGCGAGACCGACTGCGCGCCGTCGACCAGCGCCTTGGCGCCCGCGCGATGGGCCAGCTCCACGATCTCCTTGACCGGGACCACGGTGCCGAGCGCGTTGGACACCTGCGTGACCGAGACGATCTTGGTGCGGTCGTTGAGCAGCTTGCGGTACTCGTCGAGCAGCACCTGGCCCGAATCGTCCACCGGAATCACGCGCAGCTTCGCGCCCTTGGCAGCGGCCAGCTGCTGCCACGGCACGATGTTGGCGTGGTGTTCGAGGTTGGAGACGATGATCTCGTCGCCCTCGCCCACATGCTGCCAGCCCCAGCTCTTGGCCACGAGGTTGATCGCCTCGGTGGTGCCGCGCACGAAGATGACTTCGTTGACGTCCGGCGCGTTGATGAAGTTCTTCACCCGCTGGCGGGCGCCTTCGTAGGCGTCCGTGGCGCGGGCGGCGAGTTCATGCGCCGCGCGGTGGATGTTCGAGTTCTCGTGCTCGTAGAAGTGGCTGATGCGGTCGATGACCGACTTCGGCTTGTGCGTGGTGGCGGCGTTGTCGAACCAGACGAGCTGGCGGCCGTTGACGCGCTCGGCGAGCACCGGGAAGTCGCGGCGGATCGCATGCACATCGAACGGCGGGTGCCGGTCGGCCGCGGCCAGCGGCGCCGTGCCGTGCGGCGCGGGCTTGGCCGGCGTGACATAGCCGCTGGTCAGCACCACGCTGTCGGTGAAGTAGTACTGCGGCTCGGCCGACGGCTGCGCGAGGCCGCGCGTCGGCGGCTGCTGCGCGGGCACACCGAGCAGGCCCGGCGCGGCCGGCGTGAGCAGGCCGCGCACGTCGCTGCCGCCCGGATGGCCGAACGGCTGGTGCGCGAGTTCGTCGAGGATACGCTCGGTCGACACCGGATCCCGCCCGCCCGGCGAGGGCTGCTGGCCCTGCCAGTAGAACGGCGTCGGTTGGGCCGGATGCGCGGCCGCCTGCTGCGGCGCGACGGCCACGGCCTCGGGCACGCCCTGGACCTGGCTGCCCAGCCGCGGCGCGTAGGCCGGCAGCGTGGAGAGCACGGTGTCGGGCACGCCGTTGCCGGCGACCGCATGCGGCACCAGCGCCGGGGCGCGGTTCGCGAGGCTCGGCAGTTGCGTCGGCGAGGCCGGCACGAGGTTGGCGCCCGGGATGGTGCCCTGCGGCAGCGGCGTGCCGGGCACCGACGGGCCGAAGCCGGCCGGACTCGCGAGCGGCGAGCCGGGCGGCGCGATGTTGGCCGGCGCCTGCACGCCGGGCAGCGGCGAGGCCTGGCCCGCGCCGGGCAGGCTGCCCGGCGGCGTGGACGGCAGCCCCGCGACGGTGTGCGCGCCGACCGGGCCGCCAACTTCGGTCGGCAGTGCGGCGAACATGGCGTTGGCCATGCGCGCGAGCAGCGCCGCGTCGATCGGCAGCTCCGTCTCCTGCGGCACGCGCGGAGGGGTGGAGGTCAAGGTACTCACTTACTTCACCGTGCCCCGGCCGCTCAACGGTAGGTGTCCAGGGCGGAGTAGTCGTGGTACCTGTTGATCTCGACGTCGTCGAGCACCGCCAGCGCGTCGGTCGTGAGCACGGCCAGTGAGCAGTACAGCGAGATCAGGTACGAGGCGATCGCGTGGTTGTTGATGCCCATGAAGCGCACCGAAAGGCCCGGGCTCTGTTCGCCGGCCAGGCCCGGCTGGTACAGGCCGACCACGCCCTGGCGCTTGTCGCCCACGCGCAGCAGCAGGATCTTGCTCTTGCCGTCGGCCACCGGCACCTTGTTCGACGGGATCAGCGGGATGCCGCGCCAGGTGATGAATTGTGAGCCGAACAGGCTCACGGTCGGCGGCGGCGTGCCGCGGCGGGTGGCTTCGCGGCCGAAGGCGGCGATGACCAGCGGGTGGGTCAGGAAGAAGGCCGGCTCCTTCCAGACCTTGGTCAGCAATTCGTCGAGGTCGTCCGGCGTGGGCGCGCCGGTCAGCGGGAAGATGCGCTGTTCTTCCGTCACCTGGGCCAGCAGGCCGTAGTCCGGGTTGTTGATCAGCTCGCTCTCCTGGTTCTCCTTGATCGTTTCGATCGTCAGGCGCAGCTGCTCCTTGATCTGGTCGTGCGGACTGCTGTAGAGGTCGGAGATGCGGGTGTGGACGTCGAGCACGGTGCTCACGGCGTTCAGGAAATATTCGCGCGGGTTCTCTTCGTAGTCGACGAAGGTGCGCGGCAGCTGGTTCTCGTCCTCGCGCGCGGTGCAGGTGACCTTGATCGACTCGGGGTTCTTGACCTTGTTGAGGCGGTAGATGCCTGCCTCGACCGGAACCCACTGCAGCAGATGGGTGAGCCAGCGCGGACTGATGGTCTCCAGCTGGGGCGCGGTCTTGGTTGCATTGGCCAGCTGGCGCGCTGCGTTGTCGCCCAAGGCCGTGATTCCACCCACCGTTGCAGTCATATAAGACTCCGTAAAAAGCAAATAAGAAAATGTTTGAAAGCGGCCGGAGTTTGCCCTCTTCCGTCCAGCCCATCAACTGGCTATAGCCGCCAAGTTGATTCTTTTGATCGTGCGTTGCTGTTCGATGACTTCGCACTGGGCGAACAGCCCGGCGATGTTGACTTCCAGCGCGAAGGCCAGCTTCTGCGCGGTCACGATGGACGGGATGACGCGGCCCCGCTCCACCTCGCCCACATAGGACCGGTTGAGCTGGGAGCGTTCGGCGAGCTGCTCCTGCGACCAGTCCTTGGCCTCGCGCAGCTGGCGCACCGCGAGGCCGAAACTCTCCACAAGGGCCGTCATGCGCCGACCCTCCATCCCGTGGCGCTCACGGCACCACCACCCGTGCGTTCTGCAGGCTGGCCTGGGTGACGCTGGCGCCCGCGGGCACGTCGGTGGTGATCCAGACGTTGCCGCCGATGGTGGCGCCCCTGCCCAGCGTGACGCGGCCCAGGATGGTGGCGCCGGCGTAGATGACCACGTCGTCCTCGACCTTGGGATGGCGCGGCAGGCCCTTTTGCAGGTTGCCGTGCTCGTCGGTCGGGAAGCGCTTGGCGCCCAGCGTGACGGCCTGGTACACCCGCACGCGCTCGCCGATCTCGGCCGTCTCGCCGATCACGACGCCGGTGCCGTGGTCGATAAAGAACCCGGCGCCGATGGTGGCGCCGGGGTGGATGTCGATGCCGGTCTGGCCGTGCGCGATCTCGGAGACGATGCGCGCCAGCAGCGGCAGGCCCAGGCGGTAGAGCTTGTGGGCCAGGCGGTGGTGGATCATCGCGAGGACGCCGGGATAGCACAGCAGCACCTCGTCGACGCTGCGCGCCGCCGGGTCGCCCTGGAAGGCGGCCAGCACGTCGCTGTCGAGCAGGCGGCGGATGCCAGGCAGCGCCGCGGCGAACTCGCGCACCGCGCCCTCGGCTTGGTGCTCGATCTCGGATTCGGGCCGCGGGTCGTGGCGGGTCACGTAGGCCAGTTCCAGCCGCGCCTGGGCCAGCAGGCCCTGCAGTGCGGCGTCGAGCGTGTGGCCGACGTAGAAGTCCTCGCTCTCGTGGTGCAGGTCCGGTGGGCCGAGCCGCATCGGGAACAGCGCCCCCTTGAGCTGTTCCACGATCTGCGCCAGCGCATCGCGCGATGGGAACTCGCGCCCCCGCGGCTCGCGCGAGCGTTTCTGCGAGTCCCGCCATTCGCCGCGCACGTCGCGCAGGGCCTGGACGATGTCGTTCACTTCGAATACAGCCACAGGCTTTTTCCTCTCTTCTTCGTTGTTATCCGTGATCTTGCCCCTGATTTACGGACACCTATCTAAGCGACGTTGGCCAGCTCGTACTGCTCTGGGCTGAGGTAGCCCAGGGTCGAGTGCAGCCGGATCCGATTGTAGTCAACCTCAATGTAGTCAAACACATGAGCCTTGGCCTGCTCCCGTGTGGCGAGGTGTTCACCATGGATGGCCTCGACCTTCAGACTGTGGTTCCAACTCTCCATTGCTGCGTTGTCGTAGCAGTTGCC
>WNDY01000038.1 GCA_009914555.1 Xylophilus sp.
TGAAGACGGCCTGCGTCCATGGTCAACGGTTTGCCACACGCGAGCAGGCACGCCAGGCGGTCATGGACTGGATCGCCTTCTACAACCATTCGCGGCTACATTCGGCGTTGGGCTACCTCAGCCCCATGCAGTTCGAACAACGCTGGTTGGCGACGCAGCGCAAATCTGCCGCTTGATGACCGGGCTATGCACTCCGGTTTTCAGGGGCAACCTCACTTCGCTCAGGCGTGTGCCCAAGCCACCGGCTAGGATGACTGCTTTCATTGTTTGCCTAGATTTCGATATCAATGCGCGGATGAGCTGACGAATGCGTCGGAGAAGAAGCGCCGATTTGGCAGGCCTGCACCTTCCAGCACAGTGGAAGCGTCGGCGATCATAGTCATCGAGCCACAGGCGTAGACGGCTGAGCTATCGAATGTTTGCCGGTCTGCCAGCAGGGCGTGCTGCACATAGCCCCTGGCGCCGCTCCAGCTATTGTCGGCCCGGGAAAGTACGGGGACGAAGCGGAACGCGGCACCTGCCGGAGCGGAGGGTCGGCGATAGAGATCGGCCGGCGTTCGTCCGCCCCAGTAGAGCGTGATGGAACGCGGTTGTTCGGAGAGTTCGCGCGCCGTGAGGGCGGCGAGCATGGCCTGCACAGGCGCGTAGCCCGTGCCCGTGGCCATGAAGACCAGGTCGAGCCCTGCCACGTCGCGCAGATAGAAGCTGCCTTTGGGACCGTCGAGCCGCAGGAGGTCACCAGCCCTGGCTTGCTCGAACCAGTACCGGCTGAGTGCCCCGCCCGGAACGCGCCGGACGTGAAGCTCGACCTTACCCGAAGCATCGGGTGCATTGGCGATGGAATAGCTCCGGCGTATCCCGCCCGGACCGATGACATCGGCGTACTGCCCTGCCAGATAGAGGGGCGCGCCGTTCGGCGGAAACCGCAGTGTCACACGCATCACGTCCGGCGCAAGCAGTTCGAGTCCGTCGATGCGGCAGGGCGTAGTGCGCGCGGGATAGTTGGCCAGGATGCTGACGTCTTCAGTATCGAGTTGCAGTTCGCTGTCGGCGGCCGCAAAGGTGCAGGTGAGAATCCAGCCCTGCACCTTCTCGGCGACACTCAGACTCTCGTCACTGCCGAGTCGCTGCGTCTGTCCCTGGATGACGCGGCACTTGCAGGCACCGCATCTGCCGGTTCGGCAACTATGCTGGAGCACGACGCCCGCGCTGCGCGCTGCGCGCTGCATCGAGAATCGACACATCGTTTGCGGCCTCGAACGCCCGGCCGTTGGCAAGATGCACCAGCGTCATGACAGGATCGGCCAGGCGAAGCTCTGTGAACGAACGGGCGGCATCAGTAGGAGCCATCCCTGTGGAGTACCACTGCTACTGTGCGCCACAGCAACCGCAAATCGTTGGTGATCGTCCAGTGATGCACGTAGTGGGCGTCCAGCGCCACACGCTCCGCATAGCTCAGATTCGATCGGCCGCTGACCTGCCAAAGCCCCGTGATTCCGGGCCGCATGCTGGTGTAGAGCGGCGCATGCAGGCCGTAGCGCTCGTCCAGTTCGCGGCGCACGACGGGGCGCGTGGGCCGACGAGGCGCATGTCGCCGCGCAGCACATTCCAAAATTGTGGCAGTTCGTCCAGGCTGGTCTTGCGGATGAAATGGCCGAAGCGCGTGATGCGGGGGTCGTTGCGGAGTTTGTGTGTTTCCTCCCACTCCTTGCGCAGCGCGAGGTCCGATGCCAGCAGTTCGGCAAGCACTCTGTCGCCGTCCACGACCATCGAGCGGAATTTCAGGCAGGCGAATTCCTTGCCGTTCTTCCCGATGCGCGTGTGCCGGTAGATGGCGGGGCGGCCGGTGGTGAGCAGCACCATCCACCAGACGGCGATGTAGAGCCAGCCGAGGCGGAGGAAGAACGACAGCGCGCCGACGATGTCCACAGTGCGCTTGACTGCCAACGCCCACTGCGCCCGAGAGGCCGCAGCCGTCGGCAGCGCCAGATCCGCAGAGGGGAAGGTCGTTGCTTCCTTGGCCGGACCGGATGTATGCTGAGACTTTTCAGGCACGGGCTACCACTCCTCGCAATGCTTGTCGGAGCCGCGCGAGTTTGCCGGCGACTACTGGGTCTTCGTCACTGCTGACGTTGCGCAGCGCATGGCGGATGAAGACGAAGACCAAGAGCAGGAAACCTGCCGCGACCGTGGCAATGATGGCGATGACCGCTTTCCTCGGTTTGGACTTGCGCTCTGGCGGCGTTGCTGCGTCTACGGTCTGGATGACCGCGCCTTCCTTGCTTTCGTCCACCTTGGCCACCTCGAACTGCCGGGCGAACAGGTCGAAGAGCGTTTCCTGATACTTGAATTCACGGAATTTGGCGATGTAGTCGTTGCCGCCGGCCGCCGGCCGCAGGCTGTTCGCGCTCGGCCTTGGCAAGTTCACTGCGCAGTGCAGCGAGTTCCGCCTGGGCCTGCCGGACTTCCGGCGCGGAACCGGTCAGGTAGCTTCGCATGGAGGCCAGCTTTACTTCCTGTGCTGTGACCTGGGCGCGCAGCCGGGCCGGGCCTTCGAGCGCGGTCGTCGGGTTGGTGTTGAGCGCGTTGACGCTAACGCCGCTGGCAGCCAGGGCCTGCTGGGCTGCGGTGAGCCGGCCCTTGGTCTCGTTCAACTGCTTCTCGAAGAACACGCGGCGCTGCTGCGCCTCGGTCACCGCGAGGCGGTTGAGCAGATGTCCCAACTCCTCGATATAGGCGTTGGCGACCCTGGCGGCGAATTCCGGATCCTTGTCGTCGAACGTGATCGTGATCAGCCCGTCCTTGCCGCCGCTGATGCGGCTGCTCCTTTCCAGAACCTTGCGGGCGTCTTGCCGGTACTTCTCGCCGTAGCGCTCCAGCAGGCCGAACCGCTCGACGAGCGCGTCTTCGACGGTGGTTGACTTGAGCAGGGCGACGTACTGGTCAGTCGGGTTCTTCAGCCCTGACGCCGCGCCCGCCAAGCCGCCAATGGTGCCGAGCGACTGCAGCATGCTCGCAGCCATGCTCTGCTGCTGCTGCGGAGGCAGGAAGGTAGCCTCGGCGGTGTAGGTGGGCGGGATCAGGAACGCGATGCCCAGTGCCACCAGGCCTGCCAGGATCGGCCCGACGATGAGCAACCGCAGGTTCTCGGCAATGACCAGCAGCACGTCGAGGATGCTGATCTCGTCTTCGTCCGCTGCTTCTGTAGGCGTGTGAGCCGACGGGTTGTCGATATAAGAGACCATCGTCACAGATCCTTGATGACCTTGATGGCCGCGACGCCCAGGCCGAACTGCGAAAGAATCTGCGTCCAGTCCTTGAGTTGCCGGGCGACGAAGTTGCGCGTGGTCTCGCGGTCGAGCTTCTCGGGCACGACCAGCGTGTCGCCCGGCATCAACGCCAGGCTGTCGAAGCCGCCACCGAAGAATCCGCCACGGCTGTCGCGGCGCGTGATGATGCTGCCATCGGCCCGCAGCACGAACATCTGATCGCGGTCCGCTTCCTCACGCAGGCCGGCCGACTGTGCCACTTCAGCCACGGTGCGGCTTGGGCGGTAGATGAAGACGTTTTCATTGTTGACGGCGCCCACGGCAGAGACGAAGCCCGGCGTGGAGGGGACGACGATGTGGTCGCCGTCTTCGAGCGGCAGGTCGGGCAGGGCGGCAACGGTCTGCTGGCGCGGGTCGAGTTCCAGGGCGATGCGGCCGTCGCTGCGCATCTTGCGCAGCGCCTCGATCTGGCTGCGGCCCAGCGCCTGCTGCTGCTGCAGGATGATGGCTTGGCTGGCGGAATCGGTCGTCGGGTGGTTGGCGACTTGGTAGAGGATCTGGCTCTGCTGTTGCGACTCCAGGCGGCGGATCAGCTGTTCCAGGTTTTCCTGCTGCTTCTTGCGCACCGCTTCGCGGTCGAGCGCGGTGCCGAACACATAGGCCTGCGGTGTGAGGCCGCCCACGCGCTCGATGAGCTGGCGCAGCGTCTCGCCGGGCTGTATTTCGTAAAGGCCGGCGGCCGCGACTTCCCCTTCGAGGCGGACCAGCCGGGTCTGGCGAAGCGCGGGCAGTTGCAGATCCTTCTGGCTCAGCACGGTGACTACGTCGCCCTGCTGCAGGGGCAGGTTCTGCGTTTCGTCGCCCTGCAGCAGCCGGCCGAGGTTGAAGGGAACGATCTGGGTGCGCAGCTGGTCGCGGTCGAGCCGCTCGATCACGGCATAGTCCCAGTTGATCTGGTCGACCATGGTGCGCACGCGGTTTGTCAACGCGCCGCCAGCGCCCCTGGTCGAGCCCGCATCGTTGGTTTCGACGCTCTGCACCAGCAGGTTCTTGCGCTGGAAGTAGTCCGAGGTGATGAGCGCTTCGCGCTCGGGGATCAGGTCGCGCAGCTTCATGCCCGGGAACCAGCGGTAGCGCAGCGGTGCGGCCACGTTGCCCTGCAGCGTGACGGCGTTGGCGAAGGCGGGGCTGATGGGCAGCAGGGTCACGATGTCGCCATCGCGCAGCGGCTGGCGCAGGCCCTGGCCGTCGAGGGCGATGTCCTGCACCTGGCGCGCAGGCGTCTGGCTGGGGTCGACGCGTTCGAGCAGCGCCTTGCGCGGGGTGGCCAGCGTGGGTACGCCGCCGCTCAGCGCCAGCACGTCGTTGAGCGTGGTCGCCTTGTCCTTGAGTTCGTAGATCGCGGCTTGGTCGAGTGCACCGGTGATGGCGACCTGTGGGCCGACCGGCGGGATGACGATCACGTCGCCGGGTTGCAGCGCGGTGTCGCCGCTCTTGTCGCCGCTGCCGATGAAGTTGTAGAGGTCGAGGGTGGTGACGTGCCTGCCGCCGCGCTTGAGCTCGATGCGGCGCATGCTGCCGTTGGCGTTCGGGCCGCCACTGGCGAACAGGGCGTTGACCAGGGTGCTCAGGCTCGAAAGCGTATAGGTGCCGGGCCGCTGGGCCTGGCCAACCACGTAGACCTGGATGGTGCGCAGCCGGCCAAGGTTGGCATTGAGCTCGAAGTTGGCGAAGGTGCGGCCGAGCTGGCTGCGCAGCGCCGATTCCACGTCGCGCACGCGCACGCCAGCGAGATTGACGGTGCCTGCGCGCGGGATCGTGACCTGGCCGTTGCGGTCGATGGTGAGCGAGCCGTCGTAGTCCACGCCGCCCCAGACCTGCAGCCGCACTTCGTCGCCGGGGCCAAGGACGTAGTCGGCCGGCGCAGGTGAGGACGCGTCGGGCACGAAGGTGACCTCAGGCGCGTTGAAGAGTTCGCTGCCGTACAGGGGCAGCAGCTTGCCGGTGGCCTGTTGCACGAACTGCTGGAACTGGCTCGGCGGGCGCTGCGGGCGTTCTTCTCGGCCGCCCGGTTGTTTGGAGCCCGGATTCTTCGCTACCCTGCTTTGGGCGTCGGAGTCTTCGCCCCTTCTTGCGCCATCAAGCGAGCGTGCATTGCCGCTGCGGTCGAGCGACCGCGCCGAATTGTCCAGCCGGTTGCCCTGCGCTGAGGGTGCGCCGTTGGTGTTGCCGGTTTGGCCGGTTTGGCCGGTTTGGCCGGTTTGGCCGGTTTGGCCGGTTGCATCCGCCGCGCCTGATGTGTCGCCGGTATTGCTGCGGCCACTGCCGCTGGTCGTGGCGGCCGGCGATGCCGCCGTGCCTCCGCCGGAAGTGCTCGTCGAGAAGCCCGAGCCGGTCGATCCGAAGCCTTGGATGGCGGTCTGTGCGTAGACAGGTGCCATCGCGTTGGATACGAGGAGCGCTGTGGCGATGGCGCTTGCCGGAAGGCGGTGGCGTGATGTTCGAAACAGGCTCGAGGTCATTGCAATGAAATGGCGGACGAAAGGAAAAGACAAATGAATCTCGGGCCGGACGCGCGGCTAACGGTGCCGGCTGAGATCAAGGGCGGGAGAAAAGGGCCGGACACGGCGGCACAGGTACGTATGGCACGTGGGCGCCAGGACTGCCATCCAAAGCTAATTCGCAGAGGTGCATGGTCACTGGTGAGGTCAGCGGGGTCCGGAGCGCGGCAGGCCGCGTGGCGTCCTGCTGTCGCCCGCTATGGCGGATGGCTGCCGCGGTAGCACTGGGCTGGCAGAGGCAAAAAAGCGAAGGGCCGAATATGGACACATAACCAGTGACTTTTACTCGGCGCCGCGTGCCACGGCGCCGAAAATTGTAACTGCTTGAGAAAAGTATCCTGAATGTGCAGCGGATGTCATCGGGCCGGTTTACGTGCGAGATTTGGCATCCTTGGATAGTGCAAAAAACCCTGGCTGTACCAACGGCGCGTTTGCGATTGGCTGCATCGCAACGGTGGCGTCCGTCGGAACACGGGGTAGCGCGCCCTCGGGGGCGCGATGAAAACGGCTGCGATAGCCGTCACAAAAGTGTTGCGTGATTGCGACATTTCCAGCGCACAGTGATGGATGGCTTTCGGAGATGCGGATTTGAAGCGTCGGCCGCCCTTGACCGCAACGCTTCCTTCACCGTCGCCGACATCACGGTCGATCCCGTGGGGCAATGTGCAGGTTGGAGGGCTGGTGCGCGGCTACCCCCGGGCTCCGGTTCAGCCGCAGACCGACAGCATGCGGCCGGCCAGCGCCGGCCGCAGCGCGTCGAGCTGCGTGCGCAGCGCCTCGTCCACCGCCGGCAGGCGCAGCGTGTAGCCGGCCGTCTCGGGCCGCTCCTGCACCACGCGGGCGGTGCGCACGCCGCGCTGGGCCAAGCTGTTCAATGCCTGCTGGGCCTCGGCCTGGGAGCCGAAGCCGCCGAGCGACAGGCCGGGCTCCAGCGCTGGATTGGCCAGCGGCTCGAAGGCCACGTGGCGCGCGCGCAGCTCGGCGCGCTTGCGGGCTACGTCGCCCGCGTCGGCATAGCGGCCCATGTAGACGATCCATCGGGCCGGCACGGTGCTGGCGTCCAGGCTCCAGCGCCCGGGCGGCAGCGCGGCCGCGGCGGCGGAGCGCAGCGCCTCGGCCTGGCGCGCGTCGGTGAAGACGCCGGCCTGCAGGCATTCGGTGCCCGGCGCCGGGGCGGCGGCCGGCAGCTCGTTCGGCCGCAGCACGCGCAGCGCCGCGGGCCGCACCTGGTGTTCGAGCCGCTGCGGCTCGGCCTGCACCGCCGGGCCCAGCGTGGCGCCGAACAGGCCCTCGCCCCAGGCCCAGTAGGCCAGGTTGGCCAGCAGCAGCAGGATGGCGACGGCGCGCAGCATCGGATCGGCGCCGCGTCAGCGTGCCGCGGCGGCGGGCCGCACGCTGACTTCGGCGCTGGTCACCTCAACCATGCCCTCGGGGGTATGTACCAGCAGCGCGCCGTCATTGCCCACGCCGTGGCAGGTACCCCCCCGTCCATCGCTGAGCGTCACGGTGCGGTCGCGCAGCACGTCGCGCGCGGCGAAGCGTTCGCAAAACGGGCCAAAGCCGAATTGGCCGAAGGCCAGCACCGCCTGCACCAGCGGCGCGGCCACGCGCAGCAGCGCCGCGGATGCGTCGAGGCCGGCGTCGATCTCCTGCAGGCTGGCGGCGGGCGTGCGCAGTTCCTCGCCTACGGTCGAGGAGGGCTGCGCGTTGACGCCCACGCCGACCACAGCATAGCGCTGTGCCGCCGGATCGGCGCCGCCAGCGAGGCTGGCGGTCTCGACCAGGATGCCGCCGAGCTTGCGGTCGCCCGCGGGGCCGCAGACCCAGAGGTCGTTGGGCCACTTGAGGCCGATGCGCGGCGCGCCGGCCGCAGGCCGCGGCTGCAGTCCTTCAGCCACGGCCACGCCCACGGCCAGCGACAGCCCGGCCCAGCCGGCCGCGGGTGCCAGCGGCAGGCCCAGCGAGAACGTGAGCGACGCGCCCGCCGCGCCATGCCAGGTGCGGCCGAGGCGGCCGCGGCCGGCGGTCTGCTGCTCGGCCACGAGCAGCACCGGGTCGGCCTGGCCGGCACGTGCGCGGCGCATCAGCTCGGTGCTGGTGGAATCGATCTCGGGCAGGATCTCGACCGAGAAGCCCGGCAGCCGGGGCGACACCGCCTCCCAGATCGCCTCGGCGGGCCAGCGGACCGGCGCCGCGGTCATTGGGGCGGCCTCCAGCCGCGCTTGGGGGCGAGGAGGGTGCCGCGGCAGTTCCTGCTGCCGCACCAGCAGGGGTACGCGGCCTTGAGCTTCTTCGTGTAGCGCTCCTCGATGATCAGGCCGTAGTCGTAGTTGAGTTCCTCGCCCGCGCGGATGTTGCGGCGCGCGCGGATGAAGATGCGGCCGTCCTGCTCGTCGGTCCAGCAGTTGGGGTCGCAGGAATGGTTGATCCAGCGCGAGGAGTTGCCGCCGTGGTTGGCGTCGATGACCCGGTCTTCGTCCACGTGGAAGTAGAAGGTGTGGTTCGGGTCGTCGGGGTCGTGCGGATGGCGGCGCTGCGCCTCCTGCCAGCTGATGATCTCGCCGACGTATTCGATGATGGTCTCGCCCTCGGCGATGTCCTGCACCGCGAACACGCCCTTGCCGTGGACGCCCGAGCGGCGAGTCTGGATGCGGCGGCCGGGCAGCGCGGCCGGCGGGCGGGATCGGGTGGGCATGGGTCGGAGCGGCGAAGCGAAAACCTGATAACTTGGAATGTGCACACACGCGAGGGCGCGCGCATGCGCGTGCGAACCGCGGCATTGTATGAACAACGCAGAGAAACGAGTCCCCCATCCATGAGCAGCAAGACTTTGGTGATTGCGGAGAAGCCTTCGGTCGCGCAGGACATCATGCGCGCGCTGACGCCCGTGGCCGGCCGCTTCGACAAGCACGACGAGTATTTCGAGAGCGAGCGCTACGTGGTGACGAGCGCCGTCGGCCACCTGGTGGAGATTCAGGCGCCGGAGGAGTTCGACGTCAAGCGCGGCAAGTGGAGCTTCGCCCACCTGCCGGTGATCCCGCCGCACTTCGACCTGAAGCCGGTGGACAAGACCAGGACGCGCCTGAACGCCGTGGTGCGCCTGGCCAGGCGCAAGGACGTCACGGCCCTGATCAACGCCTGCGACGCGGGCCGCGAGGGCGAACTCATCTTCCGGCTGATCGAGCAGTACGCCGGCGGCGGCAAGCCCCTGGGCAAGCCGGTGCAGCGGCTGTGGCTGCAGTCGATGACGCCGCAGGCCATCCGCGAAGGTTTCGAGCGCCTGCGCAGCGACCAGCAGATGCAGGGCCTGGCCGACGCCGCGCGCAGTCGCTCCGAGGCCGACTGGCTCGTCGGCATCAACGGCACGCGCGCGATGACCGCCTTCAACTCGCGCGACGGCGGCTTCTTCCTCACCACCGTGGGGCGGGTGCAGACGCCCACGCTCTCGATCGTGGTGGAGCGCGAGGAGAAGATCCGCAAGTTCGTGAGCCGCGACTACTGGGAGGTGCATGCCACCTTCCTGGCCGAGGCCGGCGAATACGCGGGCAAGTGGTTCGACCCGAAGTTCCGCAGGCCCCCGCCCGGCCCCGACGGCCAGCCGGACCCGGAACTGCGGCCCGACCGCCTCTGGAATCTGCGCGAAGCCATCGCCATCGCCGAAGCGGTGCGCGGCCGCGCCGCCAGCGTGAGCGAGGAAAGCAAGCCCTCGACCCAGCTCTCGCCCGCGCTGTTCGACCTGACCTCGCTGCAGCGCGAGGCCAACAGCCGCTTCGGCTTCTCGGCCAAGACCACGCTCGCGCTGGCGCAGAGCCTCTACGAGCGCCACAAGGCGCTGACCTATCCGCGGACCGACTCGCGCCACCTGCCCGAGGACTACCTGCCGGTGACGAAGCAGACGCTCGGCGCGCTGGCCGGCAGCGGCCTGCGCCACCTCGCGCCGTTCGCGCAGCAGGCGCTCGACGGCAACTACGTCAAGCCCAACAAGCGCATCTTCGACAACGCCAAGGTCAGCGACCACTTCGCCATCATCCCGACGCTTCAGCCCCCCGCGGGACTGTCGGAGGCCGAGCAGCGGCTCTACGACTTCGTGGTGCGGCGCTTTCTCTCCGTCTTCTTCCCCGCGGCGGAGTATCAGGTCACCACGCGCATCAGCACGGTGGCACACGGGGGTACCTCCCACAGTTTCCGCAGCGATGGCAAGGTGCTGGTCAAGCCTGGCTGGCTCGCCATCTACGGCCGCGAGGCGGCCGACGAGGAGGCCGCGGCCGAAGGCAAGGGGGATGGAAAGGACAAGCGCCTCGTGCCCGTGCGCCCCGAGGAGGTCGTGCGCACCGAGCATGCCGAGGCCAAGGGGCTCAAGACCCGCCCGCCAGCGCGCTTCTCCGAAGCCACGCTGCTGGGCGCCATGGAGGGCGCGGGCAAGGCCATCGACGACGACGAGCTGCGCGAGGCCATGCAGGAGAAGGGCCTGGGCACGCCGGCCACGCGCGCGGCCATCATCGAAGGGCTGCTGACCGAGAAGTACATGCTGCGCGAAGGCCGCGAGCTGATTCCCACGGCCAAGGCCTTCCAGCTCATGACGCTGCTGCGCGGCCTGGGCGTCGAAGAACTCTCCCGGCCGCAGCTGACCGGCGAATGGGAATACAAGCTCGCCCAGATGGAAAATGGCGCGCTGAGCCGCCAGGCGTTCATGGCGCAGATCGCGCAGATGACCGAGCACATCGTCAAGAAGGCCAAGGAGTACGACCGCGACACCGTGCCCGGCGACTACGCCACGCTGGCCACGCCGTGCCCCAACTGCGGCGGCATCGTGCGCGAGAACTACCGCAGGTACGCCTGCACCGGCAAGGACGGCGCCAGCGGCTGCGGCTTCTCGTTCGGCAAGTCGCCCGCCGGCCGCACCTTCGAAGTGGCCGAGGCCGAAGCCTTCCTGCGCGACCGCCGCATCGGCCCGCTGGAGGGCTTCCGCAGCAAGGCCGGCTGGCCGTTCACCGCCGAGATCGCACTCGTGCAGGACGACGAGGCGCCCGGCCGCTACAAGCTGGAGTTCGACTTCGGCGACGAGAAGGACGCGGCCGACCCGGGCGAACTGGTCGACTTCAGCGGGCAGGAGCCGCTCGGCCCATCGCCGGCCGACGACGGCCAGGTCTATGAGCACGGCAGCTACTACGTGAGCGAGCGCGCCGTGCCCACGGTGCAGCATCCCACGCCCACGAGCAGCTTCAAGATCGGCAAGGTCATTCTGCAGCAGCCGATCAGCCGCGAGCAGGTCGCCAAGCTGCTGGCCACCGGCAAGACCGACCTGCTCGACAAGTTCATCTCCAACAAGACGCGCCGCGCGTTCAAGGCCTACCTGGTCTGGGACGCGGCGGCCGGCAAGGTCAACTTCGAATTCGAGCCGCGCGAGGGCAAGAGCAAGTTCCCGCCGCGCAAGACGGCGGCCGCCGCTGCTGCGCCCGCGAAGAAGGCCGCGGCGGCGAAGAAGGCGCCCGCAGCCAAGAAGGCCGCCGCCCCGCGCAAGCCGGCCACCGGCAACCTGAAGCCGAGCCCGGCGCTGGCGGCGGTGATCGGCGACGGCCCGTTCGCCCGCACCGAGGTCGTCAAGAAGCTCTGGGGCTACATCAAGGCCCAGGGCCTGCAGGACGCGAAGGACAAGCGGACCATCAACGCCGACGGCAAGCTGGCGCCGGTGTTTGGCAAGCCGCAGGCGACGATGTTCGAGCTGGCGGGGATCGTGGGCAAGCACCTGGGCTGACCTACGCATGGCGCTGCTGGCCATCCGCCGCCTGCGGCAGGGCGACCTTGACGCCCTGCTCGCGCTCTACACCCACCTGCATGCGCAGGACGACCCGCTGCCGGCGCGCAGCGTGGTCGAGGGCGTGTGGCGCGAGCTGCTGGCCGATGCGCGGCAGCAGTGCCTGGGCGGCTTCGACGGCGATGCGCTCGTGGCGAGCTGCAAGCTGGTCGTGGTGCCCAACCTCACGCGTGGCTGCCGGCCCTATGCGCTGGTGGAGAACGTGGTCACGCATGCCGGCCACCGCGGGCAGGGCCACGGGCATGCGCTGCTGGCCCATGCGCTGGCCCTGGCCTGGGAGCGGGTGCTACAAGGCGATGCTGATGACCGGCCGGCAGGACGAGGCCGCGCTGCGCTTCTACGAGACCGCCGGGTTCGACCGGCACGGCAGGCAGGCCTTCATCGCCCGGCCGCCCGCGCGCAATTCGTGACAGACCGCCGGGCCGGCCGCGCCTACAGTCAGCGCATGGCTTGGCTTCTTTCCCCGCTGTTCCGCCGTCTTGCCGCCGTCGTGCTGGCGGGTGGCGCCGCGCTGCTGGCGGCCGGTTGTGCCTCCGAAGGCGGCGCGCGCAGTTCCAGCGATGGCTACGGCAGCGGCAGCGGTGTCGAGGTGTTCGGCACGATCGACGCCGGTGTCAGCAGCCACGGGCGCAGCGGGATTCGCTGATCTGGTACTCCCAGGGTAACTGATCCATAGCGCCCGCCGTCTGGGCGCTGCCGGGAGTTGAGTGAGGGAGTATGTGCGCTGGTCCGATATGGACCAGTCGGAAACACCGATCTTGGCCCTGGGTCGCCCGGCCAGGCGTTCGCAAGAATGGCGGCATTCCAACCCTCCAAGGAAGCCGGCCATGCGCCAACGTCTCGACTACGTCGCGTCCTCCCCCGACGCCGCCCGCAAGTACCTCGAATTCAGCCAGCTGCTGTACGGCAAGCCCTTCCTGGCCGAGGTCGGCCACCTGGTCACGCTGCGCGCCTCGCAGCTCAACGGCTGCGCCTTCTGCGTGGACATGCATGTGAAGGAAGCGCGCATCCACGGCGAGCGCGAACTGCGCCTGCACCATGTGGTCGTCTGGCGCGAATCGCCGCTGTTCACGCCGCGCGAACGCGCCGTGCTCGAATGGACCGAGACCCTGACCCGCCTCGGTCCGAACGGTGTGGCGGACGACATCTTCACCCGCGTGCGCGAACAACTGTCCGAAGAGGACTTGGCCGACCTGTCCTTCCTGGTCGTCGCCATCAACGGCTGGAACCGCCTCGGCGTCGCTTTCCAGGCCGTGCCGGGCTCCAGGGACAAGCTCTACGGTCTGGACAAGTCCGGCCTGGCCTGAACCGCTGGGCCGATGTGCCCGTGTTTTTCGCATAAGAAAGCACGATTTCTGTATTTTCCATGGAGATGTTCGCCGTTTCGTCTCCCGCCGTGACATGACCTGTCATGACAGGAAGACCCGCAATGCCCCTCTCCCCGACCCAGAAGACCGCCGAGCCTTCGGCCCTGCCGCTGCACGCCCAGGTGCGCGAGCGCCTGCGCGAACGCATCCTCGACGGCACCTATGTGCCGCATGCGCAGCTGCCCTCCGAGAGCGAACTCGGCGCGCTGTTCTCGGCCAGCCGCATCACCGTGCGTCAGGCGCTGTCCGACCTGCAGCGCGAGAACCTTATCTTCAAGATCCCCGGCAAGGGCACCTTCGTCTCCAAGCCCAAGGCCTTCCAGCAGCTGTCGCAGCTCGAAGGCTTCGCCGAAGCGCTCAACCGCATGGGCTACGAGGTGCGCAACCGTGTCATGAGCCACAAGACGGTGCCGGCCTCGGCGCGCGTCGCCCGCAAGCTGGGCGTGGCGGTGGGCGAGCCGGTGGCGCAGATCAAGCGCGTGCGCTGCATCAACCGCGCGCCGGTCTCGTATGAAGTCACCTACCTGCCGCATGCCATCGGCGAGAGGCTGCGCCAGGAGGACCTGGCCGGGCGCGACATCTTCCTGATCCTGGAGAACGACTACGGCATCCCGCTCGGCCATGCCGATCTGCAGATCGACGCGACCCTGGCCGACGACGCCCTGTCGCATGCGCTCGACATCGAGGAAGGCACGGCGCTGCTGCGCATCGAGCGCCTGACCCACACCGCCGCCGGCGCGCCGCTGGACTTCGAGGATCTGTACTTCCGCGGCGACGCCTTCCAGTACCGCCTGCGCATCGCCCGCACGCCGGGCCGGGAAGCCTGACGGAGCTCGGCATGGACATCATCGAACGCACTGTCGACGTGCTCGTCATCGGCGGCGGCACCGCCGGCCCGATGGCCGCGGCCAAGGCCAAGGAGGCCGATCCGCGTCTCGACGTATTGCTGCTGGAGAAGGCCAACGTCAAGCGCAGCGGCGCCATCTCGATGGGCATGGACGGGCTGAACAACGCCGTGGTGCCCGGCTTTGCTACGCCAGAGCAGTATGTCAAGGAGATCACGATCGCCAACGACGGCATCGTGAACCAGGCGACCGTCCTGGCCTATGCGCGCAACAGCTTTTCGATGATCGAGGAACTGGACCGCTGGGGCGTCAAGTTCGAGAAGGACGAGACCGGCGACTACGCCATGCGCAAGGTGCACCACATGGGCACCTATGTGCTGCCCATGCCCGAGGGCCACAACGTCAAAGCCGTGCTGTACCGGCGCCTGAAGCGCCTGCGCGTGGAAATGTCGCAGCGCCTGGTGGCCACGCGGCTGCTCACCGCGGCCGACGGCAGCATCGCGGGCGCGATGGCCTTCGACTGCCGCACAGCGGAGTTCCACGTGGTGCGCGCCAAGGCCGTGGTGCTGGCCACCGGCGCGGCCGGGCGGCTGGGGCTGCCGGCATCGGGCTACCTGTTCGGCACGTATGAAAATCCGACCAACGCGGGCGACGGCTACAGCATGGCCTACCACGCGGGTGCGGAACTGTCGGGCATCGAATGCTTCCAGATCAACCCGCTGATCAAGGACTACAACGGCCCGGCCTGTGCCTACGTGACCGGCCCGTTCGGCGGCCACACCACCAACAACCAGGGCCAGCGCTTCATCGAGTGCGACTACTGGAGCGGGCAGATGATGCTGGAGTTCTACAACGAACTGCAGGGAGGCAACGGCCCGGTGTTCCTCAAGCTCGACCACCTGGCCGAGGAGACCATCGCCACCATCGAGCAGATCCTGCACACCAACGAGCGCCCGAGCCGCGGCCGCTTCCACGCCAGGCGCGGCACCGACTACCGCGAGCAGATGGTGGAGATGCATCTCTCCGAGATCGGCCTGTGCAGCGGCCATTCGGCCTCGGGCGTCTGGGTCGACGAGCACGCGCAAACCACCGTGCCCGGCCTCTATGCCGCAGGTGACTTGGCCTGCGTGCCGCACAACTACATGCTTGGCGCCTTCGTCTACGGCCGCCTGGCCGGCGAGAGCGCCGCGCGGCGCTGCGCCGAGGCCGCGCTGCCCGCGGCGGATGCGGAGCAGGTCGCGCGCGAGCATGCCCGCGTCTCGGCGCCGCTCGGCCGCAGCGAAGGCCTGCCGCCGAACCAGGTCGAATACAAGCTGCGCCGCCTGGTCAACGACTATCTCCAGCCGCCCAAGGTGACGCGCAAGATGGAGATCGGCCTCGACCGCTTCGCGCAGATCCGCGAGGACCTCGACCGCATCGCCGCGCCCGGCCCGCACGAGCTGCTGCGCGCACTGGAGGTGCATGCGATCCGCGACTGCGCCGAGATGGCCGCACGCGCCTCGCTGTTCCGCACCGAGAGCCGCTGGGGCCTCTACCACTACCGCGTGGACCATCCCGCGCGCAACGCCGCCGACTGGTTCTGCCATGTCCAGCTGCACAAGCGTGCCGACGGCGCGATGGCCTGTTTCAAGCGCCCGGTCGCACCCTACCTGGTGCCGGTCGCCGAGCGTGAGATGGACGCCTACCACCACCTGCGCACCGCTGCGCCGGCCTGACACCGAAGAAGAACGAGGACTGCCCCATGCCCCTGGCCCTCCAGCCCACCAGCGTGCCGGTGCGCGTGGACCCGGACAAGTGCATCGCCCACAAGGGCTGCACGATCTGCGTCGACGTCTGCCCGCTCGATGTGCTCGCCATCGACGCCCGCGAAGGCAAGGCCTACATGAAGTACGACGAGTGCTGGTACTGCCTGCCCTGCGAGAAGGACTGCCCCACCGGGGCGATCA
This sequence comes from Xylophilus sp., assembly GCA_009914555.1. GTDB lineage: Bacteria > Pseudomonadota > Gammaproteobacteria > Burkholderiales > Burkholderiaceae_C > WNDY01. Next base: position 15,804 of record WNDY01000038.1, read on the forward strand.
CGGTCGACATCCCCTACCTGCTGCGCTGAATCCCTTTCTTTCAACCACGACCCTGGAGGAACCATGACAAGAACCACGAGAAGGCGCGCCCTTGCGCTGTCCACCGCCGCGCTGGGCCTGGCCGCCGGCCTGCCGGCAGTCCGCGCCCAGGGCGGCGAGAATATCCGCATCGCCATCGGCACGCAGGACACGACCATCAACTGCGCCACCGGCGGCCTGCTGATCCGCGAACTCAAGCTGCTCGAGAAGTACCTGCCGCGCGAGGGCCGCTACAAGGACGCGAGCTACGACATCCAGTGGAAGAATTTCACCTCGGGCGCACCGCTGACCAACGAGATGGTGGCCGACAAGCTCGACATCGGCTCGATGGCCGACTTTCCCGGCGCCAACAACGGCGCGGCCTTCCTCAAGGCCGGCAGGCGCAGCGTCTTCTTCACCGTGCTGTCGGGCAGCACCGGCGGCAGCGGCAACGGCATCGTCGTGCCGCTGCAGTCGAGCGTGACCTCGCTGTCGGAGCTCAAGGGGCGCACGATCTCGGTGCCCTTCGCCTCCACCGCCCACGGCATGCTGCTGCGCGCCGTCGCGGCCCAGGGCTGGGACCCGCGCAAGGACGTCAACATCATCACCCAGGCGCCCGAGGTGGCCGGCCCGGCGCTGCAAGCCAACAAGATCGAGGCCCATGCCGACTTCGTGCCGTTCTCCGAGCTGTTCGAGCACCGCGGCTTCGCCCGCAAGATCTACGACGGCTCGCAGGCCGAGGCGCCGACCTACCACGGCACGCTGGCCAACGCGGCCTATGCAGAGAAGCATCCGGAGATCATTGTCGCCTTCCTGCGCGCGGCCATCGAGGCCGACCGCCTGTTCGCCGCCGAGCCTGAGAAGTACAGCGAGCTGATCGAGAAGGTCACCGGCATCGAGGCCGCGATCAACTACCTCTACCACGGCCCCCTGGGCCTGCAGACCCGCGACCTGACCTGGAAGCCCGAGTACCGCAAGGCGCTGGCCACGTCGATCGACACCCTCAAGCTGCTGGGGCGCGAGGCGCCGCTCGACGCGCAGACCTTCATCGACGACCGTTACGTGCGCGCCGCCTTCAAGCAGTCCGGCCTCGACTACCAGGCGCGCCTGGCCAACTACGACAGGCTGCCGCTCAAAGCGAACGACGCGGTGACGGGCAGGCCCATCGCCGACTTCCGGCGCGTGGCCGGCATCTGGGTGCAGGGCGAGCCCAAGGTGCGCCACTACGCCGCCATCGAAGGCGCGCTGGTCGACCTGCGCCGCATCGAGCAGTCGGGCGCCAAGGTGCGCGCGGTGTACGTGCACGATCTGATCCACCGCATCAAGCTGCTGGCGCCCACCACCTGGTATGCGCAGGACGCCAAGGGCCAGCTCAGCGCCTTCCTGCAGAAGGACGCGGCCGTCGGCTATGCCAACGCGAACAAGGGCCGCGTGCTCGACTTCGCCGGCGCGCGCACCGCCGTCCAGGCCGCGGCCTGAGCCCGGCAGCGGAGCTCCACCATGTCCTCGCTGCCATTGCCGGCCGCCGGCCGGGCCCGCCGCGTGCGCGAAGCCTCGCCGCACATCCTGCGGGGTGCCGCAGCTGTGCTGGCCTGCGTGCTGGCATGGCATCTGCTGTCCACGCGCCATGCCAACCTGGGCCTGGTGACCTTTGCCAACGTGCCGCCGCCCGGCGAGGTGCTGGAGTCGGCCTGGGCCTTCGCGCGGTCGCCCAAGCTCTGGCCGCACCTGGCCAGCAGCCTCCAGCGCGTGGGCCTGGGCTTCGGCCTGGCGGCTTTGGCCGGCATCGTGCTGGGCCTGCTGATCGGGCGGCTGCGCTGGGCGCGCGACGTCCTGCTGCCGCCGCTGGAGGTGCTGCGGCCAATCCCTGCGGTCGCCTGGATACCGCTGGCGATCCTGATGTTTCCTTCGTCCGAAGGCAGCATGGTCTTCATCACCTTCGTCGGGGCGCTTTTCCCGATCCTGCTGTCCACCATCCACGGCGTGGAGGCGGTGGACCCGCGACTCGTCGCCTCGGCGCGCAGCCTGGGCACGCGGCGCTGGCGGCTCTTCACCGAGGTGATCGCGCCCGGCGCGCTGCCCGGCATCGTCACCGGGCTGTCCATTGGCATGGGCACCTGCTGGTTCTGCCTGGTCACGGCCGAGATGATCGCCGGCCAGTACGGCATCGGCTACCACACCTGGGAGGCCTACACGATCCAGAACTATGCCGACATCGTCGTCGGCATGCTGGTCATCGGCCTGCTCGGCATGGGCAGCAGCGCGCTGATCCGCGCCGCCGGCCGCCGGCTCACGCCGTGGTACCGGCCGCAGGGGGCCGGGCGATGAGCAATGCCATCGTCGACGGCGGCCGCATCGGCATCGAGGACGTGGCAATCACGCTGGGCGGCGCGCTGGTGCTGCACCAGCAGGAAGCACTGGAGATACCGGCCGGCGAGTTCGTCTGCCTGCTCGGCCCCTCGGGCTGCGGCAAGTCCACGCTGCTCGGTGCCCTGGCCGGCCACCTCGCGCCGGGCCGCGGCCGGCTCACCCTGGACGGCCGGCCTATCGACGGCCCGGACCCGGAGCGCGGCCTCGTCTTCCAGCACCACACGCTGTTCCCGTGGAAGCGCGTGCTGGCCAACGTGGCCTTCGGCCTGAAGATGAAGGGCGTGCCGCGCGCGCAGCGCGAACGGCAGGCACGTGAACTGCTGCGGCTCGTCGGCCTGGAGGGGCAGGAGTCGCGCTATCCGGGCGAGCTGTCGGGCGGCATGCAGCAGCGCGTGGAGATCGCGCGCGTGCTCATCAACCATCCGCGCGTGCTGCTCATGGACGAGCCCTTCGGTGCGCTCGACGCGCTCACCCGAGTGCGCATGCAGCAGCTGCTGCTGGACGTGTGGGCACGGGTGCGCACCACTGTGGTCTTCGTCACCCACGACATCGACGAGGCGCTGTTCCTCGCCGACCGGGTGCTGGTGATGGGCCCGCGCCCCGGCCGCATCATCGAGAACCTGCGCCCCGGCTTTGCCCGCCCGCGCGGTGCCGAGCTGGTGACCGATCCGCAGTTCGTCGCCCTCAAACGCCACTGCCTGGGCCTGCTGCATCCGCATGCCGAAGGCGCGGTACGCAACGAGCGTCTCACGCCGCTCGGCGGCACCGCGGTGCCGGGCGGGCAACTGCGCTTCGCGCTCTGAGACCACGCGATGACCGGCATCGGCCTGAACTTCGCGACGCTGCGTGCGGCCTATGCGGCCGGCACGCTCACCCCGTCGGCCGTGGTGGACGTGGTATACGACCGCGTGCAGGCGCGCGGCGACGACCACGTCTGGCTGCATCTCCTTCCGCGCGAAGCGGCGCTGCGCCGGGCGCGCGACATCGAGCGCCGCAAGGCCGCGGGCGAGGCCCTGCCGCTCTACGGCCTGCCCGATGGCGTGAAGGACAACATCGACATCGCCGGCCTGCCCACCACGGCCGGCTGCGCGGCTTTCGCATACGTGCCGCAGCACAGCGCGGCCGTGGCCGAGCGATTGGACGCCGCGGGCGCGCTGCTGATCGGCAAGCAGAACCTCGACCAGTTCGCCACCGGCCTGGTCGGCATCCGCAGCCCCGGAGGCTTCTGCCGCAATGCCTTCAGCGACGACGACGTGCCTGTGAATCGAGATCCGGCTCGGCCGTCGCTGTGCGGCGGGCTTGGTGTCATTCTCGATCGGTTCCGACACCGGCGGCTCGGGCCGGGCGCCGACGGCCTGCAACAACATCGTCGGGCTCAAGCCCACGCCGGGCATCGTCAGCACCTTTGGCTTCGTCCACTGCCACCGCAGCTTCGATGTCGCGCCCGTGTTCGCGCTCACGGTGGACGACGCCTACGACGTGCTGTCGGTGCTGTGGGCCCCGATCCGCGCGACGCCTATTCGCGGGCCGAGGCACTGCTGCCGGCTGCGGCATCGCCTCCACGCCATTTCGTGTTCGGCGTGCCGTTGGCGCAGCAGCGCGAGTTCTTCGGCGACGTGCTAGCCGAGCGCCAGTACGGCCGCGCGCTCGACCATCTTCAGGTCCTCGGCGGCGTGCCGCATCCGGTGGACCTCGCACCCTTCCTCGAAGCCGGCGCACTGCTGTTCGGCAGCGCACTGGTGCCCGAGCGCCGCCTGCGCTACGGCGCATCAGCCTGGGCACGGCGCTGTTGCTCGTGGCCTCGGAGCTGACCGGTGCCGAGTACGGCATGGGCTACCTGATCCAGATGTCGCAGCAGGTGTTCCGCGTGGACCACATGTTCGTCGGCTTGCTCACGCTCGGTTGCTTGGCTTCCTGGCCGACCTGCTGTTCGAGCGCGGCCTGCGCGCGGCGCTGCCCTGGTACGGTGCCGAAGGCGCGGCTGCGCGCCGCTTCCGGCCGGAACGCTGACCGGCCGTTTCCTTTTTCTCGGTTTCTCCATCCATGCCTTCTTCGCACGCCGCCGGCGAATCCATCCTTCCTTCCGACCCGCGTCTGCAATCACCCGACCCCGAGGTGCGGCGCATCGCCGTGCTGCAGATCGCCGACGAGGCCGACCCCGACCAGGCGCCGCTGCTGGTGGCGGCGCTGCGCGATCCGGCCGCCGCGGTGCGCGCGGCCGCGGCCGAGGGCCTGCTCGGCATCGAAACCGGGGAGGCCGTGGCCGGCCTCGCGGCGCTGCTCGACGATGCGGATGCCGAAGCGCGCGCGGCCGCCGCCCACACGCTGAGCGAGCTCAAGCAGCCGGCCAGCGCGGCCTGGCTGCTGCCGTTCGCGTCCGATGGACCGGCGCACGTGCGGGCGGCCGTGCTGCGGGCGCTGCGCGAGCTGCGCGTGGCCGACGCGGCGGCGCCTGCGCTGGATGCGCTGGCCACGCCCGATGCCGCCCTGCGCCGCGAGGCCGTCGGCGTGCTGGGCTACCTGCGGCATGCGCCGGCGCTGCCTGCACTGGCGGCCCTGGCCACCGCCGACCCGGCCGACGAGGTGCGCCGCGCGGCCGTGGGCGCTCTGGCCTTCGCCACGGGCGATGCCGCCGCCGCAGCCGCGGTACAGGCCGCGCTGGCCGATGCGGCCTGGGCGGTGCGCGAGGAGGCGGCCACCGCGCTCGGCAAGCTGGCCGAGCCCCGGGCCGGCGACGCGCTCGTGCGCTCGCTGGACGACGCCTACTGGCAGGTGCGCCTGCGCGCCGCGCGCAGCCTGGGTCGCCTGCGCTTCGCGGCGGCCGTGCCGGCGCTGCTGCGGGCGCTGGACCACACGATCAGCAACCTGCGCAAGGAGGCCGCGCTGGCGCTCGGCGAGATCGGCAACCCGGCGGCGCTGCCCGCGCTGGAGCGGGCGGCGCAGGACCCCGACCCGGAAGTGCGCAAGTTGGCACGCCTGGCAATCGGGCAGCTCGGCATCGGCAAATGAATACCCCGGGGTGACTGCCATGGAGCGCCTCTGATATGCGCGCCAGCGGCTGGATGGGGCGGGGGTATGCAGCCTAGAGCGACGCTCGGATCAACGCGCCCAGCCGCTCCGCCAGCGCCGGATCGGTGCAGTTGGTGAAGCTCGCGAGGATCGCTGCGTCGCCGCGGCCCGACGCCCACCAGCGCGACATCGGCTGCACCGCCATGCCGTGGGCCAGCAGCCGCTCGGCCAGCGGCACGTCGGTGCGCTCGCCCGGCAGCCGCACGACCAGGTGCATGCCGCCGGGCTGGGGCGCGGCTTGCAGGCGCGCGCCCGGGCCGCGCTCCAGCGCGGCGAGCGTAGCGGCGCGGCGCTCGGCATAGAGCCGGCGCATGCGCTGGATGTGGCGGGAGAAATGCCCCTCGGCCATGAAGCCGGCGACGACGGACTGCGTGCCCGCCGGCGCGGCTGCGGCGAAGAACACATGGTGGACGCGCTCGAAGATGGCCACCTGCGCGTCCGGCACCACCAGGTAGGCCAGCCGGATGCCCGGGAACAGCACCTGGCTGAAGCTGCCCGCATGGAGCACGCGGCCGTGGCGGTCCAGGCTCGCCAGCGCCGGCAGCGGCCGGCTGGCGTAGCGGTATTCGCCGTCGTAGTCGTCCTCCAGCACCCAGGCGCCGCGCGCGGCGGCCCAGTCCAGCAGCGCCTGCCGGCGCGGCAGCGACAACGACATCGACAGCGGGCTCTGGTGCGCCGGCGTGACGGCGGCGAGCCGGGCGTCGGGCGCCAGCGCGATGCCGCGCTCCACGTCCAGCCCGTGCGCGTCGACCGGCACCGGCACGGTGTCCAGGCCCATGGCCTGCAGCAGCTGGCGCGTGGGCGGATAGCCCGGGTCCTCGACCCAGGCCCGGTCGCCCGCGTGCAGCAGCGCCAGCGCGGCCAGCTGCACGTTGCTGCGGTGGCCGGTGGTGACGAAGACCTGGTGCGCGCCGCAGTCGATGCCGCGCGCCACCTGCAGGTACGACGCGATGGCGCTGCGCAGCGCCGGCAGGCCGTGCGGCGCGGGATAGTCCAGGTCGGCCGCCTGCATGCCGCGCAGGTAGCGCGCGCCCAGCCGCGCCCAGAGCTTGCGCGGGAAGGCGTCGAGCGCCGGCACGCCCATCTGGAAGGGCAGCAGCTGCGCAGGCCGCGACAGCAGCGCGTGCGGGTCGCCGGTCCGCGGGGCCGGGCCGGGCGGAGGGGGCGATGTGGCGGCGGCGGCAGGCTGCAGGGCCGGGTGGACGACGGTGCCCGCCTGGCCGCGCGCCAGCAGGTAGCCCTCGGAGGCCAGCAGTTCGTAGGCCACCTCGATGGTGCCGCAGGCCACGCCCAGCTCCCTGGACAGCGCGCGGGCCGAGGGCAGCCGGTCGCCGGGTGCCAGCGTGCCGGCGCCGACGGCGGCGCGCACCCGGTCGTAGAGCTGGCGGTACAGCGGTGCGCCGCCCTGCGGGACCAGCGGCGCAAAGGCGTCCGCCGGGGCGGGAGCGTCAGCAGTCATGGCCTGGTGCGGAGGTCTGTTTTCGCTCCAGGTCATTGTGTGTCAGCGCCGCAGCAGCAGCGCCTGGCGCAGCAGCCGCGCCGCCCGGTCGCGGATGCGGAACGGGCTGTGCCCCGGCCGCGGCCGCACCTTGGCGCGGGCGCAGGCGGCCAGGAAGTCCTGCAGGATGGCGGTGTCATCGAAGCCTCCGCCGCTGCCCGCCCGGTGGAATTCGGGGTGCCACTGCGTGGCCGCGATGTAGCCGCGGCCCCGGTGCGCCCGGCGCCGGATCGCCTCGGGCACCGCGTCGGGATAGCTCCAGGCTTCGACGACGAAGTCCGGCGCCAGCGCCTTGATGCCCTGGTGGTGGATGCTGTTGACCGTGGTGCGCTCCATGCCGGGGTACATCTGCGCCAGCCGCGTGCCGGGCACGATGTCGATCTCGTGGAAGTGCTGGTCGTAGGCCGCGGCGTTGCGGTGCTGCTGCGCGTTCGGATGCTGCGTCTCGATGTCCTGATAGAGCGTGCCGCCGAAGGCCACGTTGATCAGCTGCAGCCCGCGGCAGACGCCGAAGATCGGCTTGCCGGCCTGCTCGAAGGCCTCGACCACGGCCAGGTCGTAGAGGTCGCGCACCCGGTCGCCGAGCCAGGCGTCCTTCAGCGGCGCTTCGCCGTAGCTGCCGGGCCAGACGTCGGCGCCGCCGTGCATGACCACGCCGTCGAGCCATTCGGCGTAGTGGCCCAGCGTGACGTCGCCGCGCGCCGTCTCGCCGGTGGGGCAGGGCACCATCACCACCATCGCGCCGGCCGACATGATCCAGTGCGCGATCGACTGTTCCACGTACTGCAGCGTCTTGTTGGTGAACAGCGGGCGCGACGGGTCGGCGTGCTGGAAGCAGGCCGACAGGCCGATCTTGAGGCGCGGGCCGGCGCCGGTGGCGAGGTTCTTGGCAGGATGCTTCATGGCACGGTGCCGCCACGGCACACATGCGCGGGCAGCGCGGAAAGACATGGATTCTTTTGTAGCACCTGGACCATGGCAGAGGTGTAGGAATGTGACGCGCGGCGGCGCGAACGGTGGGCGCCGGCAGCGTGGAGCGGCAATACTTCCCAAGGTATCGATCTGTAGCGATTGAAGGAAGGGCACAATGGGATGTTGGGTCAGGGAGTATGTGTCCGGCAGCGCACCTTTGACAGAAGTTAACGCCGGCCGCGCCGGGCAGGCGCATGATGGCTGCATGCAACGCAGCGACCCGGCTGCGGTGCGATCAACGAGGCATGTTCGCCAACGCGAGAAAGGAGAAAGCACATGCAAGTCCAGGTACGCACCGACGATCACATCCACGGCGGCGAGTCGCTGGCCCAGTGGCTGCAGGACGAGACCACGACCCGGCTGGCGCGCTTCCGCGACTACGTGAGCCGCGTGGAGGTCTTCCTGAGCGACGTCGATGCCGGCAAGTCCGGCGCAGCCGACAAGCGCGCGCTGATCGAGGCGCGCGTCAACGGCCGGCCGGCGGTGGCCGCGAGCGCCGAGGCCGACAAGACGGCCGTGGCCTTCACCGCCGCGATCACCAAGCTCCAGCATGCGCTTGACGCCGAAGTCGGCCGCCTGAAGGACCACGGGCGCGAATCGATCCGCGGCGCGCAGGAGCCCGCGGCCTGACGCGGCGCCCCCGGCCGCCGCCTGCGGCTGCGCCAGCCCGGCCCGCGTGCCGGGCTTCGTTTTTGTTGTTGTCAGGCCGCCTCGGCCACCGGCGCGTCGTCCTCCGCCAGGAAGCCGCCCGACTGGTGGCGCCACAGCGCCGCGTAGTGGCCGCCGCGCGCCAGCAGCTCGGCATGCGTGCCCTGCTCGGCGATGCGGCCGGCGTCGAGCACGACGAGCCGGTCCATGCGCGCGATGGTCGAGAGCCGGTGGGCGATGGCGATCACCGTCTTGCCTTCCATGAGGCCCGCGAGCTGCTCCTGGATCGCGGCCTCGATCTCGCTGTCGAGGGCGCTCGTCGCCTCGTCGAGCACGAGGATCGGCGCATCCTTCAATATCACCCGCGCGATCGCGATGCGCTGGCGCTGCCCGCCCGAGAGCTTGACGCCGCGCTCGCCCACGTGCGCGTCGTAGCCGGTGCGCCCGCTGCCGTCGTCGAGCTTTTCGATGAACTCGTGCGCATGCGCCAGCCGCGCGGCCCGCTCGATCTCGGCCGCCGTGGACTGCGGGCGGCCGTAGCGGATGTTGTCGGCAATGGAGCGGTGCAGCAGCGAGGTGTCCTGCGTCACCAGCCCCACGGCCGCGCGCACGCTCTCCTGCGTGACGGTGCGCACGTCCTGCCCGTCGATCGTGATGCGGCCCGCGTCCACGTCGTGGAAGCGCAGCAGCAGGCTCACCAGCGTCGACTTGCCCGAGCCCGAGCGGCCGACGAGGCCCACGCGCTCGCCGGGGCGCACCTCCAGGTCCAGGCCGTCGATCACCGGCCGCCCGCCCGCGTGGTAGGCGAAGCGCACGCCGTCGAAGCGGATCGCGCCGGCCGCCACCGTGAGCGGCCGGGCCCCCGGCGCGTCGAGCAGTTCGTGCGGCACCGCGATGGTCCGCATGCCGTCCTGCACCGTTCCCACGTTCTCGAAGATGCCGGCGATCTCGAACGACACCCAGCCCGAGGCGTTGGCGATCTGCCAGGCCAGCGGGATGGCCGTGGCCACCTGCGCGGCGCTGGCCGCGCCGGTGCTCCAGAGCGCCAGGCCGATGGCTGCGGTGCTGGTGAGCAGCAGCGCGTTCATCGCGTTGAGCGTGAGCACGAAGCGCGCGACCATGCGCATGTGGCCGGCGATGGTCTGCTGGTGTTCCTCGACCGCCTCGCGCACATAGGCGTTCTCGTCGGCCACCTTGGCGAACAGCTTCACCGTGAGGATGTTGGTGTAGCTGTCGACGATGCGCGCCACGACGAGCGAGCGCAGGTCCGAGCGCACCCGCGCCAGCTCGCGCAGCCGCGGCACGAAGTGGCGCAGGAAGAACACGTAGGCCACGAGCCACGCGAGCGTGGGCAGCCCGAGCCGCCAGTCGGCCAGCGCCATGAGGACCAGTGCGAATACGCCATAGGTCGTGATGAAGGTCAGCGCGCGGATCGCCGAGATCACGCTGTCGCGCAGCGCTTCGGCGGTCTGCATCACGCGGTTGGCGATGCGCCCGGCGAAGTCCTTCTGGAAGAACGACCAGCCCTGGCGTGCCACATGCCAGTGGCTCTGCCAGCGGATCAGGCTGGTCACGCCGGGCACCACGAGGAAGTGCCGCACGGCCGTGTCGGCCGCCTGCAGCAGCGGGCGCAGCACGAGCACGAGGCCGAGCATCAGCGCAAGCTGCAGCCCGTGGTCGGCGAGCGCGGCGGCGCGGTCGGTCGCTTCGAGCAGCTTCACGAGCCGGCCGATCACGACCGGAATGCCCATGTCGGCCAGCGCCACCAGCAGGCAGGTCGCCACCATCGCCAGATAGGGCCCGCGGGTCTGGCGGATGAAGTGCCAGCAGAACGCGCCGAGCCCAGAGGGCGGGCCGTGCGGCGGGGGCGTGCGCGTGCCGGAGATGACGGATTCGAGGCAGGAGACCAAAGGCATGCGGGCAGGATAGGCGACGGCGAAACCCCTCGCCGCTGCAATCCTGATGCCAGGCGTCCTGCCCTGGGGAGCAGGGTGCGCCACTGCCCCGCGCGCAGCAGCGATGCAGCCGGCCTGCTGGTTGCACAGCAGCCGGTGTCCACCAGGCGCACAGCCTGGACTGTAGGGGGATATATGGCGCTGGTGCCCGTGGACCAATGACTGGCGCCGGTTGGACCTGGGGGTATTTTCTAGCTCTGCGCCACCTTCAGCGCCGGCTGGCGCGGCTGCGCATCGTGCGCGATCGCCTCGCCGAACGGGCTCAGCAGGTTGGCGCCGACCTTCTGGCGCAGCGCCAGCGGCAGCCGCGGGAAGACCAGCTCGGCGAAGCGGTAGGCCTCCTCCAGGTGCGGATAGCCCGAGAGCACGAAGGTGTCGGCTCCCAGGTCGGCGTATTCCTTGAGCCGGTCGGCCACCTGCTGCGGGCGGCCGACCAGCGCCGTGCCCGCGCCGCCGCGCACCAGGCCCACGCCGGCCCAGAGGTTGGGGCTGATCTCCAGCGCCGCGCGGCTGCGGTCGATGCGGCCGCCGTGCAGCGTGGTCATGCGCTGCTGGCCGTGCGAATCGAGCTGCGACAGCGACGCCTGCGCGCGGGAGATCGTCGCGTCGTCGAGGCTGCCGATGAGCCGCTCGGCGTCGGCCCAGGCCTCGTCCTCGGTCTCGCGCACCAGTACGTGCAGCCGCACGCCGAAGCGCACCGTGCAGCCCCGCTGCGCGGCGCGCGCGCGGATGTCGGCGAACTTGGCCGCCACATCGGCCGGCCGCTCGCCCCAGGAGATGTACAGCTCCACCTCCTCGGCCGCGAGCGCGTGGCCTGCGGGCGACGAGCCGCCGAAGAACAGCGGCGGATGCGGCTGCGACAGCGCCGGAAAGCTCAGCCGCGCGCCCTTGACCTGCACATGCTCGCCGGCGAAGTCCACCGTCTCGCCGGCGAACAGCCGCTTCCACACGGTGAGGAACTCGCGCGCATGGTCGTAGCGCGCGTCGTGGCTCAGGAAGGTGCCGTCGCCCTCCAGGTCGCCCGCGTCGCCGCCGGCCACCACGTTGACCAGCAGCCGCCCGCCCGAGAGACGGTCGAGCGTCGCGGCCATGCGCGCATTGGCCGTCACCGAGAAGGTCGTCGGCCGCAGCGCGACCAGGAACTTCAGCCGCTGCGTCACCGGGACCAGGCTCGCGGCGACGATCCACGAGTCCTCGCACGAGCGCCCGGTCGGGATCAGCACGCCGCCGTAGCCCAGCCGCTCGGCGGCCTGGGCGATCTGCTGGAGGTAGGTCTGGTCCACCGCGCGCGACTGGCTGGCGCTGCCGAGGTAGCGGCCGTCGCCGTGGGTGGGCAGGAACCAGAAGACATTGAGCGGCTGGCCGCCGCCGGTGCCGTTGTCGTTGCTCATTCGAAGAACTCCCTGAAGTGCGTGTGGCGCGCCCTGCGGCGCGGCCCGATGGGTGACGAGGAGGCCATTCTTCGAAGGCGGCGGCGCGGCGGCGTTGATCTTCCGCAATGCGCCGGCGTCCACGGAAAAAGTCATATCGACATGCGCAAACCGCCGATGCGATCCGGCGCCGCAAGGTCGCCGCCGATCCGCGCCATACTGCGCGCCCTCGCAGCTTCACTGCCATCCGCTCATGCAATCCGCCAGCCCCCAGTTCTTCGACGAGGCCTACTACCGGCGCTTCTACTTCGACAAGAAGACCCGCGTGGTCGATCCGCAGCACTTCGAGCGGCTGGGCACCTTCATCGCGTCGTACCTGAAATACCTGCGCGTGCCGGTGCAGCGCGTGCTCGACATCGGCTGCGGCATCGGCCTGTGGCGTGACGCGGTGGCGCGGCACTTCTCCGGTGCGAGCTACCACGGCGTGGAGTTCAGCGACTACCTCTGCGGCCGCTACGGCTGGGAGCGCGGTTCGGTGGTGGACTACACCGCCGCCGAGCCGTTCGACTTCGTCGTCTGCCAGGGCGTGCTGCCCTATCTCGCGCCGCCGGACCTCAAGCGCGCGCTGCACAACCTGGGCCGGCTGAGCCAGGGCGCGCTCTACGTCGAGGCCGTGGCGCGCGAGGACTACGAGGCCGACATCGTCGACGAGGACGTGACCGACCCGGCCATCTTCCGCCACCGCGCCGATCTGTACCGGCGCGGGCTGGCGCGCCATTTCAAGGAAATGGGCGGCGGCGTGTGGCTGAGCCGCAAGGCCGAGGTGCCGGTGTTTGCGCTGGAATGCGCCGGCGGCGGCTGCGGGAGGCGGCCCGGCGGCTAGAGCTGCCGCGCAAGCAGCCGCGTGGCTTCTTCCTGCGCCTCCTGCGCGCTGCGCGCGAACACCAGCGGAAAACCGAGGACCCGCCTCGCCGCCTGCGCCGCGATCCGGACCGGCGCCGGCACCGTGCGCTCACCCTGGATCAGCACCAGGCCGCCGCACAGCCGCCGCAGCCTGTCCTTGTTGCGCTTGAAGAACAGCGCGCGCTCGCGCCGGTCCGCGTGGCTTTCCTCCTGGCGATCGTGCTCGCCCGGCAGGTGATCGGTCAGCAGCACGAACCGCTCGCCGCGCTCCAGCAGCGCCTCCAGTTGCGCTTCGGCCGAAGGGGATGCGGCACCCGGACCCGCGTCCTCGTCATGCAGAAACACCTGAGGAAACCGTGTCGTGTCGAGCCGCATTGCCCTCCTCCTCGTTCGTTCGTCCGCTGGCCGGTCAGTACAGGTCGTGGCGGACCGCATGGTCGTAATGGGCGTCGATCTGCGCGATCTGCGCCTCGCCGGCCTCGGGAGATGTGCCGTCGCGGCGGGCCAGCTCGGTCACCATGCGGCCCACCGTCGGCAGCGTGCTGCGATCGAGCCGCGAGCCCTCGTCCCAGAGCCGCGCGCGGTTGATGGCCTTGCCGCAGTGCAGCAGCACCTCGTCGATCCGCACCACGGTGGCCGTCTTGGGCGTCCGCGGCCCCTCGCGCAACTGCGCCAGCAGTTCGGGCGCGGTGGAGATGCGGCCGCGGCCGTTGATGCGCAGGAAGATTTCCAGGCCGGGAAACAGGAACACCATGCCGAGCCGGTCGTCCTGCACCAGGTTGCGCATCGACTCGATGCGGTTGTTGCCCGGCCAGTCGGCGAATGCCACGGTGCGCTCGTCGAGCGCGCGCACGAAGCCCGGCGGGCCGCCGCGCGGCGAGGCATCGAGCCCGCGTTCGCTGCTGCCGGTGGCCAGGCAGAAGAAGGTGGCGACCTTCAGGTACTCCAGATGGAAGTCCACCAGCCGGTCCAGCACCGCCTTCTGGATCCTTTCGGCCGGCGGGTCGTAGAGGCTGTCCAGGTCCACCGCCGGGGGAAGGTCGGATACGTGCATATGCGAATCTCCTGCAAGCCCGCCGGGCAGGGGGCATGGGGGGAAAAGGGAAGATGCGCCAGCGTAAGGGCGCATGCCTTGGCGGCTGTAGACTGGATCGGTCAACCGATAACGCGAATCCGCCATGGCCGACTTCTCCTCCCGCCTGGCCGGCGTCCATACGTCGGACGGGCCGGTCCTCATCGCCGTGACCGGCAGCCAGCGGGATGAGCTGGTGTCGGGCGCGCACCAACACGCGCGCGGCCAGCTGTTCGGCTCGCTGCGCGGCCTGCTCTCGGTAGGCGTGGACGACGGCGTCTGGATCGTGCCGCCGACCCATGCCGTCTGGCTGCCGCCGCATACGGTGCATTCGGGCCGCTCGCACGGGGCCTTGCACGGCTGGAGCGTCTACGTGGCCGAGCCGGCCTGCGCCGGCCTGCCGGCGCGGCCCTGCGCGCTGCGCACCTCGGGCCTGCTGCGCGAGGCGGTGCTGCGCGCCGGAAGCTGGGCGGCCGCGGAGCCGCTCGACGAAGCCCGCGCCCATCTCGCGGCCGTCATCCTCGACGAGATCCGCAGCCTGCCGCCGGAGCCCTGGGGCCTGCCGCTGCCGCGCGACGCGCGGCTCCAGCGCATCGCCCGCGCGCTGATCGCCGACCCGGCCGACCCCCGCGGGCTGGAGGACTGGGCCGCCTGGGGCGCGGTGAGCGCCCGCACGCTGAGCCGGCGGTTCGTCGCCGAGACGGGGTTCAACTTCACCGCCTGGCGCCAGCGCGCGCGCATGATGCGCTCGCTCGAAATGCTGGCGGCCGGCCAGCCGGTGACGGCCGTGGCGCTCGACCTCGGCTATGCCACGGCGAGCGCCTTCATCGGGCTGTTCCGCCGCACCTTCGGCGCGACGCCGGCGGTCTACCGGGAGCGGCTGGCGGGGCCGCTGCCGTCTACGCATTAGGGCGTGTTCGCACTATTCGCGGGGATCGCGTTGCGTCGCCAAGGAGTGGCCGGTGGTCGCCGTCCGGAACGGCGGTGATGCGAAACCTGGCGATGTCGAAGGTGATGCGGAACTGGAGGCTCGGCTGGTCTATGTAGCGACGACGCGGGCGACGCAGAGGATGGTGGTTGCTTGAAGGCTTGGCCGATGGGCTGCGCTGGCGCCACAAGCGGACGCCTGGCACTCGCGCTCCATCGTCAATCGAGCCATCTGCGTTCCAGTGACGGGCGGCGTTGTTGGAATTCGAGGGCAACCTCAGACCGAACAATCCGAGGGCTTTGGGGATTCATGCCAATCGCCGCCGCATTTCCTGCAGCAGCGCATCGTTGACATGGGCTCGCCGGACGTCGCGCAAGATGCCGATGCGTCGCTCGAACACCCGCCCTGGCATCGGTACGAGCCGCAAGGCCGTGTCTTCATCCCAGGCGAAGGAGCGAAGAATGGGCACGATGCTCACGCCCACATCCTTGCGCACCAGTTCAACGATGCTCGTGACCGAATTCATCTCGAGCACGGTCTGTGGCTGAACCTGTGCCTTTTTCAGCATCTGGTCGACCATGGGGGCGGTCGCGCCGGAATGGTCGAACCGGATGTAGGGTTGTGTCTTCAGCAGGTCCTTGGCGCTGATGTGCGGGCCGTGGACGGAACTGCACACCAGCATGAGCGGCTCCGCATAGAGGTGCTGCCAGTCCAGCTCGTCGCCGAGCCGCCCCGCGGTCTCGACAAAGATCGCGGCGTCCATCTCCCGCGCGATGACCTTGTTGCGCAGCTCGCTCTTGCGGCCATGGACGACCGTGATGTTCAGCGCCGGGTAGACGGCTTTCAACGCCAGCACCGATTCCGCAAGGACCGCGGCAGCCGACGTGATCGAGCCGACAACCATCGACCCGGCAATGAGCCGGGCGTCTTGCCGCGCCTCGACCATATCCTCGTACTCGGCGACCATCCGCCGCGCGCGCGGTAGCGCTGCGTGCGCCGCCGGCGTCAGCTTCACGCCACGGGCTTCCCGCACGAACAGCGGGGTACCCAGAACGTCCTCCAGCGCCTTCATCTGAACTCCCACGGCAGCCGGCGTAAGAGCCACCCGCTGGGCAGCAGCAGCGAAGGAGCCACTCTCGGACACGGCGATGAACGTCTTGAAGGCACGCAATGTCGGCATCGCCATAGCATAAAGGAAGCCTTTACCCTGCCGAAATTTCATTTCGTTTGTCTTTCGGCTGGCGTGGTTCAAGAATTCAGCGGTCCTAGCACAACACCATGACCACTGAACATCACCCCTCCCGGCAAGCCACTGTCTCCGAGTCGCAGCGACTCTCCAACCGCTACTACGACTTTGGGAACACCACGGTATACGCGCATGCGGGCGATCCTCGCTTTTCCTTCACGTTGTACGTGCCTTTCCAGATCAAGGACAGCGATTGCGAGATCAACCTGGTCGTGGTGGTTCATGGCACCGGCCGGCAATTCGTGGACTACCGAAACGCTTTCGCGGATTTCGGCCGGTGGCACAACTGCCTGATCCTGTGCCCCCTGTTTCCAGCCGGCGTGATGGGCGATGGCAACCGCGACGGGTTCAAGCACCTTGTCGAGCAGGACGTTCGCTACGACAAGGTGTTGATCGACATGGTCCAGGAGGTCGGCGGCCGCTATGGCCGCACGTTCGACCAGTTTGCCCTTTTCGGTTATTCGGGGGGCGGCCAGTTCGTCAACCGGTTCGCCTATCTCTACCCCGAACGCCTGTGGGCGGCGACCATCGGTGCGCCGGGCTCCGTGACGCTGCTGGACGCCGGGAAGGACTACTGGGTCGGCACGAAGGGCATGGCCGAAAAATTCGGCAAGCGCATTGATGTCGAAAAACTGAAAGAGGTACCGCTCCAGCTGGTCGTCGGGAAGTTCGATACCGACACCTGGGAGATTACCCATGCACCCGGCAGCAAGTTCTATATGCCGGGCGCGAACGATGCAGGTGCCACCCGCCGCGAGCGAATCGAGTCCCTTCGCAAGTCGCTTGAGGCAAACGGTGTCTCCGCTCAGCTCGACGTGGTGGACAACGTGTCGCATCGAGGCCTTCAGGTCGTCAAGCAAGTTCAGGAGTTTTTCCACAAGGTACTCGCGGCACGCGAGAAACCGAAAGCCTGATGCATCACAACCTCACCCATCGTAGCCACCCATGAGTGCCATCGAACCGACCTCGCAAGCATCCGAGGAACTGAAAGGTGCCGACCAAGACCGGCTGGTGCAATCCGTGCAGGCGCTGTGCAGCGTCGGCGAGAAAGTCTCCGGCCAGCCTTCCGAGGCGGCGGCCTGCGACATCATTGTGGCGAAGCTTGCAGAGTATGGCGTGCGCTACGAAGTGCAGACCTTCGATGCGTTCATCAGCTTCCCCGTCCGCGCCTCCGTCGGCGTGCTCGGCAGCACCACGCTGGAACTGGATGCCGTGGGCGTCGCTTTCTCGGAAGACACCGGGGCGGGCGGGGTCGTGGGCGAATTGGTAGCCGTCGGTGCAGGCAAGGCCGTGGACTACCAGGGTATCGATGTACGCGGAAAAGTCGTGCTGATTTCCGCTCTTCCGGAGTACGGCGCCTGCTCGGCCGCGTTGAAGGCCGGCGCCATCGGGCTCATCGGCGCTTCCAGCGGCCCCCAGCGCCACAAGATGACCTGCTCTCCCATTTGGGGGTCGCCTGCGACGGAGGCGGAGCATCAGCTGATTCCCAGGATCCCCGCAGTTTCGGTTTCGAAGTTCGACTACGTCGACCTCAGCGCGCGGCTTGCGAACGGGCCGGTGCAAGTTCGGCGGGTGGGGGAAGGCGACACCGGGTGGCGCTCGGTCAAGATGCCCGTCGCGACGATCGAAGGAAGGTCGCCGGAGTACCTGCTTGCCGGCGCGCACTACTGCAGCTGGTTCGACGGCGCCACCGACAACGTGGCCGCCAACGCGGTGCTGCTTGAAATTGCCCGCTGCTTCGCGGGCACGAAACCCCGCTTCGGCCTGAAGATGGTCTGGTGGCCGGGCCACTCGCAGGGCAGGTACGCCGGCTCGGCCTGGTACGCCGATCAGAACTGGCTGGATCTCCACCGCCACTGCATCGGCTACCTGAATGTGGATATCAACGGCTCGAAGGGCGCGGTGAAAAAAGCTCTTCGCAACGTGACGGCCGAAGCACAGGCATTCGCGATACGGGTCATCGACAGCGTGACCGGCTCGTCGGTGCAGGACAACGGCACCGTTCAGCTGCTCAAGCGCCCGGACAAGTACGTGGACCGGCGCCGTCCCCACCGCGGCTCCGATCAGAGCTTCCTCGGCATCGGCGTGACGTCGCTGCAGATGAGCAGCTTTCTGGCCGAGGATGACCCCGACAGGATCCCTGGCGCAGGGCTGCCCCGCTGGTGGCATTCGGCCCAGGACGTCGCCGATGCGGTCGATCCGGCGGTCCTGCTGGAAGACGCCACGATCCACGTTCAACTGGTGCGCAGCCTCCTGGAGGCGGAGAAGCTGCCCTACAGCCTCGCTGCGCTGGCTGCCGATTTCGAAGCGGCCCTTCAAGAGCTGAGCGAGTCCGGCCATCAAGAGGAGTTGCTCGACGAAGTGGCTGGCCACGTGGCCCGGTACCGACAGGCTGCTGTTGCCTTCGATGCCAAGCGCGATCGGCTTTCCTCAGGAGATTTCAATTCGGCAGTGTTAGAAATCCTGCGCATCCTGACGCCCGTGCTCTATTCGACCGCATCCGGCCACTATCCGGACAGGGCATCCGCGTTGCGCCTTCTGCCCTCCTTGAGCCCACTGCTTTCCTTCAACGCTGCATCCGATGAAGCGCGGAAGCAGGGTGCGATTCTGGTGCGGCGCGGAGCCAATCGGATCGTTCTCGCGCTCCAAAAGGCTACCTCAGCGTTGATTGGCTATTCCTGATCTCCCGAGTTCGAATCACCATGACAAAACGCATCTCCCGGCGCAGCTTCATCGAAACATCGTTTGGCATCGCCGCCGCTTCCGCATCCTCGGCGGTTTTTGCACAACCGGATTTTCCCGGCCGGCCCATCCAGCTCATCGTGCCGGTCGGCGCCGGAGGAGCGACGGATACCGTGGCCCGGGTGTTCGCCAACGAACTTCCCAAGGTACTCAAAGGCGCGGTGATCGTGGAAAACAAGGCTGGCGCCGGTGGCGTGATTGGCGCCGTGGCGGCGAAGTCCGCTCCCGCCGATGGATACACCTTGTTCGTGGGGACCATCGGCACCCACAGCACCAATCCGTATCTGATGGCACGGCTGCCCTACGATCCCGTTCGCGACTTCCTGCCGATTTCGCTGCTCACGAAGGTGAGCAACGTATTCGTGGTTCCCAAGAACTTCCCGGTGAACACGCTGCAGGAATTCATCGCCTACGCCAAGGCGCGGCCGGGCGAGCTCAATTTCTCGGTCGGAACGACTGGGAGTTCGTCGCATCTGGCGGTCGAACTCTTCAAGCAGCGGACCGGTCTGAACATGGAGCGCATCATCTACAAGGGCCCATCCGAAGCGTCGACCGACTTGCAGGCAGGACGTGTACAACTGCTGTCCTCGCCGGTCATCAACGAGTCCGCCAGCATCAAGGCCGGTCGCGTCAAGGCGCTTGCACAGACGGCGCTGCAACGGGTGCCGCTGCTGCCGGACCTGCCGACCGTGGCCGAATCGGGGCTGCCGGGTTTCGAAGCCTCTGGCTGGAACGGACTGCTCGCACCTGCGGGCACGCCGCATGCGATCGTCGAACTGTTGTCCGAGGCGGTCCGAAAAGTCGGCCAACGCAAGGAAGTCGCACAAATCTTCGCCGGCCAAGGGGTGGATGTCGTCACGAACACGCCGCAGGAATTCGGCCGATTCCTGGAGGCTGATCGTAAACAATGGGGCGAGGTCATCAAAGCAGCAGGAATCAAACCTCAATAGCGCCAAAATTCACTCGGCGCCGGCCGGTTGAAGGTCCGGTTCGCCCGCTACGACAACAGGACGGCGGGCAAATCCAACAATGACGCCGATCAGTTCGGCGTGGGCTACGTCGTTGTCTGAAGCCTCCGGGGCTGAAACGCGGTCGCGACGTGGGCGGGCAGCGGCGGGCCATGGCCTGACGGGCGCCTAGCGGCCACTTCCCCAGGCGAAAGCCCGCCGACCCCAGCAGGCCGGCAACTACTGCCTTCTCGCCGGTTGCATCGCCCGGGCGGGCTGCGCTGGCCTGCATCGCAACTTCCCGGCTCGACCCGCATTCGCGGCATCCGCCTACGCAACGTCCCAGCCGACCTTCCCTAGGATCGGCTCTTCCGCTGCGCGCCCGCGCCGCGCGGGCACGCCGTTTCGCACGGCCGTCGCCCTTCGCTCTTCCTTGTTCTTCATCGTCCATCCATCCACCCATCGTGATCGACGGCTGCCCTGCCGCCGTCGGCCACCCTGCCGAGGAGTGCCATGAACCCCCCCTTCTTCATCGACTGGCTCCAGGACCGCACGCTCTGGGGCCTTTCCCTGTCCAGCCTCGTCGTCGCCGTCATCGCGGCGGTCGTCGCCTATCTCGTGATGAACCTGCTGCTGTCGCTGGCCGTGCGCCGCAGCAAGCACATCGCTGAGAAGGGCACGCACCGGCAGCTCGGCGGCGCGATCGCCGAACTGCTCGCGGGCACCAGCCACCTGCTGATCTTCGTGGCGGCCGTCCTGGTGGGCGTGGGCATGCTCGACCTGTCGGACCGCTGGGCCAACCGCGTGAGCCAGTTGTGGTTCATCGCCGTGGCGCTGCAGATCGGCCTGTGGGGCTCGCGCGCGGTGGGCATGGGCGTGCGTAACTACCGGGCGCGGCACTTCGCCAACACCGAGCAGGCGCAGTACAGCGCCTCGGCCACGCTGATGTCGTGGGGGCTGCGCTCGCTGCTGTGGGCCACGGTGATCCTGGCCATGCTGTCGAACCTCGGCGTGAACATCACGGCCTTCGTCGCCAGCCTGGGCATCGGCGGCGTGGCGATCGCGCTGGCGGTGCAGAACATCCTGGGCGACCTGTTCGCCTCGCTCGCGATCGCGGTGGACAAGCCGTTCGAGGTGGGCGACTTCATCGTCGTGGGCAGCGTGGCCGGCTCGGTGCAGCAGATCGGGCTGAAGACGACGCGCATCCGCAGCCTCAGCGGCGAGCGCGTGGTGATGAGCAACACCGACCTGCTCAAGCAGACGATCAACAACTACCGCTACATGACCGAGCGGCGCATCGTCTTCAAGTTCAGCGTGCCCTACGGCACGACGCCGGAGCAGGCCGGGGCGAGCCCACAGGCGGTCAGGCGCATCATCGAAGCGGAACCCAAGCTGCGCTTCGACCGCGCCCACCTGCTGGGCTTCGGCGACACGGCGCTCAACTACGAGGTGGTCTACATCGTGCTGGATGCGGACTACAACCTCTACATGGACTACCAGCAAAAGATCAACCTGGCGCTCATGCGGGAGCTGGAGTCTATCGGCGTGGGCTTCGCGATTCCGGCGCGGGCGGTCTACGTGGCCGGTCCGGGCTGCGCAGGCCTGCCGCCCGCGCAGCCCATACCGGCGGGGGATACCTCCGCTAGCGGGGGTAGTGCGCCCGCTGTGGCCTGATACCCCCTGCCTCAGGGCGAATCCGTCGGTCAGCACGGCCGCCGGGCCGAAAAACTCATGCCGGCGGGCACGGCCGTGCCGCCGCCTGCCGCGCTGCAGCCGCCGCGCGACGCCGTCGATGCCTTTCGGCGCCGCATGCTGGCCGACACATTGCAGCGCCACGGCGGCAGCCCGGCCGCCGCGGCGCGTGCGCTGGGCCTGGACCGGGCCAACGTCGGCCGGCTCGCGCGGCGCCTGGGCGTGCTGCCCGCGCCTGCGCGCACCCACTGACGGCGCCGGGCGCCACCGTCCTACGGCGGCCGGCCGCGTGGCTGCAAAAAATGGAGGATTGCCAGCAAAGCAAGGAGCCCACCGCATGTCGTCGCTGCCCGAATCCGCCAACGTAGCCACTGCGCGCCCCGTCGTCGCCACGCCGTCCGACGTAGAGCCCGCACCGCTGGCCGCCGTCGCGCCGGCGCCGCAGCCGGTCGTCGTGATCACGGGTGCGTCCAGCGGCATCGGCCACGCGACCGCGCTGGCCTTCGCGCGGCAGGGCGCCACCGTGGTGCTGGCCGGCCGCAATGCCGACACGCTCGCGGCCGTGGCCCAGGCCTGCCGGCACGAGGGCGGCGCCGCCGTCGGCGTGCCGACCGACGTGACCGATGCCGAGGCGGTGCGCGCGCTGGCCGATGCGGCGCTGGCGCGCTTCGGCCGCATCGACGTCTGGGTCAACGGCGTCGGCGTGGGCGCCGTCGGCCGGTTCGAGGACACGCCGGCGGCCGCCCACCGCCGCGTGGTCGAGGCCAACCTGATCGGCCACATCAACGGCGCCCACGCCGCGCTGCCGCTGTTCCGCCGCCAGGGCCACGGCACGCTGATCAACATGATCTCGGTCGGCGGCTGGGTGCCGGCGCCCTATGCCGCGGCCTACACCGCCAGCAAGTTCGGCCTGCGCGGCCTGTCGGAGAGCCTGCGCGCCGAGGTGGCCGACCTGCTCGACGTGCACGTCTGCGACGTGGTACCCACCTTCGCCGACACGCCCGGCCTGTCGCACGCGGCCAACTACACCGGCCGCGCCATCGAGCCCTCGCTGCCCATGCTGGACCCGCGCCGCGTTGCCGCCGCCGTGGTGGCCGCGGCGAACCGGCCGCGCTCGGTCACCTTCCTCGGCGCGGGCGCGCTGTCGGGCCGCGTGGCGCATGCGGTCGCGCCGAACACGCTCGCGCGCTTCCTGCGCTGGGTGGCCGACGGTGCGCTGCGGCGCGCAAGGCCGGCCGCCGCGACCGACGGCAACCTCTATGCGCCGTCGCGCAACACGGCCATTGACGGCGGCGCGAATGCGCGGGCCGGCTCGGTGGCCGCCAGCGCCGCGGCGCTGGCGGCCGTCGGCGTGGCGGGCGGCTGGTGGCTGGCACAGCGCGGCCGCCGCCGGCGGCGCGGGCCGGACGGGGCATAGGGCCCCTGCTTCGCCCGGCCGGCCGCGAGCGACAATGGCCGCCTGCTTCCCACCGCAAGCCATGAAGATCGCCAAGGACACCGCCGTCACCCTCCGCTACCGCCTGACCGACCCGCAGACCGGCCGGCAGCTCGACGCGGACACCATCGCCTACCTGCACGGCGGCTACGGCAACCTGTTCCCCAAGGCCGAGGCCGCGCTCGAAGGCCTGGAGAGCGGCGCCTCGGTCGCCGTCGACCTCGCGGTGGAGGACGCCTTCGGCCCGCGCGACGAGAGCCTGGTGCGCACCATCGCCAAGTCCGACTTCCCGCCCGGCGTGAAGGTCGGCGGCCAGCTGCGTGGCACCGACGACCAGGGCAACCCGCAGCAGGTCTACAACGTGGTCAAGATCAACGGCCAGCAGGTGCTGCTCGACGGCAACCACGCCCTGGCCGGCCGCGCGCTGCGCTTTGCCGCCAAGGTCGAGGAAGTGCGCGCCGCCACCGGCGAGGAGATCTCGCACCGCCACATCCACGGCGCCCACGGCCACCGGCACTGAGCCTGCGCGGGCACCGGCCATGTCCTGGGATGACTACCAGATCGAGATCCCGCCGTCGTTCTCGGCCGTGCACAGCGACGCGCGCGGCCGGCTCGCCGTGCCGCTGGCCGAACTGCGCGCGCGCTACGAGGTCTGCGAGGACCTGGCCCAGGTGCTGGTCGATCAGGCCGGACTGCTCTACCACACGCAGGCGCCGTCGGAAGGAGAAGTCCTGCGGCGCATCCATGCCGGGCTGGCCACACCCGACTCGGTGGTCGGCCCCGGCGAGGCGCGGTGGGTGGTGCAGCGCCTGGCCGAACTGCTGAACTGGCCCTGCCCGCCCCTGGTGGACGGCGGCATGTGACCGTTTGGTAACCTCGTGCAACAAAGGGCCGGCTGCCGGGTCCTACGCTGGCACTGACGCTTTTCCCCCTTCACCTTCCGAGGAGACCCGCCGTGCCGACGACCATTGCCCAGAAGACCCTGGCGCGCCGCCCGCTCGCCGCCACCGCCGCCGCGCTCGCCTGCGCGGCCCTGCTCGCAGCCTGCGCGCCGCTGTCCGGCCCGTCCGGCGCCGCCGCAGCGCCGCCGCCCGAGGTCGCGGACGGCCCGGTGCGCGTCGGCTTCGGCGACCCGGCCGCGTTCGCCGAGGCCCGCGAGAGCCCGCGCGAACTGCCCGGCCGCCGCAACGAATGGCTGCGCAACCTGCAGCAGCACCTGGCGCACGAGGCCACGCGCCATCTCGCGGCGGGCCAGCAGCTCGACGTGACCATCACCGACATTCGCCGCGCCGGCAGCTACGAACCCTGGCGCGCGCCGCAGGCCGAGGACGTGCGGATCGTCAAGGACATCTACGCGCCGCGCATCGACCTCGAATTCACGCTGCGCGCGGCCGACGGCAGCGTGCTGCGCACCGGCGCCCGCGCGCTGCGCGATCCGATGTTCCTGTCGCGCATCAACCGCTACCCCGGCTCCGATCCGCTGCGCTACGAAAAGACGCTGATCGACGACTGGCTGGCATCGGAGTTCCGGGCAGCCCGGGGCTGACGTATACCCCCGAGGGAAAGGGCGCAGAGCGCCCACAAATAGCGCACTAGGTGGCTATACTCCTGCCTCTTGTGCGGCGGTTCAGATAGCTCGCATTGCCGAGCCCGGTGCCTGCGGTCACCACGGCCCAGCGCCTGACGTCCTGTATGAAGGGCCGTTCGGAGAGGCCCTGGACCACCGCATCGTTGTGCAGCCGCACCTCTGGCCGCCGGCCGTCGATCTTCGGCAGCCGGGCGCAGAGTTCGCTGGCCAGGTGGAAGCGCGGGCTCTGCCAGTCGCCCGGCAGGTTCTGCGTGCCGCTGGCGATGCGGCCGTCCTCGCCGATCAGGCCGGGGCAGGCCACGCCGACGAAGGGCGCGAGCGCGATCTGCTTGCGCTCGGCATAGTTCACCAGCTCGGCCAGCATGCCGGCCAGCCCGTCGACGAAGCCGGTGCGCGCCGGGCCGTCGTCACGGTGGCACCACTTGGCGCGCCGCAATACGCGGGCGCGCGAGAAATCGTCGGCCTTCCTGCGGCGCAGCTCCACGATGCCGCAGCGCACGTTGGTGCCGCCGATGTCCACCGCGAGGAACGCGTCGGCGCCTTCGAGCGCGTCGGGCGGCGCCAGGTGCACCCAGCCGACCAGCCCGCCATCGTCGGCATGGTGGCGCAGCGTGCGCACCCGCACCTCCAGCCCGGCGTCGCGCAGCAGCCGCGCGGTGCGGGCCACCGCAAGCTCGCCCACGCGGCTCTGCTGGAAGCCGCCGCCGACCACGATGCGCTCCACGCCGCGCCAGCTCGGCTGGCGCTTGAAGCGGCGCAGCACCTCGGCCAGCTGCTCCGACCAGTCGGCCATCGCGGCGCGCAGCAGCGCGGCGGCGTCGCCGTCCTCCTCCAGCAGTTCGTCGAGCCGGCGCTTGGAGAGTTCGCGCGTCGTCTTGCGGCGGTCGAACGGGTCGTCCGCGCCCATGTCGCGGTAGAGCCGCCGCCAGGCGTCGAGGTAGCCGCGGAACGCCGTCTGGCTGGCCAGGTCGCCCAGGAAATTGCCGTTCACCTGCAGCGTGAGCCCGTAGCCGCGCACCCGTGTGGCCGGAGTGTCGGCGGGCGCGTGCGGTCCGTCGCAGCCGGGGGCGGGGCGGGAAGGCGGGGCGAATCGGCGGGTCGAAGGCA
The DNA here is from genome assembly GCA_009914555.1 of Xylophilus sp. GTDB lineage: Bacteria > Pseudomonadota > Gammaproteobacteria > Burkholderiales > Burkholderiaceae_C > WNDY01. The sequence continues at coordinate 41,364 of WNDY01000038.1, forward strand.
TGGGTCCGAGTGGAGCCGGTCGCCGGTCCGCGGCCCGACCGCTGTGGGCGCAAAGCCGCGTCAGCCGGGCGCTCGTCCGCAGCTTAGCCGGGGCTTAAGGCGATGGCGCGGTGCGTCGCGGCCGCACCGTCCGGGTCCAAAATGGACGGGAAGGGGCGGCGACCCGCGCCGCCCAGGAGCCCTTGCCATGACCCCGACCGAACGTTCCCTGCTTGACGACTTGCTGCAGCGCCTGGCCCAGGCCGGGCCGCTGGCGCAGAAGGACGCCGAGGCCGACGCCCGCATCCGCCAGCAGCTTGCGGGCCAGCCCGATGCGCTCTACCTGCTGGCCCAGCGCTGCCTGCTGCTGGAGCACGGGCTGGAACAGGCGCAGCAGGAGATCGCGCGCCTGCAGCAGGAGCGGCAGCAGCCTGCGGCCGGCGGCGGCAGCTTCCTGGGCGGGGCGGCCGAACGCGCTGCGCCGCCGGAGCCCGGCTTCGGCCGTGCGCCCTCGCAGGCCTACACACCTTCGCCGGCCCAGGCCGCGCCGGCCTATGGGCCGCCTCCTGCGGCGCCGGGCTGGCGTGAGCGCTGGTTCGGCGGCGGCAGCCCCGCCGCTGCCGCACCGAGCGCGGGCGGCAGCTTTCTCGGCACGGCAGCGAGCGCCGCGGCGGGCGTGGCCGGCGGCATGTTCCTGTTCCAGGGCCTGGAGCACCTGCTGGGCCGCCACGACGGTGCGGCCGGCCTGGGCGGCTTCGGCAATGCCAGCGGCCTGCTCGGCCCGGGCATGGTGCCGCAGGAGACGGTGGTACAGAACATCACCAACGAGAACTTCTACGACAGCGACGGCGACCGTGGCCGGGACGACGCGCTGCGCAGCGCGGACTGGACGCCAGATGACGATGGCCCGGCGTTCGGCGACGATGACGGCGAGAGCTTCATCTGACATACAGCCGTCGCCCCAAAGAAAAACGCGCCTCCGGGGCGCGTTTTTCATTTCACCATGACTCCAGCCCGGCAATCCGCTGGACTGCGCCGAAGCCAGATACAGCAGGTTTATCAATCACTTATTGAGAATTAAGGAGCCATGACGACCAAGGAGGCTGGTGAGCGTTATCGGATCAGGGGTCTGATCGGAGAATGGGAGCATGGCCAAGATGGACGAAGCCATCCGCAAGCGAGTGCGAGCAGGGCGACTGATGCAGGCG
>WNDY01000039.1 GCA_009914555.1 Xylophilus sp.
ATCTGCCGGGCCAAATCATGGCCCAGGTCGCGCAGGACGTGTACGACACGCCGACCGGCAAGCATCTGTTGATCCCGCAAGGCTCGCGGCTCGTCGGCTCGTATTCGAGCGATGTGGCCTACGGCCAGGCGCGCGTGCTGGTCGCGTGGCAGCGCATCGTGTTCCCCGATGGCAAGGCGATGGACATTGGCGCGATGCCGGGCGCGGACAGCGCCGGGTACGCGGGCTTCAACGATCAGGTGAACAACCACTATGTGCGCCTGTTCGGTTCGGCCTTCCTCATGTCCGGGGTGACGGCTGGCATCACCTACAGCCAACGCCAGAACCAGGCCCAAAACACCTACGGCGCACCGAGCGCCAGCAGTGCCCTAAGCGAAGCCCTCGGCCAGCAGCTCGGCCAAGTCACGGCGCAGCTCATCGCCAAGAACCTGAGCATTTCGCCCACGCTGGAAATCCGGCCCGGCTATCGCTTCAACGTCGTGGTTACGAAGGACATGACGTTTTCCAAGCCCTACCGTTCCTTCGACTACTAACGCCATAGGAGAGCACCATGAAGCAGAAGTTTTTAGCCGCTAAATTGGCCCTCGTCGTCGCTGTTTCGAGCACGTTGATGGTCACGCCTGTGGAGGCTGGTATCCCCGTCATCGACGGCACCAACCTGTCGCAGAACATCATGACGGCCATCGAATCGGTGGCCCAAACGCTCAAGCAAATTGAGCAGTACAGCACCCAGCTCCAGCAGTATCAAAACCAGCTCCAGAACACGATGGCCCCGGCCGCGTATATCTGGGATCAGGCGCAATCGACCATCAACGGGTTGATGAATGCGACCAACACGCTGAACTACTACAAGAACCAGCTCGGCAGCCTGGACAGCTACATCGGCAAGTTCCAGGACGTGAACTACTACAAGGGGTCGCCGTGCTTCTCGGCTACCGGCTGCTCGGCCGCCGAGTGGACAGCCATGAAGAACGTGCAGCAGCTCGCCAGCGAGTCGCAGAAGAAGGCCAACGATGCCTTGTTCAAGGGCCTCGACAAGCAGCAAGACAACCTGACCGCCGACGCGGCGACGTTGCAGCGGCTCCAGTCCTCGGCGCAGGGCGCAACCGGGCAGATGCAGGCCATCGGCTACGCCAACCAGCTCGCCAGCCAGCAGGCCAACCAGCTCTTGCAGATTCGCGGCCTGTTGATCGCGCAGCAGAACGCGGTGGCAACCAAGATGCAGGCCGACGCCGACAAGGAAGCCCAGCAGGCGGCAGCGGCCGCACAACTGCGCCAGGGCAGCTACCGGGCCAGCCCGGCGCGCACCTGGTAAGGGGGATTCATGAAAGCAATCAAGGCTCTGTCCTTGGCCTCGGCCGCCCTCGTGGCGGCCTTGGTCGCCGGCTGCGACAACAAGCCGGCCACGGCCCCCATGCCGGAAGTGAACGACGAGAACTGCAAGCCCGAGAACATCGCCAAGATCGAGGACAAGGGCGTCCAGCAGGCTTTCTCGTCGCTGTGCTTGCGTCGTGGTGGGGAGTTCAAGCCCAGCCCGAAACGCGAATGGTGAGGTGCTGACGATGAGAATGCCAGCCAATCTAAAAACCCTCGCCCTGCCGCTGTTCGTCTGGCTGGCGTTCTTCGCGGTCGATGCCCACGCGGCCATCGACAACGCCGGCGTGTTCGATAGCGTGCTGGATCGCTACCAGGCCGCCGCGAGCGGCTGGGCCGGTGTCATCACCACGGCCGCAACCTGGCTCTTCTGGACGCTGGTTGTGATCTCGATGGTCTGGACGTTCGGCATGATGGCCTTGCGCAAGGCCGACATTGGCGAGTTCTTCGCGGAGTTCGTCCGCTTCACGATCTTTACCGGCTTCTTCTGGTGGGCGCTGACCAACGGCCCTAACTTCGCATCGTCCATCTATGCGTCGTTGCGGCAGCTCGCCGGCAACGCGACGGGCCTGGGCAATGCGCTATCGCCCTCGGGCATCGTGGACGTGGGCTTTGCGATCTTCGACAAGGTGATGGATCAGTCCTCGGTGTGGTCGCCGGTGGACAGCATGGCCGGCATCCTCATGGCCGTGGCGATCCTGGTCATCCTGGCCCTGGTCGGCGTCAACATGCTCCTGCTGCTCGCGTCGGGCTGGGTGCTGGCCTACGGCGGCGTGTTCTTCCTCGGCTTCGGTGGTTCGCGTTGGACTTCCGACATGGCGATCAACTACTACAAGGTCGTCCTGGGCGTGGCCGCGCAGCTCTTCGCAATGGTGCTCCTGGTGGGCATCGGCAAGACCTTCCTCGATGACTACTACGCGCGCATGAGCGCCGGCATCAGCCTCAAGGAAATGGGCGTGATGCTGATCGTCGTCATCATCCTTCTGGCGTTGACCAACAAGATTCCGCCGCTCATCGCCGGGATCATCACCGGCGCGAGCGTGGGCGGTGCCGGCATCGGTCAGTTCGGTGCAGGCGCTGCGCTGGGTGCCGCAGGCATGGCAGCAGCAGCGGCCGCCACTGGCGGCGCAGCTCTGGCCGCCGGCGCGGCTTCGGCCGCCGGCGGTGCCTCGGCCGTCATGGCCGCCTTCTCGAAGGCCAATGAGAACGTGTCGGCAGGCACGGACGTGATGTCGGCCTTCTCTGGTGGCGGCAGCTCGGGCGGTGGTTCAGGCGGTGGCGGTGGCGACGCCGGCACCGGCGGCACGCCGTTCGCGCAGGCTGCGGGCTTTAGCGGCGGCTCCGGTGGCGGCTCGTCATCGGGTGGCGGCAGCACCTCGACCGGCAGCAGCTCGGGCAGCTCGAAGGGTGGCGAGAAGGGCGGCGACAAGGCCGGCGCCGGCGGCCAGGGCAGCGGCTCGACCGCCAGCACCGGCAACGGTGCGGACAAGGCCGCCAAGAACGAACCCAAGCCCGCCGGCGGGGCAGGGCAGGGGCAGCAGGGCGGCCAGCAGGCCGCGCCGGGCAGCACCGGCCCCGGCTTGCTCGCGTCGGCCGCCTCGGCGCTCGGCACTGCCGGCCGGATCGCGGCCGACGCCGGCGCGAACTTGGCGAAGGGAACCGCCGATGTTGCCAAGGCCAAGGCCGCGAGCCTGCGCGAAGCCGCAGCCGAACGGATCGCCGACACCACCGGCGGAAAGATCGCCGCCGCGATCAAGGCGCAAGGAAGCGGCACGGCCGAGAACATCGACGTGCCCGACCAGCAGCCCGCGCCGAGCTTCGGCGACAACAGCCTGGCAGGCGGCCCAGCCGATGCCGATCCCGAGTCCGAAGTAGCCGCGTTCGCCAACCGCGAGCAAGGCCGCGACGGCACAACTGCGTAACCAAGGAGAGTCCATCATGAAGAAAAAACTGTTTGCCCTGGCCGCCCTCGTGGTGGCCCTCGGATCGACCGCCGGCCCGGCCAGCGCGCAAGACGTGCTGACCGGCGACACGCGCCTGGCCTGCGAGGCGATCCTGTGCTTGTCGTCGGGCACTCGCCCGAGCGAATGCACCCCGTCGCTGTCGCGGTACTTCAACATCACGAAGCGCAAGCTCTCCGACACGATCCGCGCACGCGCGAACTTCCTCCAGCTCTGCCCGGTCGCCAACCAGACGCCGCAGATGCAGTCGCTCGTGTCGGCGATCTCGCAAGGTGCCGGCCGCTGCGATGCGCAGTCGCTGAACTCGACCATGCTGGTTTGGACGGGCGGCGATGACGGCCGCACGTACATCAGCAACCAGATGCCCGACTTCTGCGCGGCCTACACCGGCCACGCCTACACCGACTTCACCAGCAGCGGCACGCTACCGCGCTATGTCGGAACGCCAGAGCGGGGCGGGTATTGGGTCGAAGCGCGGGACTATGACCGCGCCCTGGCCGAGTACAACGAACGCATCCGGCGCGAGGACGAAGAGCGCCGCCGTCAGTCCTGGCTGAACTGAGGGAGGGGAGGGCATGCCGTTCTTCGCCGATCTGCCGCCGCAGCTCCAGGAGCGCGTCGTCTGCTCGATCTCGGCCGCCGTGAAGTACGAGGTGCCGGTCAACATCGTGTTGGCCGTCGCCGAGAAGGAGGGCGGCAAGCCGGGCCAGTGGGTGCGCAACTCGAATGGCACGCATGACGTTGGCCCGATGCAGTTCAACACCGCGTACCTGGGCGACCTGGCCCGGTACGGCATCACGGCGAACGATGTGGCGGCCGCTGGCTGCTACTCGTTCGACCTGGCCGCCTGGCGGCTTCGGATGCACATCCGCAACGACAAGGGCGACCTCTGGACGAAGGCGGCGAATTACCACTCGCGCACGCCGCAGTACAACGCGGTGTACCGGGCCGACTTGATGCGCAAGGCGTCGAAGTGGGCAGATTGGCTCGAAGCCCGATTCGTCACGCTCGACGTGATGAAGGCCGGTGCCACGCCCTCGATGCCGAGTCAGCCCGTTCCGGCGGCCACGGTGGCCCAGCAGGCCACGCCGGCGGCCAGGCCGACACCAGCACCCCAGCAAGCCGCCCCGGCGGCCGCAGCAGCTCGCAGCGTGACGATGGCCGGCTACGTGCCTCGCACGGTGTCTTTCAGGATGAACGATCAAGAGGAAACGAAGTGACCTACAGCAATCTCATTCCCGCCACGGACTGGTTCTACGTCCACAAGCAACTGACCACGCAGGCCGATGCGCCGCCGGTGGTGCATCACGTCGCCGCCTTCGCGCTCACTGAGGACGGCGAGGTGGTGGGCTTGATCCCTGTCGCCGAGGGGCGCAAGAACCCGCCGCGCCTGGTGCCGCCGCCGCCCGGCGTCGATGGCTTCTATCTCCACCGCGACCAGCTCAACGAGCAAGAGGCCGAGCTTGCACGCACTACGCGCTAACGCCGCGCCGGCGCTGCCACGCCTGGCCGTTGCCGATGGCACGGTCGAAGGCTTGAAGTGGCTCGCGCTGGCTCTGATGACCGGCGATCACGTCAACAAGTACCTGTTCAACGCCACGCTGCCGGTGCTCTTCGAGGCCGGCCGCGTGGCGCTCCCTCTTTTCGTGTTCGTCCTGGCCTACAACCTGGCCCGGCCGGGCACGCTCGAACGCGGCGTGTACGGCCGCACCATGTCGCGCCTGGCGGTGTTCGGCGCGGTGGCCTCGGTGCCTTTCGTGGCCCTCGGCGGCCTGTACGCCGGGTGGTGGCCGCTCAACGTGATGTTCACGCTGCTGGTAGTGACGGCCACGGCCTACATGGTCGAACGTGGCGGCAAGCTGCACCTGGCGGCCGCCGGCGTCGTGTTCCTGTTCGGCGGCAGCTCGGTCGAATATTGGTGGCCGGCCGTGGCCTTTGGCCTGGCGGTGTGGTCGTACACGCGCCGGCCGAGCTGGGCCGCCGCGGCGGTCGCGGTGCTGGCCTGCGCGGCCCTGTGGTTCATCAATCGCAACCTGTGGGCCTTGGCGGCCCTCCCGGTGCTCTTCCTGGCCTCGCGCGTGGACGTGCGCCTGCCGCGCCTGCGCTGGGCCTTCTACGCCTATTACCCGCTGCACCTGGCCGCGCTCTGGTTGATCCGCATCCCCATGAGCAAGGCCGGCTACCTGTTCTTCTGATTGGAGTTCTGCCCCATGCGAAAACCCGTTCTTCTGGCCCTCTCCCTGGCGTTCCTGGTCAGCGCGCAATGCGCACTGGCCGCCGGCGACGCCGGCAACTTCGGCACGCCGATCAAGTCGGGCGTGTCGGTGTCCTTCCCCGACAGCAGCGCGACGTTCCAGCCGACGCCCGAGGCCCTGGAGCTGCTGGCCGACGCCAGGAACGCGGCGATCATCTACATCAGCGGGCGCACCAGCACGCTACGGCCCAGCGCGGCCGACGAAGCCCTTGCACTGCGCCGCGCCCTGTCGGCCAGGTCGTACCTGGTGGCGCGCGGCGTCTCGCCGCTCAAGATCATGGTGAACTTCGCATCGGCCGCCGACTTCGTGGCCGACAACTCGACGGCCGAGGGCCGGCGCGAGAACCAGCGCGTGGACATTGAGGTGGTCTACATCCCCACCTACTGAGCGATCCGGCATCGCCATTTCTGGCGGTGCTGCAGGTCGCTCCAGCAGCTCGGCATCGTCGTCTCTGACGATGCAGGCCCGGCCGGCTTCCCTTGACAGCATCGCCATTTCTGACGATGCTGGCCAAGTCCCCCGATTTACTCCAGGAAGAAGGCCATGAGATACCCCGGCGGCAAGGGCGGTGCCGGCGTCTACCAGACGATCATCAACAACATCCCGCCGCACGACACGTACATCGAAACGCACCTGGGCGGCGGCAACATCCTGGAGCGCAAGCGGCCCGCTGCGCGCAGCGTCGGCATCGACCTTGATCCCGAAGTGATCGAGGTCTGGCAGCAGCTCGACGTGCCCGGCCTGGAGCTGCACCACGGCGACGCCGTGGCCTGGCTGGAGTCCCACCCCTTCACCGGCTCCGAGTTTGTCTACGTCGATCCGCCCTATGTGATGGACAGCCGGCGCGGCGGCAAGCTCTACCGCCACGAATACGACGACGCCGACCACGTGCGGCTGCTCGACGTGCTGGCCGGCCTGCCGTGCGCGGTGATGGTGTCGGGCTACAGCTCAACGATCTATGACAGCTCTCCCTTGGCGTCATGGCGAACCATCGACTTCAACGCGATGACGCGCGGCGGCATCGCCATCGAACGGCTCTGGATGAACTACCCCGAGCCGGCCGAGCTGCACGATCTGCGCTACCTCGGCAGCAACTTCCGCGAGCGCGAGCGCATCAAGCGGAAGAAAGCCCGCTGGCAAGCGAAGCTCGCCAAGCTCGATCCGCTGGAGCGCGCGGCGATCATGGAATGCTTGCGCGAGCTGGAGGCGGCCGAGTAGGTCACGCCTGCGCCTGGTTGTGCAGCGCCCATACGCGCTTGACCTGGCTTTCACTGCATCCGGCCAGCCTGGCCGTCTCTGGAATGCTGTGGCCCGCCGTGCGCAGCGCCACGATGCGGTCATGCACCTTCGTGTTGGCCTTGCGGCCGGTGTAGCGGCCGGCGTTCCTCGCCAGCTCGACGCCTTGCCGCTGCCGCTCGCGGCGATCCTCGTAGTCGTCGCGGGCCATCTGCAAGGCCAGCTTCAAAAGCATGTCCTGGATCGACTCCAGCACCACCTTTGCCACGCCCTTCGCCTCGGCCGCCAGGTCGGACAGATCGACCACGCCAGGGACAGCCAGGCGCGCGCCCTGCGCGCGGATCGAGGCCACGAGGCGTTCAGCCTCGGGCAGCGGCAAGCGGCTGATGCGGTCGATCTTCTCCGCAACCACGACTTCGCCGGGTTGCAGGTCGCCGATCATGCGCAGCAGCTCCGCGCGATCGGCGCGAGCGCCCGAAGCCTTCTCGCGGTAGATGCCGGCGACGTAGAAGCCGGCGGCCCTGGTGCTCTCCACGATGGCGGCCTGCCTGGTCAAGTCCTGCTCGTCGGTGCTGACGCGCAGGTAGATGCGCGCGACCTTGAAGGCGACGCCGGCGGCCTGGTGCTCGGCCGGCGTGCGCATGATTCGGTCGGCACCTTCGACCAGGCCATCGCCGCCGACGCGCAGCGGTGGCGTCTTGGCGAGCGCCTGGCGCGCTGCGCGGGACTGGCGCGGCATGGCCGCGATCTGTGTTTCCTGGGCGGTGCGCGGCGTGATGATCGCGCTGCGTGTCGCCTTCTTCTTGCCTGGGAAGTAGCCGTTGCGGCTGGTCATGGGTTCCTCCGGTCATTTTGGGTATACGCAAAGTGTCCGGTCATGCTACCCCCGGCCAAAAAGGCCGTCATGCGGTTTATCTTGGCCGGGTCGTTGTTGGCGGGTCTAAATGGCCGCTCCGTGGATCTCATCGCCAGAAATGGCGATGCGAGATCCAGGGCAGGGCGGCCGCCATCGTCAGACCTGGCGATGGTCGACGCCGGCGCGCATCGCCGGATGTGGCGATGCCAGCTCGAGGTCGGTGGCCACCGCCGGCGACCTGGTGCCATCGTCGGCAATGGCGATGCTGCAGCTCGACGTGCGCGGCCTGGTCGGCGCGGCATCGTCAGACCTGGCGATGCTCGAGCGGGCGAAAAAAAACCGCCTCGGGGTGTCCGAGGCGGCAAGTCTGCATGCGGTTCAGGGAGGAAGAAACCGCGCCGGCGATCAGGGAGGAAAACCGCGCGGCCTGATGTGCAGCTCGGCCACTTTAGCCGGATTTTTCGACTTATCCGATGCGAGCGGCCCGCCGTGGGCGCTGCTCGATCTGCTGTTGCTTTTTCTCGACGTGCTTCTGTTCCTGGTGCTGCTGCTCTTCACGCTGCACCTGGCTGATGGCCGCGCCGATCTGCCGCTTCACGCCCTCGATGCCCAGCTCGCTCTTGTGCGCCAGGTCGTTGAAGTCGGTGTGCTGCTTCATCGTGGACAGCGCCGCGATCTGCGCGCCGCTCAACATCGACGCCTTGAGCTTGGCCGCCTCGTCGCCGGCCAGCTCGACCTTGCCGGCGGCGGCGTCGGCAAGGCGCTGCTCGGCGCGCAGGTGGGTCTTGAAGCTGTCGGGCGTGATGGCGGGCAAGTCACGCGGGTAGGTGTTCTCGGCCGGCGCAAAGATCGGGAAGATGGCCTTGCCGCCCACGGCCTGGGCGGCCGCCTCGGCCTTCTCCCGGCCGGGGTTGTTGCCGTGGGTCATGACCAGGTGCCGGTCGTCGTCGCCGGCGATGATGACCGGCTTGTCCGGGAACTTGGCGTGCAGCGCCTTCGCCACGGCCTCAAGGTTGCCGCTGTCGAAGGCGGCGACCGTGGCGTGGCCCACGGCCTCGGCCACCTGGGCGGCCGTGGCGTAGCCCTCGGAGATCACCAGCGCCGGCGCGGCCGCCAGGGCGTCCATGCCGCCGACCGGGTGGAAGCATCCTTCCTTCTTCGAGTCCTTGGCGAACCGCTTGGTGCCGTCCTCCTGGATGTACTGCATCGTCCATTGCTTGCCCTCTGCGTCGAAGGCCGGGATGTAGGTCTTCTGGCCTTCGCGGTCGGTCATCACGCCGGCGTGCGCCTGGATGCCCTTGGCTTGCAGGTAGGGCGTCGGCTGCTCGATGGGCAGGAGGTCGGCCATCTGCCGGCCGACGCGCTGCGCGGTGGCCTCCTGGGCCTTGTCCTGTTCGACGGCGCGCTGTGCCAGCTTCTCGGCCGCCTCGGCCTGGAGCTTGGCCTTCTCCTGGTCGCTCAAGGCGTAGCCCTTGCTCTTCCAGGTAATGTCCGTGCCGGTCTTGTTGTTGATGATTCGCCCGGCCGGGTGCCCGTCCAGGTGGCCCACGTAGAAGCCATCGAGCGCGCCCTTCTTGCCGCCCTCGACCGGCACGCGGTGCCGCTTGCCGTCCATGATCGGATGGTCGCCCTGGGCGTTGCTGCCGGTGAACAGGCCGGCGCTGCGCATGGCCTCGGCGAACTCTTCCCTTGGCGTCATCGCTGGCCCTTGCTGGGCCTGCACGTTCTCGGGCTTCCAGCGTTCGAGCTTCGCCGCGTCGGCACGCGGGCCGACATACCAGGACTTCGCGGCCTTGTCCCAAAGCGCGCCGGCGGCCTTGGCGGCGTTGCGCTGCTCGTAGGGCACGGCCAGGTACTGGCGGGCCTGCTGGGCCTGCTGCGCGGGCTTCTGCGCCTCGCCCTGGGCTTCGGGTGCCGGCTGGGCCGAACGCGGCTCTACGGCCGCTGTAGCGGCTCCCTGCGCCCACTTGGCGAAGGGAGCTGCATCGGTGCCCGGCGGCACGTACCAGGACTGTTGCTGCCGATCCCAGCGCGCCCCGAGGCTCTTGGCCTCGTCCTTCTCCTTGTACGGCACGTTGATGTACTGCCGTTCGGGCTTCTCGGCCTGCGGCTGCGCCTGCTGCCGCTCGCGCTCCTGGCGCTCCAGCTCGGCCGCGCGTCGCTGCGCGTCGGTGTCGTTGAGCATGGCCGACGCCTCGGCGGTCTTGCGCGCCTCTTTAGCGGCTGAAATGTCCTCTTCGGTCGCGTTGGGGTCGCGCCGTACACGCTCTTCCTGCACGCGGGCCAGCTTGGCGGCGCGCTCGTGCTGGTTGTCGGTGCCCAGCGCATCGACCAGGTGCAGCCGCTCGGCCAGCGTCTCGGCCTGACCCTCGGTCCGGGTGCCGGCGACGAAGGCAAAGGCGTCCTCGCCGAACTGCGCATCGGCCTTGCGCGCGTACACCTGGAACGCCTGCGGCTCGATGCCGGCCTGGGCGGCATCGACGGTCTGGCCGTCCTGCTCGGCCACGCCGACGATGCGCAGCTCGCCGCTCCAGTCGGGCGGCAGCTCAACGCCAAGGTGTTGACGGGTCGCGTCGGCGAACGCCTGGCCGTCGATCTCGCCGGCGGCGAGCTGCCGGCGCGCGGCGGCGGCCTGCTCGATGCCTTGCACCGCGTCGGCAGGGTGGGCGGCCAGCAGGGCGGCCGCCTGGTCGTTGGTCGGTGGGGTCATGTTCGCCTCCTGGTCTGCGACGGCCGCTTGCTGCTGGGTCAGCGCCGGCAGGGCCATCAACTGGTCGGGCGCGTAGTTGTTCATCTCGTCCAGGGTGCGAACCTGGTGGGGTTCGCCGTCCTGGTCGTGGAACGCAAAGATGCGCTGGCCGTCGCTCCATCGGGCTTCGGCGTCCATGCGCGACACGATCTGTTCGCCGTGCTGCTGGAGCTGCTGCGCGAGGTGGAGCTGTTCGGCCATGTTGGCGAACTCTTGCGCCAGGCCCTTGCGCTCCAGGTAGGCGTTGTCGGTGTCGGTGTGGCTCGGGTCGATGCCGAACACTGGCGACAGCCGGTCATGCGCGACGGCATAGAACTGCTCGGGGTCGGTGCCGGTGATGCTGCCCACGGTTTCGAGGCCCCGGCTGCGCAAGGCGTCTTCCAGGGTGTCGCCCTGGAATGCCTGGTAGTGGCTGAAAGTCACGTCCGGGTTGTCCAGGACTTCGGCAATGTCCACGGCCAGCGCCTGGGCCACGGCTTCGTCCTGGGCCTGGCCCTGCTGCTGGTCTTGCTCCTGAACCTGCTTCTGCTCGAAGGCCAGCACGTAGTCGTGAATCTTCTCGGCGTCGGCGGCCGCGCGGAACACCTCCAGCGGCTCGTCTTGCAGCGCCTTGATCCAGGAACCCACATAGGCGGCGTGCTGGCCCGGATCATGGCCGATGCCCAGCTCGTCGCCGACGATCATGGAGGCGATCTCGGCACGCAGCTCTTCCTTGGCGTAACCCTCGCTCCCGAACGGGTGCGCCAGGTCGCGGTCAAGCCGCGACGGGTGGCCCGTCCAGTGGCCCAGCTCGTGCAGCGCGGTCGCGTAGTAGCGGTCGGAGCTGGGGAACTGGCCGCGCTCGGGCAGGGTGATGCTGTCGGTCGAAGGGCGGTAGAACGCCCGATCACCGGCGGCGTGCGTGATCGTCGCGCCCGAGGCTTTCAGGATGTGCTCGGCGCGCTCGACGGCGTTCCAGCTCTGTTCCTTCTTCGGCTGGAGCGGCGGCAGGCCGTCGATCTGCTCGCCGTTGAACACGGTCGCAAAGAACACGCGCGGCCGCTCCAGCATGACGGTTTCCTTGACCGGCTGGCCCTTCGCATCGAGGACGGGCCGGCCGTTGTCGTCCAGCTTGTCCTGCTCTTCGCTGAACTTCCAGTATTGGACGGGCGTACCTTTCTCGCCCTTGCGAACCTGCGCGCCGACAGCGGCGGCCTGCTTGTAGGTCATCCAGCGCGCATCGCTGCGGCCCTGGGCCATCAGGTGGATCGCGTTGATGCCCTTGTACCGCTTGCCGGTGGTCGGGTTCATCGGCAGGTAGGCGTTGGGTTCGCCCGGCTCCCACGGCTTTTGCCACGGTGCGGTGCCGGCCTTGAGCTGCTCGATCAGCTTTTCGGCCACGACTTCGTGAAACGGCTTCTTCGGCTCCATGTTCTCGTCCCTTCGGAATAGCTCGTTGAACTGAGGGAAGTTCTGCTGTGTCCGGGAACGGTCGCGCAGGCCCTGGGCGACCATGCACACGATGTTGTGCAGGTCGTCGGCCTGCATGGGCCGCACGCGGGCGATGCAGGTTTCCGTGAATGACTGTTGGCCGCGCTGCTGCACCTGGTCGGCGACCTGGTGCTGGCTCGGCTCGATGCCCTCGCAGTGCAGGGCAAACACTTCCTCGGCGCGCACGTCCAGGGACTGGCCGGCATAGCGCCGGTTCACGTCATCCCATAGCGGCTTGAGGGTGGGTTCGTTGCGGGCGGCCGCCAGGCCGTCCAGCAAGGCGCGCTTCTCGCCCGGCGCGAAGGTGTTGGCCCCGTAGTGGCCCAGCACCTCATGCCGCAGCGTCATCAGGAGGTCGCCGGCGCTCTCGACGTTCTGCAAGGGCACGTCCACGCGGCCACGGTAGGCGCGGCCGGCGTGCAGCGTCTCCTTGGGCACGTAGCCGCCCTTCATGTCGGCCGGCACCTCGGCCGCTCGCGGCCCGTACAGCTCGGCCGCGTCCTCGCGGAACTTGTAGGCCAGCTCCAGCGCGCCGGGGTAGTCGCGGACGAAAGCCCGCGTCACCCCTTGCGCCTCGGCTTTCGTGATCGGCATGGGTCAGCCCTCCGACGCCTTGCGCGCGGCGGCCTGGGCCACCGTCTCGCCGGGCCGCAGGTCGTACAGCTCGCGGGCGTTCGTGGTGGTGATGAACGGCGGGATGTCGGCGCTCGGGCCTTCGTCGTCCAGGAATGCCGGCTCCAGCGCGCCATCGACTTCCACCAGGTCGTCGCCGCTCGCGGCGGCGTCCTGCTCGGACAGCGCATCCTCCACGAACGCGCCCACGCGCTCGGCTTCGTCGGGGTCGAACTCGACCTGGAAGCCGGGCGTCAGCGCGTCGGCCATCTTCTCGCGCACGGCCTCGCGGCCGGCGGCGTCGTCGTCAACCGGCGGCAGGACGGCCAGCGGCTCGTCCTGGGCGGCGGTGTTGGTGGTGGTTTGCTCGGTCATGGTTGATCTCCTTCGCTGTGGTCATTCGGACGCCGGGCCGCTGCGGCCCTTGCTGTAGTCGGGCCGGCCCTTGAGGTCGGGGTAGGTCTGCTTGCACGTGGGGAAGTTGCTGCAACCCCACCAGAATTGCCCCTTCTTCTTGCTCGGCCGGCGCGACAAGCCGCTGCCGCAGGCCATGCACTTGTGAAGGGACGACACCGGCGCGGCCTCCTTGCCGCCGGCGATGGTCACGGCTCCGCTGTTGGCCTTCGCCACCTGGTCGCGGATGAACGTCTCTTGCTTCGTGATGAAGGCGTCCAGGGCGGCCGTGCCCTGCTCGACGCCTTTCAGCATCCGCTCGTAGAGGGCGGTCAGCACCGGGCTTTTCACAACCTCGGGCAGCGCGTCGATGACGCTGCGGCCGAGGGTCGTGCTGATGATCTGCTTGCCCTTGACGGCCAGGAACTCGCGCCGCTTCAACTCGGAAATGATCGACGCGCGGGTGGCGGACGTGCCGATGCCGTCGCCCTCGCGCAGCATCTTCTTGTGCTCGGCGTCGCTGACGAACTTGTGGATGTTCTCCATCGCCCGGATCAGCGTGCCCTCGGTGAAGCGCGCCGGCGGCTTCGTCTTGGCGTCCTTGCGGGTGGCGTCCGTGCAGGTCACGGCGTCGCCCTGGGCCATCGACGGCAGGGCCTGCGTGCCGCTGTCGTCGTCCTCGTCCTTCTCGGTTTCCTCGTCGGCCTGGCTGTACACGTCACGCCATCCGTTGCGCGTGACTACCTTGCCGCTCGCGGCGAAGTTCTCGCCCGCGATCTCGACGCCCACGGTGGTCTGCATGTACTCGTGCAGCGGGTAGAACTGCGCCAGGTACGCGCGCACGATCAGGTCGTAGATGTTGCGCTCGCGCTCGCTGAGGGCGGCCTTGCTGCCCTTCTGCATGGTCGGCACGATGCCGTGGTGCGCGGTGATCTTCGAGTCGTCCCACGTCTTGGACTTGATGCGCGGGTCGGCACCATCGACCAGGCCGGCCAGCTCGGGGTTGACGTGCTTGATCGCTTCCAGCACGCGCGGGGCGTCGGCGTGCTGCGACTCCGGCAGGTAGGCGCAGTCGGTGCGAGGGTACGAGGTCAGCTTGTGCGTCTCGTAGAGCGCCTGGCAGGTGTTCAGCACGTCCTCGGCGCTGTAGCCGAACTTGGCCGAGGCCACGGCCGTAATGTCGGACAGCGCGAAGGCCAGCGGCTGGTTCTGCTTCTTGGCTTCCTGCTTGTACGCGGCGATGGTGCCCGGCTGGCCCTTGACGGCGGCCACCAGGGCATCGGCGACGGCGGTATCGACAAGGCGGCCCTCACTGTCCAGGCCAGCTTGATCCTCCTTCGCCTTCCAGGCGGCGGCGAAGCTGCCGCCTGCGTGCTGCACCACGGCCCGGATGGTGTGGTACGGCACGGCCTTGAACGCCTCGATCTCGCGGTCGCGGGCGACCACGAGGGCCAGCGTCGGCGTCTGCACGCGGCCCACGGTCAGCAGGGCGCGCGAGCCGCCGCGCTGCGCGCGCAGCGTGTACGCGCGGCTGAGGTTCATGCCGATCAGCCAGTCGGCGCGCTGCCGGCCGCGTGCGGCGTCGGCCCAGCCGGCATAGGTGGTGTTCTCCTTCAACGCGGCCAGGCCGCGCTTGACGGAAACCGAGTCCTGCGCGCTCACCCAAAAGCGGCGCACCGGCTTGCTGTTGCGGAAGTGCTCCAGCACTTCGTCAACCAGCAACTGGCCTTCGCGGTCGGGGTCGCCGGCGTTGACGACTTCCTTGGCCTCCTTGAGTAGCTTGCCGATCACGGCGAGCTGCTTCTTCGCGTCGTCCTTGGGCTTGAGAATCCAGCTCTCGGGAATGATGGGCAGTTCATCGACGCGCCAGACCTTCTTGCCCGACTGGCCGCGCGGCACGTCCTCGGGCGTGTACTCGTCGGGGTCGGCCTGTTCGAGCATGTGCCCGAAGCACCAGGTCACTTTGTCGGTGCCGCATTCAATGAAGCCGTCGCCCTTGCCGGTCGCGCCCAGCTCGCCGGCGATGGCCTTGGCGACGGACGGCTTTTCTGCGATGAAAAGGCGCATGGTGTGTCTCCTACCAGGTGATGACCGGACGGATCACGGTCTTGATTTGCGAACGATTGATCGGGCCGAAGTAGCGGCCGTCGAAGGATGTGGCGCTCACGTCCGACATAAGCAGCACCTCGGAATTGCCGAGCGTGTAGCTGTTGGACTGGTAGCGCGGCAGCGGCCGCCCGGCCTTATCGGCCTTGATCGGCGCGCTGAGGGGCAGCAGCTCGCCGTTGACGCGCACACCGTCATCGGCGACGGCCACGGCATCGTCTTTAGCGGCTAAAACGCGCTTCATCATGTAGCCGTAGCCGCCCTGGCAGAAGCCGGCTCCGATGTAACCCCTTTCCTTGGCGTCATCGAACACGCCGAGCTGCGGCGGGCAGAAGAGGACGTAGGCCCCCTTCTCCACCGGCGCGCTGCTCGTCCAGTACAGGCCGACCGGAATGCTCTTGGTGGTGTTCACGCGGGCACCGGCGGCATAGCCGCCGGCGGCCAGCAGCAGGGCGGCCACGCCCGCGATGGCGACGCCGGCCGCGATGCGTTTCAGGATGCGGCTCATATCGTGATGCCCTCCCCTTCCGTCTCGGCCTGTGCGACGGCGCGCAGGCGGTCGCTGACCTTGGGCGCGGGGATCGCGGCGCGTGCCGAGAACACCGGGTCTTTGAAGTACAGGGGTTGCTTGCCGTAGATCGCCGGGTAGCCCGCGACGTAGATCACCATGTCGCCGGCCTCTTCGATCTCGCCCTGGGCGTTCTTCTTCGGCCCTGGCATGCGCAGGCATTCATCAGGCGTCAGCAAGGGACGCTGCACTTCCTGGTAGGTGCGCGACACCTGGCCCAGCATCGCCGCCGTGCGGCGGCCGCTGGTCGTGATCTGCTCCTTCACCACGGTGGTCTGCCCGGTGAGGCGGGATAGGTGTTCGGCCGTCTCGACGCGGTTGGGCGGATAGGCGTTCTGCACGTGGCAGTTCGACGTGATGCTTTCGTCGTGGCCGTAGCCCGTCTCGCGGCTCTTGAGCTGGTTAATGTCCTGGCAGATGAGGTAGCACTTGATGCCGTAGCCGGCCACGAAGGCCAGCGACTCTTGCATGATCTCCAGCTTCCCGAGGCTCGGGAACTCGTCCAGCATCATCAAGAGCCGGTGCTTGTAGTGCGCCACCGGGCGGCCGCCCTCGAAGTCCATCTTGTCGGCCAGGAGGCGCACGATCATGTTCACCATGACGCGCACCAGCGGCCGCAGGCGGGCCTTGTCGTTGGGCTGGGTGACGATGTAGAGGCTTACCGGGTCGTCCTCGTGCATCAACTGCTTGATGCGGAAGTCCGACCGGCTGACGTTGCGGGCCACCACGGGGTCGCGGTAGAGGGCCAAGTAGGACTTGGCCGTGGAAAGCACCGAGCCGGCCTCTTCCTCGGGCCGATCCATCATGTCGCGGGCCGCCGAGCCGATGGCGTGATGGTTCTGGCCGTCTACGTGCCCGTAGGTCGCCATTTCCATCCAAAGCTCGCCAATGTCGCGGTTCGGGTCGGCCAGCATCGCATCGACGGACGGCAGCGTGGCGGTGCCGCCCTCGTCCTTGGCCTTGTACAGCGCGTGCAGGATCACCCCGACCAGCAGCGCAAAGGCGGTCTTCTGCCAGTGCGAGTCCAGGCCCTTGCCGTCCGGGTCAACGATCAGCGTGGCGAGGTTCTGCACGTCGCCCACCTCGTATTCGGTGCCGAGGCGGATTTCGTCCAGCGGGTTCCAGCAGACGCCGCCCGAGGTGCTGGCCGGCTCGAAGCGCAGCACCTTGTTCTTTGCGTGCTTCTGCCGCCAGCCGGCGGTCAAGGCCCACAACTCGCCCTTCAAGTCGGTGATGACGCTGCTCGCGCCCCAGGACAGCAGCGTGGGCACCACCAGGCCGACGCCCTTGCCCGAGCGCGTGGGTGCGTAGGTCAGCACGTGCTCGGGGCCGCTGTGCCGCAGGTAGAAGAAATTGCCGTCCTTGTCCTGCCAGCCGCCCACGTACACGCCGGTGGCCGTGGGCGCGGCCTTGCCGGTGACGATCTCCAGGACGTTGCGCTCGCGCGGCAGAAGGCCGGCCGCCTGAATGTCCTTCTTCTCGGCCCAGCGGGCCGAGCCGTGCAGGTACTCGTTCGCCTTCGAGCTGTTGGACGTGACGACCTTCGCCACGGCCACGCCCAGCAGGCCCACGGTCGAAACCAGCATCCCCATGCTGCCGGCCTTCATGATCTCGTCCGGGTACTGGCTGTACCACTTGTACGTCCAGTGCAGGATCGACCAGGGCGCGTACACGTGGCCCACGTTGGGGCCAAGGGTCGCGTGATAGGCGAACGTGTGAGCGAAGAACTGCGTCGCGGCCTGGAGGCCGCCGACCATCGAGGCAGCGCCCAGCACCGGCAGCAGCTTGCTCGGCTTCGGTTTGGCGGATCGGACTTGCGGCCCTACCGCGTTGTTCATCTTGATCTTCATCTACTCCTTCCTTTCGATGTTTTGATGGAGCCTTTCGCGGTGATCGAGACGGCATCGCCGACCGCGATGCGCGTCAAGCGCCGGGCCGTGGCCTGGTCGATGGGCATAACCATGACCTCATCACCTCGCTTCAAGAGGGCCAGCGCCTGGCCCTCGATAGTCCTGGTGCCCTGGAATGAGAGCGCACCATCACCGGCAGTATATCGGGAATGCTTCGGTATATCGAAACCTTTTAGGCGCTTCGCCTCGCGCTCGGCGATGTACTTGTCGGCGGCGGCCACGCCCGGCGGCGTCGGGCTTACTCCTGTTCCTGGCCGAGAAATTCCCCGTCGCAGTGCGTGATCTGGTTGGGTTCCTTGCTGCTCCACGTGACGAGAAACATCACGCGGCAGTAGCACTTCACTTCCGCCGGCGATGCGAACCACACCGAGTTCGGACAGTGCTCGCAAACGGTGCTGGCTTTGGGGCGGCGGTTTTCTTCCAAGGCGTCCAACGTCGGGCTTCCGGTGGACGCTGGCGGCGTGAAGGCCGGCGTCGGCGCGGTCGCCTCTGCCGGCTGCTGGCCGGCCGTCGCCTGCTCGGGCGACGGCTGCGGCTCCGGTAGCGTGCTGGTCGGCAGCGGGCCGCTGTCCAGGGCCGCCAGCGCCGCGTCCAGCTCGTCCTCGATGCTCGGGTCTTTCGGTTCGCTCATGGGTGTTCTCCTTGTTCAAAAGCGCCTGCCGCCGGCTCTCAAGAGCCGGATCGGTGAAGGTGATGGGTAGCTGGGAATCGACGGCGGCGCGGATCATCTGCGCCTTGAACTCCACCGTGCCGTTGACGGTGATGCGGTTGCCGTAGCGTTGCATCGCCAGGCGCAGGGCTTCTTGCAGCCCTTCGCGCGTGGCCTCGCGGGAGACTTGCAGGCGGTCGCCGTCATCGCGCACGGCACTCATGCCGGCGCGGAAGATGATCGTCCCCTTCTTCGTGATGTTGTCCACCGCCGGCGCGTGGCCGGGCTTCGCCTGGCCTTCGCCCCGGATGGTGTTGCCCTTGAGGCCCTGGGCCGCCTCGCGGGCGCGCAGAGCGGCCAGGGCGTCGGCGCTGCCGCGCTGCGCCTCCTTCTTGAGCCAGTCGGCCCACGTGCGCCGGCTGTGTTCGGCGTACAGGGCGGTGCGCTCCTGCTGGAACTGCTTGTTGATCGCCTGGATTTCGCTGCGCAGGGCCTTGCTGGCCTGGGCGTACAGCAGCTTCTTGTTCGTGCGGCCCTCGCCGACTACCTTGATCGTGGCGCGGCGCAGGCGATTCGACCGCTTGGCCGCCTCGATCAGCCGATCCTTGCGATGGCGGGCGCGCTCCAGTGCCTGGCCGCGCGCCGTGGTCAAGCTCTGCTGCTCGGCCTTGTACTTCGCGTACAGCTCCACGGTGTTGACGCGGAGACGGATGGGGTCTTTTCGGTACTGCCGCTTCGCGGTGGTTTGTGCTTGCCGTTCGGGCGAAGCCTCGAACGGGCCAAGCCGCGCCTCCAGGCTCGGCTTGGAGAGGTCGCGGGCTACTGTGCTCGCCTTCACCATCGTTCCGTCGCCGGCCTCGAACACGAGGCCATTGGCACGGACGCGCAGCTCCAGGCCGTTGTCGCGCATGACTTGGTGTAGCTCCTGCCAGGACTGCGCGCCCTTGATCTCGTCCAGGCACTCGCGCTTGATCCATCCGACCAGGCTTTCCACGCCGGCATGCCGCTCCATGTCGGCGGCCCGGCCCTCCGCGCCGCGCTTGCGCGGCTCGTGGTTGTCGCGCTCCAGGCCGTAGTCGCGCTCCAGGGTCGTGCAGAGTTCCGCCAGCGCCCGGTGCGGGTAGTACGGCTCGTGCATCGTGTGCCGGGTCGGGTGAATCTTGTTGATGGCGATGTGGATGTGCAGGTTGTCGGTGTCGTTGTGGACGGCACTGATGCGCTGATGCTCGCCATAACCCAGCCCGGCGCAAATGCGTTCCTCAATCGCGCGCAAGGTGTCGGCGCTGGGCTGCTCGCCAGCCCGGAAGCTGACGATCAGGTGGTAGGTCTTGTCGCCCTTCGCGCGGGTGTTCGTGTGCTGGGTCGCCAGCACCTCCGTGATGGCGTCCTGGATGGAACCGGCCTCGCAGTTCGTGGCCTGCACCTGGCCCAGCCGGTGGTCTTTGCTTTGGGCGTCGGTGATGTAGTTCGCCAGCCCGGCGAAGTCGCTTTTGCCAAGCGAGCGCATCGGCACGTGCTTGGCGATCATGGCCGGCCTCCCGGCTTTTTAGCGGCTAAAAAGCTCAAGGCTCGGCCCTCGGCTGAACCACGGCTTTCATGATCCGGCTCATTTCGTCCTGGGTGGCCTCGATCCGGCCCAGCAGGGCCAGGATGGTCGCCTCGCCGAACTGGAGCGTTCGCACGTCATCGGTCAGCCAGAGCTTGAGCAGGCCGCCGAGCCGGCCAAGGTCGCCGTTGACGCGCACCAGCTCGCGGACGTGCTGGTAGTCCATGACGCCCTTGATCTGGTAGCCCTGGCCCACGTCGCGCAGGTAGCGCGCCACGCTGACGCCCGCCCTCTTGGCGTTCGCCTCGATCTCGTCTTTCTCTTCGGGGAACACCGGCACCCGCAGGTGCTGCCGCCGCCGGCGGCCGTGCTCCTTCTCGTCGTTCTCCATGCCTCGCCTCGTCTGTCGTGCCGGCGGTAGCCGGCTGCCTCGCAGAGCAGGATGACCCGTTGAGCGCCCCCGGCGCGAATAAGGGGCAGTGAAGATAGATAACCGGCTCGCCGGTTAGCTAACTTCACACATCCTGCCCGCCTTACGGCGTTAATAACACCAAGGAAAGTCTACACCAGTCACTACGATTTATCCGCAACTATCGCGCTATCAGACCACAAAAGCAGCAACGGATATAGCGAAACCCGCGACAATGGCCCATAATGCCGCTGTCGAAGCGTGCCAATGCACGCCGATAGCGGACTTTTTGCGTTTCCGTAGCGCCGCTTAGTAGCGTTACATTTGCGACGAGAGGATTAGATGGACGAACACGATGCCAAAGACCTACCCCGAAGAGCTGGCTGAATGGGTGAAGGGACGGGAAGCCAAGAAGCCGCGCCAGGACAAGCACGTGGTCGCGTTCCTGGCCGTCAAGAGCGACGTGCAAGCGGCGCTCGATGCGGGCTATGCGATGAAAACGATCTGGGAGCACATGAAGGAAACCGGCCGGCTGCGCTGTCGGTACGAAACCTTCACCCAGCACGTGAAGCGGTACATCAAGGCCGTGCCGGTCATTGCTGCGCCGGCTCCTGCGACTTCCCCGGACAGCCAGGCCAAGGGCGCGAAGCCCAATCCGAAGGCCGCCCCACCGGCCTCGGAACCCCCTAAGAGTGAACCGCCCAAGATCGGCGGCTTCACGTTTGACGCGACTCCAAAGAAAGAGGATTTACTGTAATGGCAAAAATTCACATGGTTCTGCAAGGCAAGGGCGGCGTCGGCAAGTCGATGATCGCGGCCACCATCGCGCAGTACAAAGCCGGCAAGGGACAGAAGCCGCTTTGCATCGACACCGATCCGGTGAACGCGACGTTCGAGGGCTACAAAGCCCTGAACGTGCGCCGGCTCAACATCATGGACGGCGACGAGATCAACACCCGGAACTTCGATGCCCTGGTCGAGATGATCGCGTCGGCCGAGGGCGACGTCATCATCGACAACGGGGCCAGCTCCTTCGTGCCGCTGTCGCACTACCTCATCAGCAACCAGGTGCCCGCGCTGCTCCAGGACATGGGCCACGAACTCGTGGTGCATACGGTTGTGACCGGCGGCCAGGCTCTGGTGGACACGGTGAGCGGCTTTTCCCAGCTCGCCAGCCAGTTTCCCGCCGAATGCCTGTTCGTGGTCTGGCTGAACCCGTATTGGGGGCCAATCGAGCACGAGGGCAAGGGGTTCGAGCAGTTGAAGGCGTACACGGCCAACAAGGGCCGTGTGTCGGCCATCATCCAGATTCCGGCGCTGAAAGAGGAAACCTACGGCCGCGACTTCGCCGAAATGCTCCAGGATCGGCGCACCTTTGATGAGGCCCTGGCCGATTCGGCGCTCACGATCATGACGCGGCAGCGGCTCAAGATCGTGAAAACCCAGCTCTTCGCCCAGCTCGAAAACGCGGCGGTGCTCTGATGGCGACCGACGACAAGATCGAGGAGCTGATACGGGAGATCGCGGCCAAGCACGGCATCGCCGTGGGCCGCGACGATCCGATCTTGATCCTCCAGACCATCAACATGAAGCTGATGCAGGACAGCGCATCGGCCCAGCAGGAAATCCTGGACGCCTTCAAGTCGGAACTGGAGTCCATCGCCCACCGATGGGGTGATGACGCCAAGGGAAAGGCGGAAAGGACGCTCAACGCGGCGCTGGCGGCCAGCAAGGACGCCATGACGCGGGGGATGCAGGAGGGCGCGAAGGCGGCCGCCGAGGCCGTGCGGCGCGAGGTTGAGGCGGTGACGGCGCAGCTCGTCGCGCCGATCCGCGAGGCGCGGCGCGTCGCCATGATGAACATGGTCGCGGCCGGCATGGCGGTTGTGGCCGCCGGCCTGGCCCTGTGGGCCTCGCTGTAGATGGCGATGCGGGATCTCATCGTCAGAACTGGCGATGGTCGACCGCGCCGGCGGCATCGCCAGGTTCGGCGATGCTGGCCAGCGCCCGGCATCGTCGCCGGTGACGATGCTGCAGGACGGCCCGCCAGGCCCCTCGGCGGGGCATCCCTCGCCAGAAGTGGCGAGGCTCGAGAAAAAAGCCCGGCAACCGCCGGGCTTCGTTTTATGCGGGCCTGGCTGACAGGCCCAAGGACTGCGATCTTCCTGGCCGCTCCTGGGCCTGGGATTGCTTGCGCTCCTGCTCCTGCTTGCGCATCAGCAGCTCATGCCGGCGGGCGGCCTCGCGCATGGCATCCCAATCGGACGCCAGTTCGGGGTTCTCGGCGCGCATCTTGCGCGTCGCCAGCTCTTCGATCTTCGGCGAGTGCAGGCCCATGCCCTCCTTGATCTCGCGGACGGCCTCCAGGCGCGCGTGAAGGGTCTGCAAGCGGGCCTGCTGCTGCGCCTGCTGGTTTTGCCAGGCTCGCTTAGAGCCGGGCAAGGACAGTCGGCCAGGCGCGGACGCCTGGGTCTGCTGCAAGCGGGCCTGCTGCCGGTCGATCAGGTTTTCTAGCCTGTCCTCGATGTGCTCCACCTGGTCGTGCTTGGCCTGCACGTAGAGCGCCAGGGTTTCGGGATAGGACTGCTCGACCGGGGCCGCCTCTAGGGTGGCCTGCTGCTCGATCTCGGCCGCCTGGGCGGTCTCCAGCAAGTCGGCTCCGGTTTCCTCGCGCGAAGCGCCGAAGGCGGCACCGCCGAGGGTGGCCGGCGCGCTGACGCGGGCCGGCTTCGTGGCGCGGCTCTCGGTGCCGCTGCCGGGGATGGTGAGTCGTTTCAAGGCGTGCCTCCTTTTTAGCCGCTAAAGCTACATGGAGCGCCCCCGCGTCAGTTTCGGGGCCTCTGCGGCAACCGCCGCCTTGCCCTGGTCGTTGTAGCTGATGCTTTTCGCGCTCCCGATTTCAGGTACTTTATCGAAATCTGACCGAGCGTGCATGACAAAGTTCTTGCCGATCTGCTGGTACACGTTGGTGGCGTCGGCGTGAACGATCACGCCGGCGTGGGTCTGCTTCTTGTCGGCCGCTTGGGCCGTGTACAGGTTGTAGATGCCGGGCTTCAACGCACCCGCCTTGTCTACTTTCTGATTCGTCCAAGCGCCGTCCTTTTCGGCCTGAACGATGCGCTGACCGTTCATGACCAAGAGGCGTTCTTTCATCGGGCACTCCTATGGTTGCCGTGGTTCTCAAAAGGGTGATGGTGGCCCCATGCAAGCCGCGCTCCAACAAAAAAGCCGACCTCGGCAAAGCGAGGCCGGCTCTTCCCTGCGGCCGGAATGTGCGTTTTGTCAGGGTTCCAGGGTAATTTTAAGGAAAACCAACCGATTTATCAGGTCTTTTTGCGTCCGCCGCTGGTCGGATCAGCCGGCCGGCCTTGTGCCATGACGGTTTCCAGGGCCTCCAGCCGGCCGCGAAGCCCGGCCGCTTCCTCGCGGGCCTGGGCG
This sequence comes from Xylophilus sp., assembly GCA_009914555.1. GTDB lineage: Bacteria > Pseudomonadota > Gammaproteobacteria > Burkholderiales > Burkholderiaceae_C > WNDY01. The sequence goes on from WNDY01000039.1 coordinate 23,533, forward strand.
GCGTCGCGCTTCGCCTGGTCGCGCTCGCCCTGGGCGGCGGTCAGCCGCTCGGCCTGGCGGTGCGCCTCGGCCGCCATCGTCTTGCGCTGCTCCTGGTGGGCCTGCTCGGCCGCTTCGGCCTTGGCCTGCACCTTCACCAGTTCGGCGCGCACCTGGTCGCGCTCGGCGGCCGCCGCCTCGGTGGCCTTCCGCTGCTCGGCCTGAGCCGCCCGCGCCTGGTCGGCTGACTGGTTTGCCCGTTCCAGGTCGGCGCGCAGCTCGCCGGCGCGGCGCTCGATCTCGGCGGTTCGGCTGTTCGCGGCCGCCAGGTCGGCCCGCAGGGCCTCCACCTGGTCGGCGCTGGCCGTCGCCTTCTCCTGGGCCTTGTCGCGCTCTGCGCGCGCTTGGCGGGCTTCCTGGTGGGCGTGATCCAGCTCCGTGCGCAGTTCGCCGGCCCTGGCCTCGGCCGTGGCCGCGCGCTCGCTGGCCGCCGCCAGCTTGCCGCGCAGTTCGTCGGCCTCGCCCTTGGCGGCCGCTTCTACGCCCTCCAGGGCCGCGATCCGGGCCTTGGCCTCGTCCAGCTCGCCGGTGAGCTGGTCGGCCAGCTCTGCGGCTTCCTGGCGCGCTGCTTCCGTCTCCTGACGCACGGCCTCCAGCGCCTCGCGCTCGGCGGCCAGGCGGTTGTTCGCCATTTCCAGGGCGACGGCCCACAAGTCGCCGCCAAGCTCGGACAGCTTGTCGGTGATCGCCTGCGGGGCCGGCTCGCGGATCGGCGCGGCCTGGCTGGCCTTCCGTGCGCGCCACTCGTTCATCGCCTCGCTGATGGTGGTGAAGCTGCCGCTGCCGAGCTGCTTGCGCACGTTCGCCAGCGTGGGGTTCTGGCCGGCCGCGTCCAGCTCGTCGGCCACCGCAAATATCTGCTCCTTCGAGATTGCCATGTCGGGCCTCCTTTCGGCCGTTGTATGTTGTAGCGTGTAGCATACTACAACATACAACACTACACAAGCGGTTTAGGTGAACTTTTTTTAGCCGCTAAAACGCGGACGAAAAAAAGCCCCGCTCGATGGCGGGGCGATGGGTGGGGGTCGGTGGTCGGCGTGCCCGGCGCGGGGCGCGTCAGCCCTCCAGCAGCGCGACGAGTCGCACGGTTCCAAGGTCGGCCTCGAACTCCTGGCCGTCATCTTCGTACTTGAGCCACGCCCACCCCTCGGCCGGGGGACGGCGGTTCAGGATCAACCGTGCCGGCCGGTCGTCGTGCGTGACCTGGATGATGGCCTTCTTGAGCTTGTCGGGGTCGGCCTCCTTCGGCTCCTTCTTCCCCTTGGCGTCATCATCCTGCGGCCCCTGCTCGCCGTCGCCGGCCTCGGCGTCGGTCTTGCCGGTCAGCGCATCGACGGTGTTGGGATCGCGGTCGCCATCGTCGTGACTGCGCTTGTCCTCCAGGAACTCGCGCAGCAGCTTCACCGAGCCGCGCGTCAGTTCCTGGCTGTCGTCGGCCAGCCAGGCGGCCACCTCGTCGGGGTTCTTCTTGTAGGCCGTCACCAGCTCGTTGATGACGGTCACGTCCTTGCCCCGGCCGCTGTTGAACGCCTCGGCGATGGGTTCGGGCAAGTCCAGCAGCGTGACGTGCTGCGTGACGAAGGCCGGCGACTTGCCGATCTCCTTGGCGATCTCGCCCTTCTTCTTGCCCTTCGCCAGCTCGCGGCCGATGAAGTCGGCGATCTCGCGCGCCGTCAGCTCGTTGCGTTGCAGGTTCTCGATAACCTGGTCGGCCTCGTTGTAATCGTTGTCGATGAAGGCCGGGATCGTCGTCTTGTGCGCCCACTTCGAGCCGCGATAGCGCCGCGCGCCGTGGTTGATGAGGTAGCGCCCCGGCGCGTCCTGGTTCTCGCGCACGCTGATGGGCGACTTCACGCCGCGCGCTTTGATCGTCTCGCCGATCTCCGCGATGCTCTTCGGCGAGAAGCCAGGGTTGTCGGCCGTGCGCGGCTGATGCGGGTCTTCGTCGATCAGGTCAAGCGGCAGCTCCTGCGGGCCTGCGCCGCCGGCGTTGGCCGCTGGCTGCTCGTTCAGCAGGCCGGCCAGGTCGCCCAGCCCGTCCAGGCCCAGCCCGGACGATTGCGGCTTGTCCTGCTCCTTCTTCTTGGCGTTGGTCTTGGCGCTCATTGCGCGATCTCCATCTTCGTGAATACGTAATCCGCCAGCGCACGCACCTCCTGGGTGGCCTTCCGCGCGGCGGTCTTCTTGATCTTCCACACCGGCATCTGCTCGCCCAGCGCCTCGGCGATGCTGTCACGCGCGCCGATGCTGAACGGCAAGATGAGCTGCGGGTATGCCTGCTGCAACGTCGCCAGGTTGTTGACGTGGCGCGGCTTCCGCGCGTCCACCTTGTTCGGCACCATGCCGAGGAAGCGCAGCTTGGGGTTCTGCTTGCGCAGGTTGCTGATGACCGCGACCATCTTCTTCATGCCCTGCAAGCTGTACGCCTCCATTTCGATGGGCGACAGCATGTAGTCGGCCGTCAGGACGGCCGCCGTCATGGCAACGCCAAGGGAGGGGGCCGTGTCGATCAGGCACACGTCGAAGAACTCGCCCAGCGCGGCCACACTGGCCCGCAGCGCGGCGGCCGCCTGGGACAGCTCCATCTTGTCCAGGTTCGCCAGGTTGGCGTCTGCCGCGATCAGGGCCAGGCTCTCGCCCTCGCGCTTGCCGAACCAATAGCGCAGGTCGTCGGTGTCGCCGGTGAACAACTGGCTGGCGAGGTAGCCCGATTGGTACGCCGACAGCGTGAACGATGCGTTGCCCTGGGTGTCCAGGTCGATCACGGCCACGCGAAGGCCGCGCTCCAGGAAGTCGAATGCCAGGTGGCAGGTGGCGAACGTCTTGCCCTGACCGCCCTTCTGAATTGCCGTGACCAGTGTTTTCATGACTTGGGTTCCTGTTTCCTCTTGGCGTCTGCTTCCCACTTCTTGACGATGAACGCTTGATGCTCCGGCAGTACCGCCGTCACCCGCTCGAAGCCCTCGGGGAGCTGCCCCCCCGCTGCTGCCCATACGCGACTGACCGCCTGCGACACTGCCCCCTTGGTCAGCCCCAGCGAAGTGACAAACTCCGCCTGGGGCCGGCCATCGACCAGCACGCCGCGCGCTATGTCGATGGTCTGCTGCCCGATCTCCAGCCCCTTGATGGCCGTCTGGAATTGGGCTTCGGTTAGCCGTTTCTTCATGGATTGCACCCATAACACTCCACACCCGGTTTGTTGAACAAATGGCGGTGCCAGCCGCCGACCATGTGCAGAAGTTTAGCTAAACCATCCGAAGCCGTCAAGCGTTTTAGCGGCTAAAAATTCGTCCGCGCCTTGTCGATGGCCGACGCCGCCAGGGCCGCCGCTTGCGCCTGCGCCCAATGGTCGGAATCGACCGCGCACGCGCAGAGCGTCGCCCCGTCCAGGTCGTAGAAGACGGCCGGCCGCCCCTCTACCTTCGCCTCGATGCGCAGCGCCTCGACGGGCAACCCCAGCCCGGCCGCGATGACCGCCAGGGTGGCACGCTGCAAGGCCAGCTCTTCCCCCTTGGCGTCAATGAGCTGTGCCGCATGGGTGGCACTGAGGAAGAACGTCATCAGCGGGCCTACGGTGCGCGTGCCGCCGCTGGCAAAGCACACGTCGAAGGAACCGCCGCCCACGTGCGGATCGACGCCTTCCACGAGACGCCAGGGGTCAAGGCCCCATTCCTCGGATTGCGCGCTGTACCAGTAGGCCGGCGCGTCGCCGTTCAAGTCGCTGTCCGCGTACTCGCGCACCAGGACGGCCACGCGGCCCGTGGTCGGCTCCACGAAGCCAGGCGGGTAGGGGAGGGTCTGCTTTGCCATGTCAAAGCCCTTTCGGTTTGTAGATCGAAACGAAGTAGGTGATCGCGGTCAGTGCCGCGAAGTACGCCAGGAACGACCAGCCGGCATACACGCCGGGCGTGTTCCAGTGGTAGAGCATCCGCACGAACTGGAAGAAGGTGATGATCGACAGCACCCACTTGAGGATCGGCCAAACCAGCACGGTCGCAACCCATAGGAACTTCACCAGGCCGGCCAGCAGGCCCCGGCCCTCGGCATTGGGCGCGGCAGGCGCAGCGGCAGGCGCGGCAGGCTGCACCGGCTCATCGGCCGGTGGCTTGCTCGCCCTGGGAAACTTGACGATGTTGGACATAGCTTGACCCTCCACGCGGTTACGTGTTGAATGCTGGATGCTCCCACTCGGAAGCATGGTTACGGTGTGCCAGCACCAGGCCAAGCGCCCCGGATCACTCCGGGGCGTTCCTCCACCTGGGGCCGTCGAACGTGTGGAATGCCGTCATTGCAACGTCGCTCCGCTCATGTGCCGAACGGCCGCAGCCAGCAGCATTTCCGTCAGTTCGTTATCTTCCTCCGGCGTGATGCAATCGCCGCAGATGCTCCCGAACTTCTCGCGTGCCGCATCGGCGCCGATGATGCTGTGGCTCAAGGTGCGGATGGTCTTGCCGCAGCGCCGGCAGCACGTCTCGATGATCTCGATCTTGCCCTTGCTCATGGGGACTGTTTCCTCTTGGCGTTCCGTGGATGACCCGGCCGAAGCCGGGCCGCCTTCCTTTACCAGCCGACGCTGCGCTTGGCCTGCTCGACCACCTGGCTCGACCATTCGCCTTTGGCACTGGCCTCCAGGCTCAAGGCGGCGAAGTAGGCTTTGCCGCGCAGCTCTTCCGCCTGCTTCACCAGCTCGGCCGCCTGGCCCATCGTGGCCTCGATCTGGTCGCGGCGGGCTTGGAAGTCGGTGGCCTGCACGTTCGGTAGGGCGTCAACCCAGGGCATGATCTTGTTCTTGCTCATCGGAACTTCTCCGGTAATCGACCTGGGCGGAATGCCCGGCCTTCAAGTGCTATATTAGGACAAAATGTCCTAGACTGTCAAGCACTTTAGCTAAACTATTTTCGCTTTACCGTAATCCGATGCTGGCACTTTAGCCGCTAAAACTCTTCCTTGGCGTCAAACCTCTTTCCAGATCAGCCCGAGGCCGGCGTAGTCGCACAGCAGCGCCCAGGCCGCATAGGGGATCGGGGTGTCCTCGCCCACCCAGCGCCGGATCGTCCGGTCGCCCTTCGGGCCAAGGCCCAGCACCTTCGCGGCCTTCCCGCCGGTCAAGCCGGCCAGACGCAGCACCTCGCGCACCTCTTCGCCGGTCGGCTGCGCCCACCTCTCGGCCGGCTTCAAGCACTCCAGCCGGATATTGGCGTCGTTCGTCATTCGTTCTTTCTCCTGGTCATGTGATGAGCCGCAGTTGGTCGAAGCCGTAGATCGACTGGATGCAGCTCGGGTCTGAATCGACCACGCGGCGGCCCGCGCGGTTGGTCTTGTATGTCACCGGCCGGTCATCGTGCGCCCACACCTGGCGGGTGTCTGGATGCACCTTCACGATGATGACGCGCTTGCCGATCTCCTTGGCGAACACCGGATGGTGGACGCTCACGATCTCGCAACGCTGGCCGGGCGCAGGCGCGAACTCCACCAGGTCGGTCGGGCCTGCATCGCCATTTCTGACGGTGCTGCAGGATGCCGGCCCGCTGCTTGGCATCGTCGCTTCTGCCGGTGTAGGCCCGCCCTGGGTCTGCTCGTCATCGTCGGTTTTGACGGTGCTGCAGGTCATCGCCGTTTCCGTCGATGCGGGATCTCGCCCCCGGCCAGCGGCCCCAGCCTTTCCCTTGGCGTCGGACTTGGCGGCCCTGGCCGCCTTGACCTTGGCCGCCGCGTCGGCCGCCCACCGCCGCGCGATGAAAGCCTTGTGCGCCGGCAGCACCACATCGACCAGGACGAAGCCCGGCGGGATCGTCACGGTCGCCGGCTCGCGCCGCGCCGGCGGCACCAGGCCGGCCAGCCAGTCGGGCAGGGGAGTGTCGGCCAGGCGGTCGCGGTAGCTGGCCTCGATCAACACCGGCCGTTTCTTCTCGGCCAACATGGCCGCCAGGATGCCGCGCGCAACCTCGTCCACGGTCATGCAGCCCCGCGCCGTGTCGAAGTGCGAGCGATAGCCCGTCGCCGAGATAAACGGCCTGTCCAGGTCAACCGCGTGGAACTGGAAATGCGCGTTGAGCGGCCCGCCATAGCCGGCCTCGTACTCCACCAGGGCGCGCACGTCGCCCGCCACGGCCAGGAACTGGCCGCGCTGGCCCCACAAGGGCACGTCGCCCGGCACCGCTGCGCAATGCCGCCCGATGACGCGGCCGGCGGCCTCGTCGTCGGCCATGCACCCGAAGTTCGTGCCGCCGTTCAACTTCCAGATGATCGCCTCGTAGCGGTCGCCGGCCACCTCGGCCGCCGCCCCGTCGCCGCGCATGACAGCCGCGTCGATCTCCACCACGGCCGCAACGGCCGCAGCCAGCAGGCCGTCACGGTCTGCCGGCAACGCGGCCAGCAGCTCGGCCGCCGGCGCACTCCAATCCTGGCCCGCCTGGGCCGATTGCTTTGTTCGCTTCGCCATCGTTTGACGTGCTCCTGGTGCAGCCCCGGCCGTAGCCGGGGCCGCCCCTCATCAGTCAATAGCCCGGTAGATCGCGGCGGCCTCGGGATGGCCGGCCGCGAAGCCGCGCAGGAAGTGATAGCGGTCGATCAGGGCGTCGGCCGCATCCGTGCCGGCGATCTCGGCCGCGAGCTGGCCGAGCGCGAACAGTGTTGCGACAATGCCGGCGGCATCGGCGGACAGCTCGCCCCGGAAGCCGTTGCCGTCTACCTCGATCTCCAGGCGCTCGGCCAGGTCGGGAGCCAGGTAGAAACCGCCGTCCGACAGGGTGTAGTAGTGCCAATACGCGCCGCTGTAGCTCTCGCAGAGCCGGCGCAGCCAGGCGTACACCAGGGCCTCGCCGCGCATCATCAGGCGCGGGCCGAAGTAGGTGGGGAGGAAGTCGAGGCGCTGGGCCTCGGCGACCAGGGAAGCGGTGACAGGTTGCTCTTGGGTGTTCATCGGACGTTCTCCGGTAGTTGACCTGGGCGAAATGCCCGGCCTTCAAGACGTATATTAGGACAAAATGTCCTAGCCTGTCAAGAACTTTAGCTAAACTTTAGCGGCTAAACTGGACTTCATCCCCTTGGAGTGATAGGATTGAATCCTATTGAACCGATTGGAGGCCGCCCATGCGCACCACTCAACAACTGAGCATCACCCTGCCGAACGACATGGCCGACGTGGTGAAAACGAAGGTCAAGACCGGCGAGTACGCGAGCGAAAGCGAGGTCATCCGCGACGGCCTGCGCGCGCTACTCGCGCGTGATCGCGCCGTCGAGTCCTGGCTTCACAACCAGGTCGGCCCGGCCTATGACGCCCTGAAAGCCGATCCCTCTCGCGCCGTCACCGCCGACCAGGTGCGCGCCCGCCTGGCCGCAGAGCACGCGAAGGCGCAATGAGCTACGCGGTCGTTTTCTCGCCCGAGGCCGAAGAGCAGCTTGCCGAGCTGTACCGCTACATCGCAGCGGCGGCCTCGCCTGACGTTGCCGCTCGCTACACCGAGGCAATCGTCTCCTACTGCGAAAGCCTGCGCACGTTCCCGCTGCGCGGCACCATGCGCGACGATGTGCGGCCTGGCCTGCGCATCACGAACTACCGCAAGCGCGCCGTGATCGCCTTCGACGTGGCCGGTGATCTGGTTTCCATCATCGGCGTGTTCTACGGCGGGCAGGACTACGAGTCGATCCTGCACGACGACGCGGACGACTGAACCCCCCGCTTCTTGACACTTGAGGGGCGCAATCGCGCCCTGGGCCTGGCAGGCCGACCCCCTCCCTTGGCGTTCAACCTTGCGGCCTTCGAGCCGGCGCGATCTTCCAACTTGGCGACGGCGGTGGAGTCACCGCGGCCTTGACAGTTGGGGTGTCCAGAGGGGGCCTTGGCCCCCTTTGGAAGAGCACGAACTTCTGCCAGGCGCTTGCGCCTGGCTACGGTCAGCCGCAGCGCCGTAGGCGCTCCATTCTTGGGGTGAAGGCCGCAGGCCGAGGGGCAACGCCCCTGGGGGGATGGGAGGCCGCTTTAGCGGCCGGGTGGGATCGAGAAGGGGGGGCACCCCCCTTCGGCGGCCGGTCATTCTGCGCGGCACCTTGGGCCGGTTTGCCGCTTTTTTCGACACCCGGTTATAACAACCAGGTTTAATATAAAGGTTATGAAGGGTTAAAAGCCGGTTAGCTTGACCGAAAAACGCGCGCAAGCCGTTGATACGCCAAGGGAAAGGCTCGAAGGGCCGCCCCTCAAGTGTCAATGGATAAGCCCCCCAAGGGTCAATAGTCTGCCCGCCAAGTGTCAAGGATCGCGCCCCTCATCTGTCAGCACCCCCGCCCCTCAAGTGTCAGTACGGCAAGGCCCTTGCAAACAGGCTTATCCACAACTTCTGTGGATAAAGCCCACCCGATCAAGCACATAGGCCCGTCTCGACGGCCGCCAGCGCGGCTCCAGCCGGCCGATTTCGAGGCCGGCCCCTCATCTGTCAGCATCGCGCCGGGGTGCGCTGCCCCCCAAGTGTCAAGAAACGCCCCTCAACTGTCACCGGCCGGCGTCTTGTCCCCAAACGATCCACAAGGCCGACCAGGCGGCGCAGGCCCGCTACGGCCCCGAGAAGGGGCCAGGAAGGCCCGCCAGGGCCTCGTAGCCCAGCGGCGAGGGCCACCGGCCCGGTGAGCGTCGGGAAGGCGCTGGAAGCCCGTAGGGGCGAGACGGGCGGCCGTGGCCGCCTGGCTCGATGGCGAAGCGCGACATAGCCGGTTCTCGCGGCCGCAGGCCGGGAGAATCCCCCGTAGCTTGGCCCCTCAAGTGTCAAAGAGTGGATCTCATCGTCGGAAGTGGCGATGCGAGATCCAGCGGCGGCCGTCATCGTCGGAACTGGCGAGGGGGCCCTCGGTGCATCGTTGGATGTGGCGATGGTCGACCGTGGCCGGGACGTGGCCAGCCTCGCCGGAAATGGCGATGCTGCAGCTCGACGTGCGCGAGCTGGTGCGCGGTACTGCCTCGCCGGAAGTGGCGATGCTCGAGAAAAAAAGCCGCCTCGATCTCGGGCGGCTCCAGGGAAGGGAAGGGCGGCGATCACCGCTTGCAATGCACCAGGTCGTCGTTCACCCACGCGCTTTCGACCAGGCCGTTTTCGCGCAGCTCGTCGCACGCTTCGCCTACCTGCTCGCGCCACTTCTTCGGCCGGGTGGAATCCGAGCCGCACATCAGCCGGAACGTCTCCAGCTTGAGCGGGTACGGCTCCTTGTGGGTGGCGAAGTAGTCGAACATGCGCCGCGCCGTGGGCGACAGCTTGCGGTACTTCTCCCACACGAATTTCGTGTAGTGGTCGCCGGCGAACAGCACCACGATTTCGGCGTCGATCTCGACCTGGCAGCGCGACGTGCGCTTGCCGCGATCCAGGACGCGGAAGCGCCGGATCAGCGACACCGATTCCAGCCGGCCGATGCGCTGGGATGAGAACTGCATGGCCGACGCCTGGAGCCGCGTCAGGCATTCCTCGGCCCTCGTGTAGTACCGGCCGTTGATCGACCAGTCCAAGTCCTGGCAAAGCTCGTAGAACGTGAAGGAGACCGGCTCGCCGAGCGGGGTTCGCTTCGCGTACTCCAGCACCTGGGCGAACACCAGCTCGTCGTCGTCGGCGCGCAGCTCGATCCCGGTGTAGGTGATCTCCACGTCCTTGTTGACGTGGTAGATCGACTGGCCTTGCAGCGCGGCGCGCGGCACCTTCTTGTTGCGGACGGTGAAGATCGCCGAGCGCCCGAAGTCGTTGGGCAGCGCCCGCATGTGATCCGGCCAGGGGGCCAGGTCGAACAGCGAGAGCTGCATGTCCTTGATCTGCTGCTTCGTGTTCTTGAGCAATGCCGTCTGCTTGGCCTCGCTGACCTTCTCGGCCAGCTCGCCGCCGGCCGTTCGCTTCTTGGTCGCCATCGCACTACTCCGTTTGTCCTGGGCCAGCGCGTCGATCTGCTCGGCCATCCTGTTCACGGCGGTGCGCGGTTCGGGCGGCAGGCCCATCGTGCGCGCCAGCTCGTCCGACTCCCGCGCCATGCGCTCGGATCGCTCGACGGCGGCGCTCGCCGGCGTCGGTGGTTTCGGCGGCAGTGCCGCCTTGTTGTCGCCGGCCGTGGCCGGCAGCTCGAAGAGGGAACCGGCGGGGCGGAAAGCCCCGCCGGCGCTGCCCGAGTCCCTGCGAGCGGCGGCGGTACGGGCGGCAAGGTCGGTGGCGTCGGCTTCACTAAGCCCGCCCTCGATGAGCTTGCGCCTGTATTCCTGCTCGTTGAACTCGTTTGGCATCTAATCTCCCTCCTAGCATACTGCCCGGCCGTGGCCGGGCCTGGGCCTTACTGGCCGCCGCCTGGCGCTTTGGTGTCCAGGTATTCGATTTCCTCGGCGATGAAATCGAACCCGTATTCGGTCTTGCCTTCCTTCTCGTACTTCGTCGGCTCGATGCGGCCCTGCACGAAGACCTTGGAGCCTTTGCCCAGGTACTTGCCCGCGTTCTCGGCCAGGCCGCCGAACGACTTGATGCGGAAGAAGTCGGTCTGCTCCTGCTTCGCACCGGCTGCGTTGCGCCACACGCGATTGACGGCCAGGTCGAAAACGGCGCGGGCGCTGTTTTCGCTATGGCGAACGTCGGTATCGCGGGTAAGATTACCGATAAACTGGAACAGGTTGTGGCTCATTCGTCATGCTCCTTTCGCTAATGGAGTCGTCAGTTTAGCTAAACCTGCGTCCGTGGTCAAGAACTTTAGCGGCTAAAATTTTCTGCCGCCCGCACCGAGAAGGCATACGGGCCTTGTACAACTACATCTTCTTCACGAACGTGCTCCGGCTGCTCGATGAGCGGCACATGACGAAAAAGGAGCTATCGGACAGGTCGGGGGTTTCGATCTCCTTCCTGTCCGATCTCACTACTGGCAAAGCCAACCCCTCCCTAAAGGTGATGGAGGACATTGCGCAGGCCCTTGAAACTCCCCTGCCGCTCCTGCTTGAATCGACCGACCTGGACAAAGAAGCCCTTGACGCCCTAGCCGGCGGCAAGGCACCCCGAAGCCTCCCGCCAGGCTTCGAGCGCGTGGCGGCTGTGCTGCCCGAGCACCAGGCGTTCATCGTCAAGAAGTGGGGCGAAGCGGCACGGAAGAAACTTAGAGGGAGTTGACGCCAGGATGTGAGAAGGGAAGGGGAGCGGCACGGAACTGAGCCACAAGAGCCAGCCAAGTTTTAGCCGCTAAAGCCCGCCGGGGTGGCTCAACCCCCGGACAACACCCATAACGCAAACGCCACGGGTTCGGCGCGAGGGCGCACGGAGCATGCGCCGCGTTGTCGCCTCTTTCGTCCCTGCAATCCGCGACGCAACGTCGCGGCCGAAGTCGCCCTTGTGCGCTTCGGTGTTGCGGTCGAAATTAGTTCGGTATATCGTATGAACCTGTGTAGAATGCGCAAAACGCAACGGCATACAGGGCATACGGAATGACCGACCAGAAACCAGAACACAACAGCATCAAGGAACGGGCGAAGAAGAAGCTCGAACGCGACATGGGGCCGGAGCTGCTGGCCGCGCTCAACGATCCCAAGACCGTTGAAATCATGCTCAACGCGGACGGCAAGCTCTGGCTCGAACGCCTGGGCGAGCCGATGACGTGCATCGGCACGCTGCGCGTCGCGCAGGCGCAAGCCATCATCGAAACCATCGCGGGCTACCACGGCAAGGAAGTCACGCGCTCCAAGCCGATCCTCGAAGGCGAGTTGCCCCTTGATGGCAGTCGCTTCGCCGGCCAGCTCCCGCCCGTTGTGCCCGCCCCGACCTTCGCCATTCGGAAGAAGGCCGTCGCCATCTTCACGCTCGATCAGTACGTCGAGCGCGGAATCATGACCGCGCAGCAGCGCGAGGCATTGATTGCAGCGGTGCGCGCGCACCGGAACATCCTCGTGATCGGCGGCACCGGCTCGGGCAAGACCACGCTGGTGAACGCGATCATCAACGAGATGGTGATTCAAGACCCGACCGAGCGGGTTTTCATCATCGAGGACACCGGCGAAATCCAGTGCGCCGCCGAGAACTACGTCCAGTACCACACCAGCATCGACGTGAACATGACGGCGCTGCTGAAAACCACCCTCCGCATGCGCCCCGACCGAATCCTGGTCGGCGAGGTGCGCGGCCCCGAAGCCCTTGATCTGTTGATGGCCTGGAACACCGGGCACGAAGGAGGTGCTGCAACCCTGCACGCAAACAACGCCAAAGCTGGATTGGATCGGCTCGCCATGCTCATCAGCATGCACCCCGATTCCCCGAAACCCATTGAACCGCTTATCGGCGAGGCGGTTCACGTGGTTGTTCACATCGCCCGCGTCGAAGGCTCGCGGCGCATCCAGGAAATCTTGGAGGTTTCCGGGTACGTCAACGGCCAGTACATCACCAAAACCCTCTGACTAGGAGTTACGACCAATGCAAGCAACCCTCCCGGCATTCCGCCTCAACCGCAACGCCCTGTTCTACATGGGCCTCTTCGCCCTCTTGGCGTTCTTCCTGCTGGCCCCCCAGCACGCATTCGCCTCCGAAGGCACCGGCGGCTCTCTGCCGTATGAGAGCTGGCTGACCAACCTCCGCAACTCCGTCACCGGCCCGGTGGCCTTCGCGCTGTCGATCATCGGCATCGTGGTCGCCGGCGGCATCCTGATCTTCGGCGGCGAACTCAACGGCTTCTTCCGCACGTTGATCTTCATCGTCTTGGTCATGGCCCTGCTGGTCGGTGCGCAGAACATGATGAGCACGTTCTTCGGCCGTGGCGCGGAAATCGCCGCCCTGACCGATGGCGCGCTGCACCAGGTCAAGGTTGCCGCGCTGGACGTGGCCGGCTTCCCCGGTGAGGCCGTCATGCGCTGGGCCGAACGCGGCTACATCGCGGGGTAAATCATGGCTCTGCGCGCGATCCCCATCCGTAGGGCCGGCAACCGAGAAAACCTGTTCATGGGCGGGGATCGTGAGCTGGTGATGTTCTCGGGCCTGCTGGCCGGCGCGCTGATTTTCAGCGCCCAAGAAGTGAGGGCAACGGTGTTCGGCATCGCCTTGTGGTTCGGCGCGCTCTTCGCGCTGCGCCTCATGGCGAAGGCCGATCCGAAGCTGCGACACGTGTACCTGCGGCACCGCCGGTACAAGCCGTACTACCCGGCTCGCAGCACGCCCTTCCGTGACAACACGCCGAGTCAAGGGAAGCAATACAAATGATCGAAGCAATCGCAATTGCCATTGCTGTGCTCGGTGCGGTTCTGTTGCTCATCCTCTTTGCCCGCATCCGGGCCGTCGATGCCGAGCTGAAGCTCAAGAAGCATCGCGCCAAGGATGCCGGCCTGGCCGATCTGCTCAATTACGCCGCCGTGGTCGATGACGGCGTGATCGTGGGCAAGAACGGCTCCTTCATGGCCGCATGGCTGTACAAGGGGGATGACAACGCCAGCAGCACCGAGGAACAGCGGGAAATGGTGTCGTTCCGCATCAACCAGGCCCTGGCGGGCCTGGGGAACGGCTGGATGGTGCATGTCGATGCTGTGCGTCGGCCTGCGCCGAACTACTCGGAGCGCGGCGTCTCGTCGTTCCCCGACTCTGTGTCCTCGGCCATTGACGAGGAACGCCGGCGCTTGTTCGAGGGCCTGGGCGCGATGTTCGAGGGCTACTTTGTCCTGACCGTCACGTGGTTCCCGCCGGTGCTGGCCCAGCGCAAGTTTGTCGAACTCATGTTCGATGACGATGCGGTGGCTCCCGACCATACGGCGCGCACGACGGGCCTTATCGCGCAGTTCAAGCGCGAGATCACCAGCCTGGAATCTCGCCTGTCCTCGGCGGTCAAGCTGACGCGCCTGCGCGGCCAGAAGGTCGTCTCGGAAGAGGGCAGGGAAGTCACGCACGATGACTTCCTGAGCTGGTTGCAGTTCTGCGTGACGGGCCTGCATCACCCGGTCATGCTGCCCAGCAATCCGATGTACCTCGATGCGGTCATCGGCGGGCAAGAGCTGTGGGGCGGCGTGGTGCCCAAGATCGGGCGCAAGTTCATCCAGGTGGTCGCCATCGAAGGCTTCCCCTTGGAGTCAACGCCTGGGGTGCTCTCGGCTCTGGCCGAGCTGCCCAGCGAATACCGCTGGTCGAGCCGCTTCATCTTCATGGATCAGCACGAGTCCTTGAAGCACCTGGACAAGTTCCGCAAGAAGTGGAAGCAGAAGATTCGCGGCTTCTTCGATCAGGTGTTCAACACGAATACCGGCTCCATCAACCAGGACGCGGCCGCGATGGTCGGCGACGCCGAGGCGGCCATCGCCGAGGTCAACAGCGGCTTGGTGGCGGCCGGCTACTACACCAGCGTGGTCGTGCTGATGGACGAGGATCGGGAGCGCCTGGCGGCCTCCGCGCTCCTGGTCGAGAAGGCAGTCAACCGCCTGGCCTTCGCGGCCCGTATCGAGACGATCAACACGCTCGATGCGTACCTGGGCAGCTTGCCCGGCCACGGTGTCGAGAACGTGCGTCGGCCGCTCATCAACACGATGAACCTGGCCGACCTGCTGCCGACAAGCTCCATCTGGACGGGCAGCGCCACGGCTCCGTGCCCGATGTACCCGCCGCTGTCGCCGGCGCTCATGCACTGCGTGACGGTGGGCGCTACGCCGTTCCGCCTGAACCTGCACGTGCGCGACCTGGGCCACACCTTCATGTTCGGCCCGACCGGCGCGGGCAAATCGACGCACCTGGGGATCATCGCCGCGCAGCTCCGTCGCTACGCCGGCATGTCGATCTACGCCTTCGACAAGGGCATGTCGATGTACCCGCTCGCGGCCGGCATTCGTGCGGCCACGAAGGGCAAGAGCGGCCTGCACTTCACGGTGGCCGCCGACGACGACCGGCTGGCCTTCTGCCCGCTCCAGTTCCTCGAAACGAAGGGGGATCGGGCCTGGGCGATGGAGTGGATCGACACCATCCTGGCGTTGAACGGTGTCAACACCACGCCGGCGCAGCGCAACGAGATCGGCAACGCGATCATGAGCATGCACGCCAGCGGCGCGCGCACGCTCTCCGAGTTCTCGGTGACGATCCAGGACGAGGCGATCCGCGAGGCCATCAAGCAGTACACGGTGGACGGCTCGATGGGCCACTTGCTTGATGCCGAAGAGGACGGTCTGTCGCTGTCCGACTTCACGGTGTTCGAGATCGAAGAGCTGATGAACCTGGGCGAGAAGTTCGCGCTCCCGGTGCTGCTCTACCTGTTCCGCCGCATCGAGCGCGCACTGAAAGGCCAGCCCTCCGTCATCATCCTGGACGAAGCCTGGTTGA
The DNA here is from genome assembly GCA_009914555.1 of Xylophilus sp. Classification (GTDB taxonomy): domain Bacteria; phylum Pseudomonadota; class Gammaproteobacteria; order Burkholderiales; family Burkholderiaceae_C; genus WNDY01. Next base: position 38,844 of record WNDY01000039.1, read on the forward strand.
TGCTGGGCCACCCGGCGTTCCGCGCCAAGATCAGGGAATGGCTCAAGGTGCTGCGCAAGGCCAACTGCCTTGTGCTGATGGCTACGCAAAGCCTTTCGGACGCGGCCAACTCGGGCATCTTGGACGTGATCGTGGAATCGACCGCGACCAAGATTTTCCTGCCCAACGTCTACGCCAGGGACGAGGACACCTCGGCGCTCTATCGCCGCATGGGCCTCAACGCGCGGCAGATCGAAATCCTGGCGACCGCCATTCCGAAGCGTCAGTACTACTACGTGTCGGAGAACGGCCGCCGTCTCTATGACCTTGCCCTGGGGCCGATGGCCCTGGCCTTCGTCGGCGCGTCCGACAAGGAATCGGTCGCCACCATCAAGAGCCTCGAAGCCAAGTTCGGCCACGAATGGGTGCATGAGTGGCTGGCCGGCCGTGGGCTGAATCTCAACGACTACCTGGAGGCCGCATGAGCATCGCCGACACCCTCAAGGGCTTGATCTTCAAGAAGCCCGCCAACCCCTCCGAGCCGCGCGATCCGCGCCGCTCGAAGGAACCGCTCGCCGGCGGTCGCCGCTCGGGCGAGGCCGAGAACCCCTACCTGGCCGCGCGTCGCACCTGGAACGATCACGTGGGCGGCGTCGTCTCGCAGCGCCAGACCTGGCAGGTGATCGGCATCCTGTCGCTGTTGATCGCGCTGGCCGGCGTTGGCGGCGTGATCCACATCGGCAGCCAGTCGAAGTTCATCCCCTACGTGGTCGAGGTGGACAAGCTGGGCCAGACCGTGGCCGCCGGCCCGGTGCAGGCCGCCGGGAAGGCCGATCCGCGCGTCATCCATGCCGCTGTCGCGGACTGGATGAGCTGCGCGCGCATGGTGTCGCCTGACGTGGCTATGCAGCGCAAGTGCGTGTTCAAGGCGTACTCGATGCTCGCCCCGAACGATCCGGCGACGCCAAAGATGAATGAGTGGCTGAACGGCACGCCCGACTCCAGCCCGTTCAAGCGCGCCGAGAAGGAAATGGTCAGCGTCGAGATCAAGACCGTCATCCCGCAGACGCCCGACACCTGGCAAGTCGAGTGGGTGGAAACCACCCGCGACCGCCAAGGCACGCTGAAAGGCCAGCCCGTCACCTGGCGCGCGCTCGTGACTACCTACATCGCCGAGGTCACGCCCAACACCACCGATGAGCAACTGCGGAACAACCCGTTGAGCATCTACGTGCGTGATTACTCCTGGTCCCGCATCCAATGAATTCGAGGTCATCCACCATGAAGAAAACCCTCTCCGCTTTGATCGTGGGCGCTGCTGTGGCGGTGCCCTCCCTGGCCCTGGCCGCCCCTGGCGACGACATTGCCGACAAGTATTTCAACAAGACCAACCCGACGCTGACCGCTCAAGAGCGCGCGGCGCTCGCCATCGCCAAGCGGTGGGAAGCGGGGTCGGCGACCGGCATCAAGCCGGTGGCCGGCTCGGGCGGTGCCATCAAGTTCGTGTACGGCGCGCAGCAGCCGAGCATCGTTTGCGCGGTGCTCCAGGTGTGCGACGTGGCCTTGCAGGCCGGCGAACAGGTGAACTCGATCAACCTGGGCGACACGGCCCGGTGGACGGTCGAGCCGGCCATCACCGGCAGCGGTGCGACCGAGGTTCAGCACCTCATCATCAAGCCGATGGACGTGGGCCTCGAAACCAGCCTGGTCGTGACCACGAACCGCCGCAGCTACCACTTCCGCCTGCGCTCGCATCGCACCGAGTACATGCCGCAAGTCTCGTTCACGTACCCCGAGGAAGCGCAAGCCAAGTGGGACGCGATCCAGCGCCGCGAGAAGCAGGAACGCACCGACAACACCCTGCCGGCCACCGGCGAGTACCTGGGCGATCTCTCGTTCGACTATGAGCTGTCCGGGTCGGCGAGCTGGAAGCCTGTGCGCGTCTACAACGATGGCCGCAAGACCATCATCGAAATGCCCGGCACGATGCAGCAGACCGAAGCGCCGACGCTCCTGGTCGTGCGCAAAGAGGGCGGCCTGTTCACCGACGACGAAACGGTGCTGGTCAATTACCGCGTGCAGGGCAATCGCTACATCGTGGACACGGTGTTTGACCGCGCGATCCTGATTGCCGGTGTTGGCAGCAGCCAAGACCGCGTGACCATCAGCCGGAGGAAGTGACCATGCGCAAGATCGTCTCTCTCGCGCTGCTCGCCCTCGCCCTGGGCCTCGGCGGCTGCGCCACCACCAGCCAGTACGGCAACTTCGTCCAGTCGGCCGCGCTCGATCAGCAGAAGCTCGCCGCCGACGCGGTGCAGCAGCTCGCCACGCTGTACGCGCCGGCGCGCACGCGCCTGGAGCTGCAACAGCCGACGCCCGACCCGTTCGGCCAGGCCCTGGTCAAGTCGCTGCGCGACAAGGGCTATGCCCTCCTGGAGTTCGCCCCGGCCGGCGCTTCCGCGCAGGCCCCGGCCTCGGCCGCATCGCAGCCGAGCGCACCGGCCACCACGGCCGCGCCGGGCGGCCTGCCGCTGCGCTATGTGCTCGACCAGGCCGGCGACTCGAACCTGTACCGCCTGACCTTGATGGTCGGCAACCAATCCATCACCCGCCCGTACCTGGCGCAAAACGGCACGTTCGCGCCGGCCGGGTACTGGGTGCGCAAGGAGTGACGCCATGACTGAAAACGCCGATCAGATGGCACCTGACGCTTCGCCTGGCGAAGTGTCCAAGAAGGCGGGCGTCCGTCGCGTCAACAACATGCCCATGTACATCCTCGGCGGCGTCCTGCTGTCGTTCGTGCTGGTCATGGCCCTGGTCGCGGCGGATCGCGCGGCCAAGCAGAACGCGCCGGCGGATGGCCCGAAGGAGAAGGCCGGCAGCACGTCGATGTTCGCCAAGGAGATCGCGGGCGACAAGACCGGCGGCTTGATCGAGCCGGCAAGCCCGCTCAAGGTGCCCGACATGCCGACCGGCCCCGCCTCGGCTCCCCTGGAGATCGCGCGGCCGTCCAACCCGGACGCGCCGCCGGCCCCGCCGGCGAACCCTGGCAACCCCGGCCAGCCGGTGAACGACGACGAGGCCCAGCGCATCCGCATGGCGAAGATGCAGATGTTCGGCGAGGCCGTGAAAGCCAAGACCACCGTGCGCGTGGATGCTCCGCGTAGCAACGGCTCCGCGCCTGGTGGCCCGAGCACCTACACCAGCACGCCGCAGACGCGCGATGAAATGCTGAACCGCATCGCAGCGGTGCAGCAGCAAATCGACGCGCAGCGCAGCAACGATCCGACCGCCGCCTATCAAGCGCGCCTGGCGCAGATTCGCGGCATGGGCGTCGGTGGCAGCGCGGCCCCGGCCGCCGGCGGCATGGGCGCGGGCGGTGCGCCGCAGCTCCTGCAAACCTCGACCAGCGGCGGCGGGCGCAACAGCATGGCGCAGTTCGGCCAGGGTGGGCAGGGCGACCGCTGGAAGCTGGATTCGCAGCCGGAAGCGCCGCGCACGCCGTTCGAGCTGCGCGCCGGCTTCGTGGTGCCGGCCACGCTCATTTCGGGCATCAACTCCGATCTGCCGGGCCAAATCATGGCCCAGGTCGCGCAGGACGTGTACGACACGCCGACCGGCAAGCATCTGTTGATCCCGCAAGGCTCGCGGCTCGTCGGCTCGTATTCGAGCGATGTGGCCTACGGCCA
>WNDY01000004.1 GCA_009914555.1 Xylophilus sp.
CCCTGAATGTGCCTTCGTGCGCTTTCATCGTTGCGTACTTCACTTGGGCTGTTTGGCGAAGTACGCCGCCGCTTTTTTTAGGAAAGCGTTCTCCTCCTCCAGCCGCGCCACTTCACGTTTGAGCCGTGCATGTTCGGCCAGCTCCAAGCGTTGTGCCTGATCGTCCTGGTCGTGCCGCCGCGCCTGGGCGCGCCAACTGTACAGCTGGGCAGGCTGCAACCCCAGATCACGAGCCACCGTGGTTACCCCTTCTGTGGCCGCTCGCAACAGTGCCTGCTGCCTGAACTCCAGGCTGAACTCCTGCCCCTTTCTGCCTGCCTTGCTCTTGGTCATCGTCCACCTCCTATTGCGATAGTTAATCGCTTATAGGGGTGTCCGTGAAACGGGGGCAAGATCACTCCATCATCAGCGCGACGACTTCCACGCCGAGCGACTGGCCGGCGCCGCGCGCGGAGGCGGGCGCCGGCTGGCCGCCCTGGCGCTGCGCGAGGCGGCCGATGGCATCGCCGATGCGGTCGAGGTCGCCGAGCAGGTCGTAGGCGGCCGGCGCAGTCGGCGCGAAGTCGGCGGCCGGCGCGCCGGCATCGGCGGCAGGCAGTGCGCCCGACAGGCCGGCCAGCAGGCTGGCCGTGCCGAGCACCGCCTCGGAACGCGGCGGGGCGGCGTGCGGCGCGTCCAGTTCGCCGGCCAGCAGCTGGCGCAGCCGGCCCACGGTCAGGAGCGCCTCGTCACCCAGGTCCACGGCCGGCGCGAGGCTGTCGAGGCCGTTGGCCGCAGTGCGCGCCAGGCCGCCGGCCGGCGGCACCATCGCATAGCCGACCGGCTCGACGCCGGCCCCGGCCAGACGGCGGGCCTCGCGTTCGTAGATGCCGGCCAGCTCCGGGCCGCGGGCGTCGTACATGGGCCGCAGCCAGGCCAGGCGCACGACCTGCGCGACGGCGGTGCGGGCCACGGCGTCCTGCAGCGCGCGGATATAGATGTCGGGGCGCAGCGGGTTGCGCTCGGGCCGTACGCTGGGCAGGCCCTGGGCGGCGCAGATGTAGGGATTGAGTTCGGCCAGCGCATGCTCGGCCGCGTGCATCGCCAGCTGCTGGGCGCGGGCCAGCTCGACGCGGTTCTGCACCTCGCTCTCGTCCATCAGTTCGAGCTGGTCGAAGCTCAGTTCCATCACGCCGCCGCCCGCCGGCCGCGCGCGCGGCGGCTGGGGGCCTTCCTCGATGGCCTGGCGCAGGGCCGCCGGCAGCGCGGCGGCGAAGTCGGCTTCGCGCTGGACCAGCTGGCGCAGCGCGCCGACGGCCGCGTCGCGCTCGGCCGGCAGCCGGGCGCTGCGCTCGCGCTCCAGCAGCGCTGCGCGCGCGGCCCGCGCCAGACGGCCCGCCAGCGATACGCTGCCGGCGACGGCTTCGTCGATGCCGCCGCGGTAGAGTGCGGCCAGCCTGTCGGACCGCGTGGCGCCGGCGGAAGAGGGGTTGTCGGGCATGCTGGGGCCGTAGCGTAACCGAGGGCTGGCAGGGCAAGCGCCGGTCAATGCTCCATCGGCCCAGGCCGGCAGACGCCGCGCAAGGGCCGCCCCGCCGCGCTGGCGCCGCCCCCTCCCGCTGCGCGCAGCGCAGTGCAGAGAAGGGGGGAGCGACGAAGTTGCTCGGAGGGATGTGCTTATTTCAACGCCTTGTAGCGCATGCGCTTCGGGCCGGCGTCGTCGCCCAGGCGCTTCTTCTTGTCGGCCTCGTACTCCTGGTAGTTGCCGTCGAAGAAGGTCCACTGGCTGTCGCCCTCGGCCGCGAGGATGTGGGTGGCGATGCGGTCGAGGAACCAGCGGTCGTGGCTGATGACGAGCACGGTGCCGGCGTATTCGAGCAGCGCGTCTTCCAGCGCGCGCAGCGTCTCGACGTCGAGGTCGTTCGACGGTTCGTCGAGCAGCAGCACGTTGCCGCCGGCGATCAGCGTCTTGGCCAGGTGCAGGCGGCCGCGCTCGCCGCCGGAGAGCGTGCCGACCTTCTTCTGCTGGTCGCTGCCGTTGAAGTTGAAGCGCCCCGCGTAGGCGCGGCTGGCCATCTGGAACTTGCCGACGTTGATGATGTCCAGGCCGTCGGAGATGTCCTCCCAGACGGTCTTGTCGTTGGCCAGCACGTCGCGGTGCTGGTCGACGTAGGCCATCTTGACGGTCGAGCCGATCACGACCTGGCCGCTGTCGGGCTGCTCGCGCCCGGCGATGAGCTTGAAGAGCGTGGACTTGCCGGCGCCGTTGGGGCCGATGATGCCGACGATGGCGCCGGCCGGGATGGTGAACGACAGATTGTCGATCAGCACGCGGTCGCCGAAGCTCTTGGTGACGTTGTGGAACTCGATGACCTGCGTGCCCAGGCGCTCGGCCACGGGGATGAAGATCTCCTGCGTCTCGTTGCGCTTCTGGTATTCGTAGTCGCTCAGTTCCTCGAAGCGGGCGATGCGGGCCTTGCTCTTGGCCTGGCGGCCCTTGGCGTTCTGGCGCACCCATTCCAGCTCCTTCTTGAGGGCCTTGGCGCGGGCTTCCTCGCCCTTCTGCTCGGCTTCGAGCCGGCTCTGCTTGGTGTCGAGCCAGGTGCTGTAGTTGCCCTTGTAGGGGATGCCGTGGCCGCGGTCGAGTTCGAGAATCCACTCGGCCGCGTTGTCGAGGAAGTAGCGGTCGTGGGTGATGGCCACGACGGTGCCCGGGAAGCGCTGGAGGAACTGTTCGAGCCAGTCGACCGATTCGGCGTCCAGGTGGTTGGTGGGTTCGTCGAGCAGCAGCATGTCGGGCTTGGACAGCAGCAGCTTGCACAGCGCCACGCGGCGCTTCTCGCCGCCGGAGAGCAGCCCGATCTTCGCGTCCCAGGGCGGCAGGCGCAGCGCGTCGGCGGCGATCTCCAGCTGGTGCTCGGAATCGGTGCCGGCCGCGGCGATCACGGCTTCGAGTTCGCCCTGCTCGGCCGCCAGCGTATCGAAGTCGGCGTCGGGCTCGGCATAGGCGGCGTAGATCTCCTCCAGCCGGGCCTTGGCCCGGTTGACTTCGCCGAGGGCCTCCTCGACTTCCTGGCGCACGGTGTTCTCGGGATTGAGCTGCGGCTCCTGCGGCAGGTAGCCGATCGACAGGCCCGGCATCGGCAGGGCCTCGCCCTCGATCTCCTTGTCCACGCCGGCCATGATCTTGAGCAGCGTGGACTTGCCCGAGCCGTTCAGGCCCAGCACGCCGATCTTGGCGCCGGGGAAGAAGGACAGCGAGATGTCTTTCAGGATCTGCCGCTTGGGCGGCACGATCTTGGAGACCTTGTTCATGGTGTAGACGTACTGGGCCATGTGCGTGGTATTTCCAGGATGCGAGTGATGGGGGGTGATGCGGCCGGCACGGCACGCAGGCGCGAAATGCGGATCCCGCAGGAGCCGGCGTGCGGCACGGCCGGTCGCGCATGGGCCGATTATCGGCTACATCGGCCCCGGGTCGCGGCACGCGCGCGCCAACCGTGCGACAATGCCTCCTCGCCACGGCTCCAGTTGCCGTGGCGCCAGCAAGCCTGCTGGGGACCGGCTAGCCCGCCACCGCCGCGGCATCGCTGCGCTCCCATCCTGACCCATCTGCCCCCGACTGGTTCGGCGCCTCCCGTGACGAGGAGTTGCCGAGACGGGCCGATACCGCCACCACCCAGCGCCCGGTAGGGCGCAAGAAAACCACGCATACGCATGCAATTCGACGACCTCCAACTGGCTCCGGCCATTCTGAAAGCCGTTCGCGAACAGGGCTACGAGACGCCCACCCCCATCCAGGCCCAGGCCATCCCCGCCGTGCTCGCCGGGCACGACCTGCTCGCCGGCGCACAGACCGGCACCGGCAAGACCGCCGCCTTCACCCTGCCCCTGCTCGACGCCTTGAGCCGCGGCGAGCCGGCCAGGAGCCGCTTCGGCGGCAAGGGCGTGCGCGCCCTGGTGCTCACCCCCACGCGCGAACTCGCCGCCCAGGTCGAGGAATCGGTGCGCGAGTACGGCAGGTACCTCGACCTCAGCTCCACCGTCATCTTCGGCGGCGTGGGCATGAACCCGCAGATCGACCGCATCAAGCGCGGCGTGGACATCCTCGTGGCCACGCCGGGCCGCCTGCTCGACCTGCAGCAGCAGGGCTTCCTCGACCTGTCGACCGTGCAGGTGCTGGTGCTCGACGAGGCCGACCGCATGCTCGACATGGGCTTCATCCACGACGTGAAGAAGGTGCTCGCGCTGGTCCCGAAGGACAAGCAGAGCCTGCTGTTCTCGGCCACGTTCAGCGACGAGATCCGAGAACTGGCCGGCGGCCTGCTCAAGAACCCGCAGAGCATCCAGGTCACGCCGCGCAACACCACGGTGCAGCGCATCACTCAGGTGATCCACCCCGTGGGCCGCGGCAGGAAGAAGGAAGTGCTGGCCCACATCATCAACCAGCACAACTGGAGCCAGGTGCTGGTCTTCACCCGCACCAAGTTCGGCGCCAACAACGTGGCCGAATACCTGACCAAGCACGGCATCACCGCGATGGCGCTGCACGGCAACAAGAGCCAGTCGGCGCGCACGCAGGCGCTCGCTGGCTTCAAGAGCGGCGAGATCCGCGCGCTCGTGGCCACCGACATCGCCGCGCGCGGCATCGACATCGACGAGCTGCCGCACGTCGTCAACTACGAGATCCCCAATGTGCCGGAGGACTACGTCCACCGCATCGGCCGTACCGGCCGCGCCGGCAACAGCGGCGAGGCGGTGAGCCTGGTCTGCCTCGACGAGGAAGGCTTCATGCAGGAGATCGAGCGTTTCACCAGGCAGGAGATCCCGGTGCAGTTCCTCGACGGCTTCGGCCCCGAGGAAGGCGAGCGCGCCGAGCCGATCGCCATGGGCCGCCAGACCATCTGGGGCGGCGCCGGCAAGCCGCCGAGCCGCGAGGTCATGGCCGCCGCGGCCAAGGCCGCGCGCCAGGAGATGATGGATCGCATCCGCACCAACAAGGCCAAGCAGGGCGATGCTGCGCCGCGCGGCGGCGCCCAGCCCGGCGGCGGCAGCGGCCAGGGCGGCCGCCGCAACGCGGGCCAGGGCGGTGGCGGCGGCAACGGCAATGCGAACGCCGGGCGCGGCCAGGGCGGCGGCGCGCGCGGCGGCCAGCCGCAGCAACAGCACAAGCGCGGCCCCAATGGCGGCGGCCAGAAGAACCAGGGTCGTCCGCGCCAGCCGGACCGCGACGACTTCGTCCCGCGCGAGGAGCGCGAGGAACGCCAGCCGCGCCACCACGGCAATGCCCAGAGCCCCTCGCTGGCCAACGTCGTCGCGCACCGCCGCGCCGAATCCTATGGCACGCCCAGCGGTCAGCCCGATCCGCTGCGCACCAGCGTCGACATGATGACCAGCCGCGGCAACCGCAACCGCGGTGGTGGCGGCGGCCGTGGTGGTCGCGGCGGCGGCTACCGCTGATGGCAAGCCCCCGGCGCCATGCCTTGGGTATACGCCCTGAGCCGGCATTGCAAGCCCGTTAGAGGCACCTCCCCCCCGGAGTATTCCTACAGACCCTGGTCCGCCCGCACGCGCAGGAAGCGGGCGAACCGCGGCAGGCCGGCGGCCGTGGTGCCGTTGTAGCGGTAGGTGATCGTGCTGCCTACGGGTGGCGGATCGTCCCGCTGCACGTCGCTGAAGCCGCCGCCGATGCGCAGGCGCCGGCCGTCGGGCAACTCGACCAGCAGTGCGCCGAGCCGGCCCGCATGCCGCCCCTTGCCCGGCAGGTGGCCCACCACGCGGGCCTCGGCATCGTCATACGGCTTGAACTTCAGCAGGTCGTCGCTGCGGCCGGCGCGGTACGGTGCGCCGCCACGATGCAGCACCAGCCCTTCCCCGCCCGCACGCACGACCCGCTCCATCTCGGCCTGCAGCGCCGCATGCGTGGTCGCCCGGTGCTGCGCCACCGGCTGCGCCCAGGGCGCATCGCGCGGCGGCAGCAGGGCCTCCAGCGCCGAGAGCCGTTCGGTGAAACCGCCGGGCGCCGCCGGCAGGTCGAACACCATGAAGCGCATCGCGCGCCATGCGGCATCGTCCGGCGTCTGGCTGCGCACGGTCGAGGCCGCCTGCTCGAAGCGCCCGCGCCCGGCCCACAGTTCGCCGTCGAGCGGCACGGCCGGCAGCGGCGCGGTGAACCATGCGGGCGCGGCCACCGGCTCGCCGCCGCGCGTCCACAGGCGCTGCCCGTCCCAGTAGCCGCGCACGCCGTCGTACTTCTCGCTGACCCAGTAGTCCGCCAGCGGCATGCCGCGGCGGTAGACGCCGGCCAGCAGCAGGGCCGGCGCCGCAGTGGCCCACCTCAGCCACAGGCCCGCCGCGAACACGGCGAGCAGGCGGCGGCGGCTCAGGCCATCCGTCATGGCGCGAGCGCCGCGGCGGCGTCGGCGTCGTGCACCGGCCGGTAGTCCGGCCCGAACGACACGTCGCCCGGCCGCCAGCCCGCGCGGCAGGTGCAGGCGCCCCAGAAGCGCCGCAGGCTGTGCCACTGCATGGCGATGACGCCGCGCTCGTTATCGGCATCGACCCGCGGATCGCTCACGCCCGTGGGCCGCAGCGGCTCGGCATGGTAGAGCGCCGTGCCGAACAGCTGGTCCCACCAGGGCAGCACCTGGCCGAAGTTGCAGTTGTGGCGCTCGGGCCGGTCGGGGTCGCGCAGCATGTGGTGGTTGCGGTGGAAGCGCGGGCCCACCAGCAGCCGCTCGCCGGCGCGGCCGAGCGCGCCCAGCCGCAGCGACACGTTGGCATGCGAGAAGTTCTGCACCAGCTCGCTCAGCAGCCCGAGCAGCGCGAATTCGGCGGGCTCCACGCCCATCGCCAGGCCCACGGTGGCCAGGACGAGGGACTGGAGCATGCCGTCGAGGTAGTTGCTGCGGTCGTTGGTCCAGCAGCTCATCTGGCGCTGGCTGTGATGCATGCTGTGCATGGCCCACCACCACGGGATCGCGTGCTGGGCCCGGTGCATCCAGTAGTACACGCCGTCGTAGACCACGTAGTACACGGCGAACAGCAGGTAGGGATGGCCATCGAACCACGGCACCCAGGCCCGGAGCCCGCCGGGCCCATCGGCCGTGGAGCCGCCGCCCAGCAGGTGCGCGAACGGCGTGAGCACGAGAAAGCTGAACAGCGGGAACAGCCCCGTCAGCATCAGCAGCGTGAAGTTGCGGTCGACCACGGTGCAGCGCCGGTCCCCCCAGCGCTCGGCCGGCCACAGGCTTTCCAGCGGCCGCATCACGCCGGCGATCAGGAAGAGCTGCAGCGCCGCGATCAGCGCGGCCTGCGCGATCCCGCGCGGGTCGCCCGCGGCATCGGCGATGTGCAGCGCACCGACGACGGGAACGACGACGTGGGAGGCGAGGCCGTCGATGGCGCGGCTCCAACCCCGGACCAGGAAATCGAGAAGGAAGTGCATGGTGCATGCCGCCCGCGACCGAAGAACGCTCGCGGGCCGGCGGCATTATGGAAGGCCATTGTGTGCAATGCGTGGAGGGCGCACGGAGCGTTGCCGGACGTGCGGCTAGGATCGCCCTTCCGGCCCTTTCTCCACAGACCGCCATGACCTCGCCTGCTTCCGCGCCCGGCGCGCCCGCCTTTCCCGAACGCGCCCAGGGCCCCGACATCGCCGAAGCCTTGCAGCCGCCCGCGCCGATCCCGGGCCAGCCCGCGCGCGGGCTCGACCGGCTGCAACGGATCGCCGCCGCGCTGGCGCTGGAAGCGCCCGAAGCCGCGTTCTATTTCCTGCGCCACGGCCAGACCGCGGGCAATGCGCGGCGCATCTTCCAGAGTCCCGCGGAGCCGCTGGACGACACCGGCATCGCCCAGGCCCGCCGCGCGGCCGCGGCGCTGGCCGGCGAGCCGCTCGCGCGCATCGTCGCCAGCGATGCCGACCGGGCGCACCACACCGCCCGCATCGTCGCCCAGGCCCACCACGCGCTCGAACTGCGCACGGTGGCCGACCTGCGCGAGCGCCACTTCGGCGCGCTCATCGGCACCTCCTCGGCCCTGATCGACTGGGACTGCGCGCCCGAGGGCGGCGAGACCCTGCAGCAGTTCGTGCACCGCACCCGCGACGCGCTGGCCGCGGCGCTGTCCGGCGGGCCGGCGCCGGTGCTGGTGGTGGCCCACGGCGGCACGCTCTATGTGCTGGCCGCGCTGCTCGGAATTCCGGTCACCGGTGCGCTGCTGGCCAACGCGCAGCCGCTACGCTTCGCGCGCACGCCGCAGGGCCGCTGGCAGGCCGAGCCGCTGCTGCCGCCCGCCGCGCCGGACGCGGCGCCGAACCTGGCCTGATCGGCGTCAGGCTTCGGCCCGGGCCTTGAGCCAGAGGCCGAAATCCATCATCGCCCGCACCACCGGCCGCAGGCGCTCGCCGTCCTCGCTGAGGGCGTATTCGACCCGCACCGGCGTGCCGGCATGAACCGTGCGGCGCACCAGCCCCGCGGCTTCCAGCGCCCGCAGGTCGAGCGTGAGCGAGCGCTGCGAGATGCCGGGCACGTCGCGCCGCAGTTCGTTGAACCGGCGCGGCCCATCCACGAGGAAGGATACGAGCAGCAGCCGCCAGCGCCCGCCGAGCACGCGCATCGTTTCCTCGACCGAGCAGCCGGAGACACTGGTTTTCATAGCACATCCATGCGAAGCGGAGGACAGGTATCGTTTTTTAACCTATGGGCGGAAATTGTGCCCTCTTCCCCGTGACAGCCGGCTCCCTAGCATGCAGCTATTTCATCGACTGCATCAGGAGGACTGCATGGGCATCACGCTGTACTACATCCCCGGGGCCTGCTCCCTGTCGCCGCACATCGTGCTCAACGAACTGGACATCGAGGCCACGCTGGTCCAGGTCAACCACAAGACCCACCTGACCGAGCACGGCGACGACTACACGCAGCTGAATCCGCTCGGCTACGTGCCACTGCTGCAGCTGGAGGACGGCCGCACGCTGCGCGAAGGGCCGGCCATCGTGCAGTACCTGGCAGACCTGAAACCCGGGCACGGGCTGGCGCCGGCCAACGGGACCTTCGCGCGCTACCAGCTGCAGGAATGGCTCAACTTCCTCACGTCGGAAATCCACAAGGGCTTCATCCCGCTGCTCTATGCGGTGCTGGCCGGCCGCTACGTGGAGACCGCCACGCCCAGGCTGGCAGAGCGCTTCCGCTGGATCGATGCCCAGCTGGCCGGGCGGCCCTACCTGCTGGGCAATGCCTTCACCGTGGCCGACGCCTATCTCTTCGCGCTGACCGGCTGGGGCCAGGCATCCTGGCTGAAATCGGTCTACCGGGCCGGCATCCATTTCGACGGCCTCGACCACCTCGCCGCCTGGTACGCCCGCGTGCGCGAGCGGCCCGCGGTGCGCAAGGCGCTGGCCGCCGAAGGACTCGGCTGACGGCCGCACGGTGCCCGGCGCAGCTGCAACGCGCAGTCACCAGATGCGCCGCGCCCGCGGTGGACAATGCACCCAGCCCATCATTTCAGGAGCCCCGCATGAGCAACGTCATCCCCCGCATGGACGAACTCTTCCAGCAGCTCGGCCTCGAAGCCGGCGAAGCGTCGATCCGGCAGTTCATCAGGACGCACCAGCTCGCCGCCGACGTGCGCATCCACGAGGCGCCGTTCTGGAACGAAGCCCAGCGCCAGTTCCTCGCGGAGCAGTTCAAGGCCGACGCCGCCTGGGCCATCGTGGTGGACCAGCTCAACGAGGCGCTGCACGAGGACGTGGCCTGAGCCTGACGATCTAGCCGCGCAGCGCCCGCGCGTGGTGCGCGACGTGCTCGCCGATGAAGCTCGCGATGAAGTAGTAGCTGTGGTCGTAGCCCGGCCGCAGGTTCAGCGCGAGCGGATGGCCAGCCGCGTCGCAGGCCGCGCGCAGCAGTTCGGGCTTCAGCTGCGCGGCGCGGAATGCATCGGCCTCGCCCTGGTCCACCAGCAGCGGCAGGCGCTCCTGCGCACCGGCTACCAGCGCCACCGCATCGTGCGCGGCCCAGGCCGTGCGGTCGTCGCCGAGGTAGGCGGCGAACGCCTTCTGCCCCCAGGGCACCTGGCTTGGCGCCACGATCGGCGAGAACGCCGACACGCTCGCATACCGGCCCGGATGGCGCAGCGCCAGCGTCAGCGCACCGTGGCCGCCCATCGAATGGCCGAAGATGCCGCGCCGGGCCGACGTCGTGAACCACCGCTCGACCACCGCTGGCAACTCTTCCACCACATAGTCTTCCATGCGGTAGTGCGGCGCCCACGGCGCCTGCGTGGCATTGAGGTAGAAGCCCGCGCCCTGGCCCAGGTCATAGGCCGCATCGTTGGCGACCTCCTCGCCGCGCGGACTGGTGTCGGGGGCGACCAGGATCAGGCCGTGCTGCGCCGCATGCTGCTGCGCGCCGGCCTTGGTGATGAAGTTCTGCTCGGTGCAGGTCAGGCCCGAGAGCCAGTAGAGCACCGGGCAGGCAACGCCTGCCAGCGCCGCCGGCGGCAGGTAGACGCCGACCCGGGCCTCGGTGCCGAGCACGGCGGAGGCGTGCTTCCACACCTCCTGCCGGCCGCCGAAGCTCGCATGCTGTTCGATGCGTTCCATGATGGCCCGGCTCAGTAGTGGATGACCGTGCGGATCGACTTGCCTTCGTGCATCAGGTCGAAGGCTTCGTTGATCCCGTCGAGGTCGCGCGTGTGGGTGACGAACGGTGCGAGCCGGATGTCGCCCTTCATCGCGTCCTCGACCATGCCCGGCAGCTCCGAGCGGCCCTTGACGCCGCCGAACGCGGTGCCGAGCCAGCGGCGGCCGGTGACGAGCTGGAACGGCCGCGTGGAGATCTCCTGCCCCGCGCCGGCCACGCCGATGACGACCGACTGGCCCCAGCCGCGGTGCGCGCATTCGAGCGCGGCGCGCATCACGTTGACGTTGCCGATGCATTCGAACGAATGGTCCACGCCCCAGCCGGTCATCTCGACGATGACCTGCTGGATTGGCTTGTCGTGGTCCTTCGGGTTCACGCAGTCGGTGGCACCGAAGGTGCGCGCGAGATCGAACTTCGACGGGTTGGTGTCGATCGCGATGATGCGGCCAGCCTTGGCCCGCTGCGCGCCCTGGATCACCGCGAGGCCGATGCCGCCAAGGCCGAACACGGCCACCGTGTCGCCCTCCTGCACCTTGGCCGTGTTCTTGACCGCGCCGAGGCCGGTGGTCACGCCGCAGCCGAGCAGGCAGACCTGCTCGGGGTTCGCGTCAGGGTGGACCTTGGCCAGCGAGACCTCGGCCACGACCGTGTATTCGCTGAAGGTCGAGCAGCCCATGTAGTGGTAGACCGGCTCGCCGTTGTACGAAAAGCGCGTCGTGCCGTCGGGCATCACGCCCTTGCCCTGGGTGGCGCGCACCGCGACGCAGAGGTTGGTCTTGCCACTCTTGCAGAACAGGCATTCGCCGCATTCGGCGGTGTAGAGCGGGATCACATGGTCGCCGGGCGCCACGCTCGTGACGCCCTCGCCCACCTCGACCACGATGCCCGCGCCCTCGTGGCCGAGCACGGCCGGGAAGATGCCTTCCGGATCGTCGCCGCTGAGCGTGAACGCATCGGTGTGGCAGACGCCGGTGTGGGTGATCTTGACAAGCACTTCGCCCTTCTTCGGCGGGGCGACATCGATCTCGACGATCTGGAGGGGCTGGCCCGGTCCGAAGGCGACGGCGGCGCGTGATTTCATGGTGTGTGCTCCTGGGGTGAGATGGGATGGTGTTCAGCGCAGGTAGGACCGCACGAGGCCGACGGCCTCGTCGATCGCGCCCTCGCCGCCTTGCGCAAGCTCTTCGCGCAGGTGGCTTTCGAGCACGCCCGCCATGAGCCCGTTGACCGCACCGCGCACGGCGGCGATCTGCTGGAGCACCGGGCCGCAGTCGGCGCCGGCTTCGAGCGCGCGTTCGAGCGCGTCGAGCTGGCCGCGCACACGGCGCACGCGGGCGAGCACGCGCTTCTTCTCGGCGGGGGAATGGGGCATGGCGGGATACGGAGCGGGTACTGGGGTGCAGTATATGGGAGGGCACCGCCAGGCGGCGGGAAAACACCCCGCCGATAACGGGCACACAGGGCCGCGACTTAAAATCGCGGGTTTCCCCGCATTCGGCCGCCTGCACTGCGCAGGCGTCCTGTCCTCCCGCAATGACCTACGCCGTCAAGGAAATCTTCTACACGCTCCAGGGCGAAGGCGGCCAGGCCGGCACGCCGGCGGTGTTCTGCCGCTTCGCCGGCTGCAATCTCTGGAGCGGACGCGAGGAGGACCGCGCGGCGGCCGTCTGCCGCTTCTGCGATACCGACTTCGTCGGCACCGACGGCACGGACGGCGGCAAGTTCGCGACGGCGCTGGCGCTGGCCGCCCGCATCGCCGGCTTCTGGCCCGCTGGAGACGCCTCGCACCGGCTGGTCGTGCTGACCGGCGGCGAGCCGTTGCTGCAGGTCGATACGCCGCTGGTGGACGCGCTGCATGCTGGAGGCTTCCGCATCGCGGTGGAAAGCAACGGCACCCTCGCCGCGCCGGCCGGCATCGACTGGCTCTGCGTGAGCCCGAAGGCCGGGGCACCCTGGGTGCAGAAGGCCGGCCAGGAGCTCAAGCTGGTCTGGCCGCAGCCGGGCTTCGACCTCGACGCCATCGCGGCCGGCACCGACTTCGCGCTGCGCTTCCTCCAACCGATGGACGGCCCGGATGCGGCCGCGAACACCGCGCGCTGCATCGCCGACTGCCTGGCCCGCCCCGCATGGCGGCTGAGCCTGCAGACCCACAAGCTCACCGGGATCCGCTGATGCTGTTCACCGTCCGCCAGCGCTTCTTCTTCGACGCGGCCCACACGCTGCACCGCGAGATCGAGGCCGAGAGCAGCCGCCGCATCCACGGCCACACCTACCGGGCCGAGGTGGCGGTGGCCGGTCCGCGCGATCCGGCGACCGGCATGGTAGTGGACCTGGGCCTGCTGCGCCAGCGGCTGGGCGTGCTGCGCGAGTCGCTGGACCACCGCCTGCTCGACGAGGTGCCGGGCCTGGGCGCGCCGACGCTGGAGAACCTCTGCGTCTTCATCGCCGCCGCGCTGGCCGACCTGCGGCCGGCACCGACACAGGTGCGCGTCTGGCGCGACGCCATCGGGGACAGCTGCACGCTCGATCTGGCCGGGGACGCACCGCCCCGCTCGACCGTGCGGAGTACGCCGACGCCCTGACGGCGCCGGCGAGCGGTGCCGCCCGCACGGTCGAGTGGCTGCAGGCCAACGCTCGAGCGTCCGCAGCCCGGCAGTGGCCGCCATGCACGTAGGAGGACCGCCCGACAACGAATGCAACGCGCGCCATCGGCCGATCGGCTGCCCACAATGGGTCGATGCACGCACTCCTTGTCTTCTCCCATCTCCGCTGGGACTTCGTCTACCAGCGTCCCCAGCATCTCCTGAGCCGGCTCGCCGCGCGGTGGCCGGTGGTGTATGTCGAGGAGCCCGTGCCGGGCGCCGCGGTGGACCGGCTGGAGTGCATCGACGTGGCCGGCGGCGTGCAGGTCTGGCGCCCCCATCTGCGCACGGCCGAGCACGGCATGCATGGTGCCAACGCGGCTGCGATGCGCAGCCTGGTGCTGGCGGCGATGCATGCGCGCAACGTCACGCCGCAGGTGCTGTGGTTCTACACGCCGATGGCGCTGTTCATGGCGCCAGCGCTGCGCCCCGATTGCGTCGTCTACGACTGCATGGACGAGCTGTCGATGTTCCGCGGCGCCCCCGCCGAGCTGGTGGAGCAGGAAAAGGCGCTGTTCGGCCATGCCGACATCGTGTTCACCGGCGGCCGCAGCCTGTACCAGTCCAAGCGGACGCTGCACCGCAACGTCCACTGCTTTCCAAGCAGCGTCGACCGTACCCACTTCAGCACGCCGGTGGCCGATCATCCGCTGCAGGCGGCGCTCGGCCGGCCGCGGATCGGCTACTGCGGCGTGATCGACGAGCGCATCGATACCGGGCTGGTGGCCGGCATCGCATCGCAGCGGCCCGACTGGCAACTGGTCATGGTGGGGCCCACGGCCAAGATCGATCCGGCCGGCCTGCCCCGGATGGCCAACATCCACTGGCTGGGCCAGCAGGACTACCAGGCGCTGCCGTCGTTCATCCAGGGCTGGGACGTGTGCCTGCTGCCCTTCGCGCTCAACGATTCGACGCGCTTCCTCAGCCCGACCAAGACGCTGGAGTACATGGCCAGCGGCAGACCGTCGGTCAGCACTGCCGTGCGCGACGTGGTGGACAGCTATGGCCAGGTCGTGCAGATACGCTCCGACGCGGACGGCTTCGTGCAGGCCTGCGAGATGCTCATGCACCGCGATGCGGCACGCCGCCGCGCCGACGGCCGGGCGGTGGACGCGATTCTCGCGCGCACCTCGTGGGACGCGACGGCCGGCGCGATGCGCAGCCTGGTGGAGGGCCTCCTGCAATCGCGCCTGCGCACCGCGCGTCGCCGGCCGGCGCCGGCGGTCGCGGCCGCCGCGGGCACGGCGACCGGCATGGCCGCGTCCTGAAGCGGTGGCGCCATGGACGCAGCAGCATCCGCGGCGGGATTCGACTACCTGATCGTCGGCGCCGGCTTCGCGGGCAGCGTTCTCGCCGAGCGCCGCGCGAGCCAGGCCGGCCGGCGCGTCCTCGTCGTGGACCGGCGCCCGCACATCGGCGGCAACGCCTACGACCGGTACGACGATGCCGGCATCCTGGTGCACCCCTACGGCCCGCACATCTTCCACACCAACTCGGCCGACATCTTCGACTACCTGTCGCGCTTCACGGCCTGGCGTCCCTACGAGCACCGGGTCCTCGCCAGCGTCGACGGCCAGCTGCTGCCGATACCGATCAACCTCGACACGATCAACCGGCTCTACGGCCTGCGGCTCACCTCGTTCGAGGTCGAGGAATTCATCGGGAGGGTGGCGGAGCGGGTGGAGCCGGTGCGGACCTCCGAGGACGTGGTGGTCGCCCGCGTGGGCCGGGAGCTCTACAACAAGTTCTTCCGCGGCTACACCCGCAAGCAGTGGGGGCTGGAGCCGCGCGAGCTCGATGCCAGCGTGACCGCGCGCGTGCCGACGCGCACCAACCGCGACCCGCGCTACTTCACCGACCGGTTCCAGGCGATGCCGCTGCACGGCTACACCCGCATGTTCGAACGCATGCTGAGCCATCCGAACATCAAGCTGATGCTCAACACCGACTACCGCGAGGTGCAGGAGCTGGTGCCGTGGAAGCGCATGGTCTCCACCGGTCCGGTCGATGCGTTCTTCGGCTACCGGCACGGCAGGCTGCCGTACCGCAGCATCCGTTTCGAGCATTCCACGCTCGCGCAGGAACGCTACCAGGAGGTGGGCACGGTGAACTATCCCAACGACCAGGCCTATACGCGCATCACGGAGTTCAAGCACCTCACCGGGCAGGCACACCGCGCCACGTCGATCGTGCACGAATACCCGTGCGCCGACGGCGACCCCTACTATCCGATCCCGCGTCCGGCCAATGCCGCGCTGTACCGGCTGTACGAAGCCGATGCCGAGGCCGCCCGCCACGTCACCTTCGTCGGCCGGCTCGCGACGTACCGCTACTACAACATGGACCAGGTGGTCGCCCAGGCGCTCGCGGCGTTCCGGCGCCTGGAGCCCGGCGAGGCAACCGCGCCGGAACCCGGCCGCCCGGCATGACGCTCGAACTCTGGGCCGGGCCGGAGTGCACGGTCAACCGGGTGGGCGACCGCTTCCACGACCAGCTCGCTGCGAGCGGCTTCGCGGCGCGGCTGCAGTGCCTGGACGATCTCGCCTCGCTCGGCATCCGCAGGATGCGGCTGCCCCTGCTGTGGGAGCGCACCGAGCCGGCACCGGCCCGGCACGACTGGTCATGGGGCGACCAGGCGATCGCCCGGCTGGGTGCGCTGGCGGTCGAGCCCATCGTCGGCCTGCTGCACCACGGCAGCGGGCCGGCCTGGACCGATCTGCTGGACCCGGCGTTTCCGCAGCTGCTCGCCGCCTATGCCGGCGCCGTGGCGGCACGGTACCCCCATGTGCGGGACTGGACGCCGGTCAACGAACCGCTGACCACCGCGCGCTTCGGCGCGCTCTACGGCGTGTGGCATCCCCACCGCGCGGACGACGCGAGCTTCGTGCGGGCGCTGCTGAACCAGGTGCAGGCCACGGTGCTCGCGATGCGGGCCATCCGCCGGCACCAGCCGGCCGCCGCCCTGGTGCAGACCGAGGACCTCGGCTTCGCCACCGCCTCGCCGGCGCTCCAGTACCAGGCCGATTTCGAGAACCTGCGGCGCTGGCTCACGTTCGACCTGCTGGGCGGCCATGTGGACCGCGCGCACCCCCTGCGGCCGTACCTGCGCGACGCCGGCGCCAGCGAGGCGGAGCTGGACGCGCTCTGCCGCGACCCCTGCCCCCCGGCCATCCTAGGCATCAACCATTACCTGACCAGCGACCGGCACCTCGACGATCGCACCTGGCTGTATCCGCCGCAGCGCGTCGGCGGCACCGCGCGGCAGCGCTATGCGGACGTCGAGGCGGTGCGCGTGCGGGGGCCTCTCGCCGGCGGCTTCGCCGAGCGGCTGCGCGAAACCTCCTGCCGCTACGGCCGCCCCGTCGCGCTCTCCGAAGTCCATCTGGGCTGCGCGCGCGAGGACCAGCTGCGCTGGCTCTACCAGGCATGGCGGGCCACTTCGTCGGTGCGTGCCGAGGGGCACGACGTGCGCGCGGTGACCTGCTGGGCCAGCCATGGCAGCGTCGACTGGGACAGCCTCGTCACCCGGTGGGACGGCCATTACGAGCCGGGCCTCTGGGACGGCAGATCGTCCCCGCCGCGCCCCACGGCGCTGGGGCGCCTGGCCCGGCAGCTCGCGTCGGGCGAAGGCGCCATCCATCCGGTCGCCGCCGATGCCGGATGGTGGCAGCGCGGCGAGCGCATCGCCTACGGCCCCGTCGGCCGGCTGGAGGCCGTGCCGGCCACCGGGCGGCCATTGGTCATCGCGGGCGCGACCGGCACGCTGGGCCGGGCGTTCGCGAGGGCCTGCGCGCAGCGTGGCCTGTCGCACCGCCCGCTCGGCCGCTCCGACATGGACATCGCCGACGAGGCTTCGGTCGCCGGCGCCCTGGCACGGTGGCGGCCCTGGGCCGTCGTCAACGCGGCCGGCTTCATGCGGGTCGATGCGGCCGAGCAGGAGGCGGCGGCGCACTGGCGCGAGAACGTGGGCGGACCGGACACCCTGGCCCGCCTCTGCGCGCGCCACGGCGTACAGCTCGTGGGATTTTCCAGCGATCTGGTGTTCGACGGCTTCCAGAGCCGCCCCTACGTGGAGTCGGACCGCCCCCAGCCGCTCAACGCCTACGGCCGTGCCAAGCAGGAGGCGGAGCGCCGCATGCTGGCCGCCCTGCCCGGCGCGCTCGTGGTCCGCACGGCAGCATTCTTCGGGCTGCGGGAAGCGCACGACTTCATCGCGGCGGGCCTGGAGAGGCTGCGCGGCGGCCTGCTCTGGACCGTCGCCTGCGACCAGGTCGTGTCTCCGACCTACCTGCCCGATCTGGTGCATGCCGCCCTCGACCTGCTCATCGATGGAGAAAGCGGGGTATGGCACCTGGCGAACGAGGGCGCCGTCAGCTGGGCGGAGTTCGCCGCACAGGCCGCCGCGGCGGCCGGCCTCGATGCCGGGCTGGTCCGCGCCGTGCCGGCCGCGGCACTGGGCCAGCGGGCGACGCGGCCGCGGTGGTCCGCGCTGGCAAGCGAGCGGGGCCGCATCATGCCGACGCTGGCGGACGCCCTGCGGAGATACGCCGAGCACACGCGGGGCCGCACCGAGCCGGCCGCGGCGGCCCGCGCGGCCGAGGGATCGCCGACGGGCTGACGAGGCCGCCAACCGCCCCAGCCGCAGCCGTGGCCCGGCGAGTGGCGTCATGGCGGCTTCAAAAGAAACAATTCTCATCCTAATCGCGCGCTGCCCGCCGCCCGATACCGTGCTGCCCGTGACCCCCCTCCCCCTGCTGGACACGCTCGTGCGCCACTATGACGACCTGGTCGCCCAGGTGCGGCGGCGCTTCGGCGATGCCGGCTTCGCGCGCGAGGTGGTGCACGACGTCTGCGTGCAGATCATCGAAAAGCCGCCCGCCGCGCCGGTCCGGCTGCCGCTGGCGCTGCTGCGGCGCATTTCGCACAACCTCGCGGTGGACCGCTGCCGCGCCGAGGACGCCTACCGCGCGCGGGTCGGGTCGGCCGACGCGCCGCCCAATGCCGACAGCGGCGCGCCCGACGCCGGCCGCGCGCTCGATGCGCAGCGCGAGCTGCAATGGCTGTCGGACGCGATCGAGGCGCTGCCGCCGCGCTGCCGGACCGTGTTCGTGATGCACAAGATCCACGAGATGCCGCAACCCGAGGTGGCGCTGCGCCTGGGCATCTCGCGCCAGGCGGTCGAGAAGCACCTGCGCAACGGCGTAGCCGCCTGCCTGCGGCATCTGGAGGACATGCGCCGTGGCCGCTGAACCCCGCGCGGCCGCGCCGCGCCCGCCTGCACAGCCCGACGCGGCCCAGGCCGCGCTCGACCGCCACCGCCAGGCGCTGCGGGAGCGCTTTGCGCTGCCGCCCGAAGCCCTGGGCCCGCTGCCTCCCGCGCCGCGCAGGCGCGCCAGGGCGGCCGCCGGCGTGGCCGCGGCCGTCGCCATCGCCGGCGTGCTGTGGGCCGACCCGGCCTGGCGCACCGAACGCATCGCCACCGCCACCGCCGCCGCCGGGCGCCGCCAGGTCCAGCTGGCCGACGGCAGCGAGGTCACGCTCGATACCGCCACCGAGATCGCCGTGTCGCGCCACCTGCGCTCGCGCCGCGTGGCACTGCTGCGCGGCCAGGCGCTGTTCGATGTGGCGCATTCGCGCTGGCGGCCTTTCACCGTGGATGCCGGCGCCGCGCGCGTGCGCGTGCTGGGCACGGCCTTCAGCGTCGGCCGGCAGGACGGCGGCCGCGTCGCGGTGACCGTGCTGCGCGGCCGCGTGGCGGTGGAGGACGCCGCCGGCGCGCTGGTCGCGCAGCTCACGCCGGGCTGGCAGGCGCGGCTGGAGGCCGGCCGCTGGCAGGCGCCGGCCCGGGTCGATGCGCAGGCCGCCACGGCGTGGCGCGAGGGGCGGCTGGTCTTCTCGCACACGCCGCTGCCGCAGGTGCTGGCCGAGATCGAACGCTACGGCGGCCTGGGCGTGCGGCCTGCGGACGACCCGGCCCTGGCCGGCCTGCGGCTCTCGGGCGTCTACCGCACCGACAACGCCCGCGCCCTGCTCGACCTGCTGCCGCACGTGCTGCCGGTGCGCGTGGACCGCGCGGCCGACGGTTCGGCCACGGTGGCTCTGCGGCCGTAGTTCATATACCCCCGCCTGAACCCTTCTGTAGCGCTTTTATTTTGCCCGCTACAGCCCTATACCCCTCCATCGGAAACATCTCCGCTCGGCAGGTAGGGTCCGGCGCTGCGGCATACGGCTATCCCCTCGTCGCCATCCATCCATCGACGAGGAGAACGTTCCGATGCATCCATCCCGCCTTCCGCGGCGCACGCGCCTGTCCGCCGTGCTGGCCGCAGCCCTGATCCCGCTCGGCGTCCAGGCCCAGCAGGCCGTGGCGATCGACCTGCCGGCCGCGCCGCTGGAGCAGTCGCTCAACCAGCTGGCGCGGGCCACCGGCGTGCAGATCGTCTTCGCCAGCCCGCTGGCCGCCGGCCGGCAGGCGCCGGCCGTGCGCGGCATGCTCAGCGCGCAGGACGCGCTGGCCCGGCTGCTGGCCGGCAGCGGGCTCGTTGCCCACGTGGCCGACGGCGGCCGCACCTGGGTGGTCGAGCGGGCCGCCGCGCCGGCGCCGGGCGCCGCGGCCACCACCTCCACGCTCGGCGAGGTCAGGGTGACCGCCGCGGCCGAGACCGGCGCCACCACCGAGGGCCTGCCGGAGTACGCCGCGCGCGCCGCCGCCATCGGCCTGGGCGAGCATTCGCTGCGCGAGACGCCCAACTCGGTCAGCGTCGTCACCCGCCAGCGCATCGAGGACCAGAACTTCCTGACGGTCGAGGACGCGATGCGCTACACCACCGCGATGAAGGTGACGACCTACGGCACCAACAACTACCAGATCGAATCGCGCGGCTACGGCATCGACCGCTACCAGGTCGACGGCGTCTCGTCCTCCGCGCGCACCTACGAAAACAACTTCGGCCTGGCGATGTACGACCGCGTCGAGGTCTGGCGCGGCCCGGCCGGGCTGCTGCAGGGCGCGGGCGACCCGGGCGGCACGGTGAACTTCGTGCGCAAGCGCGCGCAGAACACCTTCGGCTTCAACGCCCGCACCTCCGTCGGCTCCTGGGACAACTACTACGGCGAGGCCGACGTGACCGGCCCGCTGAACGCCGACGGCAGCCTGCGCGGCCGGCTGGTCGCCGCGTACCAGGACCAGCACTACTTCACCGACTACACCTTCTCGCGCCAGCCGATGGTCTACGGCACGCTCGAATACGACGTCGATGCCGACACCACGCTGTCGGTCGGCCACAGCACGCAGCGCCTGCACATGCGGCCGTTCTACGGCTACTCCACCTACAGCGACGGCACGCTGCCGGACATCGACCGCTCGACCTTCGTCGGCGCGCTCTGGAACCGCCGCCGGCAGACTGCCAACCGCAGCTTCGCCGAGCTGGAGCACCGGCTCGCCGGCGGCGGCAGGCTGGTGCTGAGCGCCAGCTACCTCGACCGCACCAACGATCAGGCGTATGCCTGGGGCAACACCTTCATCGACCGCGCGACCGGCAACGAGACGCTCATCCCCTACATCGGCACGACCGACGAGCAGGAGGCCAATTTCCAGGCCGTGGCCACGCTGCCGACGCAGTGGCGCGGGCTGAAGCAGGAATTCGTGCTCGGCGCCAGCCACCAGCGCCTGCGCTCGCAGTCCACCTACAACGCGGCCACCTGGGGCCAGAACGGCTTCGTGCAGAACACCTTCGCGCCGGCCTACGGCACGGCGCAGCCCGCCATCGCCACGCAGACCACCGCATCGTCCGACGTGCGCCAGGAGTCCCTGTTCGGCCAGGCCCGCATCCGCCCCTGGCTGCCGCTGGTGCTGCTGGCCGGCGCGCGCGTGACCTGGTACGAGAACCGCAACCTGCTCAACCGCGCGCTCGACGCCAAGATCGACGCGAAGGCCGTGCCGTATGCCGGCGTGGTCTACGAACTGACGCCGCAGTGGTCGGCCTACGGCAGCTACACCCGCATCTTCAATCCGCAGACCTCCACCGACCGCACCGGCGCCTACCTGAAGCCGCGCGAAGGCAACCAGGTCGAGGCCGGCGTGAAGGGCGAACACCTCGACGGCCGGCTGCAGAGCAGCATCGGCCTCTACCGCATCGAGGACATCAACCGCGCGATGACCGACCCAGACTTCCCCAACGCCTCCGTCGCCGCCGGCAAGGTGCGCAGCCAGGGGCTGGAGGCCGAGCTGACCGGCCGCCTCTCGCCGCGCTGGAACCTGACGGCCGGCTACGGCTACAACACGACGGAGTACCTGCGCGCCAGCGCGGCGCAGCAGGGCCAGCCGTTCACCACGGTCTATCCGCGCCACCTGTTCTCACTGTGGAGCGACTGGCGCGCAGACGGCGGCTGGAGCCTGGGTGCCGGTGCGCGCGTGCGCAGCGCCATCTATGCCCAAAGCGGAACGGTGCGCTGGACGGCTGGCGGCGTGACGGTCTTCGCGCTGCAGGGCGGCTACCAGATCAATCCGAAGACCCGCGTGACCGTGACAGTCAACAACCTGTTCGACCGCCACTACTGGGACCGCGTCGTGGCCAGCGGGCGGCTGAACTACTACGGCGAGCCGCGCGCCGTGACGGCCACGCTGTCGTACAAATACTAGGCATCCTATAGCTTCATCGCTCTCGTCTTTCAAGCGCTGCAGAACTATACCCCCCGATTCATGCGCAGGATGCGGGGCGGCTTCGCCTGCCGACCTGGCCGCGCGCCGGCGTCGGCGGCGCCCCTCTGCCTCCACAGGCAGTCGTCGCACCGCCTCTCCAAATTGGTCATACCAATAGGAAAATTGGCGCATGCATCCAGCGAATCACAGGGTTTATATCTACTGCATCGCCCTCTGTCCGCCGCCAGAATCCTGCCCTACCGCAGCAATCCGCCATATTGGTACGACCAATAAACCGCCAGCCTGTCCCAGGCGGCGGCAGCCAAGCGCTCGGGCCTCCGCGGCCGTCCGGCGATCCCGGGCAGGGCCGTCCCATCCACACACGACACCAGGCCATGCAACCCGTCTGGCAACAGAACTACGCCCCGGCCGGAAACATCTGGCTTTCCGCGCTGGTCGCGCTCATTCCGATCGTCTTCTTCTTCCTGGCGCTGACCCGGCTGCGGCTCAAGGGCTACCAGGCCGGCACCGTCACGGTGCTGCTGGCGCTCGGCGTGGCGCTGTTCTTCTACAGGATGCCGGTCGCGTCCGCCCTGGCCTCGGCGGTCTACGGCTTCCTCTACGGCCTGTGGCCGATCGCCTGGATCATCGTGGCCGCGGTGTTCCTCTACAAGATCTCGGTCAAGACCGGGCAGTTCGACGTGATCCGCTCCTCGATCCTGTCGGTCACCGAGGACCAGCGGCTCCAGCTCATCCTCGTGGGCTTCTCGTTCGGCGCCTTCCTCGAAGGCGCGGCCGGCTTCGGCGCGCCCGTGGCCATCACCGCCGCGCTGCTCGTGGGCCTGGGCTTCAGGCCGCTCCATGCCGCGGGCCTGTGCCTGATCGCCAACACCGCGCCGGTCGCGTTCGGCGCGATGGGCATTCCGATCATCGTGGCCGGGCAGGTCTCGGGCGTGGACGCGTTCGCCATCGGCCAGATGGCCGGCCGGCAGCTGCCTTTCATGACCATCTTCGTGCTGTTCTGGCTCATGGCCATCATGGACGGCTGGCGCGGCGTGAAGGAGACATGGCCCGCGGTGCTGGTGGGCGGCGGCTCGTTCGCGCTGGTGCAGTTCCTCACCGCCAACTTCATCGGCCCGGAGCTGCCCGACATCACCTCGGCCATCGTGTCGCTGATCGCGCTCACGCTGTTCCTCAAGGTCTGGCAGCCCAAACGCATCTTCCGCTTCGAGAACGAAGGCGCAGCCACCACCAGCACCACCGCCGCCGCCACCCGCGCGCCGACCGCCGCCGTGCCGCTGACCGCCGGCACCATCGTCAAGGCCTGGTCGCCGTTCATCCTGCTGACCATCGTGGTCACGGTCTGGAGCGTGCAGCCGTTCAAGGCGCTGTTCGCCGCCAAGAGCGCGCTGGCCTCCACCGTCCTCAACATCCCGGTGCCCTTCCTGCACAACCTGGTGGAGAAGGGGCCGCCGGTGGTGGCCGCGGCCACGCCGTACGGCGCGGTGTATTCGTTCAACTGGCTGTCGGCTACCGGCACCGCGATCCTGATCGCGGCCATCATCACGATCGCCCTGCTGCGCTTCCCCGTGGGCAAGGCCGTGGCCACGCTCGGCGAGACCTTCCGCGAACTGGCCATCCCGATCTATTCGATCGGCATGGTGCTGGCCTTCGCTTTCATCGCCAACTACTCGGGCCTGTCGGCCACGCTGGCCCTGGCGCTGGCCCACACCGGCGCCGCGTTCACCTTCTTCTCGCCGTTCCTCGGGTGGATCGGCGTGTTCCTGACCGGCTCCGACACCTCGGCCAACGCGCTGTTCGCCGCGCTGCAGGCCACCACCGCGCAGCAGCTGGGCCTGCCGCAGGTGCTGACGGTGGCGGCCAACACCACCGGCGGCGTGAGCGGCAAGATGATTTCGCCGCAGTCGATCGCCATCGCCTGCGCCGCCGTGGGCCTGGCCGGGCGCGAGTCGGAACTGTTCCGCTTCACCGTCAAGCACAGCCTGATCTTCGCGGCGGTGATCGGCGCGCTGACGACGCTACAAGCGTACGTGCTTCCGTGGATGATCCCGGGTCATTGAAAACCTGAGAGTCCCCCCGATGCGCCTGGCCGATCACGTCGTCGAAAAACTGCTGGCACTCGTGCAGTCCCGCGGGCTGCAAGCCGGCCAGCGGCTGCCGGCCGAGCGGCAGCTGGCAGAGGAGCTGGGCGTGTCGCGCACCTCGGTGCGCGAGGCGATCCAGAAGCTGGCCAGCCAGGGCGTGCTCGCGGCGCGGCGCGGCGACGGCACCTACCTGCAATCGACCGCGCCGGCCGAATGGCTCCAGGACGCGCTGGCGCCGCTGGCCGCCTGATCGACGCCGACCCGCACTACCGCTACGACGTGCTGGAGACGCGCCATGCGCTGGAGACCAGCACCGCCTGGCTCGCCGCGCAGCGCGCCACCACAGCCGACAAGGACCGCATCCGCCGCAGCTTCGACGTGATGATCGGCCACCAGCAGAGCGGCCATGCCGAGCTGGCCGCGCGGGCCGATGCGCAGTTCCACCTCGCGATCGCCGAGGCCTCGCACAACGTGGTGCTGGTGCAGGTAATGCACAGCCTCTTCGCCGTGGTGCTCTCGACCGTGGAGCGCAACCGCCACGACATGTTCCGCCTGAGCGAGCCGATCACCATGCAGGCGCTGACGGTGCAGCACCAGGCCCTCATGCAGGCCATCGCCGACGGCGATGCGCCGCGCGCGCGAGTGCATCGGCGAGCACCTGGAGCATGTGCGCACCACCATCCAGCGCCTCGACGAGGACCGCGCGCGGCGCGAGCGGTCGATGCGGCTGCCGATCGCCGATACCACACGACAACCATGATCATCTCCTCCACCGCCGACTACCGCGAGGCCGCCCGCCGGCGGCTGCCGCCCTTTTTGTTCCACTACATCGACGGCGGCGCCTATGCCGAGCAGACGCTGCGCCGCAACGTCGAGGACCTGGCCGCCGTGGCGCTGCGCCAGCGCGTGCTCAAGGACATGAGCCGGCTCGACACCGGCATCGAGCTGTTCGGCGAGAAGCTGTCCATTCCCGTCGCGCTCGCGCCCGTGGGCCTGACCGGCATGTACCGCCGCCGCGGCGAGGTGCAGGCCGCGCGCGCGGCCGATGCGCGCGGCGTGCCGTTCACCCTGTCGAGCGTCTCGGTCTGCCCGATCGAGGAAGTCGCGCCGAAGCTCTCGCGGCCGATGTGGTTCCAGCTCTACGTGCTCAAGGACCGCGGCTTCATGCAGAACGCGCTGGAGCGCGCGCAGGCCGCGGGCTGCTCGGCGCTCGTCTTCACGGTGGACATGCCGGTGCCCGGCGCGCGCTACCGCGACGCCCATTCGGGCATGAGCGGCCCCAACGCCGCGCTGCGCCGCTACGTGCAGGCGCTGACCCGCCCGCGCTGGTCGTGGGACGTGGGCGCGCTCGGCCGCCCGCACGACCTGGGCAACATCTCGACCTACCTCGGCAAGCCCACCGGCCTGGCCGACTACATGGGCTACCTCGGCGCCAACTTCGACCCGTCGATCGCGTGGAAGGACCTCGAATGGATCCGCGCGTTCTGGAAGGGGCCGATGCTCATCAAGGGCATCCTCGACCCCGAGGACGCGAAGGACGCGGTGCGCTTCGGCGCCGACGGCATCATCGTGAGCAACCACGGCGGGCGGCAGCTCGACGGCGTGCTGTCGTCGGCGCGCGCGCTGCCGCGAATAGCCGACGCGGTCAAGGGCCAGATCAAGATCCTGGCCGACTCGGGCATCCGCAACGGCCTTGACGTGGTGCGCGCGATCGCGCTCGGGGCCGACGCAACGCTGATCGGCCGCGCCTTCATCTACGCGCTCGCGGCCGAGGGCCAGGCCGGCGTCGAGAACGTGCTCGCGCTGCTCGAAAAGGAAATGCGCGTGGCGATGACGCTCACCAGCGTCTCCAAAGTCGCCGACATCACCGGCGACCTGCTCGTCCCCAACGCATGACCGCCGCTGCCGTCTCACGCGAGGCGCTGCTCGACCAGCTGCGCGAAGCCGTCGGTGCGGCCCACGTGCTCACCGGCGACCAGGCCACGCGCCGCTTCCGCAAGGGCCACCGGACCGGCGAAGGCCCGGTGCTCGCGGTCGTGCGGCCCGGCACGCTGCTGGAGCAGTGGCGCGTGCTCCAGGCGGCCGTGGCGGCCGGGCGCATCGTCATCCTGCAGGCGGCCAACACCGGCCTGACCGGCGGCTCCACGCCCGACGGCGACGGCTACGACCGCGAGATCGTGCTGGTGAGCACGCTGCGCATCACCGGCGTGCAGGTCATCGCCGACGGCGCGCAGGTGGTCTGCCTGCCCGGCGCCACGCTCGACCGGCTGGAGCAGGCGCTGGCGCCGCTCGGACGCGAGCCGCATTCGGTGATCGGCTCGTCGTGCATCGGCGCCTCGGTGCTCGGCGGCATCTGCAACAACTCCGGCGGCGCGCTGGTGCGGCGCGGGCCGGCCTACACGCAGCTCGCGCTCTATGCGCAGGTGCGCGAGGACGGCTCGCTGCATCTCGTGAACCACCTCGGCATCGCGCTCGGCAGTACGCCCGAGGAGATCCTCACGCGGCTGCAGAGCGGCGACTATGCCGAAGCCGA
Source organism: Xylophilus sp. (assembly GCA_009914555.1). Taxonomy (GTDB): domain Bacteria; phylum Pseudomonadota; class Gammaproteobacteria; order Burkholderiales; family Burkholderiaceae_C; genus WNDY01. The sequence goes on from WNDY01000004.1 coordinate 26,541, forward strand.
CATCGCCCACGATCCGCAGCGCGCCGCCTCCGACCCGAACTACGGCGAGCACGTGCGCGCGATCGATGCCGACACGCCGGCGCGCTTCAACGCCGACCCGTCGCGGCTGTTCGAGGCCTCGGGCTCGGCCGGCCGGCTCTGCCTGTTCGCGGTGCGGCTCGACACCTTCCCGAAGGAGCCGAGCACGGTCTTCTACCTCGGCAGCAACGACCCCGGCGACCTGACCGCCGTGCGCCGCCACCTGCTGACCGCCCTGCCCCGGCTGCCGATCGCGGGCGAATACATCCACCGCACGGCCTACGACATCGGCGAGAAATACGGCAAGGACACGTTCCTGCTGATCGACCGCTTCGGCACCGCGCGGGTGCCGGCGGCCTTCGCCTTCAAGAGCCGCATCGACGGCTTCTTCGAGCGCCTGGGCCTGCGCGGCGTGAGCGACCGGCTGATCCAGGCGGCCACCGGCCTGCTGCCCAGCCACCTGCCCGCGCGCATGCGCCAGTGGCGCGACCGCTATGAGCACCACCTGCTGGTGCGCGTTTCCGACGACACGGCCGATGCCACGCGCGCCTTCCTGTCCGAACACTTCGGCGGCAGCGCCAGCGGCGGGTACTTCGAATGCGACGCCGAGGAAGGCCGCAAGGCGTTCCTGCACCGCTTCGCGATCGCCGGCGCCGCGATCCGCTACCGCGAGGCCCACCGCCGCGACGTGGAGGACATCGTCGCGCTCGACGTGGCCCTGCGCCGCAACGACCGCGACTGGGTCGAGCAGCTGCCGGCGGAGATCGAGGCCGACGTGGTGCACAAGCTCTACTACGGCCACTTCTTCTGCCATGTGTTCCACCAGGACTACATCGTGAAGAAGGGCGTGGACCCGGTCGCGATGGAGCACCGCATGTGGACGCTGCTCGACGCCCGCCGCGCCGAGTACCCGGCCGAGCACAACGTCGGCCACCTCTACGTGGCCAAGCCGGCGCTGGCGGGTTTCTACCGCGCGCTGGACCCGACCAACACGCTCAACCCGGGCATCGGGCACACGTCGAAGCTGCGCGGATGGGGCGATGGGGAATGCTGCGCCGGCGCGCCGGCATGGCCGCAGGGATATCGGGAAACCGGTTCAGATACCCCCCAGTAGATAGCCCTGTAGCGCCAATCAGACAAGCGAAGCGGGCATATACCCCCGAAACAACGTCCGGCGGCCCATGCCGGTGCAGACGCGCCGGCCACCTCCACGGGCAGCGCGCCGTGCGCGCGCGCTTCAAGCACGACCCAATATGGGTGTTCCAGTCCTGCGATACCTCGCGCACGATGGGCTTGTCCGAAAGGCGGATGAGCAGCGTGCCGTCGTCGAAATGGGTGATCTTCACGGCTCATTCCTGGGTGTCGAAAGGGTGCATGACGATCTGGCCCACAGGTGCTTGTCGTCGCGGTAGCGGGCCTCGCCCGTGTCGATCACCCCCAACAGCTGCACGTCGCTGACGCGCGCTCGGCCATGCGGATGCGCGCGTGCCGGGTGACGATGACGGGGCGGTGGAACCGCGTACGGTGCATGAGGCTGCTCCCTCCGAGTGTTTCACCGGGACAAAGTGAGGCCCCTTACCGCGGATACGTCCCCGGCAGCAGGATGCTGCGGTCCACCGTGTCGATCTGCGTGCGGCCGCAGAAGGCCATCGTGATGTCCAGTTCCTTGTGGATGATCTGCAGGGCCCGCGCCACGCCGGCCTCGCCGAAGGCGCCGAGCGCGTAGAGGAACGCGCGGCCGATCAGCACGCCGCGCGCGCCGAGCGCCCGGGCCTTGAGCACGTCCTGCCCGCTGCGCACGCCGCCGTCCATCCAGACCTCGATGCCGCGGCCCGCGACCGCCTCGGCAATCGCCGGCAGCGCGCTGATCGACGACGGCGCGCCGTCGAGCTGGCGGCCGCCATGGTTGCTCACGATGAGCGCATCGGCGCCGCTGTCGGCCGCGAGCCGCGCATCGTCGGCGTCCATGATCCCCTTCAGGATCAGCTTGCCGCCCCAGCGCTTCTTGATCCACTCCACGTCGCCCCAGTTCAGACGCGGGTCGAACTGCTCGGCCGTCCAGCTGGAGAGCGACGACAGGTCGCCCACGCCCCGGGCATGGCCCACGATGTTGCCGAAGCTGCGGCGCTTCGTGCCCAGCATGTGCCAGCACCAAGTCGGCTTGGTCGCCAGGTTCAGCAGATTGGCCAGCGTCGGCTTGGGCGGCGTCGACAGGCCGTTCTTGATGTCCTTGTGCCGCTGGCCGAGGATCTGCAGATCCAGCGTGAGCTGCAGCGCGGTCACGCCCGCGGCCTTCGCGCGGTCGATCAGCCGCTCGATGAAGTCGCGGTCGCGCATCACATAGAGCTGGAACCAGAAGCCCGGCCCGGCGTGCTGCGCCACGTCCTCGATCGAGCAGATGCTCATGGTCGACAGCGTGAACGGCACGCCGAAAGCCCGGGCCGCGCGTGCCGCCAGGATCTCGCCGTCGGCATGCTGCATGCCGGTGAGCCCGGTGGGCGCGAGCGCCACCGGCATGGCCACATCCTGCCCGACGAGCGTGGTGCGGGTGCTGCGGCCTTCCATGTCGACGGCCACGCGCTGGCGCAGCTGGATCTTCCGGAAGTCGCTCTCGTTGGCGCGGTAGGTGCCCTCGGTATACGAGCCGGAGTCCGCATAGTCGTAGAACATGCGCGGCACGCGGCGCTTGGCGATCACCCGCAGGTCTTCGATGGTGGTGATCCTGGAGAGGTCGGGCACGGCTGGCTCCTCGTCGTACTTGCTTGCTTGAAGGGCCAGCATGGTAGTCGCCGCGCCGCGCGCCGGCGTGAGGAATGCTGCGCGGTGGATGAAAAATCTTCCTGCGCCGCGCAGACGTTCTCCTTTCACGCTCAGCGCCGCGCCAGCGCCACGCCGCCGATCGCGAGCACGAAGCCCAGCAGCTGCACAGCGGACAGCGTCTCGCCGAAGATGAGCCAGCCCTGCACCGCCGCCAGCGGCGGCACGGCCAGCAGCAGCGCAGCGGTGCGCGTAGCCTCGCCGCTGCGCATCAGCCGGATCAGCAGCGTGGTGGCGCCCAGCGAAAGGCCGACCGTGGCCCAGGCCAGGCAGGCCCAGAGCGTGAGCGAGTGGTCCCAGCGGCCGGAGCCGAACGCGGCCGCCATCGCCAGCACCACGGCCACGGCGCCCAGGTTCTGCAGGGCGCTGACGCAGCGGATGTCGCCCGCGGCCGAGGGCGTCTTCTGCACCATCGCGCCGATGGTCAGAGACAGGATACTGGCAACGGCCACCAGCACCACGGGCACCGGCAGCGCGCCCGCACCGGTGGCCAGCAGCCGGGGCAAGATGACCAGCGCCACGCCGGTGAATCCCACCGCCAGCCCGCCCCAGGTGCGAGGCGCCAACCGCTGGCGCAGCACAGCCACGGCGATCAGCGCGGTGAACAGCGGCTGCAGCGCGCCCAGCAGCGCCAGGACGCCGGCCGGCAGGCCATGCTCCATGGCCCACCAGCTCGGGCCCAGGTAGAAGCCGCTCATCAGCGCACCAGCCAGCAGGTGCGTGCCGATGCTCCGCCCGCCCGTGGGCCAGGCCGCACGTGCGACCCCGGCGGCGATGGCGAACACCGCAGCCACCAGCGCGAAGCGCAGACCGAGGAAGAGGTAGGGATCGGCATGCGGCATGGCGCCGCGTCCCACCAGGAAACCGGTGGACCAGATCAGGATGAAGGCGAAGGGAGCGAAGCTGCGCATGGCTGCAAAAAGGGGGGACGGAGGAACGCGGAGCCGCCGATGATGGCCGCATTCGCTATTTCACACCGGCGCCGCGCACTTCGATGCGTATCTCGTCGGCCGCGGCCCGCCAGTCGCCGTCGAGCAGGCGGGCGAGCTGCATGGTGATGGTCGATGCGCCGCGGTGCGCTCGTGCCACAGACTGCCCCAGGCGGTGGCCGTGGCGGCGCGCCAGTCCACGCCGCTGTGCTCGCAGAAGCGCCGGTCCTCGCTGAGGACCAGGGCGGTGCGCAGCGCCGGCGATACGTCGGCCAGGGCCGTCCACTGGCCGCGGCTGCGCACGCGCTGCATCACCGTCTCGGACGAGCGGAAGTCGCGCCGCACCTCGTCGAAGCTCGGCAGGGCCACAGCCGGCAGCACGGCGGCGGCCAGGGCCAGGGCGATCGAGCGGCGGAAAAGTAGAAACCGGGCGGGCAAGGGCACGCCCGGTTTGTAGCAAAGAGGTGTCGAAGTGCTGGGCATGGGTCACCTCCACAAACAGCCGGCCGCCAACGCTGGAGCTGTCGACCAGGCCGCGGCAGTGGGACTGGATGGCGAGCGAATGGCCAGCGCCAGAACCTTCTATCCCGGGGTATATGCACCTATCCTGCATGCGACTGCAAGCGCGCGTACAGCCCGCCCTCGTGCAGCAGCTCGGCATGCGTGCCCTGCTCCACGATGCGTCCACGCTCCATCACCACGACGCGGTCGGCATGCTCGATAGTCGACAGGCGGTGCGCGATGACGATGGTGGTGCGGCCCTGCATCAGGCGCTGGAGGGCCTCCTGCACCAGCCGCTCCGATTCGGTATCGAGGGCCGAGGTGGCTTCGTCGAGGATGAGGATCGGCGCGTCCTTGTAGATCGCCCGCGCGATCGCCAGGCGCTGGCGCTGCCCGCCCGAGAGCCGGCCGGCGTTGTGGCCCACGGGAGTGTCGATGCCTTGCGGCTGCGCGGCGAGGAAGTCGCCGAGGTTGGCTGCCTCCAGCGCGGCGCGCACCCGTGCCGGGTCGGGCGTCTGCCCCAGCGCGACGTTGGTGGCGATGGAGTCGCTCAACATCACCACGTCCTGGCTCACCAGCGCGAACTGGGCGCGCAGATGGGAAAGCTTCCATTCGGCGATGTCGGTGCCGTCGAGCTCCACCGCGCCGCCCGAGGGCAGCACGAAGCGCGGCAGCAGGTTGGCCAGCGTGGTCTTGCCCGAGCCCGACGGGCCGACCAGCGCGACCACCTCTCCCGGCGCGATGGACAGGTCCACTCCCTGCAGGGCAGGCGCCGCGGCGCCGGGATACTGCACCTGCACACCGCGCAGCGCGATGGCGCCGCGGCTCAGGGCCGGCTCCAGCGTGCCATCGGTCTCGGGTGCGGTCTCCTCGATCAGCTGTAGGCCGCGTTCCAGCGCGGCCAAGCCACGCGTCAGCGGATTGGCCAGGTCGGCCAGCCGGCGGATCGGCGCGATCAGCATCAGCATTGCGGCGATGAAAGCCACGAAGCCGCCGACCGTGCCGCCATGCGCGGCCATGCCGGCGCGGCCCTGCCACAGCGCCACACAGATCACGGCCGACAGCGCGCCGGCGGCCAGCAGCTGGGTCAGCGGCGTCATGGCCGACGAGGCGATCGTCGCCTTCAGCGCCAGCCGGCGCAGCCGCTGGCTCAGTTCGTCGAAGCGGCCGGCCTGGCCGGCCTGCGCCTGGTGCAGGCGCACGATGCGATGGGCCAGGACGTTCTCCTCGACCACGTAGGCGAGGTCGTCGGTTGCCTGCTGGCTGGCCTTGGTGATGCCGTAGAGCCGGCGCGACAGCGTCTTCATGATCCACGCCACGCCCGGGACCATGACGCCCACGATCAGCGTGAGCTGCCAGTTCAGGTACAGCAGGTAGCCCAGCAGCGCAACCAGCGTGAAGCCGTCGCGCGAGATGCCGAGCAGCGCCTGCACCAACTGGTTGGCGCCGTTCTGCACCTCGTAAACCGTGGTGTTCGACAGCGCGCTGGCCGACTGGCGCGAGAACAGCCCCAGTTCGGCGGACAGCAGCCGCTCGAAGATGCCGCGCCGCAGGGTCTGCATGCCTTCGTTGGAGATGCGGGCCAGCCCGTACTGCGAGACGAACTGCGCCAGGCCGCGCACCGCGAACAGCCCGATGATGGCGACCGGCACGGCCCACAGCGGCAGGTCGCCCTGGGTGAAGCCGTTGTCGAGCAACGGCTTGAGCAGCGCGGGGATCAGCGGCTCGGTCACCGCAGCCACGGCTGCGGCCAGCACGGCGGCAGTCCACGACAGGCGCTGGCCCGGGCCGGTGAAGTAGCGCGACAAGCGGGCCAGGCGTCCGGAAATGGTGCGTTGTGGAGGCGGCGCGGAAGCGTCGGACGGGGAAGGTCCTGAGGGGGTATGCATCAAGCGCGCATTCTAGGGAACCTCTGCACGAATCGAGCGGAAAGCGGGTGCTGCGGATCGGGAAGGCTGCGAGGGCGAGCGCCGCGGCTTCAAGGCTGCCTGCGCAGCTTGGGACGGCGTGCGCAAGCCCGGCCTCTGGTCGGGCAGCGCTCTGCAAGGGCAAAACGAAGCGATGGCTGGGGTATCGCGAGGCTTTGCAACGCCGCCGACCACCCGATCCGCAAGTGCATGCGGCGCGACCACTCGTGCAGAGAGGTTTCCCCAGGCGGGCGTCGGACGTATCCATCCCGCAAACAAGCGCACAGTTTGTCACCAGGGTCACGGGCAAGTGTGTAACATCCGCATCCTGTCAATTGGAGCTAGCTCGCAAGGTCGAGCTGTCACCACGGATGCTGATGGATACTGATCGCCGCGCCCTTTTCCCGACCACGCTCAACCGCCGCCGTGTGGTCGCTGCCGCACTGGCAGTTCCCGCGCTTCCGGCCCTGGCCCAGTTCCGGGTGGAAATCACGGGTGTCGGCCTGACCCAAATTCCCATCGCCATCGCCCCGTTCCGCGGCGAGGCGCAGAGCCCCCAGAAGATCTCGGCCATCGTGCAAGCCGACCTGGAGCGCAGCGGCCAGTTCTGCGGCGTTGACGCCTCGGGCGCGAGCCTGGACGAGACGGCACGCCCCGACGTCGCTCTCTGGCGCCAGAAGACGGCCGACGCGCTAGCCACCGGCAGCGTCACCCGCCTGTCCGACGGCCGCTACGACGTGCGCTTCCGCCTCTGGGACGTGGTGCGCAACCAAGACCTCGGCGGCCAGAGCTATGCCGTCGTGACCAACGATCTGCGCCTGGCCTCGCACCGCATCGCCGACTTCATCTACGAGAAGCTCACCGGCGAGAAGGGCGTGTTCTCCACGCGCATCGCCTACGTGACCAAGGGCGGTTCACGCTACAGCCTCTGGGTGGCCGATGCCGACGGCGAGAACGCCCAGTCGGCCCTCACCAGCCCCGAGCCGATCATCTCGCCGGCCTGGTCGCCCGACGGCGGCCAGCTGGCCTACGTGTCGTTCGAATCGCGCAAGCCGGTGGTGTATGTGCATGACGTCTCCTCCGGCCGCCGGCGGCTGGTCGCCAACTTCCGCGGATCCAACAGCGCGCCGGCCTGGTCGCCCGACGGCCGCACGCTGGCCGTCACGCTGAGCCGTGACGGCGGCTCCCAGCTGTTCACCATCGATGCGTCGGGCGGCGAGCCCCGCCGGCTCGTCCAGAGCAGCGGCATCGACACCGAGCCGGCCTACTCCGCCGACGGCCGCAGCATCTACTTCGTCAGCGACCGCGGCGGTGCGCCACAGATCTACCGCGTGCCGGCCTCGGGCGGCAGCGCGGAACGCGTGACCTTCAACGGGAGCTACAACATCTCCCCCGCCATCAGCCCCGATGGGCGCTGGCTGGCCTACGTCTCCCGCATCGGAGGCGCCTTCAAGCTCCAGGTGATGGACCTGACCACGGGAACGGTGAACTCGATCACCGACACCACCTCGGACGAAAGCCCGAGCTTTGCACCGAATGGCAAGCTGCTCGTCTACGCGACGCGCCAGGGAGGGCGGGAAGCCCTCATGACGACAACGCTGGACGGAAAGATCAAGGCCCGTCTCGCCGGTCGGGGCGGCGACATCCGCGAACCCGACTGGGGTCCGTTCCAGAAGCAGCAGTGAGCCGAGCGTGTTCCGTTTCCTTTTTCCTACCAACGTCAGTCCAGCACTTTCCTTTCAGGAGTTTCCGATGATCAAGCGCATTTCCTTGGCCCTGGCCGTTGCAGCCCTCATTGCCGGTTGCAGCTCCGGCACCAAGCTCAACGAGACCCCGGTCGAAGACAGGTCGAGCATCCCGTCGTCGTCGGCCGGCGCCAACAGCGGCGCCGCCGGCCAGAGCGGCGTGGCAGGCGTCAATCTGAACCAGGACGCCAACAGCGCGGCCGGCCCGGTCGGCGTGGCGCGCATCGTGTATTTCGACTTCGACAGTTCTGTCGTCAAGGGCGAGTACCAGTCCGTGGTCGATGCCCACGCCCGCTTTCTCAAGGCCAACCCGAACCGCCGCGTCTCCCTCGAAGGCCATACCGACGAGCGTGGCGGCCGCGAATACAACCTCGCGCTGGGTCAGAAGCGCGCCGAGGCCGTGCGTCGCGCGCTGACCTTGCTGGGCGTGAACGACGGCCAGATCGAAGCAGTGAGCTTCGGCAAGGAAAAGCCAGCTGTGCAAGGCTCCGATGAGTCGGCCTACGCGCAGAACCGCCGCGTCGAATTCTCCTACCGCTGATGCGCCTGCCGCAGCCCTCCCCGTTTCGCCGCAACCGCCTGCGCGCGGCCGTCGCGGCGGCCGCAGTGGCCTGCACCGGCTTGCTCGGCGGCCCGGCGCAGGCCGCGCTGTTCGATGACGACGAGGCCCGCCGTGCCATCATCGAACTGCGCAGCCGATTCGACGCACTCCAGCAGGACCAGCGCCGCGCGGCCGAGGATTCGGCCCAACTGCGCCGCAGTCTGCTGGACCTGCAAGGCCAGATCGAGGCGCTGCGCAGCGATCAGGCCACGCTGCGCGGCCAGAACGAGCAGTTGCTGCGCGACGTAAGCGAGTTGCAGCGCCGCCAGAAGGACATCGCCCAGGGCGTGGACGACCGACTTCGCCAGTTCGAGCCTGCCAAGGTGACGGTGGACGGCCGCGAGTTCCAGGCCTCGCCTGACGAGAAGCGCGACTTCGAAGCGGCGCTGGCCGTGTTCCGCAGCGGCAACTTCGCCGGCGCGCAGGACGCTTTCCAGAACTTCACCCGCCGCTACCCACAGAGCGGCTACAACCCCTCTGCCCTGTTCTGGCTCGGCAATGCGCAGTACGCGATCCGCAAGTACCAGGACGCCATCGGCAACTTCCGCACCCTGCTGGCGCAGGCGCCCGACCACGGACGCGCCCCGGAGGCGGCCCTGTCGATCGCCAACTGCCAGATCGAACTGAAGGATGCCCGGGCTGCCAAGAAGACGCTGGAAGACTTGGTCAAGGCGTATCCGCAATCCGAGGCGGCGGCGGCTGCCAAGGAACGCCTCGCGCGCCTCAGGTAAGTGACAGCCGCGGCCTCCGGCGCGGGCGACAGCGTCGATGAGGAACGCCGCTTCGGCGGCCTGCAGCGCCTCTACGGCGTTGCAGGCGCCGCCCGGATCCGGGCCAGCCACGTGGCCGTGGTCGGCATCGGGGGCGTCGGCTCCTGGGCTGCGGAGGCCCTGGCCCGCAGCGGCGTCGACCGGCTCACGCTGATCGACCTGGACCACATCGCCGAGTCCAACATCAACCGCCAGATTCACGCGCTGACCACGACCGTGGGTCAGGCCAAGGTGGAGGCGATGCGCGAGCGCATCGCCCTGATCCACCCAGGTTGCACCGTGACCTGCATCGACGACTTCGTCGGATCTGGCAACTGGCCCCGGATCCTTCCCGCCGATGTGCAGGCCGTCATCGACTGCTGCGACCAGGTTCGCGCCAAGACGGCCATGGCCGCATGGGCACGCCGCGAGAAGAAGCGGATACTGTTCGCGACCGTGGGCGCCGCCGGCGGCAAGCGCTTGGCCCACAAGGTCGAGATTGACGACCTGGTTGCCACGTCGCACGATCCGCTGCTCGCCAGGGTCCGCAACCAGTTGCGCAGCGAACACGGCGCGTCTCGGGACGGCAAGCGCATCGGCGTCACCTGCGTCTTCAGCCGCGAGCCTGTGGCGCCGCCCGATGCGTCCTGCGCGCTGGATGCCGGCGACGGCTCGCTCAATTGCAGCGGTTACGGATCGGCGGTGAGCGTGACGGCCACCTTCGGCCAGTGTGCCGCAGGCTGGGTTTTGGACCAGATTGCCCGAAAAGCTGTCGTATAATCATGGGCTTTGCTGCCAGTCGCCCATCGGCATTCGGACAGCAGCCGGGACGTTAGCTCAGTTGGTAGAGCAGCGGACTTTTAATCCGTTTGTCGTGGGTTCGATCCCCGCACGTCCCACCACCCTCCTCCTCAAAATCCCCTTGTAAATCAATTACTTGGGGATTTTTCGGCACGATATGTAGCATGAATTGCTTGGTGTATCCGATGCTACTGCGACCAGAACTGTGACCGGGGGTCGGGACGATAGGGTCGTCACCCTGCGGGGGTTTATTCCCGTGAAGCCGATCCAGCACCCTCGCCGCCTCCTGGCCGGTCGCCTCGGGCGACAGGTGGGCGTACTTCTGGGTCATGGTCACATTGGCGTGGCCCAGGAGCTTCGAGACCTTGTAGATCGACACGCCAGCCTGCACCAGCCGGGCGGCGAAGGTGTCGCGGAAGGTGTGGGGTGTGGCCCTGTCCTCGTTCTGGTCGCTGTTGATCCCCACGAGGTCGATGTGCCGTTGAATCGAGCGAGTGGCGTGCCCGCGCGGCTTGTTCACCCGCAGGTTCCAGGACCGCCCGAGGAGCGCGGGGAACACGTAGCTCGTGGCGAGTCCTGCCTCGGCGATAGCCTCGGCGCGGGCGCGGAGCATCGCCAGCGTGCGCTGCGGCAGCGTGAGGACGCCTTCGTTGTCCACCTTGCCCCGGTACAGGCTCACGATGCCGGCGGCGAGGTTGCACTGTGACCAGCACACCTCGGCGACCTCCTTGTAGCGGGCGCCGGTGTCCAGCAGGAACATCGTGAGGTCGTAGGCGTCGATGGCGGACTGGTCGAACGACCGTTGGTCGGCCTCCTCGCGCAGGGACGCCAGCAGCGCGGCCTCCTCCTCCGGCCTGAGCCAGCGCAGCTTGCCTTTGCGTTCCTTCATTTTCAGGGACGCCGCCTTGTTGCGGCCGGCGGTGAAGATCAGGGGCGGGCTCGGGACCACGACGGACGCGGCCTTGGCGTAGCCGAGCAGCGTCTGGATGAGGGACATTTCGCGGTTGACGGTGGCCGGCGCGTTGCCCTCCTTGAGTCGGGCCGCCTTGAGGGCCACGAGGTCGGCCTGGGCCAGTTCATGCACGACCAGTTCCTTCGAGAGGCCGTACCGGGCGCCCTCGGCCATCACCCAGGCCGTGCCCTGCTGTTGCAGTTCGTCGCCGAACAGCTTGCGCACGCGGCTGAGGTTGGTGCGGTGATCGCGGTGCGTGACCTCCGATGCGGCCAGCCACTCCTGCGCCAGCGCGTGCAGCGTGAGCCGCTTGTGGCCCCGCCGCCGGGCTGCGAGGTCCTCGGCAACCTGCCGGCGACGCTCGACTTCCCACGCCTGCGCCTCGGCCTTCGTGGTCTTTCCCGTGGACTCCCGGACGGTGACCCCGCCCAGGGAAAACTTGCACTGCCAGACGGCAGATTCGTTACGCTTGTAGACGGTCATTGGATGGCGTGGGTGATGGGGGTGCAGAGGGCTTTAGCCGCCAGCGGTGCCCGCAGGGTCTGGTCCAGTGGCAGCACCAGCAGTTCGCGGCCCGCATAGGATGTCAAGACGCACCGCTCGGCGTACAGCGTCAGCGTCAGGTAGTCCTCGCCGTCGTAGGTGAAGTGGACCCAGGGGTTGATGTCCAGCAGGTCCTGGTCCTCAACTACGGCGCCGAGCGTCTGCAAGTCGCCCAGCAGCGTCGGCATCGCCCTTTGCCGGTACAGAAGGGACTCGGGAGGTGCGGCGTGCGAGAACTGGATCAGGGCGAGGGAGGCGTTCGATTGCATAGGGGTTTTTGCCGTAGAGGGCGAGGTACAGGAAGGGCTCCACGTAGTAGAGGTATGTCTGGGCCAGCTTTTCTTCTGGCACCCGAATGGCATCAGCCCATCGGGCCAGTTCTCCGGGTGGGAGCGCGGACACACCTCGCTCGATTTGTGACACCGTTGTCGGGTAGCTGTAGTCAAGTTGTATCGCAAGGTCCAGTTGGGTCAACCCGGTGGCTTCTCGGGCCGTTTTGAGCCACGCCCCGAAGCGCTTGCGAAGAACTCGGGCCGTGTTGGATGTGGGAACAGTCATAAGGCACCTTTCGTGTTTTGGAGGGTAGGCAGAGCGGGAGTACGAGAGTAGAAGACGCCTAAGTGACAAATGCTACTACAAAACGCAACTAAACGCCCAGCGAGCCCTACAGGGGACAGCCGACTCGCTGGCCCCACGTTGTAACCTGGGATCACATTGATTCACGGCGAGTACCGTGTATCTCTATGAATACTTAGAGGGTCCTGCTCTCATCCTGCGGGGGTTTTATTCGCGGGACGGGATCGAAGCATCCTCCAGGTCCACCGCGCGATCCGCGAATCCCAGGAGGACGCAGGCCGCATAGCGGTCGAAGGTCAGCGGGGACCAGCCGGCGACGGCCTTGATGGTCTCGGCGACCACGGGGTCCGCCCTGTCGGCCAGAGCGTGCAGTTCGGCATCGGTCATACCAGCGCCCTCCACTCCCGTCGCCCCTCGCTGTCCGTGGTGCGCACGACCCAGGCGGCAGGGCCGTAGGCGGTGCGGGTGAGGCGCAGGCCCTCGCTGCGGGTCATGGGTCGTCCGGCGTCCACCAGGGCGCCGTGTAGGTGCAGCGGCATGCGGGTCACAGCAGGCCCCTCAGACGCTCCAGCGCGGTCGAGGCGGTGGCCTTGGCCTCGTCCAGCCCCTCGGAGTCGCAGGGGTCGTGGTCGAGCCAGTTCATGGCCTCCAGGCCGCGCAGCGCTTCCACCAGTTCCGTGTAGGTGGGCATGGCGACGTTGCTGAGGTGGCTATCGGCGACGGCCTCGACCGCACCACGCTGGCGCCGGGCCTTGTCGCAGTCGTCGCAGACCCGCTGGCCGTGCGCGATGAGGCGCAGGCAGTCCCGGCAGTTCGGTTGCAGGTCGGCGCCGATTCGGCGGTAGCTACGGGCCTGCTCGGCATAGACCGGGCGGCAGTACAGGGGCGCCACGCCGCCGCAGTCGGTGCAGACGGGCTCCAGGGTCAGCGAGGGCGCCACCAGGGCGCCGCATTTGGTGCAGGAAGGCATGGGGATGCAATGCAGTGAACGGGCAACAGCGCCCGCGCATGGCCCCGCGTTAGTAGGGGCATGCACTCGTGCTGTCAGGTAGCGGGTGACCCGTGCTAGGTCCGGGACGCAATGAGGGCCTCGGCGCTGCCGTGGTCGGTCACGGTGAAGGCGACGCTGCGGCCCTTGGCATCGGCAACGGGTTGCAGGTGCAGGCCGATGGCCTCAGCGATGCGCTGGATCGACGCGAGGCCCTGGCCGCCGTCGAGGACGATGCGATCCCGCAGCGGGCGCCACGTCATGGCGCGGTGGTCCTTGTGGTAGTAGCCCGGGATGCCCACGGGTCGGCTGTGCCACTTCCCATAGGGCGCGGATCGGTACAGGGCCGCGAGGCGGGTTTGGTGGGCCTCCTCCAGCCAATCGGCCACGACGGTGCCGAGCATGTCGTAGCCGCCGCCGTAGCAGCGCCAGCGCCGGCCGGTTGTGGGGTCGGTCAGGCGGCAGATCGGGTAGCCATAGGTGTCCCGCGCCCGCGAGGTCGTCCAGGTGATGGTCAGGTGTGTGGCGGTCATGGGTTGTCCAGCAGGTGGGCGAACAGCGGGCCGGTGAACAGCGCAGCCAGGATGGCCGCCTGCGCCAGTTCGATAAGGGCGTGGCGGATGCGCTTCATTGCACGTCCACCATTTGCACCACGAACGCCCGATAAAGCGGGTTGCAGGTCGCGGCGTAGTCCTCGGCGTCCTGCCGGCTCAGGAAGCCCCTGCGGGTCAGCAGCAGGACGGTGCCGTTCGGGTCGTACCCGAGCACGAAGAAGGTCATGGCGCTGCACCCAGGTGTTTGTTGATCGCGGCCACGGCCTCGTCGGCGCAGGCTTGCCACGCTGCACCAGACAGGAAGGGCGAATCCAGCAACCGAGGGTCGGCGGCCTGCACCTGCTTGGCGTAGCGGGAGATAGCCTCCAGCACGAACGCCTGCATGAGCGGCCCGCTGCGGGCGAAGCCCATCAGGTCGGTGACAACTTCGGTATTGGTGCGGCGGCTCATGCTTGGGCGTCCTCCAGGCCGCTCTCGGCGCTCTCGATGGCGCTGATGGCGTCGTCTAGTTCGCTGCTGGCGTCCTCCAGCTTGCTGGCGGCCTCCTCGCTGGCTTGGCCCCGTTCGGAGGCTTGCAGGCTCTCGGGCATGGCCTCGAAAGCGTCGGATTCCTCGGTGCGCAGGTCGTCCAGTTCATCGCGGAAGGACTCCAAGCGCGAGCGCAGTTCAGAAAGCGCCTCCAGGTGCGCGGCGATGGCCTTGCGGCGGGTGTCGTTCATAGGGGTCTCCAAGGGATGTCAGGGCAACAGCGCCCACGCCTACGGCCTTTCTGCAAAGCCGCAGGCATTCGAGCTGTCAGGGGTGGTCCAGCAGGTGCGCGAACAGGGGCGCGGTGAACAGGAACGCAATGCACGCGGCCTGCGCGAGTTCGATGAGGGCGCTACGGATGCGCCGGGCGGTGTAGGGGTTTACGCGCGGCCTTCCTCTGCAAGCAGCTCCGCGATAAGCCGGTCCGCGAGCGCCGCGCGGGCCTCATGTAGTCGCTTGGTTTCCTCGTCGCGCCACGCAGGCATGGGAGACGCAGCGCAAACCGGGTAGTACGTAGAGCCGGCCGGCAGCAGTTCGGGGGCGTCGAGACAGCCGCAGGTCAACAGGTCCAGACCTTTGAAAGCCATGTGCTGCGCGGCGACAAAGTGTTCGTGGTCCATAGCGCACCACGCTGCCTCAATTCGGGCTTGGTACGGATTCATTAGCGGCCTTCGTCCAGCGCCGCCTGTCGGCGATCTGCCTCCGCGATGGCGCGGGCAAGGCCCAGGGTCGGGCCACGGCCTATGGAGGCGCAGCGAGCCGAGTGGGTGATGCCAGTGCGGTACACCTCGAAGCCCCGGGCCCCTACGTCGAGCACCCAAAAGTCGCGGGTCTCGTATTTGATTTGGTCCTCGCGGTATCTCATGTGTGGGCCTCGTCATAGGCTTCCTGCAAAGCATCCGGGCAGACACCGAGGTGCCGCGCTGCTTTAGGGTGGGCGTCTGGGTACTCCCATCCCTCGCGGATCAACTGGTGCAGGTACTTCAAGGCGCAGCGGACGAGATAGGGCGATGTGGACGGGCGGGTCATTCGAGGGTCTCCAGTAGCCCCGGGAGGTCCGGGAATTCAGGGTTGAAGGGCATGGCGGTGCAATGCAGGGAAAGGGCAACAGCGCCCACGCATGCCGCCTACGGTCTGACCCGCAAGCGGCAGGCATTCGTGCTGTCAAAGCGGGGCGCGACAGGTGTCGCAGTGCGTGTCCGGGAGGTCGTCCCAGCGGAACACGGCATGCAGCCGGTTCCCTTCGCGGTCCTCGGCGTCCACTGGAATTCCGTGGCCGTCTAGGCCCTCATCGGCGCGGCCCGTTGCGAGGGACGCGAAGCGGCGCCGGGCGCAGGCGGGGCAGTGCGCGGCTGCTTCGTAGGTGTAGGCGACGATGCGGGACACGCTCAGGCCCCCTCGTATGCGGCGCGGGCTTCCTCAAAGTCCCGGCGGGCAGCCCGCAGTTCTTCGATGCGGCCCCGTGCGTGTTCACGATGGCGGGCGCTGACGTTGCGGGCCTGATAGGCCATGTCCACGTCGCTGGCGACTGCCTCGCAGTGCCCTTCGGCATCCTGCATCGCGTCGAAGCGTTCGGAGTCGGCGCGGGCGTCCTCCGCGAAGCGTTCGGCGAGACTGTCAGCAGCGCGGGTCGCGTCGTCTTCGTCGTCGTAGAGGTCACCGAAGTAGCAGCGCTCCCCGTTGTCGTCCCAGTGGTAGCCGGCGAGGAAGCGACCGTGTGGCAGTGCCACCACGATGCCCCGCGCCTTGCCGTTGCAATGGTTGTCGGTGAACCATCCGGTGTGGCGCAGGTTCACCACTTCGTCGGCGTAGCGCTCCCGGTCGAATGCCGGGCCGTCATGGGTGACCCATACGGGCTCCACGCCATTGCGACCGCCTGACAGGCCGGTGTGGCTGGTCGGCTTGGCTAAGCGCACATCGCGCCACGTCATGGGGCCGACCCAGTTGGGCTGCGCGGCTTCCTTGCGGAACATGGCGAGGCGCCGGGAGGCCGGGACTCGCAGGGACGGGTAAACGGTCGGCATGGCTCAGGCCCCCAGGACGCGGCGGCGGCGCACGATGCGGACGTTGACGGCGTGGAAGTAGCCGGCGCCCCCGACGAAGGCGACGCGGCCGTAGAAATGACTGCGGGTCATGGTGTTTCCCTTGAGGGTTGCGGGTCAAAGCGCCCGACACTGGCTGCGCGATGCACTGCCAGTAGCTGATGCTCTGTCGCGTAAGTGATTCGTGCTACAAAAGGACCAAGGAGGCGAGCCGATCCCTTGCGTACTGCAATTGATCGTCAATGAACCCGCCGGTCTCGGCGAAGTGCTGCACCTGCCCTACTGTGTCGATCCAAATTAGCCGCGCTTCGAGCGAATCGGCGCCGAACGCTTTGGACACTTCGTCTACGTGGCGCACTGCCGTGGCGAACTCGCCGGCCGTGGTGAAGTCATGGCGGAATGCGGCGTGATACACGTCGTGGATGTAGCGGAATGCCCAGTTGGCTTCTGCCGACGTGTAGATCGTTTTGTCCGATGCGCCGGCCCATACACGGAACCCGCGCCGGGCAGCATTGCACTGCCGGAATTCTTCGGCTACCGCCTCGTAGGTCTCGGGATACCCTTCGGACACGGGTTCATAGCTGAAGCCCACGTCCTTCGCCAGACGGTGCGCCCGATCCAGCGTCCACCGCGACAGCGCTTTACGGGCGCCGGACAGCATGTTTTCCGTGATTTGCATGTTTAGCTCCAATGGACAAAGGTTTGCAAAGCGCCCTTTGCTTAGACGCTTTGGGAACCCGGGTAACTTGTGCTACCCGAGAGCCAAAAAAAAAGAATCTCTCAATTTTTCAGGAGCCGGCCTGAGCCGTTCGCATGGCATTGCGATCAATGCCCTTGCCTTTATGTCGTGCCGCAGTGCGATGACTGCGATGTGGTGAACTGTAGCATGACTTGCTTAGCTTGTCAAGCGCCGCAGTGTCTCGGGCTTTTTTGGTCGGCACCAGCGGCGCCTAGACTTCATTGACCCCGGCAGGTCTACCACGCTTTACTGTTTGTCCGGGTGCCGATGAGGGCATGGGTTGAAATGTAATGGCAAAAGTAGCATGCGTCAACTAGTTTATCTAACGCTATTGAAATTAGGCAAAAAAGCAACGCATCCTAACGGGCGCGGGAATCGTAGGGATGCGCAGGGCTCGCCACGGGCGCAGGGATGCCCCTACGCGGCCGGCAATGGCACCTAGACGGCGCCACGGGCGCAGGGATAGGCCACGGGCGCAGGAACGTCCTAGACGGCGCCACGGGCGCAGGAAGGGACGCGGGATGCGCCGTGCTCAGGTAGGAGTGCGCACGGGACGCATGGGACGTTCTGGGACGCATGGGACGAAAAAACAGCAGCCCGAAAGTGCGCACGTGCGGCCGAAAGCCGGCAGGGACGGCCTGCGCACCCCTACGCCCACGGGATCGCCCTCGCCTACCGGGCCGGCCTGCGCCCACGGGATCGGCCCGCATGGGCGCCCTATGGGATTCGCAATCCTATGGTTGCATCCCATTCTTCGAGGGAAAGCCCTGCGTCCGATGGCACTGTGTGCCCTGTCTGTGTGTCCGATGCGCCCGACGCAGGCCGCCCGGCGCCACCCCGGCCGCCCCTTGTCCACACGGCGATTCGCCACGATCCACAGGACGAGGCCGGGGGCCACGGGGGCGCCTCGCGCGGCCGGGGGTGCGCCAGCAGTGGTCACGGATTTCTGGGAAGAAAATGAGGCCGGAGGTCCCAGGGCGTCACTATGATCCCGGGATGCTCAAGAAACTCGCGGCGACCTTGTTGATCGCCCTCTGTGCCTCCAGCGCCTCTGCGGACTTCCTGGATGGCACCCAGCTTCTCCGTGCCCTCCGGGACCCGCAGGCGCTTCCTTTTGCAGACGGCTACATAGCGGGCGTCGTGGACAGGTCGCGGGCGGTCACGCGCCTGTCCAACAATACCCCGGACGGGCTGTGCTTCAACCTACCGGGTGAGGTAACCGTGGCGCAGCTCACGTCCGTCGTGTCGCAGTGGCTGGATGGGCACCCGCAAGAGCGTCGCTACAACGCATCCGGGCTGGTGCGCGTAGCTCTCTCCGAAGCATTCCCGTGTAAGCCGCTCTAAGCCCCTGAGAGGCCCAGGAGCCACCGCAGCCACGCGGTTGATAGCCACGTAGCCACAGGACCTCCCAGCCCCTCCTGCGCCCTCTTAGAACGTCACCCGGTACACCGGCACCGGCTCGCCGTCTTCGTCCTCCTCCACGGACCAGATGGTGCCGCGCGGGGCAGACCCGATGCGCTCATGGGCTCGCAGCACGCGGGCCAGTTCCTCCTCCTTCCACTCCTCCTCCATGTCGTTGATGGCCTGCTGCACGTCCTGCGCCAGCGCCTGCTGGAGGTGGGACACCGCGCCGGCCAGGGCGTCGATGCGGTCATCGTGGGTGAGGCAGCCTCGCTCGCGGCTGATGTGGGTGAGCTGGTAGCAGAGCTTCTCGTCGCGGGCCACGGAGTCGTTGAAGATCAGCCGGTGGCCGGTCATCACGGGCTCCAGCGTGTCGATGATCCGCTGCTCCTTCTGGCCCTTGGCCCACTTGGACTCCAGCACCGAGCAGCCTGCGGTCTCCCCGGGCTTCGAGGCCGGCCAGTGCTTCGCCAGGACAGGCTGGAAGGCATTCACCCAGACGCCTCCGGCGAAGTTCGGCTCGACCACGATTTCGTGGACGTTGTGCTCCTTGGCGGCCAGGGCCAGCCGGACCATCGCCTCGGCGGGATCGCCATCGAAGCCGTCCACGGAGACGACGTACATCAGCCCGTTGAGGACCTTCACGACGGCCCAGGCCGTCTCGTCGGCGCCGCGACCCGAGGGGTCCACGAACATCGCGGACTGCTCGAAGCCGGCCCACTCCGGGTCCACGAACAGCGGGCCGAGCCAGTGGTCCCCGGAGAACCCGGCGACCGGCAGGTCGTCCCTGCGGTTCTTGCCCTGGCTGTCCGGCCCCCACACGACGCCACGGGGCGCCTTGGGGGTCTTGCCGCTGTCCAGGTGCATTACGATCAGGTCGCGCAGCTTGAGCGGATAGCGCTCCGCGTCGCTCAGGGACGTGTCGAGCTGGAACTGGAGCGCGAAGTACGCCCGGCCCTTGCTCTCGCGGTTCTGCAACTCGAACTCGTTGAAGCGCTCGGGGTCGGTCGGCGTCCAGGCGAGGCCGGGGTTGGCGTCCACGCGCCTCGCCCAGGGGCTCAGGCAGTCCAGAACCTGCCCGCCTTCGCGGGTGATCTTGTAGCTGTCGCGCTTGTCCACCGTGGGGAACCGGGCCGGAAGAATCCAGCCCATGTACCCCTGCTCGCGGATGAGCTTGGTGTAGATGGACTCCTCGGTCTGGGGCGTGCCCAGGCAGATCACGTCCGCCCCGCCGGTCACCTTGATCGCCGAGAACTCGTTGGTCTTGTGCAGCAGCCGCTCACGCGCTTCGACGGTGCGGCTGTTGTCCGTGACCTCAATGTCGTCCGCGATGATGAGCGTTGCCCGGGAGCCGGTGATCTGCCCGGTGATGCCCACGGCCTTGATGGACGGGGACTGGGAGATTGAGGCCCCGTTCACGTCGAAGGCGTAGGCGGTGTCCCGCTGGTCCTCGCGTGGCCGCAGGTGCGCGAAGCGCTCCATGGTGTTGAGGAGCGTCTTCGTCATCGAGACGAACTCCTTGGCCTTCGTGCCCGAGGCCGAGACCACCAAGACCGTCTCGTCGTAGGTCCGGCGCTCCAGACGCCACAGCGCGAAGCCCGAGGTCAGGTAGGACTTCCCGATGCCCCGGAAGGCTTCCAGGACATCCTCGCGGAAGACATGGGGCTCGGCCAGCCGGGTCCAGCCGGCGCGATCAGGCTCTGCGTCTTCCTCGCCGAACCAGTGGGCATAGCGCCCCTGGGGGTCCAGGCCGTAGCCGGCCCAGCCGTGCTGGAGGAAGTAGGCAATCTCGTACTGCGCGGGCGTGGGCGCAGGCAGAGCGAGGTGGTCCCAGATGAGAAACGCCATGTTGCGGTAGTCCGCAAGCACGGGGTCCTCGTGGTCGTGCCACCACGGTCGGCCGGGGATGCTCACTTCGGATACCCCGCGCCGACCAGCGCAAGCCCCAGGAGGGCCAGCGCGAACAGGACGGCCAGGATCACTGCGGCCGGCCGAACGGCAGGCCCTTGCCCTGCGTCTTCATGAACTGGTCCAGCATCCCGCCCTCGCGGGGCTTGCCCGTCTGGGGCACCTTGGCGGCACCGGCCGGGTCCTTGAGGTCCTTGAGGTACGCGCGGACCACGGAGAGAAATGAGGCGTCCGGGGCACCCAGGAGGACCTCGCCGGTCCCCGGGTCCACGATGGCGCCGTCCTTGTTGGTCAGGGGCTGACCCTTGAGACCCTGGATCAGCGCAGCCTCGAAGGCCGAGCGGATCACCGGCTCGTTGATAGGTTCGGTCATTGGATGGTCCTGCGCCAGTACAGGGTCCCCTCGACGCCCCAGGGGCGCACCGGGTCGTACAGGCGGAAGCCAGCGCCGATCAAGTTGTTCGCGCTGGTCGTGTGGCAGTAGGTGGTGGTGATGGCGGCAACGAGGCCGCGCTTGCGGGCGTAGCGAATGCGCTTGCCCAGCAGGACGCGCTGGAGGCCCCGGCCCCGGTAGTCGGGCAGGACGCCGCAGCGGCTGAAATAGAAGGAGGTGTCTTCGGTGATGGCCGGCCGGCAGCCGGCGAAGGCGATGGGCCTTGCGCCGTCCCAGACGATCCACCATGCGCCCGCGAGGTAGTCCTCGTGGTCGTCGCAGGGGAACGTCAGGACGTGCAGCGCCCGCAGGGTCTCGGCATCACTGGCCCGAGCCCGGCGGCAACGCAGGGTCACGCGCCGCCTGTGACCTTCTCGTGGATCAGGCGCTCCAGGAACTGCTCGCCCAGCACGGCGACGGCCGAGGCGAGCCCGATGACGCCCAGCATGGGGACGCCTGGGACGAAGGCCAGGATGGAGCCGGCCGCAACGGCGAGCCCTGCGCTGATGATCGTGCGTCCGAAGGCCAGCCGCCAGGAGAACTTCTCGTCGCTCATCAAGAGCTTGCCGAGGGCAATGAAAGCCCCGACGCCGGCCAGGACGGCCAGGGGGCGCCAGAGGCTGTCTTGGTCGTTCATGCGGCCCCGTCAGCCACAGCAGCGGCCGTGCCCGTCTTGCGGGTCACCTTGGACTTCGGGGCCATCGAAGCGTCGGCGGCGGCAGGCGGCACGGGGGCAACCTTGGCCGGCCAGGGCGAGCCGACGCCGGAAGGCGCCAGGACTGCCAGGGTCGTGCCGAGGTCCTCGGACTCGCCGGCCGACACTTCGATGCCGTTGACGTGAGGGCTCTCGGGGCCGAAGGCGATGGCGGTGACTTGCCCGTTGTGGGCGAAGATGCGGTACTTGGTGGTCATGGGTTACTTCGAGACAGGTTAGGTCTTCTCGATTGCGGTGACGCGGGTGCGGAGGTCTTCCACCTCGCGGATGAGCGCCTGGACTTCCAGGACCGTCAGGGCGATCAGGGGGCGGTCCAGGACGATGGCGGGTTGCGGGTCACCCTTGGGCGTCAGGGCGGTCACGTCGCCGTCCACGGCGGCCGGGAAGACCTTGGTGAGGTTCTGGGCCGAGAAGCCGGTGGAGAGCTTCCCTGCGGGCTTGAACACCCCGACGTTCGCGTAGTCGAAGACGATGGGCTTGATGCCCAGGTAGGCTTCACGGTCGGCGGCGAGAGGCGCGATGTCCTGCTTCACCCGCTCGTCCGAGGCCATCTGGAGTTGGCCGACGCCCGTGGCATCGACCCACAGCCATGTGTTGCTGCCGTTCCATTCCAGGTTCATCCAGTTGCCACCGTAGGTGCCACTGGTGCCGTTGCGGGAGCGGTAGCCCACGGCGAAGCAGCCGTTGTTCAGCGTCAACTGGCCGGCCACCGTGAGCGAACTGCTCATAGAGATAGGCCCGGCGAACGTCTGGGTGGTGGTGGTGCTGAGGATCGCCCGGGCATTGATCTGGGCCTGGAGCTTGCCGAGGCCGGTCAGAATCGAATCGGTCGTGGCGAGTACGGCGTTGGTCGTGGTGACCAGCCCGGTCAAGGCGGTGCCACGGGCGGCAGTGCCGAAGTCCTGCCACGTCTTGTTGCCCTGCCAGAACTGCGCGGTGGTGCCAGCAGCGATGGTCGGCTCCTTGTTGGCGGCAGCGGCAGCAGAGTTCGCCGCGTTGGTCGCGGACGTGCTGGCCTCGCCCGCCTTGGTGCTGGCAGTGCTGGCGCTGTTGGACGCCTCCGTCGCCTTGGTGCTGGCAGTGCTGGCCGAGCCGGCCGCAGCCGTCGCCGAGTTAGCGGCGTTGGTCGCGGAGGTCGAGGCCTCGCCAGCCTTGGTGCCTGCGGTGGTGGCCGATCCTGCGGCAGCGGTGGCGCTGTTGCTGGCATTGGTGGCCCGAGTGTTCGCCGTGGTCGCAGAGCCCTCAGCAGCCGACGCCGAGGAGGCAGCAGCCGTGGCAGACCCAGCAGCCGCAGCTGCCTTCTCGGTGGCCGTGGTGACGCCAGCGGTGACGCCGGCAGCAGCCTGGGTGGCCGTGGTGGCCGCAGCCTTGGCGGCGTCGATGTCGCCCTGGACCGACTCCGGGATGGACTGGTACAGGGCAATCAGGTCGGAGACCTGACCGGCCAGGAAGCGGCTGATGCTCTGGGTGGGCACCAGGACGTAGGAAGCGGCAGCGGCGTCCGTCCCGGTGTAGGGGGTAGCGAGGGTAAGCGCGGTGTCGGAGCCGATGTTGGTGACCTCATAGAGGTTCCCATCAGGGGCCATCAGGGCATCGCCCTTCCACGCCTTGCTGTTCCACAGCGTGCCCGAGCCGGACACAGCGGCGCTACCGGAGGTGACTTTGACGGTCCCGGTGCGATACCAAGTCATTGGTTCCTTTGGTGGTTGTGCGGCTTACCGCTTGAATTGAATGGTTGCGAGACTCACGGTGCCGACGCTGCCGGCCCGGCTGCCGGTGACCGTGTGGGTCCCAGCTGGGAGCGTTACGCAGGCCATCGTGGAGCAGCCCGACCCGATACCGCTCCCGGTGCTTTGCTGCACGCCGTTTACCGACAGGGCGATGGTCGAAGTACCGGCGGCCCAATCCTGGTGCGGGCTGGGCGAATCGACTGAGCCCATGCAGATCACCGTGGACTGCTCAGTGAGGCCCAGGGCCAGGGTGGCCGTGCCGGAAGCAGAAGTAGCCGAACTCGTCTTCGACAGCGCGTTGCCTGCGATCTGCGCCGTGTCGATCACAGCGAGTTTGTTAACCCGCAGGCCGTTGGCGGGGTCATAGGTCAGGTCGCCACCGAAGCTCAACGAAGAAGCGCTCAGGTCAATCCACGTCGTGTTCGCGGCGTTCTGAAGGCGACCAGCGGTCGCCGTGCCGATGTTGGCGCTCAGGGCGCTCAGGGACGGCGTGGTGATGCCAGCCGGCGTGATGGTGGTGCCCAGGCCGCTCGTGGTCCAGGGACTCGGACGGGTCTGGTTCGGCCCCGCCACGGCCACAAAGGGCATGGTGGCGAACAGCCAGCTGTCGCTCTGCCCGGCCTGGGTGGGACCCTTGCGGATCAGAAGCCGCGCCGAGGCCGCAGCAGTCGGGGCGACCCCGAAGCCGTACAGCCGCTTCCAGTTGGACAGCAGCGCACCGCCAGTGGCGGCGGCGGCGTTGTCTTCCACGGAGTTGAAGACGCCCACGGCGTTCCCCGCTGCGTCCACGAAGACGAGGAGGATGCGGCCGACCGCCCGGTGTAGCCCAGTGTAGCAGGAGAATTCGTAGCGCTCACCCCCGATCACCGGGAAATTGGCGCTGGTCAGTTCCGAGAAGCGCGAGGCGATGTCCTGGCCGTTGTAGTTCTGGTTGCCCTGAAACATGCTGGCCGCGTCCATGGCCTCGGGCTTCCAGGTCGCGCCCGCGCCGTTCACGGAGGTCGTGATGCCACCCAGGTTGTCGCTGTAGGTCCAGCCACTCAGGCCGTCCAGGAAGGTCGAGGACTTGAGCAGGTTGGTGCCCAGGCTCACGTCCAGCTTGCCAATGGTCACTGCGCCGGCCTTGAGCTTGTCCGTGGTCACCGCGTCGGCGGCGATGCTCCGGGCCTCCACTGCGCCGTCCACCAGGACACGTCCAGGGAAGGTCTTGTCGCCCACGCGGTTGGAGGGGACTACGAAGGTCGGCGAGCCGTCCACGCTCCCGGCGACGAACATGGGTTGCAGGGTCCCGTTGGGGGCGGCGCTGTCCACAAACACGAGGCGCTGGGCGGCCAGGACGATTTCCGAGCCGGTGTAGTCGTCGCTGGCCGTGGCGTTGAGGCCAATGCCGGCGAAGACTTGCTTGCCGTCCGCCCGCTGCGCCATGGTCTTGAGGCTGTACTGCGACTCGACCTTGACCACGCGGTCGCCCACGCGGTCGATGCTTGTCTCCAGGTCCTGGATGATCTGGCCGAGGTTCTCGCCGATCTGGGTCTGGAGGGTCAGGATGTCCTTGGCAAGGGCGCCATCAGCATCCGAGCGGACCTTGCTCTCCTGTTCGATCAGGGCGTCCACGTCCTTGAAGCGGGCCTCCAGGGTCTCCAGCTGGCGGGCCTGGGTGTAGGTGGAGGTGGCCTCAGCCACGGCCGACCCAAGGATGGACGCGGCGATGCGCTCGACCTCACGATCATCGGTGTCGGGATCGCCCAGGGCATCCAGTTCGGCCTTGACCGAATCCAGGCGGCTGGAGAACGCGAGGTCGGCGCTGACCAGCGTGGCGATGCTCTGGTTCACTGAGGCGGACAGGTTGGCCTGCTGGGCCTCGACGGTATCCAGGCGCGTGACGACGGCCCCGTTGGCGGCCTGCACGTCCGCGATGGTCTTGTCCACCAGTTCCTGGATCGCCTTCTGGCCGGACTCCAAGGCCACGGCGCGGGCGCCGAGTTCGTCCAGGGTCCGAAGGCCGGCCGTGAGGATCGCCTGCGAGTACGCGAGGCTGTCCAGTGCGCCCGAGATAGTCTCGATTTCCGAGGTCAGGTTGGTGATGACCGTGGACACGGAGCCGGTCAGACCGCCGCTGCGCTCCTGCACCAGATACAGGACTTGGAGCCGCGCACGGTTCAGGTCCGTCGCGGTCATGAGGGCCGCGTCCTTGAAGTCGGCGAAGGCGTCGAGGTCAGGGGTGGCGCGGAAGATTTTGAGGGGTTCGCCGGCCGGGATGGGCTCGCCGAACAGGGTGTGTACCTCGACGGTGTGGTCGTCGATGAACTTGAATAGAGCGGGCGCCCCGGCGTTCCGCGTGACCACGATGTGGCTGCGGGACAGGTAGGGGAACCCGAAGGTGTAGCGCTTGGTGGCGCCGTCGGCCGTGTAGTCGTTCCAGGGTTGGTAGGTCGTCGTCATGAGGTTGGCGGCGACCTCCGTCGCCTAGAAACTGTCTACGCCGGCTAGGTGCATGAGCACCTTCGCCTGCTGGTTGAGGGGGATCAGGGTGTGCGCCTTCTTCCACACGCGGGAGCCTTCGCCGTTGGCGGCGTCGGCGCCCATCTGGGACACATCGGCAAGGGTCTGCGACCACGGGCCGGCGAGGTTCGCCAGCCAGCCGTTCTGGCTGTACTTGCTGGTGCTGCCGGTCAGGGTGACCCCGGTCCTCGCGTTGAGCACCGGCGACAGCAGGTTGACCCCGGCTTGCAGGGGCGCCCCGGCCATGCCGAGGAACCCGCTGCGCTGGATCACCTCCACCGCGTGGGCGGCCTTCTTGTCCGGGTCGTTGTAGTTGCCCAGGCCGGCCGTGCCCTCCTTGCGGAAGGCGGCGATCTGCGCGGACATTTCCCCGGCGGCCAGCGCCCATCCCAGCGCCATCGCCGAGCGGCCGTACTCGCCCGTGAGGGCGCCGTGCTGCACCGCGCTGCGCAGGAAGCCCTGGTAGAACGTCGCGGCGTAGCTCTGGAACTGGAGGAACAGGCGGCCCATCGGCTTGCTCATGAGCAGCGGCTGGTTGCCGAATCCGGAGACGATGGAGGCCCGCTTGGCGGTCTTGACGAGCGCGAGGTTGAGCACGTCGGCCATGTGGGCGCCCAGCGGGTCCGTGTTGCCCTGCGAGTCCGCGATCCACTTGTGCGTGTTCGGGATGAACAGGTCCTTCACGTCCTCGCCGTGCTTGTCCATGAGCCGGCCGATCTGCGTCAGCTCGGTCTTGCCGATGCCCAGCTTGGCGAGGTCGGCCCGCTTGCCGGCCGGGAGCTTGTCCCAGCCGTCCTTCGCCCACCGCCGGATGTTGGTGAGCTGCACCCAGGCGGCCGTGCGGCGCATGATGTCCGAGAACCCCTTGAGGCCAGAGAGCTTGCCGGTGGCGTCTGCCGTCGCGTTCATGACGGCCTCGACCTTCCCGGTCACCTGCCGGGTCAGACCCGAGCCGAAGCCTGCGAGGTCCTCGCCGGCCCCGGAGGCCAGGGCGCGTTCGGAGAACGCCATGTGCGAGCCGTGCTCCAGGGACTGGAGGAACGTCGAGAGTTCCTTGGCGCCCTCGTGGCCCTTGGCCGCCTCGGCGATCAGCTTGCCGGTCTTGCCGCGCATGGCGACCAGCCCCGGCGCGAAGCCGCGTGCCGCGTACATGCCGGTGGCGATGTCGTTGACCGCCCCGAAGATGAAGCCGCCCTGGTAGCGCAGCAGAGTCGCCTGCTTGAGCCGGTCGATGGTCCAGGTCAGGGCGTCGTCGTCCTTGACCTCGTGGCGCCCCAGCACCTTGTCCCAGATGGCCTCCACGTCCTTGAGGTTCTTGTCGCGCACCGTGCGGATCGCGGCCTTCTCCTTCTCGGACTTGGCCCCGGCGATCAGGGTGTCGTAGTGGCCCATCGCCTCGCGCAGCACCTCGTCGCGGGATGCCCCGTCGAAAGCGCGGTGCGCGGCGACCTGCCCGCCCAGGTCGGACGTGTAGCGGTCCATCTGGTGCAGCGGGTCCGACTCGCGGAACTCCATGGCCTTGAGCTTCTGCATTTCCTCGAAGGACCAGTTCAGCGTCTTCTGCTTGAGCCGGCCCGTCATGGGCGCCTTGTCCAGCAGCAGGCCGCCGGGCGCACGCTGGCCGCCCCGAAGGTGGTTGGTGAGCTGCTGCGCCCACTTGGCCGCCGGGGTCTGCTTCGCGTTGCGCGAGGCGGCCCACTGGGCCTTGCGCAGCGCATGGGCGCTGTCGCGCACCTCCTTGGCGGCGGCGGTCAGGTCCTGGCGCAGCAGGCGCTTCATGATGAGCGCTTTCTGCCGGGCGGCCTGGGCGTCCTCCAGGGCGATCCGCAGCTTGTCCAGGCGCTCGGTGTCACGCGCCATGCGCTCCCGGAATCCGGGGGCGAGGTCGGCGTGGTCCTCGTGCTGGAGCAGGGTGCGGACCTCCTTGTCCACGGCGGCCTTCCAGTCGGCGGCGTTGCGCTGGCGGGAGGCGGTGTCCTCGAAGACCGCGCGGGCCTCGCGCAGGTGGTCCTGGGCCGTCTTGCGGTTCTCCAGGGCCTCGCGCAGCTCGCGGTTGACCTCGGCAATCTGGGTCTGGGCGTGCTCCAGGTCCCGGGCCGCCCGCCAGTCCTCGTCCTTGAGGGGCGCGAGGTCCTTGCGTGCGTCGAGGTGCGGGGTCTTCTCGTCGCGGAGGAACCCCACGAAGCCCTGGGCGTCATCGGCCGAACGCTCGGCTTGACGCACCGCGCGGGCGTGGGCGTCCAGGTCGTGGCCGCCACGGGCGAGCTGTTCCTGGAGGTCCTCCGCGAGCGCGTAGGGGTCCTTGACCTTCGCCAGGGCGGCGTTGACCTTGGCCTCGGCCTTCTCGGCGGCCCGCTGCGCGGCGCCCAGGTTTCGCACGTTGGCGGCCAGGGTCTGCTCGGCCGCCTCGGCCCGCAGCTCCTTGAGGGACGCCTTGCGGTAGTCCTTCGAGGCGCCCCGGAAGTCGTCCAGCACGTCGGCTGCGGCCTCCTGGGCAGCGGCCTGCCGGGTCTCGGCAGCAGCCACCCGGCCCTCGGCCACGAGGGTGCGGGCCAGTTCCTGGTCGCCGGCCCACTCGCGGATCGCCTTGGCGGCGCGTGCGGGGTCCTGAGCCTTGAGGGCCTCCCAGTCGGCCGGCAGGGCCTCGGCCTTCTCACCCGGCTTGACGGGCTTGGGCGGGCCTCCCTGCGCGATGTAGCCCTGGGCCTGGAGGAACTCGGTTTGCGGCTTGTCGGCGACGTGCTCCAGGAGCATCGTCTCGAATTCGGCGGGGTTCTTGTCGATCCCCTTCTTGTTGTAGAGCACCGGGGTGTAGTGGCCGTCCTGGGCCAGCCGGGGATCGGCGGCGCCGTGGCGCACGGCCTCGTCCCAGAAGTCGTTGTAGAACTTCTGCTGGCGCTCGACCGCCTCCTTCACGCGGCCGAAGACCTTGGTGGCCTTGGCCTCGTCGCCGCCCAGGGAGTCCTTGAGCTTGGCGATGATCGGGGCGTAGATGTCGCCCTGCGTCTGCCGGGCGGTGGCGGCGGCGATGTTGAGGTCGTCCACGGCCGCCATGAAGTCCCGGCGCGACACGGAGCCCACGTCCACGGTGCCGGTGGACAGGCTGTGAACCATGTCCTTCGCGTCGTGCAGCAGGCCGGAGGCGCTGTCGCCCAGGTCCTCGTTAGCCTTGCGGAACAGGCCCACCACGTCCTCGGCGGCCTTCTGGCCTTCGAGCGTGTACAGGGTGCGCAGCGACTCGGCGTCCGGTCCCTGCACCCGGCCCTCCAGATGACCGCGTAGGTTCAGGCCAGGGATGTCCGTCAGGCGAGCCATCGCTTCGAGGCCCGGGCCGTCGTAGTGCGTCATGCGCCCGATGGGCGTCAGCCCGCCGAACAGCGTGTCGTCAATCCACTGCTGGGCCTTGCCGCCCTGGGCGATCTTGAAGTCGTCGCCGGCCATGCGCGGCCGGTACACCGGGTTGCCGGCGTCGTCGTAGCCCTGGGCCACGCGGGCCGCGCCGATGGAGTCGCCGCGCAGCTCGGCGCCGCTGGACGACCCCAGGCCCTGCTCGCGCAGCGGGGTCTTGTCCAGGTTCTCCGGGTGCAGCGGGTTGTCCGGGTGGCCGGGCCGCAGCGGGGAATCGTGCGGCAGGCGGTTGAACACCGCGCCCAGGCCGGCGCCGAGGAACGTGGAGACCCCGATGTTCATGAAGTCGTCCTCGCGCTCGCGCAGCGGCTGGAGCTTGTGCAGCACCGCGTTCTGCGCCAGGGCGTCGGTCAGGCCGACAGCGGCGCCGCCGAGGGCGCCCCGGCCCAGGCCGGCGACGGACAGGAGGGAGGTCACGTCCAGCAGGCCGTAGGCGAAGTTCAGGACGGCCGAGCCGTCATGCCCGTCGATGATCGTCTGCTTGAGGTCCTGGTTCCACCGGGCGACCTGGGCCAGCCGGTCGAACTGGGCGCGGTTGCGGGCGCCGTCGAACCAGCCGGAGGCCAGCTCCTCGTCCAGGCCGCTCAGGCCGGCCTCGCGGGCGTAGCGGCGGGCGTTGAAGCTCAGGTCCACCGCTTGGTCGCCTTCGTCCAGTGCGCCGGCCGCAAGGTGCATCACGCCTTGGCCGAGGATGCTGTAGCGCGACCAGTGCGCCTCGGCGACCTCCTGGGCCGTCGGGCGGCCGAAGGTATCACCGCCGTCCGCCTTGGTCATGGCGGGGGCCTGGACAGGCTCGGAGAACGTGGGGGTGTAGTTCGAGAGGGGAACCGCAGGAGCGGTCGGGTTGGTCGATGGGTCCATTGGTTCCAGGGGGATCAGGGGTAGACCTTGCGGTCCAGTTCAAAGTGCGGGCCATCGCGCAGCGTGGTCCACGCGCCGCCCCAGATCACGGGGTGGCTCAGGGCCGCCGCAGCGGCCAGGAAGTCCTTGGAGAACTCGCGGTACTTGGCGAAGTCCCAGTTGGCCGAGCCGTCCGGGTTTAGCAGCACCACGTCCACGGCGTGGCCGGTGAGGTGCCGGGAGTTCTGGGTCTGGCTGGCGCCCTTGGCGACCAGCTCGCGCTGGCGCTCGGGGGTGCGCAGACCCTCGGAGACTTGGAAGGGGATGGCGCTGGCGGCCGCCGTGCGCTGCACGATGGCGACCAGATGGGGGTGGACGCCCGTGAGGCGCTCGATACTCTTTGCGTTGAGGGTCACTGAGGTGGGAGACGGTTGGAGCCGTTGTCGAAGAAGGCTTGCGCCTTGGCGCCCAGGTACACGGCGGCCTCGTGGTTGCGCCGGTTCTGGAGCTGGCCGCCGAGCGTGTTGAACGACCGGATCATCTGGGCGACCTCCTGCGGCTTGGCGCCGCGCTGGATCGCGTCGGGGATGCCCGAGCGGCGCAGGCCACCGGCCCCGGCGTTGTAGGCCAGGGAAATGAGCGCGGCCCGCTCGCCGTCGTTGAGGACGGTGCCGGGCAGCATGCGGTCGATGTCGGCGTTGAACTGGAGGATCAGGTGATCCCGCAGTTGTCCGCCCTGCTCCTGGGTCAGGCCCTTCTGGCCGTTGGCGATGGCATGGTTGTCGGCGTCGGTGAACCCGAACATCTGCGAGAACAGGCTGCGCCAGTTCTTGTGGGCGTTCAGGTTGAAGCCGTAGCCGATGGCGACCTCGTTGCTGGCTTGGGCCGGCGCGTTGTCATCGAAGTCGCCGGGGCGCACGGTGATGTTCTTCGGGTCCGTGCGCTTCGGGTTCTTCGAGCCGTAGTAGGCGGTCGGGTAGAAGCCCTCGGCGCCGTCGATGGTGGACTTGGCGAGGTCGAGAATGCTTTTCGTGCCCGTGGGGAGGGCACCGTTCATTTGGGGCATGGTGGCTCGGTTGCGTGCGAGGAAGTCCCGGTAGGCGTCCAGGTTCCAGCTCTTGGGAACGTAGGACGCGCTGCCGGCCGGGCCGACCGTGCTGTCCATGCGCAGCTCGCCCTGCATGGTGAGCTTGTCGATCTGCGCCTGGATGGCTTGGTGCTCCAGGTAGTCCGGGTTGGTCGGATCAGGGGTCATGGGTCAGAAAGGTTTGCGGAAGCGGATCGCGGCGCCGCCCTCGGTCGTCGTGCCGTGCAGGAACTGCTGGCGGTCGGCCGATGCGTCGTTGCGCTTGTCGATGGCGGTCTCTGCGGCCTTGGCAGCTGCGTCGGCCCTTTCCTTGTCCCCCAGCAGCCGGAAGCCGTAGTGGAGCTGGTAGGCCCCGTCGATCCCGCTGGGCACGGCGATGAAGCCGGGCGGCAGGATGCGCTGGAAGAACTTCTGCGCCTCGCGGGGATCGCTGGGCACGGTCTCCTTGCGCACGGTGGGCGCCTCGTAGGTACCGACGCCCGTCCACTTGTCCGGGGTGGTCACCGTGCCCGGCACGTCGATGGTCTGGCCGACCGCGAACTGCACCGGCATCCCGCGCGTCTTGAGGAGCATCAGGCCGTTGTCGTCGGGCCGGTTGGTCCAGACGGCCTTGGTGTCCGGGAACGCCGAGGGCAGCGCCCGCGCCAGCGCCTCCAGGTCGGAGGACATCGTGGCGTGCGGGTCCTCCCGCTGGCCCAGGGCGTTCTTCATGGGCACGCCCGCGTAGATCGGCGGGTAGCCCTTGGCCCTGGAGACCGGGGAGTTCGGGTTCGCGTTGAGCGGATCGCCCACCGTCTGGCCGCGCGTGTCGAACTGGTTCTTCACGAGCTGGAGGGCGCCGCTCTGCGACGGGATCAGGAGGTATCGGCCTTCGATGGTCGGGCCGATGTTCTTGAACGCCGCATCGAGGTCGATGGAGCCGTTGCGCCTGCGCTGGATAGCGAAGTCCTTGCGCAGCAGGCCCTCGATTTCCGAGCGCACCATGCTGTCCATGCCCACGTCCTTGTTGAAGAACCAGCCCTCGCGGCCGGCGCTCTGGCGGCCGAGCATCATCAGCCCCTTGTCCACCTTCTTCTGGAAGTCGGCGGCCTCGGTGCCGTGCTTGCCGGCGAATTGCGGAAGGTTCCAGTAGGCGGACTTCTCGCCCTGGGCCATCGCGTCCCGGGAGCGGGGGTCCGCAAGGAAGTCCGCGTAGCTGGACTCCGTGTCCTGGCCGTCCACGCCGTTGGCCTTGAGCGACCGATACCACTGCTCGGTGTTGGCGTCCGGGAAGAACTTGGACAGCAGCCCGTCGGTCACGCCCTGGCGCTCCAGCTCCTGCGCCCCACGGAATGCGCGGGCGGCGGCCTTCACGTCCTGGCCGCCGAGGGCGCCGAACATCTTGACCCGCAGGGACTTCGGGGCGGCCTCGCCCATCATGGCCTCCTGGTTGGGCCGGGACGCGAGCAGCCGCGCGGTCTGGAGCATGGCAGCGTCGCTGTACTGCGGGTTGACCAGCCCGGTCTGCTGGGCGCTCGCGGCGAGGTCCTCGAAGCCCGGGAGCTGCTGTGCTGCCATGGCGATCCCCTGCTCCTGCTCCAGCTCGGTCATGACCTTGCCGCCGGTGGCGTTCACTGCGTCGATGCCAAAGTGGGAGCCGTTGGTGCCCTGGCCCGTGAGCGCCATGAAGTAGCGGTTGACGTTGGCCTTCTGCTTGAGGAACGCGCGGATGTCGCCGTCGATGGCGTTGAACTTGTCCTTGCCCACGCCGTGCCGTGCGTCGATGTCCACGCCCTGGGCCACCAACCCCATGAAGTCATCGGCAGTGGCGTTGGGGTCGCCCTTGATCGCGGCGGCGCGGGTCTGCCACTGGGAGACCTCGTTGTATGCCTGGATGGTCTTGACCTGGGTGACCCGGTGCAGGGCCTGCTCGCTCATGCGCTGGTACGCCTCGGCGTTCCGCGCGGCCCAGGTGACTGGCTTGCCCTCGGCGTCCGTGCCGACAGGCAGCGAGTCCAGGGCGTTGAGGAACGACAGGGCCTGCCTCTCGTTCTGCGCGGTGCCCATGATGGCGACCATCAGCTTGTCGGCCCGGGTCACGTCACCGTTGGTCACGGTGAGGAGCTGGCCGCGCATGTCGGCCACATTGCCCACGGTGAAGCCACCCTGGGCCTGGAGCTTCGCCGTCTGGGCCTGGATGATCGTGTTGGTCGCCGTGCGTTCCTGGTCGTCCAGGCGCTGCGTGTCGGCCTGGGCCACCATCTGCCGGGCGCTGTTCATGAACGCGCCCATCAGGCGGGAGTCGAAGTCCCGGTCGCCCGTGCCGTGGCCGACCTCGGACTGCCAGAACGCCTCGGCGGTCGCCGTGGGGTCCTGGGTCCCGTCGCGCGGCAGCGCAGCGAGGTGCTCCTTGAACTTCTGGGTCAACGCGAACGCCTGGGCGTCGGCTGCGGACTGCTGGTACGCGCCGGCGTAGGCTTGCCGGTTGGCGTACTCCGGGGCCATCGGGCGGCCGGCCTTGTGATCCACGGCGCCCTGGAGCGCGATGTTCTGGTTCTCGCGCTCGATCTTCGCCCGCTCCTCGTAGGCGTCGATATCGGCGATCTTGTTCACGGTCTGCGCGGCCGTGTTGAAGAACGACCCCAGGGCCGTGCCGATGGCCGACATAGCCGCGCCTTTGTTGGTGAGCTGGGGCTGGGAGACCCGGTACGGCGTGGTGTTGACCGAGGGGGCCTCGGCCTGGGAGCCGACCGCCGGCAGGCGGCCGGAGGTCGCGGCGAACTGCCGCGAGTTCTGGGAGCCTTCGGCCATGTGTCAGTCCTGCTTGTAGTTCTTGGCGAGGTTCTTCTGCGTCGTGCGGGCGTGTTCACCCGTGTAGGCGTTGGCAGCGCCACCGGCGAGCGAGGTGAAGAACTGGAGGTTGCTGGCCGAATAGCCGGCGTTGATCTGGTCGAGCTTGTCCTGCGTGGACGTGATCGCGGCGGCGTTGGACGATTGGATGGACGAGCGCGTGTTGCGCAGGCCCGCGTCGATGCGCGAGTAGTCCTCGGCGGCGCCGGCCTGGATGTTGATAGCGCGGGCCGTCAGGGAGCCGCCGCCCTGGGCCGCGATCACGCGGGCCATCGAGAGCTGCTGCGCCGCCTTGCGGGCGCGGTCGGTCTGCTGCTCGAATGCCTGGGCGTCCGCTGCGCGGGACTGCTCCTGGTTGGCGGCGTAGGTCAGGCGCAGGTTGTTGTTGGCGGTCTCGGCCTGCTGGGAGAGCGCCGCGTTGCTGGCCTGCCGCTGCGCCAGAGCACCGGCGGCGGAAACAGCCAGCATGGTCAGGGTGGCAGGTTCACACATGGAGGTAATGGGGGAGGAAGACAGGGTGGCCGGTGTCGCGGGGCGTGAAGCCCAGCCAGGACAGCCAGCGGAGGTGGAGCGCGTTCTCGCGCCAGGGGGCGCAGCCGAGAACGTCGAAGCCGGCCGAGGCCCGTGCGATGACGGGCCGGCAGGCGCGGAGGAATGAGAGGGGCACCTCCTCGATCCGAGGGGTGCCGAGCATCCAGATGGAGCCCAGGCGGCCGGGGAAGCGCTGGACGCCCCAGACACACACGAGCTGCCCTGCGTCGGTCTCGAAGGCTTCGCAGACTTCGGAGCCGGCCCAGGCGCGGAGCGCCTTGTCGAGCGGCGATGCGCCGTCCGCCACCAGGGACAGCTCCTGGAGGTCCTTGGATCGCAGGCTGTCTGCGAGGGTCCAGCAGTCGTCAATGGTGGCGGGTCGGAGGTTCATCGTCGTGGGTTGGTGTAGCGGGCCTGGAGGGTCAGCCCGGTGATGCACAGGGGGCCGGTGCTGGTCGTGGTGACGGTGAGCGATGCCGCGTCGCCGCGCGAGTTGAACGGCACGCTCAGGCTCACGTCGTGGGCTATTTCGGGAACCGGGACGCTGTTGACCAGCCGGGGCGACACGCCGGTCACCATGTCCACCCGGTCGGGCCGGGTGACGGTGGCGGTGTAGTCGCAGGAGACCATGCAGTCCACGGTGACCCGGGCGACCTGGAGCCGGCCCAGCGGCGTCGTCTTCTCGTCCACCGTGGGGTAGAACGGTGAGAACGTCGCGGTGCGGGTGTAGCGCAGGCCGGCATAGCCCGTGGTCTGGGCGAGCTGGTAGGGGAAGTGGGCGAGCCACTGCGAGCCGTCCGTCACCACGGTGCCGGTGTACTCGCGCCACCAGCCGTCGCCCTGGTTGACCAGGATCACGACCTCGGCGAACGCGGCGAACGCCGTGGGCAGGATCACCTCGCTGCGCTGCCGCGCGGTGTTCCAGGCTACCTCCACGGCCACCGCATGGTCGAGCCGCTTGTCGGCGTCCAGGTCGCCGCCCAGGCCGGCCTCGGCCAGCATGGTGAGCACCTTGAGCAGCCCGCCGGAGGTCGCAAGCAGGTAAAGGGTGTCCTCGTGGACCCAGTAGGTCAGGATGCGCTCGACGCCGGGGAAGCTCATGCTGCTCCAGGCGTTCTGCGCCCGCTGGCCGTCCTTCCAGTAGGAGGTCTGCACGAACAGCTTGCCCGGCTCGCTCTGGTCCCACAGGTAGACCCGGCCGCTCTGGGCCGCGCCCTCGATGCGCCGCACCTTGCCGCTCAGGTAGCCCGGGACGTGCTTGCTCAGGTCCTCGGCCGTGTTGTTGGCCGTCTGCTGGTCGTACTGGTACTCCCAGAGCGCCGAGCGTCCGCTCGATGGTCCGGTGTAGTACAGGCTGTCGCCGAGCACCCGGGGCGGGCACACGGTGTCGAGCTGGTACTTGGTCACCACGCCGATCACGGCGTCGGTCGGGGTCACGGCGTCGTCGCCGGGGATTTCGAGCTGGGCGTTGTCGCACAGGACCATGAGCTTCGAGCGGAAGCCGACCATCCAGGCCACCTTCGCCACGTCCTGGGTCTCGATGGGCAGCGTCACCGGGTCCGCCGGCAGCACCTCGCGGGCGCTCTGGCGGAAGAAGTTGAACAGGTCGTCGGCTTGGCTGGAGTACACGGTGTCGTCGGCGGCCAGCCAGAGCCGGCCCTTCCAGTTCGCCAGGGCCGTGAGCTTGTAGCCCACGAAGTCCGGGAACGGGTTGGAGTCGTCGTCGCCCGTCTCGCGGGCCACCCAGGCGCAGGGTTGCAGCTCGAAGGCGTTGGTCGCGGTCTGGTGCAGCCGGATGGGCAGCGTCGATGCGGTCAGGCTGCCGGTGGTGGCGCCGTTGGGCGCGTAGCTGCACTCGATCCAGGCGTTTTTCGCCGAGTCGTACCGGACGTAGTAGGACGACTTCGTGGAGCCGGAGCCCAGGTCCACCAGGATCGGCACTCCGGTCTCGAAGGTCGCCGGCAGGTCCGAGGTCGCGGTGACACGCCCCTTGATGGTGTAGGCGGCCTCCTCGTCCCAGTTGTTGGCGAACACGATGCTCGACAGGATCGAGGCCGAGGCCGTGACCTTGATGACGTTCGGGGCCACCAGGGTCGCTGTGGCGCCGGGGAGCGAGGAAGTGATCCCGGTAGCGAGCTGGAGTGCGATGCTGTCGCGGCCGATGCTTGTGTTGGACGCGACCGTCACGGACGCCGTGCCAACCTCGGAGGTCACCCGGTAAATCTGGGCGGCCGTCGAGGTCTTGCGGACCACGAGGTAGACAGCGGTCAGGTCGGTCACGGCCGTGACCGTAGAGCCCACCGTCACCTCGGTGTTGAGGATCAGCGTGGTGTCCGACAGGCTCAGGTAGCGCAGGCCCTCGGTGGTCGAGCCGATGTAGCTCTGCACGTAGGGGCCGACGGTCAGGCTGGCCTGGATACCGGACTCGACGTTCCAGACCTCGATGCTGCCAGCCTCGGCGCGGCGCAGCACGACCCAGCGCTGGCCGTCCGTGGTGCGGAAGAAGTGGTGCCCGCTGGTGGCGTAGTTGGCGCCTTGCAGGGCGCCCACCAGCCGGGTGCCGGGACGGTCCACGAAGCCTGCGTAGTCCACGGAGGGCAGGAAGTTTTCCAGCTCCTGCATCTGGCTCGGCGAGCGCTGGAGGTACGCCTGCCGGCTCACGCCGTGGTACAGGCCGCCGATGCGCGGCTGGAGCAGCCCGTCCATCAGACGAGCCTCCGGTGGACCCGGCGGCGCAGGTAGTACAGGTCGGGGTTGTCGAGCATGTTGAAGTCGTCAATGACGGACTCGGCGTCCCGGGCGTCGCCCTGGGCCTCGTACTGCTCCTCCTGCGCGAACTGGTCGAGCTGCGAGGAGCCGACGTAGGAGCGCTGGTACGCCTTGATGGCGCGGCCCACGACCTCGCGCTGAACGTGGTAAGGGCAGTCCTCGAAGGCGAAGGACCGGATGAGGTTGACCTCAAGGTCCGCGTCGAATTCGTCGCTCTTGCGGTCCACGTCGTACAGGCGGTCGCCGCGTTGAACGATGTTGCGGTTGGGGTCGGAGGACGCGACGTGGAGGACGCTGGCCGGGATCAGGACATGACCGTCCGAGTCGGGTCCGGTCTTCCAGCCGTTGTCGGTGTTGAAGTCCCAACCCTTGGCGAGGACCTTGATGGTCTCGGCGTCCAGGACGGCACCGGCATTGGCGTAGTCGCCGGCTCCAGCCACCTCCACGAGGATGACCTGTTCGCCTACGGCCACGAGAATCTGGTTGATGGCTTGGAGTCGTGTGAGCATGTGAGAGGCGCCCCGAAGGGCGAAGAAAAAACCCAGCCGGGCGAGGGCTGGGTCTGGGGGTTACCGCTTAACCGGCGGGGGGAGGCGGAACTCCACTGCGTATTCGCTACGCAGGGTGCCGTGGCCCTTGATGGTCTTGGCGACCAGGAAGTCCTCCTGGCGGCGAACGTCGCGGGCGGTTTCCACGGTCACGTCCAGCAGGCTCAGGGTCGCCACGGCGTCCGGGAGCCACAGGAGACCCGTGGTCTTCGAGTAGTCCGAGCGGTACTTGGGGTACACGCTGGTCACGGCCGTCTCGTTGGTGTTCGGCAGGAGGTTGGACGGGAAGATCGTCACGCCCTCGAAGCGGATGGCTTCGGTCGGGGTCGAGCCCACGCCGGCTTCTGCCAGGGTGATTTCCTTGTTCAGGTTCAGGTACACCCCGTTCGTGTTCTTCGCGTACTTGATCGCGTCGAACACGTTGTAGTTCACCACGCCGTAGATGGTGGCGCCGATGGGCACGTTCTTGGCGAACAGCGCACGCTTGGCGGCGCGGATGCCGTCCACCCAGGTCACGCCGTCAGCGGCCGAGGTATTCACGAGGCCGGCGTCGGTGATGACGGTGCCGCCCGAGTGCGGGATGTTGGCCGAGCCGGTGTCGCGGGCCGCCAGCGCGATGCTGCGGAAGACGTTCTGGTCGATGGCGCGAGCCAGGACCGCGCCCATTTCGGTGGAAATGGGGCTGCGGATGTCGAAGTGCGACATCAGAACGTCCAGGTCCCACAGCGCGTGGCTGGCCGTCAGCGGGCCGTCCACGGTCACCGTGACCTCATCGGTCAGGAAACCGTTGCCCAGGAGTTCCTGGCCGCGCGTGATGTACTCGGCCGTGGACACGCCGGTGCGCGGGAACTGCCAGCTCTTGCCGGCGCCGATGGACTTCTCGCGGGTCTTGCCGGCGGTCAGGGTGTTGGCCGTCAGGGCCGTGAGGACTTCGCCGCCGAACTGCTTGAGGAACAGGTTGCGGTCGTCGGTCGTGGAGGTACCCTGGCCGAATGCGGTGGGGTTGCCGGGATTGCTAGAGAAAGCCATTGCAGCTTCTTTCCTTGGAAGGTAGGGACGAGCCGACCCCCGCCGCCTGGGAATGGCGGACGGACGGGATCAGCGGAGGGAGGGGGAGAGGCGAGAACCGACCCGTGCGCCTTGTGGGCGCAGAGGGGCCGGCCGTGTTCAGAAGCGCGAGTGGCGCAGCTTCTCGGCCACGTCGGCGCGGTACGCCTCGGAGGTCTGGTAGCGCTTGTCGAGCATCGCGGCGGTCATTTCGGACTTGTCGCGGAAGCCCACGGGCTGGGGCGCAGCAGTGCCGTTGACTTGGTGCAGACGCGGCTCGGAGCCAGCCGTCATCCGCTGCCGAAGCAGCGCGATGGCGTCGGCGGCGTTCGGGCCGTTCAGCTCGCGGTCATAGAACGAGCGCTGCTCGGAGGTGAGGTTCTTCTGGCCCCAGGCGACGAGCGCGTTGAACTGCTCGGCACCACCGGCGGCCTCGTGCAGCGAGCGGGTCTGCTCGCGGGCCAGGGCCTGCTGGCCGGCCAGGAACTGCTTGTGCGCCTCGGCGACCTGCTCGGCAGACCAGCCGGTCTGCTGGGCGAACGCCTGGGCCACGGTGTCGTCCAGGGCCTCGGCCGAGAACCCGGCGGTGAAGGCGTCGTAGTCCAGTGAGGGCGCGGTGCCCTCGGTCTCACCGCCCGGCTGGGTCGTGTCGCCCGGGGCCGTAGGTGTATCGGCCGGTGGGTCGGTGAGCTTCGGAACGGCTGGGGGCGTCGCAGCGGGCTCGGCCGGCGGCGCCGTCTGGGCCTGGGTGGCCGGGGGCGTCGCAGCGGCAGGCTCGTGCTTGGCGAACTGGGCGTCGTAGGCCGCGATCATGGCGGCCCGGTGCTCGGGAGAGCCTGGCGAGGGCGGCGTGACCGCAGGCGTCTCGGCTGGTGCGGGGGCGCCCGTGCCGGGCTCTTGGGGGGTGTCGCTCATTGGGGTTCAGGTTGTTGTTGGGCCATCGCGTTGATGGCCGGGGCGGTGCCCCTATCGACAATGGATTGCTGCATCGCCTGCTCCTGCGCCGCCTGCTTCTCGGCCTGGACCTGCTGCTCGGACTTGACGCCGCCAGGGAATCCAAGGGCCGCCACGGTGGGCGTGAGGATGGTGTTGAAGTCGATGCGGGAGGCGGCCTCGGCCTGGAAGGCTTGGGGCACCTCGGCGAACAGGCCGAACAAGGCGCGAGCCTTGTTGACCTGGGCGTCCTTGCCCAGCGCTTCGAGGCCGGTGGTGACCTCGATCACGGTCTTGTCGCCAATCTCGGGCAGTTCCTGGCGGGACTGCATCTGCGCGATGAGCTTCTTGATGCGCCACGCCTGGAGTTCCACGGCCAGCAGGGAATAGACCCCGCCCAGCGCCTGCTCGATTTCCGAGGCCAGCATCTGGAGTTCGTAGGCCGTGACCCGCTCGGCGTCGCGCCGGAGGTCCCCGGTCAGCAGGAACGCCTGGGCGAGGCCACGCTGGAGGTCCTGCTTCTCGGCGCTCAGCGTCTGGACGGCGTTGCCGTTGTTGAATTGGAACGGCTGGATGTCGCCCTGCTGGCCGCCGCGACCCGAGAGCACAGCGCCGTTGCGGGCCTCAGCGATCCGCTTGCGCAGGTTGCCGCCGGCCGCGTTGGGTGCGACGAAGATCAGGTTGCGGGCCGCGAGGGCGCCGAGTTCGCGGATTTGCTGGGAGGTCGCGTCGAGGCCCAGGAGGTCCGAGTAGTTCGCCTCGACATGGCCGCGTCCATAGTTCTCGCCCGGGACGATTTCCCAGGCCAGGGCGTTGGCCGGCATCAGCCCGTGGTGCTCGGTCTCCGGCAGGACGGGCGCATGGCCCAGGTCCTGCTGCACCGTGTAGCGCCGCTCGTCCTTGCGGACGAAGCGGGTGTACAGGACCACATCGGCGGTCTCCTTGAGGTCCGTGTAGCCACGGAGTTCCTCGGGGAGCGCCCGGACCTTGAGCTTCTCGGCGGTCACCAGTTCGATCACGGTGCCTTGCCAGTCGCGCACGCAGACGTACTGCTCCAGGCGGAACTGCTTGATCGTGCCGTCAGGCAGGATGTGTTCGCAGATGTTCCCGGCCACGATCAGGTGCAGCAGCGACGTGTAGGTCGGCCGGCGCCAGTGGAGCGCCTCGATCTTGTCGTTGATGAGCTTCTCGCACTTGGCGAGACCGAGGGTCACGTCCGGCGGAACGTCCATCGTCTGCTGCTGCATCAGGACGGTCGCGGGGACCTTGAGGTTGAACGAGGAGGTCCCGGGCGGCAGGAGCGCCATGAGGAGCTTGGCCGCGAGGTTGACCACGGCGCGGGCGCCGAAGGACTGGTACGTCTGGGGCAGGACCACGGACGGGCTCTGGCCCTCGGGCGGACACACGCTCTGCACGGTCAGCGCCGAGCCGGCGCGGGCGCGGCTGAGGAACGGCTCGCGCTCGGCCGACAGCTCGGCGTAGCGGTCGGCGAGCCTCACAGTTGCACGCCCACGCCCGACGATGCGGTGCTGGTGGCCGGGGCCGTGAGGTAGGTGGCGCGGAGGGCGTTGCGGTTCGCCTTGCGCTTGGCGGCCGTGTCGGTGGCCGAGTCTTCGGCCCCGAAGATGGCCTTGGCGGCCGGGGCGTCAGGCTGCGTGGGCTGCACCGTCGTCGTCTTTGGACTGGACATAGAGGGGGAGGTAGTGGTGCGAGCCGGCCTCCTGGAAGCCGAGGCGCCGCACCAGCGGTGCGTGCTCGGGCAAGGGCTCGGCCCAGACGCCGATGGCGCCGGTGGCTCGCGCTGACGCGGCGAGAAAACGGAGGGTTCGCGGGGTGACCCAGCGGCCGTGGAAGGCCGGGTCTATGGCGACGTGAAGACGGACGGTGCGGAAGGGGCGCGGCTCGAACCAGACGGCCCCGACAGGGCCAGCCACGCCACGAAGCAGGCAGACCGCAGATCGCGCAAGTAGAGGCTGAGTCCACTCCGCAGCGAATGGGTGACCCACCAGCCGGAGGACACGAGCCGCGTCACGCGCTGCTCGCCTCCTGCGGGCTCGGCCGGCCGTTGGCCGCGTCCACGTCGTCTGCGATGGATCGCAGCGATTGGATGGCTTCATGGAACCCGGTGAGTTCGTGGGCCGCCGTGTAGTCGCGGGCGCCCACAAGGGTCGTGATGTCCGTCAGTGGCACGAGCTGCGCGAGGTAGTCCGCCAGCAGGCGAATCTCGGTGGCGCCCGGCAGGTCCGGCGGCAGGCCGTCGTCGCCTATCCTGAGAGTCTTAGGTATAGGGTTAGGACCGGCATCATTCTGCGGGGGTTTATTCCTGGCGACCCACGCGGAGCTTGGCGTACCACGCTTGAAGCGCTTCCAGGCGCGTCGCATTGCGGTTGCAAACCCCATAGTTCACCTCGACGGATTCGACAAGGTCGGCGACGGAAGCGTCCGCTTGATCGCCACCAGCTTCTCCGGGGGCGCTGCCAGTTCCGCCGGCAGCTCCGGCAGCTCGCTCACGAAGCTCGGCTGCTTGGTCGAGCAGCCCGGCAACGCGAGCATCAAGACGAGCAGCACGAAGATCGGAAGCAGCCAGCGCGGCCTGGAGGTCACGGGATACACGGTCATGTTCAGCTTTCTGGTTGGTGAGTTGGGTCTGGAGGGAGGCCACCGCAGCGGCCGAGACCTTGGCGTCGGATGCGCGGGCCGCCTTGACGGCAGCGTCCTGGCGCACCTGGGCGGCCTGGGCCTCCTGGGCTGCGCCGAGGTCGATGAGGTGGGAGCGGTAGGCCCAGCCCCCGGCCAGGACGGCCAGGGAGGCGAGGACGGCCAGGACGGCACGGGAGAGCGTGGTCATGCGCGGAACGACTCCAGCAGCGCGGTGTCTGCCTTCTCGGCCCGGCGCCACAGGCCGTACAGGAAGTGCTCGACCTCCTTGTGCAAGGCCGACAGCGAGAGGTCGTTGAAGATGATGAAGTCCCGGGGGTCCCGGGCTACACCGGCTTCGCTCGGATGCGAGGAGACCTCCAGGGCATCGGGCCGCACGATGTGCAGCACCACGCCGCCGGCCGCGCGGATCGCCTCGGCCTCGTTGTCGAAGCGCACGTCGCTGATGACGGCCCGGCCGCCCGGAATCGTCTCGGCGGCCGCCAGGGCGCGGCGCACCCAGAAGTCCTCGCGGACGAGCTGGCGGCCCCA
Organism: Xylophilus sp.; assembly: GCA_009914555.1. Lineage (GTDB taxonomy): Bacteria > Pseudomonadota > Gammaproteobacteria > Burkholderiales > Burkholderiaceae_C > WNDY01. Next base: position 69,401 of record WNDY01000004.1, read on the forward strand.
CTCGGTGCCCAGCGTCTGCATGAGCTGGCGGGGCGACTTGCCGATCCAGAGGATCACGGCCTCCTTGACCTCGGTATTCTCCAGCTCGGCCAGGGTGATGCCGGTGAGCTGGGCGACGAATTCGCGGATCGGGGCGGCGAAGGACAGGTTGGAGTAGCCGTACTCGGCGGTCAGCCGGTCGGCGACCGTGGTCTTGCCCGTGCGGGCGCGGCCGGCAAGGCCGATCAGGGGGAATGCCTTAACGTGCGATGTCATGTGCGTTGAACTCGATTCGGTGGTGGGCGACGCGGTAGCGCACGTCCCCGGTGCTGGGGTCGTACTCCCCAGGTCGGAGGATTCGGGAGAGTTGGGCCTGCACCAGGGCGTCCTGGGCGGTCTGGGCCACGTCGCGGTGCTTGCCGGCCTTCGGGCGCTCGAAGCGCCGGACGACCTCGGGCCACCACTCGCTCATGCGGGAGCCGCCGAGCAGGGTGTCCTCGGCGCCCTTGGGGCCGCAGCCGATGCAGCCGGCGAAGCCGTCCGTGGAGTCGCCCATGAGGGTCTGGGTCATCCACCAGTGGTCCGCGCGGTCGGGCGTGATGGTCACGGAGCGGCCGGCCTTCGGACTGTAGAGCCGGCCTGGGATCGTCTTCATGTCCTTGTCGGACGAGCAGATGACGGCCCCCTTGCCGGCCAGGACGCCCAGGGTGTCGTCGGCTTCGAGGCCGCGATACCACACGGCGTCCCAGCGCTCGATGGCCCAGGCTTCGAGGCCGGCGTAGATCACGGGCTTCTCGCCGCGCCCGGACTTGTAGGCGGGGAACAGGCCCCGGCGGAACAGGCCGCGCTCGGGAGGCGAGACCACGAAGGTCAGGTCCACCGCGCCGGCCGAGTCACGCCAGGATTCGACCAGGGAGACCAGGGTTTCCTGGGCCTCCTCCAGCGTCGGCAGGCGGGTCGCGCATTCGCCGCTGTCCCAGTCCACCTCCTCGCGCTTGATGACGCAAGCCTTGTAGATGGCTTCGTCACCGTCGATGAGGGCGACGGTCAATCCCGCCCCTCGCCCTTGGCGTGGCGGTGCTCCAGGTAGCCCATGAAGGCCGCCACGCTCACCAGGGCCACGGCCGCGATGAGGTCGGCGCCGGTCACAGGAGCACCTCGCAGTTCTTCGGGCGGTAGTTCGGGTACTTGTTGCGCAGTCGCACCAGCCGGGACGCGCTCTTTTCTTGGCGCACCTTCTTCGTGTAGGTGATGTCCAGGTTGCGCACGTCGAGCTGGAAGGCCGGCGTGTACAGCAGTCCGGTCGGGGTCATCAGGATTTGCGACAGCGCGAAGTCGTAGTCGTGAACGTCCTGGTAGACATCCCGCACCACTGGCAGCAGCTCGACGGTCGGGAGGTCCTTGCGGGGGATGTGGTAGGTCGAGAGGTGCCCGGTCACGCTGCCGGCGGCGTGCGTGAGCAGTGGCCCGCCGAGCAGCTTGGCGAAGCGCTCGGCCTGCACGTCGAACTCCAGCGCGGAGGTGCTGCGCACGTCCACGAACAGGTCCACGTCCTTGATGGGGGCGCCGAGGAAGGCATCGCGCACCGCCCCGCCGCCGATGACGGAGTACGGGAACAGGGGCGACGCCAAGGTGATGAGGTCTTGGAGGTCGTTGAGGGTCATAGTTCGTGCTGGAACGCAGCCCACGGTGAGGGCTTACGGCCTGGGCGCGTGCCGTCCAGGCAGAGGTTGGTTGACTTGATGAGGGGTGCGGGGATAGACCAGAGCCGGCGACCATCAGGTGCGACGATCACCAGGAGGTCGTAGAGGTCGGCGGGGAGAAGCGCCTGGCCTTTGTTTGTGAGTTGAGTCCGGCACTGGAGGTAAGCCCACGGGGGCGAGGACCTGTTCCATGTGGCGGTCTTGACCTGTACCTTCTTGAGCCCTTCGGCTTGGAAGTCGGCGACGAAATCGACAGCGCCTTGCTGGCACGCCGGCCAGAAGACCTGCTGCCCACGACGCAGGAACCACGCAGCGGCGATGTGCTCGCTGGCGGCTCCCACGTAGTGCTCCCGTGTCGCTAGTGCGTCATGTGCCAGTTGTCACCTATGTCGTAGGCGCCGTCGAGGCGGCAGCGGAACTTGAAGTGCTCGCCGGCCTGGGTGATGGCCCGCTTGCCCAGCTCGCCGATCTGCTCGGCCAGCTCGGGCCGGCACTCGATCTGCCATTCGTCGTGGACGTTGGCGCAGAAGCCGTAGTCCACGCCGTGGCGGTAGCCGGCCGCCGAGAAGGACTCGTACAGGATCACGAGGGCCTTCTTCATCACGATGGCGCCGGTGCCCTGGAGCAGCGTGTTGAGCGCTGCGTGGGCATGGCGGATGCGGATGCGCCGGCCGTCGATGCCGCGCACCCAGCCCTGGGCCTTGGCCTTGGCGGCGATGGCCTCCTTGAGTTCCCGGAAGCCCTTGATACCGTTGATGAGCCGCTGCTTCACCACGCGGCCGATGGCCGTGGGGGTCTTCGGGCGGCACCGGCTGCGGTCCTTGTTCCACTCGATGGCCCAGGCCGGCCACTCGGCTACGGGCTTGCCGCTGCTGCGCCAGTCCTCGATCCAGATGCGGCCGGCCTTCTCGTCGCCTGCCCCGTACAGCGAGCCGTAGAGCAGGGTCTTGGCGCCGTCGCGGCTGTACAGCTCCGTGTTCTTGCGGTTCACGGAGTGGGCGTCGGTCCCCTTGGACTTGTCGCCCTCCAGGAGCTGGAACGTGAGCGTGCCGTCGTCGTAGCGGCTCAGGTAGTGCGCGAGCACGCGCAGCTCCAGGCCCTCGGCGTCGATGCCGACCAGCTTCCAGCCCTCGCGCGGAACCCACAGGGACCGCATCGCGGGGTCCTTGTCGATGTTGGCGCTGTTGGGCATGCGGTGCGTCATGCGCCCCGTGACGGCCCCGTTGGGGTTCACGAAGCCATGCACGCGGTCTTCATCGTCGGTGTGGTGAATCCAGCCGCCGCCGAGCTTGCGGCCCTCCTTGATCCTGGGCGGCCCGGCGAGCTGCGTGTAGCGCTTCTCGGCCCGGGCGAACTTGAGGAGGAGCTGGACCTCGGGGAAGTCCAGTTTCTTGAGCACCTCCTCGGTGATGTTCGGGTTGCCCTTCTCGGTGAGCGGGGCGACCCAGCCGTACTGGCGCCGCAGCCGGGCGGCAACGTGGTGTTCGCTACCCGGGTTGAAGTCCTGGAGCTTGATCTTGGTGTACTCGGCGCCGGCCGTGTAGCCCACGCCCTGGCGGTTCATCGACCGCTTGGGGTTGGTCGTACCGGCCGACACGAAGATCGGCGGGAACGTGCGTTGCAGCTCGGCGATCAGGCCCTGCCGCTCGGCGTCCAGCTCGGCCGCCAGCTTGATGCCGGCGCGGACGTTCAGCATGAAGCCGTTGTCCATCTGGAGGTCGATGAGGAACATCACGTCCAGCTCCAGCGGCAGGCTTTCGCCCCACTGGCGCACGCCGGCCAGCTTATGGTAGAGCGCGATGGTGACCACCACGTCCTGGCCGCAGTAGCTGCGCATGGACTCGTTGTAGGTGTCCCAGCCGCCGTCGTAGACATCTTTGAGGATGCCCATTTCGATGCCGTAGCTCTCCAGCTTGTGGCCGCCCAGGCGCTCGGGGTCGCACAGGCGCCCCATGACCAGGGTGTCGAGGATTTGCTCGGGCGGGATCGAGACCCCGCAGACCTTACTGAGTGCCTTGCGGTCGAAGCCGATGCCGTTGTGGGCGACGGTCAGGCCGCCGGCCTTGACGTGGTGTGAGAGGCGCCTAACGCCCTCCTTGAGGGAGGGGTAGCGGGGGTCGTTGTCGGTGTAGGTGGTCACGATGCCCGTGAACACGTCGCCGATGGCGAGGACGTGGATGCGGTCCAGCTCCTTGAGGAGGCCGTTCGTCTCCAGGTCCCACGCCAGGATAGGTGCCTGGGCGTAGGGGATCATGGCGCTACTGGCATGCCTCGCAGCCGGCGCTCATGTCGCAGACGCCGCCGCTGAGGGGCGTGTCGTCGTCCAAGGTCAGCTCGCGCGGCTCGACGTGGATCAGCACGCGCACCATGACCGGCTTGCGGCCATCGGCGTTGGCACCCGTGGCGGCCCGCAGGAACGCAGCCTTCACGGCGTCGGTGGCGCTGGCGTGGTTGTGCAGGTTGGCATAGCCCTCGAATGCAGCGGGGTCCACGTAGACGGTTTCAGCTTGGATAGTGGTCATGGTCGGGGTTTGAGTTGGGTGTAGAAGGCAGCGATGCGGCGCAGCTCGGCGGCCGTGGCGTCCTTCTTGAGGGCGTTGGCCCGCCAGGACACGACGACGACGTTGCCGCGCACGTAGCCGCGCAGCGGGTTGAGCCGGTCCAGGGACGGCGAGGCCGGCCCCGCCCGGCCCTGTGCCGGCTGGAGCGGGATGCCGAGCACGGGGCAGTGGGTCGGGACGTGGATGTCGGACAGGGCCAGCGTGTGGCGGATGCCGTTGCGCTTGGCCCGGTAGCGGGAGGACTTGAGGAGCGCCCGTGCCACCGACTCAGAAGTCGGTGTTGCCATCGGTCTCGGGGCTGTCGAAGCCCGAGGTGTCCGCCGGCACGAAGGGCTTGAGCCGCCCGGTCTTCGTGTCGTAGCGCAGGTGGTCGGCCGGGCCGGTCTTGCCGCCGCGCCGGACCTTGAGGACCCGCAGCATCGACTCGTCCTTCTCGGGGCCTTCGGCCTGCTGGTCGCGCTCCTTGGCGACGATCACGTCCGGGACCTGCTTGAGCGAGCCCGAGCCCTTGATGTCGTCCAGGGATATCTGGGCGCCTTCCTCGGCCGACTTGGCGCCGCTCTGCGCCTTGCGGATGTGCGCGATGGCGACCACGCTGCACCCGGTGCGCTCGATGAGCGCCCGCAGGCCGACCATCAGCTTGTCGGTGCCGTCCAGGTCGAGCCCGGTGGCGGCGATGGTCAGGTGGTCCAGGAAGATCAGCTCGGCGCCGTTGAGCGCCATGTACTCGATCTTGTTCAGGAGCCCGTCGCTGTCGGTGGCGCCGAAGTGGTCGTATGCCTGGTAGTTGCCACGGCCGAACAGCTTGGCGTGGCTCGCGGCCCACTTGGCGTCCGACAGGATCGACGGGTCGTCCTCCAGGTCCTCGGCCAGCAGGTTGTTGTCCAGCGCGATCAGGTACTTGGCGGTGTCCTCGACGGACTCCTCCAGGAACACGGCGCCGACCTTCTTGCCCCCGACCAGCGCGGCGTACAGCCACTCGCGGGCATCGGTGGACTTGCCCACGCCGGTGCCGGCGGTGAGCAGCCAGAGCTGGCGCGGGCGGATACCCCGTGTCTTCTCGTTGAGCAGCGGGTACGGGGTTTGCCAGCCGGGTGCGGCCTTGGCCTTGAGCCGCTCGACGGTCAGGTCCTCGCCTGCGACCACGCCGTCCGGCCGGTAGGCCCGGCCGCTCCAGGTGGCGTCGAGGACGGCTGGCGCCCCGTGCTCGCGCAGGAGGTCGTTGGCGTCCTTGAGCCCGTGGGGCGTCGTGATGATCTTGACCTTGCCCAGCGGCAGGATGGAGGCGCATTCCTCGGCGGCGGCGCGGCCCGGTTCGTCGTTGTCGAACCAGAGGACGATTTCGGCGAAGGTCTTGAGCCACTCCATCTGGGAGGCCAGCGACTTCTTCGCGCCCTGGGCGCCGTTCGGGACCGAGACCACGGGCCAGCGGTTGGCCTGGGCCTGCGACACGGATAGGGCGTCTATCTCTCCCTCGGTGATGAGGACCTTTTTGCCACCGCTGCGCCACAGGTGCTGGCCGTACAGGCCGGCCTCCTTGAGCGAGCCGAGGACGAAGAAGTCTTTGTCGGCCGTGCGCACCTTCTGCGCCACTGGCTCGCCCAAGGCGTTGCAGTAGGTCGCGGCCTGGACCTTGCGACCCTCGTGGTCGGCGACGCTGTAGCCCCAGAGCTTGCAGGTGGCCTCGGTGATTCCGCGCTTGCCCAGGTCCCGATAGGTACCCCGGATCAGCTCCGAAGGAACCCGCGTTGCGCCGTCGCCTTTGGTGCCGTCGCCGTGGGTGTAGGCGCCGCAGGAAAAGCAGTAGCTGTGACCGTCGTCATAGGTCGCGCAGGCGTCGCTGCTGCCGCAGTCGGCGCACGGCCCCTTCGACAGGAGCGTGCTGTCATCGCTCACTGCGGCTTGGCCTTCTTCGGCGGGTTCAGGAGGGCCTGGAGTTCCTCGAAGGTGACGACGCGGCGGATGCCACGGCCCTTGACCAGCCAGCGGCCGTCCGGGCGGGAGGTGGCGTAGTAGCCGCGCGACTTGAGGGTGGTGGGGTAGAAGTTCGACATGGGTCCAGAAAGCAAAAGCCCCTGGACTTGCGTCTCAGGGGCGGGGGTTGGTCGAGTGGCTCACCAGGAGCCGAGCGGTCACGCCTTGGCTGGCTTGGAGAATCCCTCCAGCACGTAGCGCACGTACCGCTGGCCGATGGGATCGCGCTTCTGCTCCTTGCGAATCGGGGCGCCAGCGTCGCGCAGCTCGGTGATGCGGCGCGAGACCGAGCGGATGCCGTGGACCGCGTGGGCCTCGACGTTGGTGATGGAGCCGACCGTCTCCAGGTGGGCGAGGACCTTGCGGGTCTGCGGAGTCAGGGCGAAGCGTTGGTAGGACGAGAGGGTCATGGTGTCGGGGTATGGGGTTGAGAGGGAGGGCCGGAGCCCTCGGGAATCACAGGTCCAGGGCGGCCTGCGACTCGTTGGCGACCGGGGCCGGCGCGGTGTCGGCGGTGAGGTCGCGCAGGGCCTGGGCCACGCGGCGGCCGGTCTTCGCGGACTTGCGCAGCGCGTTGGCCTCGGTGACCAGGGCGGAAGCCTGGGCCAGCTTGGCCTGGGCCTTGAGCGCGGCGCGGTCGGAGAGCTTCTCCAGGACGGCTTCGGCCTTGCCGAGGAATGCGACGAATCGTTGGCTCATGGTGCGGGCTGGAGGGTGAAACGGATGTGCGGCTGTTCGCCGGGCTGGGGGAAGCGCTTGTCGAGCCGCACGGACACGACCTGCCGGTCATCCCCGTACCACCCGGCCTTCGTCAGTACATCCATCAGCGGCTTGGCGAAGTTGTCGATGTCCCCCATCGGGGTGTCGAACTTCGACTTGGCGATGGGCTTGCACACGAAAGTCGCGGCGAGTACCAGGGGGGCCAGGAGCGTGGCCGGGCTCGGGGGCAGGAGGGACAGGAGCAGCTTCTTGTACGCGGTGTACTTCGCCGGCTCGTAGGCCCCCCATTTCGAGAACCTGGGACGCGGCGCCACCTCGGGCACCACGTCCAGGACGTGCTCAGAAGTCTTCGTCGTCACCGGCGTCGCTGCCGCTGTCGTCGTCACCACGGTCGGCCGTCTCGGCCAGGGCGGTGTCGCCGTCGAACCCGTCCACCTCATCGAACTCGTCCACGGCGGACACGGCGCGGCGCTCCAGGAGCTGGAGGGCGTTGAGGTACAGGGTCACCCCCTTGTTGGCACCGGTGTCGAACTCGCTGGCGGCGATGGCGAGGCGACCAAAGTCACCCGACTTGGCCGTGGCGGCCAAGGGCTTCTTCTTCGCGTCGATCTGGGCCGGCTTGTTCTTCGACTTCGCGGTCAGGAGCCAGAAGCCACGGAACTTGCCGTTCTTCTCCTCGTTCTCCTCGGCCAGCGTGTCGCCGTCCTTGACCGGCACGGTGTCGCGCTTGCCCTTGGCGGCCTTGTGCAGGTCGATGAGCTTGCGGGCGAAGGCGTCGTTGGCTTCGACGCCCTTCTCCAGCTTGAGGGCGCACTTGTACTTGCCCTTGCCGTATTCGCTGTTGTCAGGCTTGTCGATCCAGGCCCAGGTGAACACGCCAGCGGGCGTGATGCCCTTGAACACGATGTTGGACTTCTTCTTTACGTCAGCCATGTGATTGCTTTCAGTTGGCCGGGATGCCCGGCGCGGTGTTGATGAGGGAGGCGGGGTCCTGGGCGATGCAGTTGGCTTCGGCCCAGGCTTCGGTGGGGAGGTGCCCGGCTTCGCGGGCGATGGAGGCGAGCGACGCGGCGGCCAGCAGGACCGCCGCATGCAGGTCGGCGGTAGGCCGGCCGGTTTCGCGCCACGCACGGATGCACGCGGCTTGCGCTGCGTCACCCATGCGGGACACGAGACCCCCGAGGTCCTGCTGGCGCAGGCGGGGGAAGTGGGTCACGACGGCAGTTCGTCCGCCGGCACCTGGAGGGAACCCAGGAGCCGCAGGTGCGGGACTCGACCCACGAAGCTGCGGTGGACCTGGACGGCGCCGATCAGGTCGTTGGCGTACACGTAGATCGTCACGTCAGGCGCCGGCAGCGGCGGCAGGTCGCCCAGGACCAGCGAGCGGGCCGGGTCGTGCTTGTGGGTGCCATCGTGGCGGTAGCTCTCGGAATCGCGCACGGCGCCGTCCTCGTTCGCCAGGAACACCAGAAGGCGGCCCTGCTGGAACTCGATGCCGTCCACGACCTCCCGGGTCTTCGGGCAGTAGGCGGGGGTGCCGGTCACGAAGGACTTGAGGAACGGCTGAGGTTCCAGGTCGTCCAGGATCACGGTGTGCGCGGTGAGGCCGGTGAGGCCCGGTGCCGGCGCGGTCTTCTCCAGGCGGAGGCCCGGAATTGCAGGGTGGCTCCCGTCCGGCTTCAAGCCGCCCCACGGATTGCCCGGCACGAGAGACGCCGCCGCGTAGACGGCCACATCGCCGTCAAGCTCGTACCGCAGACCCGTGACCGGGTAGGAGCCAGAGGTGCCGTGGATGGTGAACGCCGCACCAGCCTCGAAGTCGGCGATGAGTTCGGCGGGGGTGGAATAGGTCAGCTTGGTCATGGTGTTCGGGTCAGGTATGAGAGGGATCGGGGGATCAGGGACGGGCGCCGGCGGCGAAGTGCTGGACAAGCGACTCGGGGTCGATGCCCTGGTCGATCAGGGAGACCACGAGGTCGAAGGGAAGCCGGCCGTAGCCTTGTTCCAGGTGGGCGATGGCGCGTTGCAGTTCGGGGGAGTCGTACATGGGCAGCTTTCAGGTCAGGGGTGGAGGGGCGACGGCGTTAGGGTCGTCACCCTGCGGGGGTTTTATGAGAGCAACTCGTGCTACTTGTCAGGAAAAAAAGAACTCGCTGTCCATGACACGGGTCACGTCGAGGGAGCCCAGCGGCGGCACGGCGGGCACATCGGCCTCGCCGGAGTGCGCGATGACGCTCTCGCGCCACTGCTCCAGCGCCGGGCCGCTATACATCCGCACGAACTGGTCGCGGATGTGGTGGGCCAGCCGGTCGGTGGCACCTGCGTGGGCGCCGAACGAGTCGTGAACGAAGGCCATGTCGCGCACGCCCTCCTCCTTCATCGCCACGGCGGTCAGGGCGAGGTGGGCGGCGTCGTAGCTGTGGACGACGTTGGGCGCGGCGCTCGACTTCTGCTTGCGCTTGTCGATACCGGCCGTCTCGTTCGGGACCTGGGTCTGGAACTTGACCAGCGCGGCCCCGAGCAGGCATTCCACGCGCTTCGAGTCGCTTTTGACATACGCCTGCCGCACGGTGAACCCGCTCGGCGTCGTCCAGGTCATGGGCTTCTCGCGGTCGGCCAGGAACGCGGCGACCTCCTGGAAGTAGCCCATCGCCGCGCGGGGGGCGCCGATGTTCGCGTCCAGGGCGGCGACCACCACGTCCTTGAGGTACTCGGCCGCGCGGTAGCGCTCGGCGCCGTTCTCGAAGTGGTTGCAGAAGCCGTCGGCGATGAGCTGGGACTTGATGCCGGGCGCCGTGACGCCGTAGGGCGTGGTCATGACGGCCCGCTTTACGGTCTTGCGCTCGATGTGGTCCAGCCACTTCGCGGCGATGGCCCGCACCGCCTCGTCGGCGTGCGAGGTGGCATCCAGGGCGATCCGCTGCTTCGCCACGTCCTTCACGTCCGTGTAGATGTCGGCGCGGACACCGGGGATCGGCTCCACGTTCACGGCGCGGGCCGAGAGCGGGTCCTTCATCATCGCGGACAGGTGCTGGATGCCCGAGCACGTCGCGTCCAGGCGCACCGGGATGTGCGACAGGAACGACGGCACGGCCCGCTCGCCGTTGGCGACCTCGAAGTCGGCCAGCCGCGCCAGCTCGAAGCACAGGGACAGGGCCTCCCACGGCGAATCGGCGCCGGCCCAGAAGTCCTGGCAGGCCAGAGGATCGCGGGCGGTCGCCAGGATTTGCGTGAGGTTGTCGCTGGTCCAGTCGGCCCGGGCCTGCATGGCGATCTTGTCCTGGCCGAAGGCGTTGGCGGTCGCCACGTAGAGCCACCACTGCCCGTTCGGGCCGAGGCGCTCGGGCTCGGCGAAGGTCAGCAGGCCCTTGACCAGCGAGTCGCCCTGCGTGTGGATGTCCTGGGCGGTCGGGTAGAAGCGCCCTCGGAAGTCGCAGGTGTGGGGGAACCATAGCACCGGGGCCGTGGCGAGCTGCTGGCCCAGGTCGAGCAGGCGGAACAGCTTGAAGCGCTCACCCTCGATCTGCTTGTTCTTCGAGTAGACCTCGGCGCGGGGGCGGATATAAGCGACGTAGGCCGCCTTCTCCTCGGGCGTGGCGTCCTCGGCCTTGGCGCGAGCCTTGAGCGCCGCGAAGGCATCGTCGTCCATGCGGAGCGGCTCGGGTAGGTTGTTGGCCGGCGGGATGCAGTCGAGGCGGCGGCCGATCTTCACGGCCTCCTCCACCGTGCGCAGCACGTCCTTGTTCATGGTCCACCGGGTCTTCTGCACCCAGTTCAGCGCCTCCAGGGACGCGCCATCCAGGGGGCGCTCGATGCGAGCGGTGTGCGCGGAGCGGAACTCGGCGGCCTTCACGGCTGCGGAGCGGAGGGTCAGGTAGCCACCAGCGATGCGAGTCATACGGTTGAGCAGTAGGTGATTCGTGCTACTAGCGGGCAGCACAAAGACGGGCGGGGCCTTGCGGCGCCCGCCCAGGTAGGGGAGAGAGAGGTGGAGGGGTTAGCGCAGTCCGATGGACTCGGCCGCGCGGTCCAGGGTCTCGCGGGCGAACACGCGGGCTTCCGTGTAGGCCGGCCCGATGGCGAGGCCCGTGGGTTGTGTTCGGGTCAACCGCTCGCGGCCGGCGGCCAGACTCAGGGAGCCCGCCACCTGTCCGAGGCGGACCTTCACGCCACGGGGTAGTCCGCGCAGCCCTCGCGCGGCCAGCCACTCCCGTGTGGTCATGGTCTGCTCGGCCGCCGGGTCCAGCCCCCGCGCCTGCGGCGTGAGCCGGGCGACCTTGCGCTGGAGGGCTTCCATCGCCTTGAGGACCAGGGCGTCCTCGGACATTTCCCCGGTCGCCACCTTCTCCTCGCCCTGCACATAGGCGCCATCCTTGCGGATCGCCGGGAGGACTACGGAGGTCACCCACTTGCGGAAGGTCTTGGCCTCGGGCTTGCGGGAGCGGAGGACCAGGGCGTACAGGCCGGATTCGGAGACGATGTTTACTTGCGGCCCGGTGGGGCCTAAGTTGAACTTAGCCTCCTCATCAGCGTCGAGCGTCTGCACCGCCACGCTCACATTGCTGTGCTGGATCGCCCTGCACACGTCCCGTGCGACGAACCAGGGTTCGCCGTCGCGCTCGATGATGCGCAGGGAGTGGCCGGGGAGGAATTCAAAGGTCTTGATTGCGTTGGTCATGGCAGTGTCAGCAGGGTTAATGTGGGTGATTCGTGCTACTCGTCGGCGTCGGAAATGGCATCCGACGCTGCCGGGGGCAGGTAGTGGTAATCGCGGGGCTCGCAGATCATGGGGAGCATCAGCGGCCGCATCAGCTCGTTTTGGTGATGGCGCTGGGCCACCCATTGCCGGGCGGTGTCGGTGAGCTGGAACATCTGGCGGGTCTTCGCGCCGTCGCGGACCAGCTTGACCTCGAAGTAGGCATCCTGCTCGACCAGGGCGGACAGGAGGACCATGCCCATGCGCAGGCGGGTCGCGGTGCTCCAGTCCTCCTTCACGAACAGCTTGGCCTTCTTGGACCACTTGGTGAAGACCCGCTCGTCCACGGTGTCGTTGCGCTTCACCATCAGCTCGTGCATGTTGGGCTCCCAGGGGGCGTCGCCCTCCTCGCGCTCCTTCTGGGCGGACTTCTCGCGCTTCTTCCAGGCGTACAGCTCGACCTCGCGCTGGAGGCGGCCGCCCAGTTCCAGGCAGCAGGACTGGAGGGGTGCCGGCTCGCACCGGCTGAGGGCCGAGAGCACGGCGGTCACGGCAATCACGTCGGCCTCCAGCAGGAGGAGGACTGCGGTCTCGTCGGGCAGCTTCTTCATCCTCGGGTCGGCCACCCGGGCGTGGGCTTCATCCTGGAGGACCAGGACCCGCTCGACCAGCGGGCCGACCAGTTCCTGGGTCAGGCGCTGGCCGGGCTCCAGGTCAGCCAGGGATCGCTGGGCCGTCTTGCCGTCCTGGGTCGTGCGGACCAGCGAGTACCGATACCGGACGACCCCACGGTCGCGGGCGTACTGCTCCCACTGGCGCTGGGCCTCGGCGTCTTGCGCTCCGGCGGCCTGCGGGATGGCTGTGTCCAGTGTGCCCACAACTGTGCCCTGTTCATGTGATTGATCCTCTTGAGTGAGGGCGGCGTACATGGAGATTTCCCTTGTGAATCAATAGCTTAGGACCCGTTCGTAGGTCTTTTAATCCGTTGGTCACAAGTTCGAATCTTGTACGTCCTACCATTTCCCCTACATGGATCATGGCCAAGACTACTGCTCCGCAATTCTTGGCGATACTCCGCAAAAGACAAATGAAGCCCGCCGATGTGCGGGCTTTTTGCCTTCTGGCTATGCCCCCTGGAGGTTGCGATCCTCGGCCGAATACTTACATTCATCCAGCATGAGGCCGTAGAAGTCTGGTAGCGGCGCCCCTATGGATCGGCAAGATGCGCCGACCCGATACAAGCGCGCCGAGGGAGACATCAAGAGGTACCATCCCGAGGCCGAACGCGGACCCGGCATGATGGAATTGCGCCGGGTCCGCGAAACGGCCGAGGGACGGGCGGCTCAGCCGCTCCCCGGCCCCCGCGAAATCGTGCAGGCCGATCCTAGGCCGAAGCCGGGCGATGGGCTTGGCTACGGCACATCACCAGCCCCTGCCGGACGGACCGTCCGGCCCGCGCTGGTCATATCCGTCCCGGCCCGGGCCGTATCCGTCAGGCCCACCATCTCGTCCTCGACGGTCATAGTCGCGGTCGTAGCCACGATCATGGCCGCCTTGAGGACCTCCTGGGCCAGGCGGAAGAATGCAGCCTCCCAGCGAGGCCAGCAAAGCGACAACAGCGACGAATCTGAACATGACGGCTCCTTTCATCTCGGGACAGCACGTCTGCCGAGTATGGGAAAGATGGCACAGATCGCTGTAACGAGTCGCTGATGCCGTCGAATCGCGGAATCAGCGACTCGTAGGCTCGGACGCAGGTGAGGCCGCGGGCTCGAGGGTCGTCAGCGGTTTCCGCCAGGGGCCACGGAATTTCCCGATGAACCATGGAAAAGCCACCCACGGAGGGCGACTTGACGGGTGGCGGACTACATCCGGTGCGGACTAGCACCGATGCGAGCGGAGTCGTTCAGGCGTACACAGGAGCTATCGCATCAGAGGAATCTTATGGTCGGGATGCTCACGATCCTGCTGATTGGTGTCGCTCTGGTGGCCTTGCTGGCCGCGGTGCTGGAGCCGCTCGTACGTCGAGCAACCGGCGACCAGCTCCACTCGGCGGCCGTCGCGCACCGTGCTCAGTGCCGTGATCGGCGGCACCGCGGTGCCATAGGCCTTCGAGATGTACAGACAGGAATTCGATGGACTACAGTTATCAAAGCTATGGCGCCTTTTCGTTTTATTCCCGTCCTGGGGATATTCGATATATTTGAATACGGCCGGCATTGCCCGATGAGTCGTCGATAGACATGGCGGCATATCGGCCTACACGACCGTAGAGCTGCCTCGGACTCCATTCGGCACACCTACGGCTCCCACTGTGCTTGCGGGCGCCATGCCCGTGGCAACTTTGGAGAGCAAATGGCAGGTGGACGCAAGGATTGGGATGTGGAGTTGACGCAAGGTGCGGTGACGACGGACGACGCCCGCCGCCCGAGCCTCGACTTGGCCCACAGACGCATGGGTGCGGCATCCTCGCCTACAGTCGGGATCGACGCCAGCGCACCGCACCTCACGGCCGGCTGGCGCTCAATGCCTCCGTCGGGCGGCCCCGCCCGCAACATGGAGGCCGACATGGCAATGCAGAACCCTCTTCCCGTTCAGACACGGCTCGCAGGCACCCAGAGCAGGGAATCGGCCATCGAGCAGCAAGTCCGCGCCGACGCCACGGGTCTGCCCGGCAATGTCGACACTCCCGGCGATGCGCCATCTCTGCCGGAAAATGAAACCAGGGAATTCGTTCCCACGCATCCAGGCGGCGATGCCCGCCCTTCCCGCAGCAGATCCGATCCGACCGATGCGCCGAGTATCGACCTCGCCCAGCAGCGGGCAAAAGCCGGCGTGGCCGGACAACGGACAACCGAAGACTTCGACCGCGGCGAGGTCGCCAGGGAAGAGCGGCGCCGACAGGAAGGCGTGTAGCCGGCGTCGACCGGCACGACGCCAGTCAGAGCACTCCGAGCCGCCAGGCCGCGTAGGCGGCGGCCACGGCGCCGACGATGGAAAGAACGGTCATGAGGCGGGACATGCAGCTCTTCGGAATCGATGCGGGATCCGCAGCGTACTACCGGCGACCGGCCTCCCTCAGGAGGTCCGCTGTGCCGCCACGACAGCCGCGGCCTTCCGGCTGCGGGCACCGGCTGCACGTCCGGCCGCCTCAGGCAGTTCGAACCGCTCGATGCGTCCCACGATCAGCCAGTAGCTCAGTACGGCAACGATGCCATGCGCGCCGACGAAGACCAGCGCCCAGTGGAACGAGCCAGTAGCCTGCAGCAGGTAGCCGATGATCAGTGGCGTGATGATGCCGGCCATGTTGCCGATGGCGTTGAACACGCCGCCTGTCGTGCCAATCAGCGCCTTGGGGGCGGTGTCGGCCACCACGGTCCAACCCAGCGAGCCGAAGCCCTTGCCGAAGAAGGCCAGCGCCATGAGGCCGATCACCATCCAGTCGGCATCGACGAAGTTGCAGCCGATCATCACCGACGTGAGCAGCAGGCCGATGGTGACCGGCACCTTACGGGCCAGCGTCAGCGAGCCCGAGCGCTTGAGCAGCCAGTCGGTCACGAAGCCGGTGGTCACGCCACCGATGAAGCCGGCGATTGCGGGCACCGAGGCGACGAAGCCCGCGTTCAGGATGGAGAAGCCGCGCTTCTTGACCAGGTAGGTCGGGAACCACGACACAAAGAACCAGGTGATCGCATTGATGCAGTACTGGGCGATGAAGATGCCGACCAGCATGCGGCTCTTAAACAGGTCGCGGATCCTCGGCGCATCCGGGCTCTTGTCGCTTGCCGTGCGGGCATTCAGATCGGTCAGTGCCCCACCCGCACGGATCGTCTCCAGTTCCTGCTCGGACACGCCGGGATGCGTTGCTGGCACGTGGAACCAGGCCATCCAGGTGCAGGCCAGCAGCAGGCCCAGGTCACCCATGACAGAGAACACGTGCTCCCAGCCGAAGCGGTGGTCCAGCCAGCCCATGAGCGGGGTGAACACCGCAAGCGACAGGTACTGCGCGCTGTTGAAGATCGCGCCGGCCACGCCGCGTTCGCTCGAGGGGAACCACATGGCGATCACGCGCCCGGAAGCCGGTCCGACAGGCGCCTCGAATATGCCCATGAGAAAGCGCAGCGCCAGCAATGAGACGAAAGCCGATCCGATGAGGCCGACGGCGCCCTGCAGCATGGTGCAGATCGACCAGAGCACCAATCCGTAGAGCACGGTGCGCTTGGCGCCCAGCTTGTCCACCAGCCAACCGGCAGGGATGTGAGCAAGCACGTAGGCCCAGGCGAACGAGGAGAACAGCCAGCCCATCTCGATAAGCGAAAGGCCCAGTTCCTTGGACATGCCCGCGCCGGCGACCGACAGGGTGGCGCGGTCGCCGGTGCTGAAGGTCAGCACGATGGTGATGAGCGCAAGAATGACGAAGCGCTTGCGGTGAGCGAACATGGAAAGTCCTGGAGAAAGTGCCCCGCACTGCCGGCCGTCGCCGACGCACTCCCGGCATGCGGGCCGTGCGACGACAAAAATGAGGACCCGGCCGAGCGCTGGCAAGCGCCGGTGGCATGTGCGGCCAAGTGCTGCGATGCCTGCAGGGACGAGAGAAGAGGGGTCCATCGGAGGGTGGGCCCATTGTCCCGGGCTGGTTGCAGGCGCGCCGTCCCACCGCGGCGCCAGCCGTAGACTTCGTCCCAAAGGACGGGACGAGGGTTCACATGTAAGAGTTAACCCTTACCCGCGAAAATCGACTCCGCCCGACGCACGGAACGTGCGTATGGTCTCCAGCAGCGCAGCCAGCAATGGCGAGGTTTCCTTGCGCATGTAGTAGCACCGGATGTCCACGACGGCCTCTTCCTTGAGGGGGCGGTACACCATGCCCGGGAAGTGGACGTTCTTCATCGATGCGGGCACCAGCGATATGCCCGTCCCGGCCGCCGCCATGAGGGCCGCCATGACGATGTCGCTGGTTGGCGGCGCCAGGCGCGGCTCGAACCCGTGCTTTCGTCCCAGTTCCAGCACGCTGGCTGCGAGCACGGGTGCCACCCCGACGATGAACTGCTCATTCCGCAATTCGTACACGTCGATCGCCTGCCGCTGGGCCAATGGATGCCTCTCACTCAGTGCAACGAGCAATTGCTCGTGCGCGACGAGCTCCATGGCGACATCTGCGTCGTCGGGCATCCAGCGCGCGAATGCCAACAGCACCCGGCCCTGATGCAATGCCACGATCTGGTCGGTCGCCGTGGTGTTGTGCAGCGTCAACTCCACATCGGGATGCGATGCGGTGAATAGAGACAGCACTTTGGGCACGACGCCAAAAATGCTGGACCCGAATACGCCGATATCCAACCGTCCGAGCTGACCGAGACCTGCACGACGGGCTCTTTCTGCCGCCTGGCGCACGAGATCCCGGATGGTGTACGCATCCTTGAGAAGCGCATCTCCAGCCTGCGTCAGCACCATGCCTTTCGCCGTGCGCTCGAAAATCTTTACCGAAAGCTCACGTTCAAGCGCCTGGATCTGGCGCGTGAGCGGCGGCTGCGAAAGGCACAGCCGTTCGGCGGCACGTCCCAAGTGCCCTTCCTCCGCCACTGCGATGAAGTAACTGAGTTGACGTAGATCCATGAGGTCGGGATGGTAGTCATCTTCTTATAAAAAAGGTATGGCGCAACACCAAATTGGGATTGGATGTTTTGCACTGAACTTCAGAGAATCGCCCAACCCAATGCAGAGCCCTTCTTGCATGTGCCGGCAGTTGGTGCTCGCAACAAGCACTGGCTGACCATCCACTTCCCGGAGACATACTTCATGATCCAGAACCTTCTGCGTGCATGCGCCATTGCACTCGCCGTATCGCTGACCCTCCCCGTACAGGCTCGCAATCTGCGCGCCGCCGAAAGCCAGGTGCCCGACTATCCGACGGTCGAAGGCGTCAAGTACATGGGCAAGCTGCTCGACGAGCGCAGCGCCGGCAAGCTCAAGCTCAAGGTATTTCCCAACGGCACGCTCGGCAGCGAGCGCGACATGGTGGAGCAGCTGAAGATCGGCGGACTGGACCTCGCCCGCATCAGCCTTCCGCTGCTCAACAACATGGTGCCGGAGAGCCTCGTCCCGTCGCTGCCGTTCATCTTCCGTAACGAAGACCACATGCATGCGGTACTCGACGGAGCCATCGGCGACGACATCCTCGCAGCCATGTCCAAGCAGGGCCTGATCGGACTGGCCTGGTACGACGACGGAGCACGCTCGATCTACTCCAAGAAGCCGATCCGCCGCCTGGCTGACCTGAAAGGGTTGAAGCTGCGCGTGCAGCAGTCAGACATCTCCGTCGCGATGACCGAAGCCCTCGGAGCAAGTCCCACTCCCCTGCCCTACGGCGAGGTCTACACGGCGATCACGACCGGCATCATCGATGCGGCAGAGAACAGCGTCCTGTCGTATGAGACCTCGCGCCACTTCGAAGTGGCCAAGTACTACAACGAGACCGAGCACATGCTGCAGCCTTCGGTCGTGGTGTTCTCCAAGGCCGTGTGGGACCGCTTGTCCGAATCCGAACGCACCCTGATTCGCCAGGCCGCCAAGGACAGCGTTCCCTTCGGGCGCAAGCTGGCGAAGGAGCGCCAGGCCAAGTCGCGCGCGGATGTGCTGGCCAAGGGCACGACGCTGATCAAGATCGAGGACCGCGACGAGTTCATCAAGGCCATCGCGCCCGTCTATGCCCAATACGCGCCGACACCCGAGCTCAAGAGTCTGATCAAGCGGATCCAGGATACGAAATAAGCAAGGCGGGTGGGCCATGGGGCCCGCCCGATGGCGAACCATGTCTGCAAACACTGCCCTCGACCCCATCGTGGAGGACGTCCTGCAAGCGCAGGAGCCGGCGCCTGCCGTTCTCACAGGTCCCCGCTCCAGCTTCAATGCCGTGCTCGCACGCTACGGCATGTACCTGTCCGTCTTCGGACTGCTGCTGATCGTGCTGACCGTCGCCTGGCAGGTCTTCGGCCGCTACGTGCTGCACAACCCGCCCACCTGGGCCGAGAGCCTGGCGCTACTGCTGGTGCTCTACGTCACGCTGATCGCCGCGGCCGTCGGCGTGCGCGATGCCGGCCACATCGGCATGGAGTCGCTGCTGGCCATTGCGCCCGAACGCATCCGCGTCGCGCTGGAGCGCGTCATCCACGCCATGGTCGCCTTCTTCGGCAGCGCCATGGTCTACAACGGTTGGCTGCTCGGCGCCTCCGTGGCGCACTACAAGATCTCGGGCCTCGGCCTGTCGGAAGGCCTGCGCTATGTGCCGCTGGTCATCTCGGGCACCCTGATCGTCCTCTTCTCGATCGAACACATCATTGCGTCGTTGCGCAGCCTGGAGGTGAAGCCATCATGGCACTGACCATTCTTGCCATCACCTTCTTCGGATTCCTGGTGATGGGCGTGCCAGTGGCGTTCGCCATCGCGCTCTCCTCGCTCTGCACCATCCTGTACGAAGGCCTGCCGACCGGCGTTTTGTTCCAGCAGATGATGTCCGGGATGAACGTGTTCTCTTTCCTCGCGATTCCGTTCTTCGTGTTCAACGGCGAGCTCATGCTGCATGGCGGCATCGCCGACAAGATCGTCGCCGCGGCCAAAAATGCCGTGGGCCACATCCGCGGCGGCCTGGGCCTGTCGAACGTGGTGTCCTGCACACTGTTCGGCGGCGTGGCCGGCTCGCCGGTGGCCGACGTGTCGGCCATGGGCTCGGTGATGATCCCGATGATGAAGCGCGAGGGCTACCACGCGGACTATGCCGTCAACGTGACGACCCATGCAGCACTGGTCGGCGCACTGATGCCCACCAGCCACAACATGATCATCTACGCGCTGGCCGCTGGCGGTGCTGCGTCCATTGGCTCGCTGATCCTGGCCGGCATCGTGCCGGCGCTGATCCTCACGGTCTGCAACCTGGCTGCGGCCTACTTCGTCGCGGTGCGCCGCGGCTACCCGGCGCTCGCACGGCCGGCAGCCGACGTGCTGTGGCGTTCCGTCGCCGCGGCAGCACCCGGCCTCCTGGTGATCATCATCATCCTGGGCGGCATCATCACCGGCGTGTTCACCGCGACCGAGTCCGCATCGATCGCCGTGCTGTATTCGATCGTGCTGACCTTCTTCATCTACCGCACGATGAAGTGGGCCACCTTCATGCATGCCTGCGCCCGGGCCGCCAAGACCACCGGCGTGATCCTGCTGCTGATCGGCGCATCGACCATGTTCCAGTACCTGATGGGCCTGTACGAAGTACCGGACCTGGCGGGTGAGTTCATGTCCGGCCTGTCGGACCGTCCATGGGTGATCTTCCTGTGGATCAACATCATCCTGTTCCTGCTCGGCACCTTCATGGATATGGGCAGCACCATCCTGATCTGTACGCCCATCTTCCTGCCGATCGCCCAGAAGTACGGCATGGACGCCACCCAGTTCGGCATGGTGATGCTGATCAATTGCGCTCTCGGACTGAACACGCCGCCGGTGGGCACCACCCAGTTCGTCGGCTGCGCGATCGGCGGCATCAGCGTCGGCCAGGTCATGCGCTCGATCTGGCCCTTCTACGGAGCCCTGCTGATCTGCCTGCTGCTGGTGACCTACGTTCCAGCGTTCTCGATGGCTTTGCCCACGTTGTTGATGAAAGGCTGATGCCATGACCACGATCTTGATCACCGGCGCCGCAGGCGTCGTCGGCACCGGCCTGCGCCGGCAATTTGCAAACGACGGACTCCGGCTGCGCCTGCTCGACCGCATCCCCGTGCCCGACCTCGCGGCTCACGAGGAAACCATCGTCGGCGACAGCGGCGATCCGGCCGTGCTGCGCGAAGCGCTGAAAGGCGTCAGCGCCATCGTCCACCTGGCCGGCTGCACCACCGATGCGGCCATCGAGGAACAGGTCGAGGGCAACGTGCTCGGCGTCTTCCGTCTGTTCGAGGCGGCGCGTGACGCTGGCGTCGCGCGCGTGGTGTTCGCCAGCTCACACCACACGGTGGGCTACTACCCCCGCCAGCGCCGCATCGGCACCGACGTGCTGCTGCGACCGGACAGCCGCTACGGGCTGACCAAGGCCTTCGGCGAGCAGACCGGCGCGATGTTCGCCGACAAGTACGGCCTGCGGGTGCTGTGCATCCGTATCGGCTTCGTCGCCGACCAGCCGGCGGACCGCCGCCGCCTGTCGATCTGGTCGAGCTGGCGCGATCTGGCCCAGCTGGTGCGCATCGGCCTCACCCACGCGCAGCTGCGCTATGCCGTGGTCTACGGCGTGTCGGCCAACACCCGCGGCTTCTTCGACAACCAGGCAGCGTTCCGCCTGGGCTACCGTCCTCAGGACGATGCGGAGCAGTTCGCGGCCGAGGTCCTCTCGACCGTGCCGCCGGAAGACACGACGCTCGTGGGCACGCATGCGATGGGCGGCTGGGGCGCCAACAACGAGTATGTGGGCGACGTGGCCCGCATCCAGGAGTGGTGAGGTGGGCGTGAAGGTTCAAAGCGTCGAACCGATCCTGCTGTCCATCCCGTTCGAGGATGGCGGATCGGGCACCGGCGGCACACCCGGCCGGTGGCATACGCTCGACACCGTGCTGGTCAAGGTCACGGCCGACAACGGGCTGGTCGGCTGGGGCGAAGCCTTCGGCTACTTCTGCCACCACGCCGTGGGCGAGCACATCCGCAACCTGGTCGCGGCGCAGTTCATCGGCCGCACGCTCGACGACGTGGAGGCGCTGAACCTGGAAGTGCAGCGCAAGCTGTCGCTGTTCGGCCGCTGCGGGCTGACCATCTTCGCCCTCTCGGGCATCGACATCGCCCTGTGGGACCTGAAGGCCAAGGCCGCCGGCGTGGACCTGGCGACGCTGATCGCCGGCAAGCGCCGCCGCGAAAACGTGCAGGCCTATGCCAGCCTAGTGCGCTACGGCGACGAAGCACTCGTCACCCGCTTCTGCACCCAGGCGGTGAACGAAGGCTTTCGGTCGGTAAAGCTGCACGAGGTCACGCTGCCCGAGATCCGGGCGGCCCGCAGCGCGATCGGTCCGGACGTGAGCCTGACGGTGGATGTGAACTGCAGTTGGAGCGAATCGCAGGCCATGAGCCTGATCCCCGAACTGCGCGCGCTGGACGTGCTGTGGGTCGAGGAACCCATCTTCCCTCCAGAAGACTGGGACACGCTGGCCCGCCTGGGCCAGCTGGGTGTCGACATCGCCGCGGGCGAGAACGCCTGCACCGCACAGGAGTTCGGCCACCTGGCCCGTGCAACGCGCTACCTGCAGCCGAGCATCACCAAGGTCGGCGGTGTGAGCGAGTTCCTGCGTGTGGCTCGGTTGGCCGCGCAGACCGGCCGGGGCTTGATGCCGCACTCGCCCTACTTCGGCCCCGGTCACTACGCCACGCAGCAGATGGCGGCAGCACTGGAGAACTTCGGTCTGTTCGAGCATCTGTACGTGGAGCCCGAAGCCTGGTTCGGCGGCGAGCCGCTGACGCCACACCGTGGCGAGGTGGCGATCCCGCGTGGACCGGGCATCGGCTTCGAGCCGGACCCGGCCGTGCTCGAACGCTACGCCGTGTGCTGACCATGGCCCGCATCGTCGTCTGGGACGAGGCCATCGGCGGATGGCCTGCGCTGCACGCCGCACCGCTGGATCGCCACGGCACACCGCTGCCGACCGTGGTGGTCTACCACCGCTTTACCCAGTCGAAGGAAGTGGACAGCAACATCGCCGTGATGCTGGCGCAGGCCGGGCTGCGCGCTGTACTGCCCGAGGCCGACCGCCACGGCGCACGCTTCGACGGCGATGCGGCAAGCCGCATCGGCGGCTTCTGGGAGACCCTGCGCAGCAGCATCGACGAGTTGCCGGCGCTGCGTGACGACCTCCAGGCCCGCGGCTGGGTCGACGGCGATCGCGTGGCGGTCGCAGGTCTGTCCATCGGCGGCTTCGTCGCACTCGGCTGCCTGGCGCGGTATGAATGGCTGCGCGCCGGCGTGTCGTGGATGGGCTCGGCCTACTTCACCGACCTGGCCCGCACGCTCTACCCGCCATGCGGCAGCTATTCGGACAGCACCCGAGCCGCGCACGACGCGCGCATGGATGCGATTGCCGCATACGACCCGAGCACGAAGCTGGAGCAGTTGGCAAGCCGGCCGCTCATGGTCTGGCACGGGGTACGCGACGATGTGGTTTCCTTCAGCGAGGCGGCTCGCCTGCATGCCGACATGACACGGCGGGGTCTGGCCCGCAATCTGGAGTTGGTGGCCGATACCAACGCCGGCCACCGGCTCGGCCACGCCGGTGCGCAGGCCGGCGTCGACTTCCTGAAAAGCGCGCTGGCGGCCTGAGGCGGCCTAGATCGACAGCACCAGGCCCCCGGCGAGCCGGCCCTGCGGCCGAAGCTCACGGGTGCCGGTTCCCGGCACATCGTGCAGGTTGAAAGCATCCGGCATGTGGCTCACCGGCTCCAGGCAGACATACGGTCCGTCTGGCGGGCGGTGCACGATCAACTGATCCAGCGCTCCTTCGGCCCGGAGATCGATGGCCGTGCCGGTGATTCCCTGCACGGTTGCCCGCTGCTGCCACCGAGGGTGAAACACTGTGCAGTCGCGCCCAGCGAAGTCTGAACCGCCCAGCCCATGGGTGTGGATTGCCTCGGCAGGCGGCGTAGGCAGTGCCAGAAAATCCGCGTCCGTCGGCCAGGCGGCCGCTGCGTCATAAGCGATGTGCAGGGGCATGGCGCCCGGCAGATAGGGATGCAGGCCGATACCGGCCGGCATGGGCTCCTCGCTGCGGTTGGTGAGGGAGATATCGACGCGCAGCTGGTGCGGCTCCAGCTGCACCACCATACCGGCGTCGAAGGCCCACGGCCAGTGCGCATCCGGCGCGTGCCGGTACTGCAGCACGGCACGGCGGTCGGTCGCCGACACGACCTCCCAGGGCCGGCGCTGGGCGATGCCGTGCAGCGCGTGCGCATCGCCCGGATGCGGCACGAGCGTGCGGTCGCCGTCGGGCCGGCGCAGTCGCGCATCGCGGATGCGCCCGCTGAAGGGAACCAGCGGATAGAGCCCGCCCTTGCCCCAGTGGTCGGGCCGGTGGGCTTCGCTCTCGGGATAGGGATGGAGAACGGCCTGCCGCGCACCATGCGCATCCTCCAGCGTGCAGGCCGTGATGCGTGCACCCCAGTCCGGGGCGATGCGGGCGGTCGCACCGCCGGCGTTCAAGGAGACAAAGGTGGTCATGCGATGCCCGAACGCCAGGGTGGCGAGAAGACGCCTTGCGGCGTCAGAACGTGTGGCGGATGCCGATGTCGGCCGAGCGCGTGCCGGGGCCCACGTCGATGGAGGTGTTCACGCTGTAGCCTGCGCCGTTCTTGTTGTGGATGCGGCCGCCCGAAGCGTACAGCGTCGTCCGCTTGGACAGGTCGTGCAGGTAGCCGATGGCTACCAGGTTCGCATCGCGGTTGGCTGCGAGCTTGTCGTTCTTGGCCACATAGGAGGCGATGACGCGGCCCGATGCGCTCACCGGCACGGCCACGCCCAGCAGCACGTCGCTGTCGTGCGTCTGGCGCACACCGGCCTCGCGTGCGTCGCCCCAGGAATACGAGAAGTAGCCCGTGACCGGGCCGAAGTTGTACGAGGCCCCGAAGATGCTGTTGCGCACCGACCCGTTGCCTGCGGCATTCACGATGTCCTGCGAGGCCAGGCGCGCATACAGCGGGCCCTGGGCGTAGCCGATCGACGCGCCTACGTAGCGGCCGCTGTGCGTGCTGTCGACCGATTCGCCGAAGCCGTAGCCCATGTCACCCGAGAAGCCGTTGATGACCGGGCTGGTGTACATCACCGAGTTGTTGATGCGGTTGTTGTAGTAGGACTTGGTGCCGTTGACGAAGCGTGCGGCCACCAGGCTGGCGTTGCGGCCGGCGCCGCCGGAGCCGAAGGGATCGGAGTTGCCGACCACCTGGTCGATCGCGCTGTACTGGCGACCGAACTTCAGCGCGCCATAGTCCTTGCTCGACAGGCCCACGAACACCTGGCGGCCGAAGGCCAGGCCGCCTTGCCCCAGTGCGCCGGTATCGGCCTGGAAGCCCATCTCCATCGTGTAGATGGCCGACAGGCCACCACCCAGGTCCTCGTTGCCGCGGAAGCCAAGGCGCGAGCCGTTGAACACGCCGCTCGATACCTTGAGCACCGAGCCGCCGCCCGCGATGCCGCTGTCGCGCACGATGCCGACATCGAGCATGCCGTAGATACTGACGCTGCTTTGCGCATGGGCGCAGGCAGCAGCGCAGAGAAGAGCCGAGGCGGAGAGGAAGCGAACGGTGTGCATGGTCATGTCTCGAGTGGTGGTGTATGCAGGAATCGATTGCGCGCAGCCGTGCTTCACCGGGCGGCGAGCCCGGTGAGAAAACTGCGGTGGGTCAGCGAAGCGGGAGAAAGGAAAAGGCGAGGCCCGGAAGGCCTCAGCTGCTGCCCCGGAGGGACAGCGCACGCGACGGGGTCGCGCTGCGATGGGTCATGGTTGTCTCCTTGGAATGGACGCCGTTGCCGGCGCTCCGTGCCGCCTGTGGCCGCGGCGCATCGGTGGCGCGGGCGGAGTCTCCATCGCCATGCGTCAAATATCCAATTCCAAATTTCTTGCGTCCGATACCGTTTGGGTAACGGATCGATGCCGTTGGTTCAGGCGCTGTCACGCACGACCAGTTCGACGCCGATATCCACGGCCGTGGCGGCCTGCGGCTCGCCCGTGCCGGCCAGGCGCCCCAGCAGCAGTTGGCCGGCCTGTTCGCCGATGCGCCGTCCGTGCACACGCAGCGTGGTGAGCTGCGGGAACGAGGCCTGGGCGATCGGCTGGTCGCCGAAGCCCATCACCGCCAGCCGGCCCGGCACAGACCAGCCGCGCCGCGCGCATTCGAACAGCACGCCTGCGGCCAGCAGGTCGTTGTTGCAGAACAGCGCATCAATACCGGGCGCCTGCGCGACCAGCGCGTCGAGCGCCGGGCGCACGTCCACCATGGCCGCCGGCGGCGCGATCAGCTGGGCCGGCACGGCACCGACGCCGGCCGCTTCGGCCGCAGCCCGAAAGCCCTCCAGGCGCTGGCGCGAGCGGTCTTCCTGCGCACCGATGAAGGCCAGCTGCCGGTGGCCGCGACCCAGCAGGTACTCGCCGGCCAGGTAGCCGGCATCACGGTTGGAGAAGCCGACCAGCATGTCGATGGGCCGGCCTGTCATGTCCCAGGTTTCCACCACCGGAATGCCGCTGCGCTGCAACCGGTCGCGCAGGCCCGGCGCATGGGTGATGCCGGTGAGCACCACGCCGTCGACGCGCCGGCCCAGGAACACATCGACCAGGCGCTGCTCGTCGTCTGCGCGGTACGAGGTCTGGCCCAGCAGCAGCTGGTAGCCGCCCTCGCCCAGCGTCTGGGTCAGCGCCTCGATGGTTTCGGCGAACACCGCGTTGGAGATGGTCGGCACCATCGCGCCCACGATGCGCGAGCGACTCGAGGCCAGGCTGCCGGCGGTGAGATTGGGCACATAGCCCAGCTGTTCGATCGCATTGCGCACGGCCGACAGCGTCTCGGACGCCAGCTGGTCCGGCGAATTGATGGCGCGCGATACCGTGACCAGCGAGACGCCTGCGGCCGCAGCCACGTCGGACATGCGCGCACGGCCCGGAGAGGAAGCCGAGGGCTTGGAAACGGGTTCGGTCTTGCGTATCACGCGGAAGAAGAAGCTTGGCGGCCGAAGAAAAAGGGCGGAAGCGGGCCCCGCCCGCGCGGTCAGCAGTATGCCTCAGGCTTGCCTTGATGTAAGCGCTTTCATATACTGTCGATCACTGTCGGATATAACTGCCCCGGCATGCAGTGACAAAGCCTTCGGGCTTTTTTGTTTGGATTGAAATGAAAGCGCTTTCAAAGCGCTTGGAGTCCGCGATGACCTTGACCTCCACTTCTTCCGCCGACGCCACGCCGGCGTCCCCGCTCCCCACCACCTTCCAGGGCTTCATTCGCCCGGACGGCCGCGTCGGCACCCGCAACCACATCGGTGTCTTCGTCGTCGGCAACTGTGGAGCCACGGCGGCCCGCAAGGTCGCGGAACACTTCACGCGCAAGCGGCTGGCCGCCTTCCCGCAGGTCGACGGTGTCGTGCCCTTCCTGCACGAACTGGGCTGCGGCATGGAAATGACCGGCGAGCCGATGGACCTGCTGCGCCGCACGATCGCCG
Organism: Xylophilus sp.; assembly: GCA_009914555.1. Lineage (GTDB taxonomy): Bacteria > Pseudomonadota > Gammaproteobacteria > Burkholderiales > Burkholderiaceae_C > WNDY01. Next base: position 96,248 of record WNDY01000004.1, read on the forward strand.
GCACCATCCGCAACCCCAACATCGCAGGCGCGCTGGTGATCGCGCTCGGCTGCGAACGCAACAACATTCGCGGCTTCTTCCAGCAGGAAGGACTGGAGGTCGGCCCGCTGCTGCACATGGTCGTGCTGCAGGAGGTGGGCGGCACCGCCAACGCGATCGAAGCCGGCATCGCCGCGGTGCAGGGCATGCTGCCGCTGGTCGATGCCCACCGGCGCGAGACGGTGCCGGTATCGCGCCTGGTGCTGGGCCTGCAGTCGGCGGCGACGGACAGCTTCGTCGGCCTGTCGGCCGATCCGGCGCTGGGTGCGGCCGTCGACCTGCTGGTCGCGCAGGGCGGCACCGCCATCCTGTCGAACACCGCCGGCCTGGCCGTCGCCGAAACCGATGCGCTCGCCCGCGCCGCCACGCCGGCGGTGGCATCGGCACTGGGCGAGCGCATCCACTGGTGGCGCGGCTATACCGCCGGCCGCGACACGCGCGTGCAGCGCGCAGCCACCGTGTCGGCCGATGCCGACGCCGGCCTGCAGCGCGCCGGCAGCTCGCCGGTCCAGGCCGTCCACCGCTATGCCACGCCGGTCACGGCAGGCGGGCTGGTCTTCATGGACGCGCCGGCGTATGCCGCTGTGTCGGCCACCGGCCAGATCGCCGGCGGCGCCAACCTGCTAGCGGTGACGACCGGCAGCGGCTCGGGCTTCGGCGCGGGCGCGGTTCCCACCGTCAAGCTGGCCGGCAACTCGGCCACGTTCGAGCGCATGCGCGACGACCTCGACATCGACTGCGGCCCGGTGCTCGACGGCAGGCTCACGGCGCAGCAGATGGGCCGCATCGTCTACGAGCGCCTGCTGGCCCATGCCTCGGGCGAGCCGACCTGCAGCGAAGACCTGGGCGTGGGCGACAACGAGTTCGTGCCCTGGCCGATCGGCGTGCTGGCCTGACCGGGCGACTTCGCTACCCCCACGACAGAACATCTCTCCACCATGACCGCCACCACCACAGCCAAGCCCATCACGCCCAAGCTCGCCTCGACGGTGAAACCGTCGGACGCCGTGCTGCGCAATCCCTTCATCCGCTTGGACCCGCTCGACAACGTGGTCGTCGCCCGCATCGACGTGCCGGCCGGCACGACCGTCGCGTCAGAAGGCGTGACCACGCAGCAGGACGTGCCTTCGGGCCACAAGATCGCCGCGCGCGCCGTCGCCAAGGGCGAGCCGGTGCTCAAGTACAACACCGTCATCGGCTTCGCCGCCGAGGACCTCGCGCCCGGCACCTGGATGCACAGCCACAACATCGCCTTCGGGGATCTCAAGAAGGACTATCGCCACGGCCTGGACTACGTGCCGACCGACCTGCTGCCGCCGGCCGAGCGCGCCACCTTCCATGGCATCGTGCGCGCCGACGGCCGCGTGGCCACGCGCAACTACGTGGGCGTATTCGTCGTGTCGCACAGCGCGGCCAGCGTGGCCCGCCGCATCGCCGAGTTCTTCGACGAGGACGAACTCGCCGCCTTCCCCCACGTCGACGGTGTCGTACCCTACATCCACGAGCAGGGCTCGGGCATGGAAAAGAGCGGCGAGCCGATGGAAGTGCTGCGCCGCACGCTGGGCGGCACCATCCGCCATCCCAACACCGCCGGCGCCCTGGTGATCGCGCTGGGCCAGGAGCACAACGAGCTGCCCGCATTCCTCGCCCACCAGGGCCTGGAGCCCGGCCCGCTGCTGCAGACGCTGGTGATCCAGGAAGAAGGCGGCACCAGGAAGGCCATCGCCGCCGGCATCGAGAAGGTGCGCGCCATGCTGCCGCAGGCCGACACGGCGCGGCGCAGCACGGTATCGGCCGAGCACATCATGGTCGGCCTGCAGTGCGGCGGCTCCGACGGTTTCTCGGGCCTGTCGGCCAATCCGGCACTGGGCGCTGCGATGGAGATCCTGATCCGCCACGGCGGCACGGCGATCCTGTCGGAGACCTCCGAGATCTACGGGGTGGAGCACACACTGACCGCGCGCGCGGTCACGCCCGAGGTCGGCAGGAAGCTCGTGGCCCGCATCGACTGGTGGCTCGAATACAACCGCGGCCGCGACACCCAGATCAACGGCCAGGTGAGCCCCGGCAACAATGCCGGCGGCCTGGCCAACGTGCTGGAGAAATCGCTCGGCGGCGCCAAGAAGGGCGGCAACGCGCCGCTCATGGAGGTCTATGAGTATGCCCAGCAGGTGCGCCAGCACGGCCTGGTGTTCATGGATACTCCCGGCTACGACCCGGTGTCGGCCACCGGCCAGATCGCCGGCGGCGCCAACCTGATCTGCTTCACCACCGGCCGTGGATCGTGCTTCGGCTCGGTGCCGGCACCGACGGTCAAGCTGGCCAGCAACACGCCGATGTACACCCGCATGGCGGCCGACATGGACATCAACTGCGGCCCGGTGATCGACGGCGAGGCCACCATCGCCGAGATGGGCCGGCGCATCTTCGAGCAGGTGCTGCGCCATGCCTCGGGAGAGAAGACCAAGAGCGAGGCCCTCGGCGTGGGCCTCAACGAGTTCGTGCCCTGGCCGCTGGGCGTGGCCGACTGATGGGCCGCTTCGCGTCCCGCTCCGTGGGACGCAACCAGGTTTTGCAGGGTTAGCCCCGAATCGCCGGACTGGGCACCTCGGGTTCAAATGGAAGCGCTTACACCGCCGGCCTGCCGGCGCCCCGGACCACGCATCGCCAGGAGACTTCTTCCATGCACAAGCGCACCCTGCTTCTCACCGCCGCCGCCCTCGCCTGCCAGACCCTTCTGCCGCTGGCCGCCCAGGCCCAGGCCGATTACCCGAACCGCCCCGTCAGGATCATCGTGCCCTTCCCGGCCGGCGGCACCAGCGACATCATGGGCCGGCTGATCGCTGAGGAAGTCGGCAAGCAGCTCAAGCAGCCCTTCATCGTCGACAACAAGGGCGGCGCCGGCGGCGCCATCGGTGCCGACCAGGCCGCCAAGGCCGCACCGGACGGCTATACGCTGTTGCTGTCGGGCATCGGCAGCAACGCCATCATCCACGGCTTCAGCTCGCCCAAGTCCGGCTACAAGGAGTCGGACTTCATCCACATCTCACAACTGGCCGCCGGCCCCAACGTGCTGGTCGTCAACCCGCAGTTCCCGGCCAGGACCTTCAAGAAGTTCATCGACTACGTGAAGGCCAACCCGGGCACGGTGAACTACGGCCAGGTGCCCTCCTCCTCCGGCCACCTGACGAGCGAATACCTCAAGCAGGTCGCCAAGCTCGACATGGTCGGCATCCCCTACACGGGGGGCGGCCCGGCCCTGACCGACGTGCTGGCCAACCAGATCCCGCTGATGTTCACCAACCAGGACGCGGCGCTGCCGCACGTCAAGGCCGGCAAGCTGCGCGCGCTGGCCGTGACCAGCCTGCAGCGCAACCCGCTCTATCCCGACGTGCCGACCGTGGCCGAATCCGGCTACCCCGGCTTCTCGGCCGTGTCGTGGACCGGCCTGTCGGCGCCCAAGGGCACGCCCAGGCCGATCATCGACAAGCTGGAGAACGCGATGCGCACGGCCTTCGCCGATCCGGCGGCCCGGGCCAAGCTCGAAGGCAACGGCTTCGTGGTGAGCACCTCGCGCTCGGCCGACTACACCCGCTTCGTCAACGAAGAGGTCGCACGCTGGAGCGAAGTGATCCGCGTCGGCGGCCTCAAATCCGAATAACGGCCAGCCGGCCTGGCCGCCGCCCCACGCCTCTTTGGTCCTACCCTTTTTTTCCACTGGAGTTCGCATGGCTCTTTCCTCCGGGGTCGAATCCAACATCGTTTCCTACGCCCAGGCTGCCCAGGGCGCCCGCACCGCCGCCGACGCCGGCGACCGCATCGCAGGGGTCAAGGTGTCGCTGGTCTTCCTGCCGCTGGCCACGCCGGTGTCGGACGCCAAGGTGCTCACCGGCCGCCAGAAGCCGCTGACCGAGATCGCCTTCATCTTTGCCGAGATCCGCACGCGCGACGGCCACGAGGGCATCGGCTTCGGCTACAGCAAGCGCGCCGGCGGCCCGGGCATGTACGCGCATGCCAAAGAGATCGCGCCCAACCTGCTCGGCGAGGATCCGAGCGACATCCCGCGCATCTTCACCAAGCTGCTGTGGGCCGGCGCATCCATGGGCCGCAGCGGCCTGACGACGCAGGCCATCGCGCCGTTCGACATCGCGCTGTGGGACCTCAAGGCCAGGCGCGCCGGGCTGCCGCTGGCCAAGCTGCTCGGCGCGCACCGCGATTCGGTGCAATGCTACAACACCTCGGGCGGCTACCTGCACACGCCGCTCGACCAGGTGCTCAAGAACGTCGAGATCTCGCCCAACAGCGGCATCGGCGGCATCAAGCTCAAGGTCGGCCAGCCCGACCTCTCGATCGACATCCAGCGCGTGGGCGAGGTGCGCAAGCTGCTCGGCGGCGACTTCCAGCTGATGGTCGACGCCAACCAGCAGTGGGACCGCCAGAAGGCCACGCGCGCCTGCCGCCGGTTCGAGGACTTCGACCTGACCTGGATTGAGAAGCCGCTGGACGCCTACGACTTCGATGGCCATGCCCAGTTGGCCGCGCGCTTCGACACGGCGATCGCCACCGGGGAGATGCTGACCAGCGCCGGCGAGCATGCGCAGCTGATCCTGGCCGAGGGCAGCGACTTCATCCAGCCCGACGCGCCGCGCGTGGGCGGCATCACGCCGTTCCTGGAGATCATGGCGCTGAGTGCGTTCAAGGGCCGCAAGCTGGCACCGCACTTCGCGATGGAAATCCACCCGCACCTCGCGGCCGCCTATCCGATCGAGCCGTGGCTGGAGCACTTCGAATGGCTTGGCCCGCTGTTCAACGAGCAGATGCAGCTCAAGGACGGCCGCATGCACATCTCCGACCGGCCGGCCCTGGGCTTCTCGCTGAGCGAGCAGGCCGTCGCCCGGCGCGCGGACTTCGTAGAGTTCGGCAAGCAGCCGTGAACACGTGCGTTGATGTTCGAGGGTCGAAACCACGTCGCCCGGCGTGCAACGACGGCGTGGTTTGCACTCACTCCGTGTCGACGATCTCCACCCAGTTAGCGCACTTGCCTGCCGGCGCGCCGGCGGTGCGACGCAGCGCGCCGGTCGCCGGATCGATCGCGTAGAGGCCGACCTCGGCGCTCTTCTCGCCGGCCACGACGAGCCAGCGGCCACGCGGATCGATGGCGATGCCGCGCCGCTGCTTTTCGACCTCGATGGTGGCCTGGCGCGTGAGCCGGCCGCTGGCCGGGTCGACCTGGTAGGCGGTGACGGTGCTGCTGGTGCGCTCGGTGGTGTAGAGGTGACGGCCGTCGGGCGTGATCTTGATGTCGGCCGCCCAGATGCGCGGCGTGTGGTCCACCTTTTCCCCCTGACCCAGCGGCGGGCGGATGAGGCCCTTTTCGAGCCGGTAGCGCTCGGGCACGCCGTCGGCCGAAGCGCCGCGCGTGAGCGCGCCGGTGGCCCGGTCAAAGGTATAGATCGTGACGGTGCCGAACAGCTCGCCCAGGACGTAGAGGTACCGGACGTCGGGCGACGGCGCCGAATGCCGCGGTCCTGATCCATCAACCGCCGGCACGAAGCCCTCACCGATCGGCGTGAGCGCGCCGCTGCGCTCGTCGAAGGCGAACTGCAGCACGCGGTGCACGCCGAGGTTGCCGACGTAGACGAAGCGGTTGGTCGCATCCGGCACGATCGAATGCGCATGGCGGCCGGTGCGGATGACCTGCAGCGCCTGCCCCTGCGCCACCCCCTGCGGCCCGATCGCACTGACGCTGACCACATCGCCGCCGAACGATGCGCCGAACAGGCAGCGGCCGGTGCGGTCGATCGAGAGGTAAGCCATGCTCTCGGGCAGCGAGGCCGTGGCCAGGCGGTCGAGCGCGCCCGTGCGCGCATCGATGCGGTAGCTGACCGCCGAGTACGGCTGCGACCGCACCGCCGCATAGAGATAGCGGCCGTTGGGACTGAGCGCCAGCGGCATCACCAGGGCGCCAGCGGTCGTGGTGGCCAGCGGCAGCAGGCAGCCGGCTGCGCCGTCGATCTGGTAGCCGGAGATCGTGCCGTCCTCGGCATTGGACACGTAGACGAAGGTGCCGGCCTGTGCGGCCAGACAGGCCGCAGCGACGGCCGCCGCCGCTGCGGCCCGAAGCGTACGTTGCATGGAAAGCCTCCTTTCTTCAAGCCCGGACGCACATCGGCGCCGCAGGTGGTGGCGTGGTAGCGCCGCCACCTTAGAACAGCCCTTTGCACCCTGGACATCGGGTTTGCACCAGTTCGCAGTGCAGTCCTCTGGTCTGTCCCGCCGCATGGGAGAAAAGACATCAATTAGGGTATACCTACAGTGCGTTTGATTGCAAAGCACTGTGGGCTTATACCCCATGGATACGGCGTGCGGCCATCAGGTCGTGTAATCCACGGCCGCCCATTCGAAGTACGGCTTCAGGTCGGCGATCAGCGCCTGGTGCAGCGGGTGGAACAGGTACGCGTCGAGCGCCTTGGCGTCGTCCACTTCCGATTCGAGCACGTAGTCCCAGCTGATCGGGCGCACCAGCTCGTTGGCTGCCACCAGCCAGGCGCGGATGGCCGGGATCTGCGCGCCGAGCGCGGTCATGCGGTCGGCCAGCGACTTCTCCAGCGCCTCGTTCTTTGGCACGTCCGGCTTGCGGCGGAACAGCACGACGTGGCGAATGCGGCCGGCCACGGCCGGGCTGCTGCTGTTGCTGCTATCGATGGCCATCGCTCACTCGCTCTTGAGGTGGAAGTTGCGGCCGGCGTAGTCGAAGTCCACCAGCTCGTTGATCGCGACCGACTTGTCGGCCGGCGACACGTAGTAGGCGCGGATCTCGGCGATGCGGCCGTCGCGGAACTCGTACCACTCGGCGCCGCGCAGCGCGGTGCCGGACTTGTTCTTCCAGTGGGTCCACTCGATCACCGCCTCAGGCTTGTCATGGCTGACCACGATGCGCTCGATGGTCCACTGCGAGCTCAGCGTCTCGACGCACCAGATCAACTTCCTGGCGATGGTGTCGGCGCCGCGCCAGGGCACCTCGGGCAGGCCGGTCGGGAAGTAGTGCACCGCGTCGGGCGTGAAGCTGTCGACCAGCGCCTGGTAGTCGGCGGCGTTGCAGGCGGCGAAGTAGCGGCGGATCAGCGCCTCTTAGTAGGCGAGTGTGGTCGGTGATGCTCATGAGGGCTCCTGCGGACGGAGGGGGCGTTCAGTGCGAACCGGCGGGCTTCGCCGGGGCGATCGGGGGGCGGCCGGCGGCCACCCAGTCCTTGTACTGCTGGCGCGTGGCGTCGCTCGGCGGGTACAGGCCCCAGAGCGCCTCGCCGGTCTGCACGCGCAGGGCGAGGTAGTCCTTGATGTCGTCGCGCTTTTCGCACAGGTCGGCCATTTCCTCAGCCAGGTGCGCCGGCACCACGGTGATGTTGTCGCCGTCGCCGTGGATCACGTCGCCCGGGTAGACGGCCACGCCGGCGCAGCCGATCGGCACGTTCAGGTCGGCCACATGGTGGTACGACAGGCGGGTGGTCGCGGTGACGCCGGTGGACCAGACGGGGAAGTCCATCGCGGCCAGTTCGGTGCCGTCGCGGAAGCTGCCGTCAGTCACCACGCCGCGGGCGCCGCGCATCATCATGCGGGTGATGAGCATGTTGCCCTTCGATGCGGCGCGGCCGTCCTTATTGCTGTCGATCACCAGCACATGGCCCGGTTCGAGCTGCTCGACGCCGACCCATTGCAGGTTGTCGGCCGAGGGCTCGACGGTCAGGTTGCCGTAGACGTCGACGTCCTCGCGCGCCGGGATGAAGCGCATGGTGTAGGCCCGGCCGGCGAAGGGCTTGATCTTCCTGTTGAGCGGCTTCAGGCCATGCAGCACCGGCTGGCGGAAGCCCTTGGTGTAGAGCTGCGCGGTCAGCGAGCCGCTGGTCACCCGGGCCAGGCGGTCGAGCACCGAATCCGGCACGAAGGGCGCATGAGCGCGCTGGGGAATCGCCTTGAGCGGGGCGTTCGGGGAGGCGGTCATGGCAATAGCTGAAGTGAAGGGGACAGAGGTGCGGTAGCAGGACCATCGGGGGCCATCAGGTATTCCCGGGAAGTGGGATTTCGGCGGCGTGAATATCCATGCGCAACACCGAGAGGCATGCTATTTCAAACGCTCCGAAATCAAAATGCGGCCCTCGGGCTCGCGCCATGCGAGTCCCAATATCCGGGACAAAGCCATGCACACCCCCTCCGCCCGCCCCGCAGCGGCCGCGCGCGCCAGCGACAGCAGCCACACGCTGGAAAAAGCCTTCAACATCCTCGACGCCATCGGCTCGGAGCCGCACGGCCTGAGCCAGAGCGCGCTGGCCGAACGGCTGGCCATCCCGCGCACCACCGCCTACCGGCTGCTGGCCACGCTGGTGGACCGCGGCATGGTGCGCCGCGACTCGCTGCGGCGGGTGTACTGCCTGGGGTTCCGCCGCTTCGAGATGGCGGGCCAGGTCTACACCATGCCAGACCTGATGGCCGCCGCCGCGCTGGAGCTGCGCGACCTGACCGGCGAGACCTCGTACCTGACCGCGCTCGACGGCGCCGAGGTGGTGAGCCTGGAGCGCTGCGACGGCGCGCACAGCCTGCGCAGCAACGCGGTGCTGGGCCAGCGCAAACCGGTCTACTGCACCAGCCAGGGCAAGGCGATCCTGTCGGCGCTCGACCCGGCCGAGCGCGACGCCATCGTGCGCGACGTCACGCCCAAGCCGCTGACGCAGCACACCATCGCCGACCGCCGCCGCCTGCAGGCCGAGCTCAAGATCACCGCCGCGCGCGGCTATCCGATTGACGACGAGGAGATCGTGGTCGGCGTGGGCTGTGTCGGCGCGCCGGTGGTGGACACGGCGGGCCGCGTGCGCGGCGCCATCAGCGTGGCCGGCCCGGCCTGGCGGCTCACGCCCGAGCGCGTCGAGCTGCTGGGCCCCGAGGTGGCCGAGGCCGCCCGGCGCGTGGGCCCGCAGCTGCAGGCCAGCCGCCCGGTGGACGGCGATGCCGTGGTGCAGGCCGTGCCGGGCCAGTGGGCCTTCCACGGCGCGCATCCGCACTGGTGCCCGCGGCGGCGCACGCTGTGTTCTGGGCCGACGCGCTCGCCCCGTCGCTGCATGGCTGCGACGAAGGCGGCGCCGACCGGCAGCTGGCGCTGGCCGAGCGGCCGATCACCGGGCTACTGCCGCGGCCCGACGGCGGCATCTGGCTGGTGCACGACCAGGGCGTGGCGGGCGACGGTCGACCCGCGCGGCGCGGCGTCTCCCGCGCCGGTGGAAGGCTGGTTCGACGGCACGGTCCAGGCCGTCTGCGCCGATGCCGGCGGCAGCCGCGTCTGGATCGCAGCGGCCACGCCCGACGGCGGCAGCGCCATCGGCCCCTGGAGCCCGGAGGAGGGGCTGGAGGGGCAGTGGCGGCTGGCCGAGCCCGCCTCCTGCCTGCGCTGGAACGCGGCGGAAGAAACGCTCTATGCCGCGGCCCCGGCCTCCGGCAGCATCCTGTTGCTGCGCCCCGGCAGCACGGCGGTGCGGCGCCTCGCCACCGTGCCCAAGGGCTCGGGCCGCATCGCCGGCCTGGCCTTCGACGCCGAAGGCGGCATCTGGACCGCGCTGCAGGACGGCTGGAGCGTGGTGCGCATCACCGCCGACGGCAGCCTCGACGGCGTGATCGGCCTGCCCGTGCCCTGCCCCACCGGCGTGGAGGTCGGCGGTGCGGACGGCCGGCGGCTCTACGTGACCTCGGCGCGCCAGCCGGTGGCGCTGGATGCGCTGGCCAATGCGCCGCTGTCGGGGCGGCTGTTCGAGCTGGCCATCTAGCTCAGGCGCTCTCGCGCACCACGAGTTCGAACCCCAGGTCGTGCACCTGCGGCGCCGGCGCGGCGGCGCCGCCGTCGAGCAGGCGCGCGCGCAGCAGTTCGCCGGCGCGCTCGCCCAGCGCCCGGGCGTTGACCCGTACGGTGGTCAGCGCCGGCACGGCGACAGCCGCCACCGGCAGGTCCGAGAAGCCGACCACGGCCAGCCGGTCGGGCACCGCCCGGCCCTGGCGGCGGCAGGCGTCCAGCACGCCCAGCGCCAGCGTGTCGTTGCTGCAGAAGACCCCGTCGATGCCGGGCCGCCCGGCGAGCAACTGCGCGACCGCACCGGCACCGTCGGCGATGGAGGACGGCGGCTGCACCAGGTGCACCGCTACCGCCTCGCCATCGCCGCCCTCGGCCCGGACCGCCTCGCGCAGGCCCTGCAGCCGCTGGCGCGAGCGGCCCTCCTCCGAGCCGACGAAGGCCAGCTGCCGGCAGCCGCGCGCCCACAGGTGGCGGCCCACGGCCATGCCGGCGGCGCGGTTGGAGAAGCCGACCACCATGTCGATCGGCGCATCGCTCAGGTCCCAGCATTCGACGACCGGCACGGCGGCCCGCCGCAGCCGTTCGCACACGGCCGGCGCATGCGTCGTGCCGACCAGCACCATGGCCTCGACGCGGCGGCCGACGAAGGCGCCGACCAGCCGCTCCTCTTCCGCGTCGTCGTAGCGGGTCTGGCCGACGAGCAACTGGTAGCCGGCCTGCGACAGCGCGACCGACAGCCCGTCGACCGTCTCGGCGAACCAGGCATTGGAGAGCGTGGGCAGGATCGCGCCGACGATGCGCGAGCGGCTCGACGCCAGCGTGCCGGCGTTGAGGTTGGGCACGTAGCCCAGGCGCGCTACGGCCGCGAGGACCGCCGCGCGGGTCTCGGGCGCCACGCTGCCGGGGTCGCTGAGCACCCGCGAGACGGTGACGCGGGCCACGCCGGCGGCGCGGGCCACGTCGCTCATGCGGACGCGGCCGGAAGAAGGGTTGGAAGGCATGGCGGGTCGAACGGTAGGCGCTGGCGGAAAGCCGCGGGCCGAAGGGGCGCCATGCGGTCCCGGGTTGTTCCAGCCCGTGGGAATTGTGGCGCAGCAGGCGGCCGGGCCGGCGCTTCCCGGCTTGCCGCCGGTGCCGCGGCCTCCATAATGGACACGTGTCCATCGACATGTCCCGAAACATCGCCCGTGTACATCAGCGAACAACTCCTCAACCCCGATGAACGCCGGCTGCGACTCTCCACCCAGCTGGGCGTCGAGCACGTCGTGCTCGACAACCGCGGCACCGAACTGGTGTCGGCCCAGGGCGGCGTGACCGCCTGGGACGCCGCCAGGCTGCGCGACTACCGCCGATGGGTCGAAGGCTTCGGCCTGAAGATCGACGTCTTCGCGCTCGACGTCGGCTCCATCCTGCTCGACTCGCTGGTCGACATCGACAGCGCGCGCCGCCAGCGCGACGTGCTGGCCGACAACATCCGCAAGGCGGCCGACGCCGGCATCACCTGCCTCAAGTACAACGTGCAGATGGTGGGCATCACCCGCACCGCGCTCAAGCCGGGCCGCGGCGGCGCGCGCAACTCCAGCTTCGTCCATGCCGAGTACCGGCCCGAGGACGACCGCAAGCATTCGTACTGGGGCGTCGGCTACCCGAGCAACCAGGACGAGGGCGGCAGCGCATCGGCCGCGCTGTGCGGCCAGAAGATGGCGCGCGAGGTGCCTCCGGTGACCGCGCAGGCCGGGTGGAACGCGATCGAGTTCCTGGTCGAAGGCCTTGTCCCGGCGGCCGATGCCGCCGGCGTGCGCCTGGCCTGCCATCCGCACGACCCGGCCTACCCCGTCGGCGGGCTCAACGGCATCGAGCACGTGGTCGGCTCGGCCGACGGCATCCGCCGCTTCCTCGCGCTGTCGTCCAGCCCGAACCACGGTCTGAACTTCTGCCAGGGCACGGTGGCCGAGATGTTCCGCGAGCCGGGCCGCCACATGGTCCCGGTGATCGAGGAGTTCGCATCCACCGGCCGGATCTTCATGGTCCACTTCCGCAACATCCGCGGCGGCTACCTCGACTTCCAGGAGGTCTTCCCCGACGAGGGCGACGTGGACATGCTCGAAGCCCTGCGCGCCTACTAGCGCGGCGGCTACCGCGGCCCGCTGTGCCCCGACCACGTGCCGGTCAGCGACATCGACGAGGGCCGCGAACGCTTCATGTCCTTCGCGCTCGGATACACCCGGGGGCTGCTCCAGGCAGTCGTTGCATGGAAAGCACCAGCGGCCCATACCCCCTGATCCATTTTCATCCCCACGACAAGGAACGAGACATGGCCCCACCCGCACGACTGCGCAGCCAGCGCTGGCTGGACAACAACGACTTCCGCACCTTCAACCACCGCAGCCGCATCATGCAGATGGGCTACGACCGCGCCGACTGGGAAGGCAAGCCGGTCATCGCGATCATGAACAGCTGGTCGGAATACAACCCCTGCCACATGCACTTCCGCCAGCGCGTGGAAGACGTCAAGCGCGGCGTGCTGCAGGCCGGCGGCTTTCCGCTGGAGATGCCGACCATGTCGCTCAACGACGCGCTGGTCAAACCCTCCGCCCTGCTCTACCGCAACCTGATGGCGATGGAAGTGGAGGAGATGATCCGCTGCTATCCGGTCGACGGCGTGGTGCTCATGGGCGGCTGCGACAAGACCACGCCGGCCATGCTGCTCGGCGCCACCAGCGCCGACGTGCCGGCGATCTTCCTGCCGGCCGGGCCGATGCTGCGCGGCAATGCGCGCGGCGCCACGCTCGGCTCGGGCTCGGACGCCTTCAAGCACTGGGACGACCGGCGCGCCGGCATCCTGACCGAGGAAGCCTGGGACGCGGTCATCAGCGGCATCGCGCGCAGCCCCGGCACGTGCATGACCATGGGCACGGCCAGCACCATGACCGCGATCGCCGAAGCGCTGGGCATGGCGCTGCCCGGCGCTTCGAGCGTGCCGGCGGTCGATGCCGGCCACCAGCGCCTGAGCGCCGAGGCCGGCCGGCGCATCGTGGCGCTGGTGCGCGAGGACCTGCGCCCGGCCGCCATCCAGACCCGCAACGCGTTTCTCAACGCCATCACGGTCGCGATGGCGATGGGCTGCTCGACCAACGCCATCATCCACGTGATCGCCATGGCCCGCCGCGCCGGGCGCTACGACGTGGGGCTGGAGGACTTCGACCGCTTCAGCCGCGAGGTGCCGGTGATCGCCAACATCCGGCCCAACGGCACCAGCGCCTATCTGATGGAGGACTTCCACTACGCCGGCGGCCTGCCGGCGCTGATGCAGCGCCTGGCGCCGCACCTGCACCTGGACGAGCGCACCGTGGCCGGCACCACCATCGGCCAGAACATCGCGGCAGCCACGGTCTACAACGACGAGGTGATCCGGCCGCTGGACCGGCCGGTCTATGCCGAAGGCTCGCTGGCCGTGCTGCGCGGCAACCTCGCGCCCGACGGCTGCGTCATCAAGCCCAGCGCCATGAGCGAGAAGTTCCTGCGCCACAGCGGCCCGGCGCTGGTGTTCGACGACTATCCGAGCCTCAAAACGATGCTCGACGATCCCGAGGCCGACGTGACCGAGGACCACGTCATCGTGCTGCGCAACGCCGGCCCCCGGAGCGGGCCGGGCATGCCCGAGTGGGGCATGGTCCCGGTGCCGCTGAAGCTGGTGAAGCAGGGCGTGCGCGACATGCTGCGCATCAGCGATGCGCGCATGAGCGGCACCAGCTACGGCGCCTGCGTGCTGCACGTCGCGCCCGAGGCCTTCGTCGGCGGCAACCTTGCGCTCGTCGAGACCGGCGACACCATCACGGTGGACGTGCCGGGCCGGCGCATCCACTGGGCGGTGAGCGACGAGGAGATCGCGCGCCGCCGCGCCCGCTGGCAGGCACCGCCGGCGCGCTTCGAACGCGGCTACGGCGCGATGTTCACCGAGCACATCCTGCAGGCCGACCAGGGCTGCGACATGGACTTCCTGCGGACTGCCGGCAGGCCGTCGTCCGGCGAACCCGCCATCTACTGAAGAGAAGAAGGAAGCCGGTCTGCGGCGGGGCCGGCTGGCCGCGCCGCTTCCTCCGACGCTGCTTTTCGCCGCGCGGCACGCCGGCGCGAATCCGCGCCGTCCTACATCGACAAGGGAACCGGCCCGGCCCGCAGGCGTGCAGGCAGGCGCCGATCGTCTGGTGGCTGCCGGCGGGGATGCTCCCTGCTGTCGTTTGCACAGAACGAGAATGCCCCGCAAACCCTCTCCTTCGTCGGCCAACCGCCGCCGGCTTCTGGCCGGCGTGGCCGTGCTCGCCACGGGCCGGTGGTGGAGCACTCCGCTGTGGCGCGCAACGCTGGCCGCAGGCATCGCCCAGACGCCATCGCAGGCCGCCCCGGCGACGGGATGGCCGACTCGGGAGGTATCGCCGAGGTTCATGCGCTTCTCCCAGGGCATCACCGAGCATGCCGACCTCGATGCGGTCACCGGCGCGCGCATCGAGGCGGCGCTGCGGCGGCAATTCCCCGCCTTCGACGACCACCTTGCCACGCTGACCGGGCCCGGCGGGACGCAGCCGCTGCCTGCTGCCGCAGCGCTGCTCGCGGCCGCGGGCGACGCGGGGCTGCGCGATCTGGCGCTGGCCGTGGTGTCGGCCTGGTACACGGGCACGGTAGGCGCCGGCAAGGATGCCGCCGTGGTGTCGTATGCCGAGGCGCTGATGTACCGCACCGTCGCGGACGGCCAGGTGGTGCCCACCTATTGCAACTACGGTCCGCAGTGGTGGACGAAGGCGCCGCCCGAGGCCGGCGTCTCCGCGCCGGAGGTGTCCAAGGCGCCGCCGCCGGCGACCACCGGCATTCCCGAACCGAAGAATTCAACCCGCCCATGACCGCCGCAAGGCAGAGGTGACACCGTGGCAGCAGGCAAGGCAGGCGCTCGCGCAGTGACGTTCGACGCCAACGGCGACGCGCAGGCCGACGTGGTGATCGTCGGCACCGGTGTGGTCGGCGCGATGATCGCCGACCAGCTGGCAGGCGCCGGCCATGCGGTGCTCATGCTCGATTACGGGCTGCGCCTGGACCGCGGCCAGGTGGTCGAGAACTGGCGCAACATGCCTTTCGAGAACCGGCTCGGCTCCGATTACCAGGGGTTGTATCCGCAGTCGCCGCTGGCGCCGGCGCCGCTCTACTTTCCCAAGAACAACTACGTCGGCCTGTCGGGGCCGGACGGCGCGGGCTTCCAGCAGGGCTACCTGCGTGCGGTGGGCGGCACCACCTGGCACTGGGCCGCATCCTGCTGGCGCCATCTGCCGGTGGACCTGAAGATGCGCTCCACCTATGGTGTGGGGCGCGACTGGCCGATCAGCTACGAAGAACTGGAGCCCTATTACTGCCGCGCCGAGGAGGAAATGGGCGTGGCCGGGCCGAACGACCCGGCGCTGCAGTCGCCTGCCGAGCGCAGCAGGCCGTACCCGATGGACATGGTGCCGTGGAACCATGGCGACCGGCGCGTGGCCGAGATCGTCAATCCGCACGGCTACCGCTCGGTGCCGATTCCGCAGGGCCGCAGCACGCGGCCCTGGCGCGGCCGGCCCACCTGCTGCGGCAACAACAACTGCCAGCCGATCTGCCCCATCGGCGCGATGTACAACGGCATCCACCATGTGCAGTACGCCGAGGAGAAGGGGGCCAAGGTGCTGGCCCAGGCGGTGGTCTACAGGCTCGACACCGACGCCGGCAACCGCGTGACGGCCGTGCACTGGTACGACGCCCGGCGGCAGTCGCACCAAGCCCGGGGGCGCATGTTCGTGCTGGCCTGCAACGGCGTGGAGACGCCGCGGCTGCTGCTGCTGGCGGCCAACGCGGCCAACCCGCGCGGCATCGCCAATTCGTCGGACCAGGTCGGGCGCAACATGATGGACCATTCGGGCTTCCACTGCACCTTCCTCGCGCGCGAGCCGATCTGGACCGGCCGCGGGCCGGCGCAGAGCAGTTGCCTGGTCGGGCCGCGCGACGGCGCCTTCCGCTCCGAATACTCGGCCAACAAGATGATCCTCAACAACATCAGCCGCGTCGCGCCGGCCACGCAGCAGGCGCTGAAGATGGGGCTGGTGGGCAAGGCGCTGGACGAGGAGATCCGCCGGCGCGCGATCTTCGGCGTGGATTTCTCGATCAGCCTGGAGCCGCTGCCCGGGCAGCACAACCGCCTGACGCTGAGCACGACACGCCGCGATCCCCTGGGCCTGGCCTGCCCGGACATCTACTACGACGTGGGCGACTACGTGCGCAAGGGGGCGGAGGCGGCGAAAAAGCAGCTCGAACACATCGGCAGCCTGTTCGGCGCGGTGGAGTTCAACATCACGCAGAGCCTCAATGCCAACAACCACATCATGGGCGGCACCATCATGGGCAGCGATCCCCGCGACTCGGTGGTCGACGGCAACTGCCGCGCCCACGACCATGCCAACCTGTGGCTGCCCGGCGGCGGTGCGATGCCCTCCGCCAGCGTGGTCAACAGCACGCTGAGCATGGCCGCCCTGGGCCTGCGCGCGGCCGACGACATCGCCCGCTCGCTGGCACGGCAGCGCACATGAAGACGCCGCTGCAGCATTCATGCGCAACCGCCGCGCTGCTGGCGCTGTGCGGCGCGCTGCGCGCCATGCCGGCCATGGCACAGACGCAATCGCTGGACAAGCCGCCGATGCCGGCGGGTGCGGCCGGACAGGGCGATCGGGGCACGCTCGACCGCGGCCGCTATCTGGCGGTCGCGGCGGACTGCGCCGCCTGCCACACGGCGCCGCGCGGCAAGCCGTTCGCCGGCGGCTACGGCATCGAGTCGCCGCTGGGAACGATCTTCGCCACCAACATCACGCCGTCGAAGACGGCGGGCATCGGCAACTACACCGAGCCGCAGTTCGCCCGCGCGCTGCGCGAGGGCGTGCGCGCCGACGGCGGCCGGCTGTACCCGGCCATGCCGTACACGAGCTACGCCAGGATGACCGACGAGGACGTGCACGACCTGTACGTCTACTTCCAGCAAGGCGTGGCGCCGGTGGACGCGCCGGCGGCGGGCACCCGGCTGCCGTTCCCGTTCAACATCCGTCCGGTGATGGCGCTGTGGAACCTGGTGTTCGTCGACCGCAAACCGTTCCAGCCCGATCCGGGCCAGAGCCCGCAGGTCAACCGCGGCAACTACCTGGTCAACGGCCTGGCCCACTGCGGCACCTGCCACACGCCGCGCAATTTCCTGATGGCGCAGAGGAACAGCGCGGCGCTGACCGGCGCGCCGCTGGGGCCGTGGTGGGCGCCCGACATCACGGCCGATCCCGTGCACGGCGTGGGCGCCTGGAGCAACGCCGAGCTGCGGGAATACCTCAAGACCGGCCGCGCGGAAGGCAAGGGCCAGGCCGCCGGCGCCATGGCCGAAGCGGTCACCAACAGCTTGCAGTACCTGCGCGACGAGGACATCGACGCCATCATCGCCTACCTGCGCACCGTGCCGGGACAGGAGGGCGGCCGCGCCTCCGAGGAAAGGGACGCGGGCGCCAAGCCGCGCTTCGGCCATGGAACGCAAAGGAGCAGCGAGCCCTGGCTACGCGGGCGCGACGGCCAGAGCGAGCGCGACAGCCTCAAGACCGGCGAAGCCCTGTTCAGCGGGAACTGTGCCAGCTGCCATGCGCCCGACGGCAAGGGCAGCGCGGGGCAGGTCTATCCCTCGCTGTCGCACAACACGGCCACCGGCGCGGCGCGCGCCGACAACCTGATCGCCGTCATCCTGTACGGCGTCGAACGCAAGGTCGGCGGCAATGAAATCCTGATGCCGCGCTTCGACGGGAAGTCCTACGTCAATCCGCTGTCCGACCGGCAGATCGAACTGATCGCCAACTGCGTACTGAAGGAATACGGCAACCCGGACGTGCAGGTGACGCAAGCGGACGTGCGCCGGGCGCGCCAGGGCGGCGCCAAGCCCTTCCTGGCCAGAGTGCAGCCCTCTATGGCGCCGGCGATGGTGCTTGCCGTGGCGGCATTGCTCGTCTGGGGCGCAAGAACGCGCCTGCGCCGGCGGCGTGCAGCGGCGCGCGGACCGGGTGGCGCCCCGCGGCGCAGAGGCTGAGCCGGCGGGCTCCCGCAGCGCCCTCCCCCGATCAGAACAGCACGATGTCGTACTGCGCCGGACCCATCGCCGCCTCGGCCTGCAGCGAGATCGGCTTGCCGATGAAGTCCGACAGGCCCGCAAGGTGCTGGCTCTCCTCGTCGAGGAAAAGTTCGACCACGCGCGGCGAGGCCACGACGCGGAACTCGCGCGGGTTGAACTGGCGCGCCTCGCGCAGGATCTCGCGCAGGATGTCGTAGGTCACGCTGCGCGGCGTCTTGACCTGGCCGGCGCCGCCGCAGGCCTCGCAGGGCTCGCAGAGCTGGTGGGCCAGCGATTCGCGGGTGCGCTTCCTCGTCATCTCGACCAGGCCGAGCTGCGAGAAGCCGCCGGACATCGTGGTCTTGACCCGGTCGCGCGCAAGCTGCTTGCGGAATTCGGACAGCACCGCGGCCTGGTGGTCCTCGCGCACCATGTCAATGAAGTCCACCACGATGATGCCGCCCAGGTTGCGCAGCCGCAGCTGGCGCGCGATGGCCTGCGCCGCCTCCAGGTTGGTCCTGAAGATGGTGTCGTCGAAGTTGCGCGCGCCGACGTAGCCGCCGGTGTTCACGTCGATCGTGGTCAGCGCCTCGGTCTGGTCGACGATCAGGTAGCCGCCGGACTTCAGGTCGACCCGCCGGCCGAGCGCGCGGGCGATCTCCTCGTCCACCGAATACAGGTCGAAGATCGGCCGCTCGCCCTTGTAGAGCTGCAGGCGCGCCGCGCTGGCCGGCATGAATTCGCGGGCGAAGTCGCGCAGCCGGTCGTACTGCTCGCGCGAGTCGATGCGGATGGTCTGCGTGTCCTCGGCCACCAGGTCGCGCAGCACGCGCTGGAGCAGGTTCAGGTCCTCGTGCAGCAGCGAGCCGGCCGGGCGCCTGAGCGCAGCCTCCCGGATGCGCGCCCAGGTCTTGCGCAGGTAGGCGATGTCCTCGGCCAGTTCCGCGTCCGAGGCATCTTCCGCGTTCGTGCGCAGGATGAAGCCGCCGCCTCCGCCGGCCGCCTTGTCGCCGGCCAGGGTCTGCAGCCGGGCGCGCAGCGCGTCGCGCTCGGCCGGCGGGATCTTCTGCGACACGCCGATGTGGTCGTCCTGCGGAAGGAAGACCAGCAGCCGCCCGGCGATGCTGATCTGGGTGGACAGCCGCGCACCCTTGGTGCCGATCGGGTCCTTGATGACCTGCACCATGAGCGCCTGGCCTTCGAACACCTGCTTTTCGATCGGCACCTGCGGCTCGCCCTTGCGGGCCCAGCCCGGCGGCTCGCCGCCCTCCTGGCGCTGCCAGACGTCGGCCACGTGCAGGAAGGCCGCGCGCTCCAGGCCGATCTCGATGAAGGCCGACTGCATGCCCGGCAGCACGCGCGAGACCTTGCCGAGGTAGACGTTGCCGACGCGGCCGCGTTCGAGCGTGCGCTCCAGGTGCAGTTCCTGCACCGCGCCGTTCTCGATGACGGCCACGCGGGTCTCCTGCGGCGACCAGTTGATGAGGATGTCGTGCTGCATTTAGACCTTGATGCCGGCCGCGCGCAGGAGCTGCGCCGTCTCGAAGGCCGGCAGGCCCATGATGCCCGAATAGCTGCCCGCGATGTGCTCGATCCAGGCGGCCGCCCTGCCCTGCACCGCATAGGCTCCTGCCTTGCCCATCGGCTCGCCGCTGGCGACGTAGGCACGGATCTGCGCGGCCGACAGTCCGGCGAAGCGCACGCGCGAGACGCTGACCGCTGCGAAGCGCCTGCGCCCCTGCTGCACCGCGACGGCGGTCAGCACGCGGTGCGTGGTGCCCGAGAGCTCGCGCAGCATGCGTGCGGCATCGGCTGCGTCCTGGGGCTTGCCGTAGATGCGCCGGCCAAGCGCCACGGTGGTGTCGGAGCACAGGACCGGCGCCGGCGGCAACCCGCGGCGCACGCGGCGGGCCGCGGCCGCATCGAGCTTGAGCCCGGTGACGCGCGCCACGTAGGTCGCGGGCGATTCGCCGCCGAGCACTTCCTCGATGGCCTCGGCATCCTCGGCGATATCGCCGTCGGCATTGGGCAGCAGCAGTTCATGGCGCACGCCGAGCTGCTCCAGCAGCTGGCGGCGGCGCGGGCTCTGGGAGGCGAGATAGACGAAGTCGGGTCGGGTCATAGGGCACGATCGTTGAAACTGGTGCCACCCAAGCCAGCAGCCGCCGCGCAAGGGCCGCCCCGCCGCGCTGGCGTCGCTCCCCCTTCACACACCAGAAAGAGGGGGCCTGCGACGCAGCTTGGCGGATTACTCCCTGTGGTATGTATGGCCTGCGTTGATGGACCAAGCACGGTAGAGCTGTTCTACCAGGAGTATGCGGGCAAAAACATGCGGCAAGGTCATGTCGGACAGCCGGATGCGCTCGTGCGCAGCGTCGCGGAAGGCCGGCTGCAAGCCGTCGGGCCCGCCGATGACGAGCGCGACGTCGTCGCCCTCCAGCTGCCAGCCGCGCAGGCGCTGGGCCAGCGCGGCCGTGGTCAGGTGGGCGCCGCGTTCGTCCAGCGCGACGATGCGCGCGCCACGCGGGATGGCCGCCTCGATGCGCTCACGTTCGGCGGCCAGCAGCGTGTCGAGCGTCTTGGAGCCGCGCGGCTCGGTCTTGACGGCCTTGAGCTCCACCCGCAGCTCAGGCGGAAAGCGCTTGGCATAGTCGTCCCAGGCCGTCTGCGCCCAGTCGGGCACCCGCTGGCCGACGGCGACGATCAGCAGCCGCATGGCGGGGGCCGGGAATCAGCGCGCGCGTGCAGGCGCCTTGCGGGCCGGGGCCTTGCTGGCGGCCGCGGGTGCCTTCTTGGCGGCAGCAGCCTTGGCCGGCTTGTTGACCACGACAGTCTTGGCCGGCGTTTTCCTGGCTGCCGGCTTCCTGGCTGCGGCAGCGGTGGCGCTGCCCGCGGCCGTCTTGCGGGCCGGTGCCTTGGCGGGGGCGGCTGCGGCCTTCTTCGCGGCCGCCGCAGGTACCTTCCTGGCCGCGGCCTTGCGCGCCGGCTGGGAGGCTTCTTCTTCCACGGCGTCCGGCAGCTTGCGGTAGTCCGACGTGCGCAGGCCCGAGGCGCTGGTCACGGTGGAGCGGCCGGCGGCCTTCTTCGCGGCAGCCGGAGCCTTCCTGGCCGCCGCCTTGCGGGCCGGCCTGGGCGAAGCATCGTCTTCGTCCGAAGCCGTCCTCCTGGACACGGCCGGGCCCTTCAGGCGCACCGGCGTGGCGCCCCAGATCTCTTCGAGGCGGTAGTACTGGCGGATGGCCGGCTGCATGACGTGGACCACGGCCGAACCGCAGTCGACGATGATCCACTCGCCGTTGTCCTCGCCCTCGGTGCGCGGCTTGGCGAAGCCCGCCTCGCGCACGGCGTCGCGCACGCTGGAGGCCAGCGCCTTGGTCTGGCGGTTGGAGGTGCCGGAGGCGACGATCACGCGCTCGAACAGCGGCGAGAGCTGCTCGGTGTTGAAGACCTGGATGTCCTGGGCCTTCACGTCTTCCAGTCCATCGACGATGGCGCGCTGGAGCTTCTGGATGTCTTTCTTGGCAGCGGCCTCGGACTTGGTGGCGTTGGTCGTCATCAGGCGATCGTGTAGAGGTGGTGTTGTTCAATATAGCGCGCAACGCCGGGCACGACCACATGGTCGATGCCGAGGCCGGCCGCGACGCGGCCGCGGATGTCGGTGGCGCTGTGGATGAGCGGGGGGAGTTGCAGCGGGATTTGGCGTGCGCCCAGCGACGGGGCGACGGAGGCATTCGCGGCGCCGGGCCGTACGGCCCGCGCAGCGACCGAAATTATAGCGATGCGCACGATGTCGGCCGCCCGGTGCCAGCTGCCGAGCGCCGCCGCCTGGTCGGCGCCGATCACGAGGAACAGCTGGGCCCGCGGATGCTCGGCCTGCAGCTCCTCCAGCGTGTCGATGGTGTAGCTGGGGCCGTCGCGGCGGATCTCGCGATCGTCGACCACCACGCCCGGCAGGTCGCCGAATGCCAGCCGCGCCATCGCGAGCCGCTCGGCCGCCGGGCTCAGCGTGCGCGCCTTGTGCCAGGCCTGGCCGGTCGGCACGACGTGCAGGCGGTCCAGCGCGAGCTGCTGCAACGCCGCCTGCACCAGCGCCCGGTGCGCCAGGTGCGGCGGATCGAAGGCGCCGCCGAAGAGGCCGATGCGCCGGACCGGCGCGCTCACACCCATGCGCGGCGCACGAGGAAGCGGCGCGTCAGTTCGGCCTCGGGCGAGCCCTCTTCCACCGGACGCCGGTAGGCCCAGGCGGCCAGCGGCGGCATCGACAGCAGGATCGACTCGGTGCGGCCGCCCGACTGCAGGCCGAAGTGCGTGCCGCGGTCCCAGACGAGGTTGAACTCGACGTAGCGGCCGCGCCGGTAGAGCTGGAATTCGCGCTCGCGCTCGCCCCAGGCCTGGTGCCGGCGGCGCTGCACGATCGGCAGGTAGGCGCGGAGGAAGGCATCGCCGACCGATTGCGTCATCGCGAGGCTGCCGGCCTGGCCCAGCTCGGAGAAGTCGTCGAAGAAGATGCCGCCGACACCGCGCTGCTCGTCGCGGTGCTTCAGGTGGAAGTACTCGTCGCACCAGTCCTTGAAGCGCGGGTACAGGCCCTCGCCGAACGGCGCCAGCACATCGCGGCAGACCGTGTGGAAGTGCACCGCATCCTCCTCGAAGCCGTAGTACGGCGTGAGGTCCATGCCGCCGCCGAACCAGCGCACCGCCGCGCGGCCCGCGGGCAGCGCGGCGATCATGCGCACGTTCATGTGCACCGTGGGCACGTAGGGGCTGCGCGGGTGGAACACCAGCGACACGCCCATCGCCTCGAACGGCGCGCCGGCCAGTTCGGGCCGGTGCTGCGTGGCCGAGGGGGGCAGGCGCGCGCCGCGCACGTGCGAGAAGCCGCAGCCCGCGCGCTCGAACACGGCGCCGCCTTCGAGGATGCGGGTGACGCCGTCGCCCTGCAGTGGCTCGCCGGGCGCCTTGGCCCACGGATCGACGACGAAGCGGGCAGCGCCGCCCGCCTCCGCTTCCACCGCGGCGACGGCATCGGTGATGCGCCGCTGCAGGCCTTCGAGCCAGGCGCGGACCTCGGCGGCCTGCGGATCCGCAGGGGTGGGGGTTGTCATGGCGGCTGGCAAGGATCAGCCTTTCACCGCACGGAAGCCGATGTCGCGCCGGTACTGCGCACCGTCGAAATGGATGCCGCGCGCCACATCGTAGGCCCGCTGCTGGGCCTGGCGCACGTTGTCGGCCAGCACGGTCACGCAGAGCACGCGGCCGCCGCTGGTGACCAGCTTGCCGTCCTCGCGCAGCGCGGTGCCGGCATGGAAGACCACGGCGTCGTCAGCCTCGGCCAGCAGGCCGTTGATGACGTCGCCCTTGCGCGGGTCCAGCGGATAGCCGTGGGCGGCGATCACCACGCCGAGCGCGGTGCGGCGGTCCCACTGCAGCTCGACCTGATCGAGCCTGCCATCGGCCGCGGCGGCCAGCACGTCCGACAGGTCGCTCTTGAGGCGCAGCAGGATCGGCTGGGTTTCCGGGTCGCCCATGCGGCAGTTGAACTCCAGCGTCTTCGGGCGGCCCTGGGCGTCGATCATCAGGCCGGCATAGAGGAAGCCGGTGTACGGGATGCCGTCCTTCTCCATGCCGCGGATGGTCGGCAGGATGATCTCGCGCATGGCCCGGGCATGCACATCGGCGGTGACCACCGGCGCGGGCGAGTAGGCGCCCATGCCGCCGGTGTTCGGACCCTGGTCGCCGTCCAGCAGGCGCTTGTGGTCCTGGCTGGTGGCCAGCGCGGTCACGTTCTTGCCGTCGCACAGCACGATGAAGGAGGCTTCCTCGCCTTGCAGGAACTCCTCGATCACCACGCGGGCGCCGCCCGCGTTGTGGACCACGCCGAACCTGTTGCCCTCCAGCATGAAGTCGATGGCCTGGTGCGCCTCGGCCAGGGTGGTTGCCACGACCACGCCCTTGCCCGCCGCCAGGCCGTCGGCCTTGACGACGATGGGAGCACCCTTCTCGTCCACGTAGGCATGGGCCAGCGCCGGGTCGGTGAAGGTCTGGTACCCGGCCGTGGGAATGCCGTGGCGGGCCATGAAGGCCTTGGAGAAGGCCTTGGAGCTTTCGAGCTGGGCGGCGGCCTTCGTGGGCCCGAAGATGCGCAGGCCGTGGTTGCGGAACTCGTCGACCACGCCGGCGGCCAGCGGCGCCTCGGGGCCGACGACGGTCAGCGCGATCTTCTGCTCTTCGGCCCAGGCGCGCAGCGCGGCGGGCTCGGTGATGTCGATGTTGTCGAAGCGCTCCGACAGCGCGGTGCCGCCGTTGCCCGGCGCCACGTAGACGCGGCTGACCCTGGGCGACCGGCCGAGCTTCCACGCGAGCGCGTGTTCGCGGCCACCGCCGCCGATGACGAGGACTTTCATCGCGGCCTCCAACGAGCCGTCTCTAGGAGGCGGCCGGCCCCCTCGGGGGGCAGCGACGACGCGCAGTGCGGAGAGTGGGGGCTCATGGTTTACAAACTCGCGTTGTGGAAGACTTCCTGCACGTCGTCCAGGTCTTCCAGGACGTCCAGCAGCTTCTGCATGCGCTCGGCGTCCTCGCCGGCCAGCTCGATCGTGTTCTCGGCGCGCCAGGTCACCTCGGCGGCGGCAGGCTCGAAGCCGGCGGCTTCGAGCGCGGCCCGGACCGCCTCGAAGGCGGCCGGCGGCGTCAGCACCTCGATGGCGCCTTCGTCGTCGGCGACCACGTCGTCGGCGCCGGCCTCCAGCGCGACCTCGAACACCGTGTCCTCGGGCGTGCCCGGGGCGAACACCAGCTGGCCCACGTGCTTGAACTGGAAGGCCACCGAGCCCTCGGTGCCCAGGTTGCCGCCGTACTTGCTGAAGGCGTGGCGCACCTCGGCCACGGTGCGCACGCGGTTGTCGGTCACCGTATCGACGATGATGGCCGCGCCGCCGATGCCGTAGCCCTCGTAGCGGATCTCCTCGTAGCTCACGCCTTCGAGGTTGCCGGTGGCCTTGTCGATGTTGCGCTTGATGGTGTCGGCCGGCATGTTGGCCGCCTTGGCCTTGTCCACCGCCAGGCGCAGGCGGGGGTTGGCCGACAGGTCGCCGCCGCCGGCGCGGGCGGCCACCATGATTTCACGGATCACGCGGGTCCAGATCTTGCCGCGCTTCTCGTCCTGGCGACCCTTGCGGTGCTGAATGTTGGCCCATTTGCTGTGTCCAGCCATGGCACTTTCCTTGTCGAGTCTGATTTAATCAACCCGGATTTTACTTTTGCCCGCACCACGGGAACCTGTATGGCCGAACCGATCCTTGTCGCCAGGAATGGCGCCGTCGAATGCCTGCTGCTGCCGGCCCTGGTCAACCGCCACGGCCTGGTCACCGGGGCCACCGGCACCGGCAAGACCGTCACGCTCCAGACCCTGGCCGAAGGCTTCTCGAAGATCGGCGTGCCGGTCTTCCTGGCCGACATCAAGGGCGACCTCACCGGCATCAGCCAGGCCGGCGCTATCGGCGCCAAGCTCGCGGCCACGCTGGCCGAGCGCGGCCTGCCGGCGCCCGAGCCGCTGGCCTGCCCGGTCACGCTCTGGGACGTGTTCGGCGAACAGGGCCATCCGGTGCGCGCCACCGTCTCCGACATGGGGCCGCTGCTGCTCGCGCGCATGCTCAACCTGAACGACACCCAGGCCGGCGTGCTCAACCTGGTCTTCAAGATCGCCGACGACAACGGCCTGCTGCTGCTGGACCTGAAGGATCTGCGGGCCATGCTCCAGCACGTGGGCGACAACGCGAAGCAGTTCACCACCGAGTACGGCAACATCAGCGCCGCCAGCATCGGCGCCATCCAGCGCGGGCTGCTGCAGATCGAGCAGCAGGGCGGCGACCGGTTCTTCGGCGAGCCGATGCTCGACATCGCCGACCTGCTCCAGACCTCCCACGGCCAGGGCGTGGTCAACATCCTCGCGGCCGACAAGCTGCTCGACGCGCCGCGGCTCTACGCCACCTTCCTGCTGTGGCTGCTGTCGGAGCTGTTCGGGCACCTGCCCGAGATCGGCGACCCCGAGAAGCCCAAGCTCGTCTTCTTCTTCGACGAGGCCCACCTGCTGTTCAACGACGCCCCCAAGGTGCTGCTGGAGCGCATCGAACTGGTGGTGCGCCTAGTGCGATCCAAGGGCGTGGGCGTGTACTTTGTCACCCAGAACCCGCTGGACATCCCCGACACGGTGCTCGCCCAGCTCGGCAACCGGGTGCAGCACGCGCTGCGCGCCTTCACGCCGCGCGACCAGAAGGCGGTCAAGGCCACGGCCACCACCATGCGTGCCAAGCCGGGGCTGGACATCGAGCGCGCCATCACCGAGCTGGCCGTAGGCGAGGCGCTGGTCAGCCTGCTCGACGAGAAGGGCCGCCCGGGCGAAACCGAGCGCGCCTACGTCGTGCCCCCCGGCAGCCAGATCGGCCCGGTCACGCCGCAGCAGCGCCAGGCGCTGATCGGCGGCTCACTGGTGGCCGGCGTCTACGAGAAGGCGGTGGACCGCGAATCGGCTTACGAAGTGCTCAAGGGCCGCGCCGCCGCGGCACCGGCCGCGCCTGCGCCCGGCGCCGCGCCGGCCGGCGGCGGCAGCAGCAGCAGCGGCAGCGCCCTCAACGAGATCCTGTTCGGCAGCACCGGCCCGCGCGGCGGCAAGCGCGACGGGCTGGTGCAGACCATGGCCAAGTCCGCCGTGCGCAGCCTGGGCGCCTCGGCGGGCCGGCAGATCCTGCGCGGCGTGCTGGGCGGCATCTTCGGCAAGAAGTGAACGCCATACTCCCACCCTGACCCTCTCACAGCGCGCGTTTTTCGGACGCTACAGGCATATACCCCAGGAGACTGCCATGACCGCCCTGCCCACCTACAACGACGTCGCCGCCGCCGCCCGCCGGCTTGCGGGCCATGCGCACCGCACGCCGGTGCTGCGTTCCTCCTGGGCCGATGCGGAGCTGGGTGCGCAGGTCTTCTTCAAGGCCGAGAACTTCCAGCGCACCGGTGCCTTCAAGTTCCGCGGCGCCTACAACACGCTGGCGCAGTTCAGCGACGAACAGCGGCGCGCCGGCGTGCTGGCGTTCTCGTCCGGCAACCATGCCCAGGCCATCGCGCTGGCCGCGCGCACGCAGGGCATCCCGAGCGTCATCGTCATGCCGCTCGATGCCCCGGCCACCAAGATGGCGGCCACGCGCGAATACGGCGCCCAGGTCGTCACCTACGATCGTTTCACCGAGGACCGCGAGGCCATCGCCCGGCGCATCGCCGTAGAGCGCGGTCTGACGCTGGTGCCGCCCTACGACCATGCGCAGGTCATCGCCGGCCAGGGCACGGCGGCGCTGGAGCTGTTCGAGGACGTGGGCGCGCTCGACTACCTGTTCGTGCCGCTGGGCGGCGGCGGTCTGACCTCGGGCTGCCTGCTCGCGGCCCAGGGGCTGGCGCCGCAGTGCCGCGTGATCGGCGTGGAACCCGAGGCCGGCAACGATGCGCAGCAGTCCTTCCGCGCAGGCCGGATCGTGCGCATCGCCACGCCGCAGACGATCGCCGACGGCGCGCAGACCCAGTCGGTGGGCGAACTCACCTTCGCGCTGATCCGCCAGCATGCCGACGACGTGCTGACCGCCACCGACGAGCAACTGGTCGAGGCGCTGCGCTTCTTCGCCGCGCGCATGAAGATCGTGGTCGAGCCCACCGGCGCGCTGGCCTTTGCGGGCGCGCGGCATGGCACGGCCGACATCCGCGGCACGCGGGTGGGGGTGATCATCAGCGGGGGGAATGTGGATCTGGAGCGCTACGCACGGTTCATCGCGCCGGGCGTTTGACCCGTCCGGCCCTTCGCGAGCAAACGCCAAAAGCGCTCCCACTGCACATTCGATCCAAGGTTAGATCGCCTGGTTCGCGCTCGCCGGCGCAGCCCTCGGCGTAGCGCTCGCATGTTCCACGGACCTGCGTCTGCCGCACGGTCTCTTCGGCGGAGCAATCGCAGGGATGGCAGTCGGCAGAGTGACGATCTGGCTGCGCAGTGCCAGGCAATCGCGGCTCGGCTCGTAGGGGACAATCGAAGTCGTTTACCGACTTCCCTGCGCGACCGCCATGAGCACCACCTCCTCCAACAACAACGTCCACGTCATCGACCACCCCCTGGTCCAGCACAAGCTCACGCTGATGCGCCGCAAGGACGCCAGCACCAACAGCTTCCGCCGCCTGCTCGGCGAACTGGCGAGCCTCATGGCCTACGAGGTCACGCGCGAACTGCCCCTGCAGGAGATCGAGATCGAGACGCCGCTCGAAACCACCACCGGCCGTGTGATCGACGGCAAGAAGCAGGTGCTGGTGTCGATCCTGCGCGCGGGCAACGGCTTTCTCGACGGCATGCTCAACGTGATCCCCGGTGCGCGCGTGGGCCACATCGGCCTCTACCGCGACCCCCAGACGCTGCAGCCCGTCGAGTACTACTTCAAGATGCCCTCCGAGATGCAGGAGCGCGGCGTGATCGTGGTGGACCCGATGCTGGCCACCGGCAACTCGGCCGCCGCCGCGGTCAGCCGCTTGAAGCAGCTCCATCCGCAGTCGATCACCTTCGTCTGCCTGCTGGCCGCGCCCGAAGGCGTGGCCACGCTCCGCAAGGCCCATCCGGACGTGGCCATCTACACCGCCGCCATCGACCGCGAGCTCAACGAGCACGGCTACATCGTCCCTGGCCTGGGCGATGCGGGCGACCGCATCTTCGGCACCAAGTAGCAGGCGCTGCCGCAGCGGTCACCAGCTGTTGCAACCCATACCCCCCGGCCCCGCAGAATCGGTGCCGCTATGGCAACTGCAATAACGAGCGTCGACTGGATGGACCGCGTGGCCGCCACGGTGGCCGGCGAGTTCTCCGACATCGACGACGTGGAACGCACCACCGCCTGATCTTGCGGCTGGGCATCGCCGCCCTGCTCGGCGGCCTGCTGGGCCTGGAGCGCGAGCGCAGCGGCAAGTCGGCGGGGGTGCTCACCCACATGCTCGTGGCCATGGGGTCCGCGCTGTTCCTGCTGGTCTCGCAGCAGTCGGGCATCGCCCGGGCCGACATCGGCCGCGTCGTGCAGGGCCTGGTGGCGGGCATCGGCTTCCTCGGCGCGGGCGCCATCCTCAAGCACAGCGAAGACCACCGTGTCCAGGGGCTGACCACGGCAGCCGGCATCTGGCTCACCGCGGCCATCGGCATGGCCGCCGGCCTGGGCCAGGAAATGACGGCGCTGCTGAGCACGCTGCTGGCGCTCCTGGTGCTGTCGCTGGAGCCGGTCGTCGGCCGGCTGGCGCGGCGGCAGCACACGCCGGTTGCGACGGTCGATCAGCCGGCCTCGCCTGGCACCCCCGGATAGTTCTTGCCGCGCGGGCGGTCCAGCGCATGGACCAGCGCGGACAGCGCCGGCCCGCAGGCGGCCTCGACCTTGAGCGCGAAGAGTTCGTCGCCCCGCGTGCAGCCCAGGTTGACGCAGGCAACCGGCAGGCCGCGCTCGACGGCCGCATGGACGAAGCGCAGGCCCGAATACACCATCAGCGACGAACCGGCGACCAGCACCGCGTCGGACGCGGCCAGCCCGTCGCGCACCGCCTGCACCCGGTCGCGCGGCACGCTTTCGCCGAAGAACACCACGTCCGGCTTGAGCGGGCCGCCGCCGCAGTGCGGACAGCCGGGCACGTCGAAGGCGGAGAAGTCATGGCCCTCCAGGTCCGCATCGCCGTCGGGCGCGGCGCCGGCTTCGAGCGCGGCCCAGGCCGGGTTGCGGCGCAGCAGTTCCTGCTGCAGCCGGATGCGCGGATGCCGCGCGCCGCAGGCCATGCAGACGACGGTGTCGAGCCGGCCGTGCAGGTCGATGGTGCGCCGGCTGCCGGCGGCCGCGTGCAGGCCGTCGACGTTCTGGGTGACCAGCAGGCCGACGCGCCCGGCCGCCTCCAGCGCGGCCAGCGCAGCATGGGCCGGGCCGGGCCGCGCGCCGCTCATGGTCCGCCAGCCGACCAGGCTGCGCGCCCAGTAGCGGCGGCGCACGGCCTCGTCGCCCATGAAGGACTGGAAGGTGACGGGCTGCGGGCGCTTCCAGGCGCCGTCCTCGTCGCGGTAGTCCGGGATGCCGGATTCAGTGCTGACGCCGGCGCCGGTCAGAACGAACAGGCGCGGGTACTGCCGCACGAAGGACTCCAGGGCCGCATCGGCCTGCTGTGCGGCGGCGGAGAGGTCGGGGAGGATGTCCATGCGGGGTCGGCGACCGCCCGCGGGAACGGGCGCCCTGCCATCGTAGCCGACGGCACCCGCGCATGTGTGACGGCCCTCCCCGGCCAGCGGCCATGCCGGGGGTATAGGCCAGAGGCAGGCGAAGGCCGCCCGCCTCCGACCCATACTCCTTATTACAGCTTGGTGATGACGGCACAGCCGATGCGCGGGCCGGAGTTGCCGGCGGGCTGGGTGACGAAGTCGTCCGGGTCGCGGTGCACGATCAGCGCGCGGCCCAGGATGTTGTCGGGCGCACCTTCGGTCAGCGACACGGCATGGCTGGTCACGCTGAACCTGGCCACGCCGTTGGCGTCGGCCTGCAGGCTGGGCAGTTCGCCGGCATGGGTGCCCGGGGCGCCGAAGCGGTCGTGCACGGCGCCGGTCGGATTGAAGTGGCCGCCGGAGGCATTGCCGTTGTCGCCGCAGTCGCCCTTCTCGTGGATGTGGAAGCCGTGGATCGAGTTGGGCGCCAGGCCCGAGACTTCGCCGCTGATCAGCACGCCGTGGCTCAGCGCCAGCAGCTTGACCTTGCCGACCGTGGGATTGGGGCTGATGGCGCCGGTGGGCGCGATGTCGGCGGATGCCTGCGGATGCGCATTGTTCTGCGGCGAGGTGCAGGCGGCCAGCAGCGCGGCGGACAGGACGGCGCCGGCAACGGCGGAGCGACGGAGGGACATGGAGCTGGTGCCTTTCGGGTGGTGCATTGGCCTGCGCCGGCAACCGGAATCATTCGCGCAGACGCCAGCGAGCATAGCGAAGCCCCCGGCTGCCTTGTATGCGAATGCAGCCCTGTCAGAAGCGCGGGGTCCTGCCGGTGAACGACGGGTCGTAGCGCTGCATCTGCTTGAGGTCGTTGCGGTTGCGCACGCCGCATTCCAGGTACTGCGCATGGAGCGCGGCGAGCGCGTCGCGGTCCAGCGCCACGCCCAGGCCCGGCGTGTCGGGCACCGCGACCGCGCCGTGGTCGCAGCGGATGCGGCCGCCCTGCACCACTTCCTCCTCCTGCCACGGATAGTGGGTGTCGCAGGCATAGGTCAGGTTCGGCACGCTG
Source organism: Xylophilus sp. (assembly GCA_009914555.1). GTDB lineage: Bacteria > Pseudomonadota > Gammaproteobacteria > Burkholderiales > Burkholderiaceae_C > WNDY01. The sequence continues at coordinate 127,572 of WNDY01000004.1, forward strand.
GCGGCCACATGGGTCATCGCCATGAGGCTGATGCCCAGGTGCGAGTTGGAATGCATAGACATGCCCAGGCCCCAGAGCCGGCACATGCGCGCCAGCGTCTGCGTGGCGCGCAGGCCGCCCCAGTAGTGGTGGTCGGACAGCAGCACCTGCACCGCCCCCATCGCGCACCCCTGGCGGAAGTCGTCCATCGTGGTGATAACCATGTTGGTCGCGAGCGGCAGCCGGGTGTGCTTCGCCAGTTCGGCCATGCCGGCGAGGCCGGGCGTCGGGTCTTCGTAGTACTCCAGGATCTCGTCGAGCGCCGGCGCCGCCGCGATGCTGGCTTCCAGCGACCAGTTGGCGTTCGGGTCCAGCCGCAGCGGCAGGCCCGGGAAGGCCTCGGCCAGCGCCTGCATGCAGGCCACCTCGTGCGACGGCTCGAACACGCCGCCCTTGAGCTTGATGCTCTGGAAGCCGTAGAGGTCGATCATGCGCCGCGCCTGCGCCACGATCTGCGCGGGGCTGATGCCCTCGCCCCAGGCGTCGGGCGCATACGGCCGGCCGATGTGCTCGGCGTACTTGAAGAACAGGTAGGCGCTGTAGGGCACCGCATCGCGCACCTTGCCGCCCAGCAGGTCGACCACCGGCGCGCCGACGATCTGGCCCTGCAGGTCGAGCATGCCGACCTCGAAGGCGCTGATGACCTTGGGCGCGTTCTTGGCCGCATGCGAGCCGGGCGCCAGCTCGAACTCCACCGCGCCGGGCACGGCCTTGATGGTGGCGCGCACGCGTTCTTCCATCGCGTTGAGCGCGAAGGGCGACAGGCCGATCAGCAGCGGGCGGGCCTGCTCCAGCACCTTCAGCATCGGCTCGTCGCCATAGGTCTCGGAGATGCCGACGCGGCCGTCGCTGGTCTCGATCTCGACGATGGCGCGCAGCGCCCAGGGTTCGTGGATGCCGGCCGCGTTGAGCAGCGGTCCGTCGCGGAAGGCGATCGGCGTGATGCGGACGTGGGTGATGGTGGTGTCGCGTGCCATGTTCTCTTGTGCGTGCTGCTATTCGGCGGTGGCGCCGCTCCTGCGGACCAGCTCGCCCAGGCGGGCGGTATCGGCGGCGGTGATGGCGGCGAGTTCGGCCGGCGTGCTGCCGACCACCTCCATGCCGAACTGCGTCTCCAGCTTGCTCGTGAGCCCGGGCGACCGCAGCGCCTTGACGACGTCGGCATTCAGCCGGGCGATCACTGCCTTCGGCGTGCCCCTGGGCGCATACAGCGCCTGCCACGAGACCAGGTCCAGCCCGGGGAAGCCGGCCTCGGCCGTCGTGGGCACGTCGGGCGCGAGCGGCGAGCGCGTCCTGGTCGTCACGGCCAGGAACTTGAGCTTGCCGGCCTTTACCAGCGGCAGGCCGGCGGTGAGCTGGTCGAACAGGAAAGGCACGTTGCCGGCGGCCACGTCCTGCAGCGCCTGCGGGCTGCCTTTGTAGGCGATGTGCTGCATCGGCACCTTGATCAGCTCGGCCATCTGGGCGCCGGTCAGGTGGGTGGAGGTGCCGGCGCCCGACGAGGCATAGGATGCCTTCTCCGGGTTCCTGCGGATCCAGGCGACCAGTTTCTGCACCGTATTCACGCCGAGCGCGCTGTTGACCATCAGCACATTGGGCACGTAGGCGATCAGCGTGACCGGCTCGAAGTCCTTCACCGGGTCGTAGGGCAGCTTCCTGTAGAGCGCCGCATTGATGGCATGCGTGCTGATCGTGCCGCCGATGAGCGTATAGCCGTCGGCCGGCGCACGGGCCACGGCCTGCACGCCGATGGTGCCGCCGGCGCCGGGCCGGTTGTCGATCACCACCGCCTGCTTCAGCGAGACTGACAGTTTCTGCCCGACGGCACGGGCCACCACGTCGGTCGATCCGCCGGGCGCGAACGGCACCACCCAGGTGATGGGCTTGGCGGCGGGCCAGTCGGACGCCTGAACGGCGGTGGCAAAGAGGCCGAGGGCGCTGCCGGCGGCCAAGACAAGACGACGGTGCATGGGATGTCTCCGATCGTTGAAGTGCACCGCCATTAACGCATTAATATATTAGTATGTCAATCATGTCTTATCCTACAATCCGGGCTCCATAGCCGCGCCCGATGAAAACGATCTCCAAGCTCGACCGCACCCGCCAGGCCGGCCCGCAAGTCTTCGACTGGCTGCGCGAGGCCATCATTTCGCTGGAATTGGCGCCGGGTACGCCGTTGTCGCGCGCCGAACTGGCCGAACGCTTCGACCTGAGCCAGACCCCGGTGCGCGATGCACTGATCCAGCTGAGCCAGGAAGGGCTGGTGGACATCTTTCCGCAGCACGCGACGCTGGTCAGCCGCATCGACCTGCCCTCGGCCGAGCAGGCGCAGTTTCTGCGCTGCGCGATCGAGTTGGAGGTCGTGCGCACGCTGGCGCTGGCGGGCGACGCGGCGCTGAGCGCGCGGCTGGCCGCGCAGGTGGACGTGCAGGCCGCGCTGGCGGCCGGCGAGCGTGAGGAATTCATCGCGTCGGACCAGTCCTTCCACCGCACGATGTACGAGGCCGCCGGCGTGCCCGACCTCTACGAACTGGTGCGCCGGCGCAGCGGCCACCTGGACCGGCTGCGGCGGCTGGACCTTCCCTCGCCCGGCAATGCCGAGCGCGTGGTGCGCGACCACCGCCGCATCGTCGAGGCCATCGCCGCATCCGACCCTGACGCGGCCCAGGCCGCGCTGCGGACCCATCTGTCGGGCACGCTGGGCCGCGTGGCCGACATCCGGGCGCGGCACCCGGACTATGTGACCGCCTGAGGTCTGCGCCCCCTCAGCGGTCCGGCGCGATCATCTCCACATATTCGTAGAGCGCGCCGAGCACCTCCTCGGCGCGCTCATCCAGGTCGTCCGCCTCGCCGAGCCGGTCGATCTCCTCGGACAGCGCATCGATGGTGCGGGCGCCGCCAACGCCCTCGAACAGGCGCGCTGCGCGGTGCGTCTCCCAGCGCGCGGCCTCCTCGGGCGTGAGGGTGCCGGGGAAGTTGCGCGCCCGGTAGCGCCAGACCAGTTCCTCCAGCCGAGCATCGTCGAAGCCGGTGCGGGCCGCCGCCAGTTCGTCGGGCGCGAGCGTGCGCAGATGCTCCAGCCGGCGACGGTCGGCGTTGCCGACGAAGCCGCCGTACAGGTCCTCGTCCACGTCGAGCGGGCCGACAGCCTCGCGGCGGTAGACCTCGGCCCAGAGCGCCGACAGGTCCGGCAGCGCCGCGGCGTGGGCCGCATTCGCGAGCGCTGCGGCAACGTCGAGCTGCCAGCGCGAGGCCATGCCGGCCGACAGCGTGCGCAGGTTGCCCACGACCATCGGCGACTTGTTGACATGCACGCTCTTGATGGGCAGCCGCGCCACGCCCTCGGGCAGGTCGGCGCCGCGGGTGAACAGGCGCTGGCGCACGGCGTCCGCGTCGAGGTCGGCCAGCTCGCGCGGGTCGTGCGCGAGGTCCCAGGCCAGGATCTCGTTGCGGTTGGTCGGATGGCTGGCCAGCGGCCACATCACGGCCAGGCAGCCGCGTTCGGCCGGGAACATGCCCGACACATGCAGGAAGGGTTTGCCGGCGCCGACGGCCGTCGGCAGGCCGAGCTCGGCCGCGACCTCTTCCTTGCGCCGCAACCGGAGCGCGAAGTCGAACAGCCGCGGCTGGCGCTCGCGGATCAGCCGGGCCAGCGCGATGGTGGCGCGCACGTCCGACAGCGCGTCGTGCGCCTGTTCGTGCAGCAGGCCGTTGGCCCGGGCCAGGTCTTCGAGCTTGAAGCTGGGGCTGCCGTCGGCCTTCTTCGGCCAGACGATGCCCTCGGGCCGCAGCGCGTAGGTCAGACGCACCACGTCGAGCAGGTCCCAGCGGCCGCAGCCGTTCTGCCACTCGCGCGCATACGGGTCGCGCAGGTTGCGCCAGAACAGGAAGCGCGTGACCTCGTCGTCGAAGCGGATGGTGTTGTAGCCCACGCCGATGGTGCCGGGCGCGGCGAGCCGGGCCTCGATCTCGGCGGCGAAGCGGTGCTCGGGCACGCCGTGCTCCAGGCAGTACTGCGGCGTGATGCCGGTGATCAGGCAGGATTGCGGGTCCGGCAGGTAGTCGTCGGCCGGCTGGCAGTAGAGCATCAGCGGCTCGCCGACCTCGTTGAGTTCGGCATCGGTGCGGATGCCGGCGAACTGGCTGGGCCGGTCGCGGCGCGGCACGGCGCCGAAGGTTTCGTAGTCGTGCCAGAAGAAGCTGATCTCGTCGCTCATATAGGGCGGCAATGTAACCGAGCCCGGGGCGCCGGAATCACTGGTCCCGGCGCCCCCGGAACGACAGCCAGGCAGCCACCGCGGTGAAACTGGCGACGACGGCCACGAGGATCCAGAATCCGTGCGGATTTTCGGCCAGCGGGATGCCGCCGACATTCATGCCGAAGAGGCCCGCGAGGATGTTGATCGGCAGCGCGAGCACCGTCACCACCGTCAGCACGAACAGGCTGCGGTTGATGTCCTCGTTGATCGCCGCGGCGATCTCTTCCTGCAGCAGCTTGATGCGCTCCTGCAGCGAGGCCATGTCGCGCAGCACGACCGAGAACTCCTCGGTGGCGCCGTGCAGTTCCTGCGCATCGGCCGGCTGCACCCAGCCCGGCGGATGCTGCAGCAGGCGGAACAGCGCGGCCGGCTCGGGCGCCAGCAGCCGCTGCAGCCGCACCAGCAGCCGGCGCAGCACGCCCAGGCGCGCACGGCGGTGCTGCAGGCGGCCGGCCAGCAGGGCGTCCTCGATGTCGTCCACCTTCTGCGTCACGCCGCGCACGATGCCGACCAGCACATCGGCCTGCGCGCGCATCAGGCGCTCCAGCAGTTCCACCGGCGAGCGCAGCACCGCGCCGGCGCGGGCCAGGGTGCGCAGGCCGTCGACCGAGCGAAGCTGGTGCTGGCGCGCGGTGACCACCAGCCGCGGTCCGACCGCGATCCAGAGCGTGGCGATGTCGCCGGGCTCGAACGAGAAGTCGAAGTGCACGTCGTTGACCACGGCGGTGAGCCAGTCCTCGCCAGCCCGCTCGATGCGCGTGGAATGCAGCCCTTCGCGCAGCATCGCGTGGAATTCTTCGGGCAGGCCGGCATGGCGCTGCAGCCAGCGGGTCGAGGCCGCATGGGCCAGGTTGAAGTGCAGCCAGACGAAGCCGCCGCCTTCGTCGCCCTGGCGCAGCCAGTCCTCGGCCTCGCGCGAGCCGATCGGCGCAGCACCCGCGCCGGCGGCGAAGCGGTAGCCGCAGACCAGCCCTGCGGCGTCGGCCCCGTAGGCCGGGGCATCGGAAGAAGCGTCGTGGGCCATGCGGCGCAGGGCGTGCGGTCGGGCAGTCGATCAGCGGAAAATGGCGGATCATCACAGCGTCCTGTGTCAGGGGGATGACAGCTCTGCCGTTCCAACCGACAACGGGACAAGGGCTTGCCGCCGATGGCAGCATGCGCCCTGCCCGCGTCCATCGCCTCCCCTCCACTTCCCGCACCTGCCATGATCCCGTTCCGTATCCGCATCCCGGCCCTCTTCTGCCTGCTGGGCCTGGCCTGCAGCATCGCCGCCGCCCAGCCGGCCGCGCCCGCCGACACGCTGTCGCGCATCCGCGAGACGCGCAGCATCACGCTCGGCGTGCGCGAGGCCGCCCGGCCGTTTTCCTACCTCGACGCCGGCAGGCCCGTGGGCTATTCGGTGGACCTGTGCCTCGCCGCCGTGGAGGAGATCAGGCGCGAACTCAAGCTGCCCGAGCTGAAGGTGCAGTACCGCACCGTCAGCGGACCCGAGCGCGTACCGAAACTGGTGGCCGGCGAGATCGACCTCGAATGCGGTTCCACCACCAACACCCGCGCCCGCCAGGCGCAGGTGGATTTCAGCTACACCATCTTCGTCGCGTCGATGCGGGTGCTGAGCCCGAAGGGCGCGCGCGTCGATGCGGTCAAGGATCTCGCCGGCCTGCCGGTGGCGCTGAGCAAGGGTACGACCTCGGAGAAGCTGTTCAACCAGCTGGGCGTGAGCGAAGTGAAGATGCAGGCGCAGACCTTCGCCAGCAACGACGAGGCCTTCCAGGCGCTGAAGGACGGCAGGGTCCGCGCGTTTCCGCAGGACGACTCGCTGCTGCTCGGCCTGGCCGCGCGCGACGGCGTGCAGGACCGGTTCGCACTCAGCGGCATGGCGTTCTCGGTCGAGCCCTACGCGATCATGCTGCGCAAGGGCGACGCCGCGCTGGGCGCCGTGGTGGACCGCACGCTGGCCCGCCTGTATTCGAGCGGCGACATCAACGCCATCTACCGGCGCTGGTTCGAGACGCCGACCCTGCAGATCCGCCAGAGCAAGCTCACGCGCGACAGCTTCGTGCGGCCGAACAAGGAGGCCGGCGTGGCCATGCTGCTGGGGTATTCGCTGTAGCGCCGCCGCGCTGCCGCGTCGTTGTTTTGCATCAACGGCGCGGTGGCGGTCACAGAGGTTTGCGGCGGCGTTTCCTAGACCCGCGGCACAACGATGCCTCTCCCCTGCACACCTCGACCGAGGATCCGCCATGCGCCTGCCCTCACCCTCGCCCTGCTCCGCCGGCCGCGTCGACCTGGCGCAGCGCGTCCGCGAAGCCGGCGAGTGGTGATGGCCGCGCGGCGGATGCGGAAATTTTTGCATCCGCGTCCACGACTCGCGGTTTGCACCTACATCTTCTTACGGCTGCGCTTCTTAGACTTCGGGCCATGCATCCACCGGAGCCCGTGATGAACCTTTCCCGACTGCGGCCGCGCACCGCACTTGCCGGTCTGGCCCTGGCGACCGCGGCGCTGTCGCTCCCCGCCTGGGGCCAGAGCGCGGAATTCCGCCGCGGCTACGACCAGGGCTACCGCGACGGCTTGGCCGCGGCCCAGCAGCAGCAGGGCGGCTGGCGCCCCGGTCCGCCGCAGGGCTGGCGCGCCGGCGGCATCTCGATCGTCGAGGCGCACTACGGCGCCCAGGGCAGCTACTGCGATGCGGCCCCGGCGCTGCGCCACGCGCTGGCCGGCCCGCAGGCCGGCGGCGGCGTGCTCGCCGACAACGGCCTCTGCGGCGATCCGGCCGCCAACCGTCCCAAGGCCCTCACCGTGGTCTACAGCTGCGAGGGTCGGCCGCCGCAGCGCGCCACCGTGCGCGAGGGCGACGTCTTCTACTTCGACTGCCGCTGAGCGGCGGCAGCAGCGGACCGCATACGCAACAACCCGACCGCCGGGCCGCACGCACAGGGGTAAGCCGCATGCCCAGCCAGCCACCGCATCTCGCAGATTCCGATGCCGCTGGCACTGCGTTTTCCTTCGCCGCAGAAACCGACGCGGCGGCCCCCGCCGACGGCGCGCCGCTGCTGCCGGCCTTCACCATCCTCACGGCCGACGACGATCCGCAGTTCCAGGCCGGGCTGCGGCTGGCGTTGCAGCACTACCGCTTCCAGTCCCGCCCGGTCGAGCTGATCGCCGCCGGCTCCGCGGCCGCCGCGGCCAAAGTGCTCAGCGAGCGAGACGATATCGCGCTCATCATCCTCGACGTGGTCATGGAGACCGACGACGCCGGCCTGCGGCTGGTGCGCAGCGTGCGCGAGTTGCTCGGCAATGCTGAGGTCCGCATCGTGCTGGTGACCGGCCAGCCCGGCATGTCGTCGATGAAGGCCTCGCTCGACCTGCTGGACATCAGCGACTACTGGCTCAAGACCGACCTCACGATCGACCGCCTGCACGGCATCCTCACGAGCAACCTGCGCACCTGGCAGCAGATCCGCGCGCTGGGCCGCGCCCGCAAGGGCCTGCAGGCCATCGTCGAGGCCGGCAACAGCCTCAACCGCGCGCGCGGCCTGCGCGACTTCTCGCAGCGCCTCATGCACGAGATGGCCCGCCTGCTGCGGCTGGAGCCCGACGGGCTGGTCTGCGTGCAGGAGGACCCGGCCGTGCCGCCGCTCGCCGCCCACGTGGTGGGCGCGGCCGGCCGCTTCGCGCCCACCATTTCCGAGCCGCTGGCCGCGCTGCAGGACACTGCCATCCGCGACCTGCTCTCGCGCAGCCTGGCCGACCGGGCCAGCATCGACGCCGACGGTGCGCAGGTGCTGTTCTTCGCCGGCAAGCACGACGGCGGGCCGCATGCCGCCGCCTACATCGCCACCCGGCGCGCGCTCGACGCGACCGAGCGCGAACTGCTGCGCGTGTTCGCCACCAACATCAACACCGGCCTCATCAACGTCTCGCTGGCCAGTCGGCTCGACCGCATCGCGTACGAAGACGCACTGCTGCGCATGCCCAACGGCAATGCGCGGATGCGCGCGCTCGAAGGCGCGATGGACATCGCCGCGCCGCGCCGGCGCGCCCTGCTCCTCGTCGACCTGGACCAGTACTTCCAGGCCTGCCTCACGCTCGGCATGGAACAGGGCGACCTGATGCTGCACAAGCTCGCGCTGCGGCTGCGCACGACCTTCCCGCCGCCGTGCCTGGTCGCGCGATTGCAGGACGACACCTTCGCCATCCTCGGCGACAGCGAACTGCTGCGGCCCGAGCGCGTCAACCAGCTCGAATCGGCCGACCCCGAGAACCCGACCCATCCGCCCTTCTTCAGCCTGGGCGCGGCCCGCATCGACCTCGACCTGTTCGATGGCTCGGCCCGCGAGGCGCTGACCATCGGCACGCTGCTGCTCAAGCGTGCGCGCTCGCAGGGCCTGAGCCAGCTCGCCGAGTACGTGCCGGGCATGGAGCGCGAGAACGACCGCCGCTTCACCCTGTCGCGCCAGCTGTTCAACGCGCTCCACATCGGCCAGATCCGGATCGAACTCCAGCCCCAGGTGGAGCTGGAGAGCGGCCGCATCTGCGGTGCCGAGGCGCTGGCGCGCTGGACCCGGGCCGACGGCACCGAGGTCAGCCCGGCCGACTTCATCCCGGTGGCCGAGGCCAACGGCCTGATCGTGCCGCTGGGCCGGCAGGTGATCGAGTTGGCCTGCCAGGCGCTGGCCCGGCTGCGCGACGAAGGCCATCCCCGCACCACCATCGCAGTCAACGTCTCCACACTGCAGCTGGTGCGCCAGGGCTTCACCCGCGAACTGCTCGACGCGGTGGCCCGCCACGGCGTGACGCCGCAGCAGCTGGAGATCGAGATCACCGAATCGGTCGCCATGGGCGACCACCAGTCCGACGGCGCCATCCTGCGCGGCCTGCGCGAGGCGGGCTTTCCGATCGCCATCGATGACTTCGGCACCGGCTATTCGTCGCTGGGCTACCTGCGCACGCTGCCGATCACCACGCTGAAGATCGACCGCTGTTTCGTCGCCGAGATCGGCGTGGTGCCGGTGGAGCACGAGATCGCCGACATGGTCATCCGCGTGGCCCAGCGCATGGGCCTGAAGGTGCTGGCCGAAGGTGTCGAAACCGCGGCCCAGCTGGCCTGGCTGCGGGAGCGCGGCTGCCACCTGGCCCAGGGCTACTTCCTCGGCCGGCCGGCGTCGCTCGACGACTTCGTGCGGCGCCTGCGCGCCCCGGGCCAGCCCCGGCCGTGAACGCGCCCGTGGCACCCTCCGATGCGTTGTCGGCCTGGCGCACCGATGGCCGCGGACGCATCGCGGCCCTCGTGCTGCCGTGGCTGCTGCTGTTCGGCATCGGCGCACCGCTGGCCTGGAGCGAACTGCACAGCGCGCTGGAGGCTCCGCTGACCAGCGACCGTGACGACACCGTGGCCGAGGCCGCCGGCATCATCGCGAGCACCCTCGACAACCTGCGGCGCGACGCCGTCTTCCTGGCCGACCTGACCGGCCGCCTCGGCGACGAAGGCATCGACGCCGGCACGCCGGCGGCCAGCCTGTTCCTGAGCTTCGCCGGCACGGCGCAGACCTACGACCAAGTGCGCTGGCTGGGCCCGTCCGGCCGCGAATGGCTGCGCGTCAACGCCCGCGCCAGCGGCCCGGAACTGGTGCCGCCGCAGGACCTGCAGGACAAGGCGGCCCGTCCCTACTTTCGCGACGCGGCGAAGCTGCCGGCGGGCAGCGTCTACTACTCCGAACTCGACCTCAACGAGGAATACGGCCGCGTCGAGGAGCCGCACCAGCCCATGCTGCGGGTGGCGACGCCGGTTGCCGGCCGCGGCGGGCCGCTGGGCGTGGTCGTCATCAACTACAAGGCGGCGCGGCTGCTCGACCGGCTGGCCTCGCTGTCGGCCCGGCAGGGACTGGAAGTCTATCTGGCCAACTGCGCCGGCTACTGGCTGCGCGGCCCGCGCGCGGCCGACGACTGGGCCTGGCAGCTGGGCCGGCCGGGGGCGTCGCTGGCACGCAGCCAGCCGGCGCTCTGGCAGGCCATGCAGGCCGCCGACCACGGCGAGGTGCGCGGCCCGCTGGGCGACTGGGCCTTCCGCCGCCTGCGACCCGCCGGGCAGAAGGGCGCCGCCGGCGCGCTGGACCTGTACCTCGTGGTGCACACGGCGCCGCAGAAGCTGGCCTGGCTGGGCTGGCGCTCCAAGCTGGTGATCGGCACCGTGATGGCCGGCGCATTGCTGCTGGCCGGCTGGCACCTGCGCACGCTGCTGCGCAGCATGCGGGCCGAGCACGACCGCATGCGCGAGCTGCAGGCCGCCCACCACGCGCTGCTGGAGACCACCGGCAACCTGCGCGCGGTGCAGGCCGATCTGACCCGCTCGGCCCGGCTGTCGTCGCTCGGCCTGATGGTGGCCGGCGTGGCGCACGAGCTCAACACGCCGCTGGGCAGCGCGACCCTGGCGCTGAGCGCTGCCCGCAACGGGCTGGAGGTGCTGGCGGCCCGGCTCGCCGCGGGCCTCAGGCGCTCGGACCTGGACCGCTTCCTGGCCGACAGCGACGCGGCGCTGGGCCTGGCCGAGCAGGCGGTGCGGCGCTCGGCCGGCATCGTGCAGCGCTTCAAGCAGGTGGCGGTGGACCGCACGACGATGGAACGGCGCCGCTTCCTGCTCGACGAGGCCGTGCTCGACGGCGACCCGCGCCTGCGCCGCTGGGACCCGGCGGACCCGATCGCCCTGCGGCTCGACCTGGCGCCCGGGCTGGAGATGGACAGCTACCCCGGCCCGCTGGAGCAGACCGTCTCCAACCTGGTCGACAACGCGCTGGCCCATGCGTTCGGCGACCCGCCGGCCGGCCGCATCGCCATCACGGCCCGCGCGGACGGCGACGACCACGTGCTGCTGTCGGTGGAGGACGACGGCCGCGGCATACCGCCGCAGCTGCGCAGCCAGGTCTTCGAGCCGTTCTACACAACGAACCGCCACCGCGGCGGCACCGGCCTGGGGCTGCACATCGTCCACCAGCTGGTGAGCGAGGTGCTGGGCGGCAGCATCGCGGTGGAAGGCGCCAGCCCCGATGGCGGCACCCGGTTCACACTGCGGCTGCCACGGAACGCGCCGCAGGCAGTCCCATATACTCCCGCCACATAGGTTCTATAGCGAGCTACACTCACCCGCTGCCAGGCTATACCCCTCGGTCACGCGGCGGCGCGCGGCTTGGTACTCGCGTTCGAGCCGCGCGACCAGCCCAGCCACGCTGGTCACCTCGTGGATGGCGCCGATACCCTGGCCGCTGCCCCAGATGTCCTTCCAGGCCTTCTTGGCGTCGGGGCCGAAATTCATCCTGCCCGGGTCGCTCTGGGGCAGGTGCTCCGGATCCAACCCCGCGGCCCGGATCGACGCGGCCAGGTAGTTCCCATGCACGCCGGTGAACAGGTTGCTGTAGACGATGTCGTCCGAGCTTCCATCGACGATGGCCTGCTTGTAGGCATCGCTGGCCCGCGCCTCGTGCGTGGCGATGAAGGCCGAGCCGATGTAGGCGAAGTCAGCGCCCAGCGCCTGCGCCGCCAGCACCGCGCCGCCGGTGGCGATGGCGCCGGACAGCGCGAGCGGCCCGTCGAACCACTGGCGGATCTCCTGCACCAGCGCGAACGGACTGCGCGTGCCGGCATGGCCGCCGGCGCCGGCGGCCACGGCGATCAGGCCGTCGGCGCCCTTGTCCACCGCCTTGCGGGCAAAGGTGTTGTCGATCACGTCGTGCAGCACCAGGCCGCCATAGGCATGCACCGCGTCGTTCACATCGGCGCGCGCGCCCAGCGAGGTGATGACGACCGGCACCTTGTGCCTGGCCACCAGGGCCAGGTCCTGCTCCAGCCGCTCGTTGGAACGGTGGACGATCAGGTTGATGGCGAACGGCGCCGAGAGCCTCTCGGGATGGGCCCGGTCGTGGGCCGCGAGCGCCTCGGTGATCTGGTGCAGCCATTCGTCGAGCTGCGATGCCGGCCGGGCGTTGAGCGCCGGCGTGGAGCCGATCACGCCGGCCTTGCACTGCTCGATGACGAGCTGGGGGTTGCCGACGATGAAGAGCGGCGCACCGATGACGGGCAGCGGGCGGCCTTGCAGAACGGCGGGAAGTCGGGACATGGTCTGCTTTCTCCTAGAACGCGTCGATGGGGAAGTCGATGACGCTGGCCGCGCCATCGACGATGGCGCTGCGCAGCGCATCGGCCCGGCCGAGCACATGGTCGGCATAGAAGCGTGCCGTCGCGATCTTGGCGCGCAGGAAGGCCGCGTCGCCCCCGCCGGCGGCCAGCAGCCGCTCGGCCGCCAGCAGCGCCCGCGCCAGCTGCCAGCCGGCCACGAACTGACCCGCGAGCAGCAGGTAGGGGACCGAGCCGGCATGGACCTCCGCGGGATGGGACTTGCCCTGCGCCACGGTGAAATCGACCACGGCCAGGAAGGCTTCGCGCGCAGCGCCCAGCCGCGCCCGCACCGTGCGTGCGGCCTCGCTGCCGCTGGCGGCCAGTTCGGCCTCGGTCGCCTCCACCTGCGCCGCGATGGCCTGGGCCGCGCGGCCGCCGTCGCGCACCGTCTTGCGGCCGACCAGGTCGTTGGCCTGGATGGCCGTCGTGCCCTCGTAGATCGGCAGGATGCGCGCATCGCGGTAGTGCTGGGCCGCGCCGGTCTCCTCGATGAAGCCCATGCCGCCATGCACCTGCACGCCGGCCGATGCCACCTCGACGCCGGCCTCGGTGGCGTAGCCCTTGACCAGCGGCACCAGGAATTCGTAGTACGCCTGCTGCTCGCGCCGCACGGCCTCGTCGGCATGGCGGCGGGCCAGGTCATGGGCCGCCGCCGCCGCGATGGCCAGCGAGCGCGCGCCCTCGACATGCGCGCGCATGGTCAGCAGCAGCCGGCGCACGTCCGGATGGTGCACGATGGGCGCGCTGCCGGGCGCCGAGCCGTCGACCGGGCGGCCCTGCACGCGGCCGCGCGCATGGGCCACGGCCTGCTGGTAGGCCCGCTCGGAGACGGCGACGCCCTGCACGCCCACGGCATAGCGGGCCGCGTTCATCATGATGAACATGGTCTCCAGGCCGCGGTTCTCCTCGCCGACGAGATACCCCACCGCCCCGCCCTGGTCGCCGTACTGGAGCACGGCGGTCGGACTGGCCCGGATGCCGAGCTTGTGCTCGATGGAGACGCACTGCACGTCGTTGCGCGCACCCAGCGAACCGTCGCCGTTGACCAGGAACTTCGGCACCACGAACAGGCTGATGCCCTTGACCCCTTCGGGCGCGCCGGCCACGCGGGCCAGCACCAGGTGCACGATGTTCTCGGCCAGGTCGTGCTCGCCGTAGGTGATGAAGATCTTGGTGCCGAAGACCCGGTAGGTGCCGTCGCCCTGCGGCTCGGCCCGCGTGCGCACCAGGGCCAGATCGCTGCCGGCCTGCGGCTCGGTCAGGTTCATGGTGCCGGTCCAGCGGCCGCTGACCAGGTTGCGGAGGTAGGTCGCCTTGAGCTGTGGGCTCCCGGCGGTGAGCAGTGCCTCGACGGCGCCATCGGTCAGCAGCGGGCAGAGCGCGAAGCTCAGGTTGGCGCTGTTGAGGATCTCGGCGCAAGCCGCGGCGATGGTCTTGGGCAGGTCCTGGCCACCGTAGTCGGCCGGATGCTGCAGGCCCTGCCAGCCGCCTTCGGCGTACCGGCGGTAGGCCTCCTGGAAGCCCGGCGTGGTGACGACGGCGCCGTCCTTCCAGGAGGAGGGATGGCGGTCGCCGGCCCCGTTGAGCGGCGCGATCACGCCCTCGTTGAAGCGGGCGCATTCCTCCAGCACGGCGCGGGCGGTGTCGAGGCCGGACTCCTCGAAGCCCGGCAGTTGCGCGATCCGGTCGATGTGCGCCAGATGCTCGATGTCGAACAGCAAGTCCTTCAACGGTGCGGTGTAGCTCATCGGGTCTTGTCTCCAAAAAGAAAAAAGGGCACCGCAGTATGCGATGCCCTTGCGCGCCCCGGTGGCACGCAGGTGTCAGAGCGCCTTTTCCAACTCCGGCACGGCGACGAACAGGTCCCCCACCAGCCCGTAGTCGGCCACCGAGAAGATCGGCGCCTCCTCGTCCTTGTTGATCGCCACGATCACCTTCGAATCCTTCATG
>WNDY01000040.1 GCA_009914555.1 Xylophilus sp.
GACCTGTATTCGCGTAAGGTTGTGGGCTGGTCGATGTCTGAGCGCATGACGGCTACGCTGGTTTGCGACGCGCTGCGCATGGCGCTGTTTGCTCGCAATCGGCCTCGGGGAGTGATCGTGCATACTGGCCGTGGTAGCCAATACTGCTCGCGCGAGCACCGCGCCCTGTTGGAGCAATACGCTTTGATCGCCAGCATGAGTGCCAGAGGCAACTGCTACGACAACGCAGCAATGGAGAGTTGGAACCACAGTCTGAAGGTCGAGGCCATCCATGGTGAACACCTCGCCACACGGGAGCAGGCCAAGGCTCATGTGTTTGACTACATTGAGGTTGACTACAATCGGATCCGGCTGCACTCGACCCTGGGCTACCTCAGCCCAGAGCAGTACGAGCTGGCCAATGTCGCTTAGATAGGTGTCCGTAAATCAGGGGCAAGATCATCTCGGTCGGCGCGCTGTTCATCGCCGGCTTCGTGCCGGGCCTGCTGATCGCCGCGGCCATGGCCTTCGTCAACTGGCGCGTCTGCCGCCGGCGCGACTACCGCTCGCGCGAGCCGCGCCCGTCGGGCCGCGAGATCCTGGTCAACAGCGTCAAGGCGATCCCGGCGCTGATGCTCATCGTCATCATCCTGGTGGGCATCCGCTTCGGCATCTTCACGCCGACCGAGGCCTCGGTCGTGGCCGTGTTCTACGCGCTGGTCTGCGGCAAGTGGGTCTACCGCACGCTCGAATGGAAGGCGCTGCCGCACATCGCGGCGCGCTCGGCCCTGCTGACGGCCTCGGTGCTGTTCGTGGTGGCCGCCTCGGCCGCGTTCGCCTGGGTGCTGACCATCGACGGCGTGCCGCAGAAGCTGGCCGAAACGATCGTGGGCTGGAACCTGTCGCCCACCGTCTTCCTCATCGCGGTCAACGTGTTGCTGCTGCTGTTCGGCATCTTCATGGAGCCGCTGCCCGGCGTGATGATCCTGGTGCCGATCCTCGCGCCGATCTCGGCCGCGCTGGGTATCGATCCGATCCACTTCGCGATGGTGGTGATCGTCAACCTCACGCTCGGCATGATCACGCCGCCGGTGGGCGGGCTGCTGTTCGTGACCACGGTCGCGACCAAGGTGCCGCTGACGGCGCTGACCAAGGAACTGCCGCCGTTCCTGGTCGCGCACTTCGTCGTGCTGATGGCGCTGACCTTCGTGCCGGCGATTTCGACCTGGTTGCCGCACGTGCTGGGGTTCTAGTTGATACTCCTGTGGTGGGCGGCCCGAGGCCGGCGGACTGCGCCGGCCTGAAGGTCATACCCCTTGATTATCGAGAGATGCCGCGGGCGCGGGCAGGCCCAGCTCGCTGCACACCCGCTCCAGCGCCGCACGCAGCGCAGCGACCTCGCCCTCCAGCGCAACCACCCGCGCCTGCAGGGCCGGCGCGGATCCGGCAGCGGCCCCGGATGCGGCGGAGACCGTGTCCGCTTCGGCCGTCCCATCGACCGGGCCGGCCAGCAGATGGGCCCAGCGGTGCTCGCGCGCGCCCGGCAGGCGCGGCAGCCGCACCACCAGCGGGCCGCCTTTTTCCTCCGAGCGCTCGGCCAGTTCGTCGAGGAAGGCCTCGACCGACGAGATGTCGGCAAAGCGGTGCCAGCGCTCGGTGTTGATGCGCAGTTCGCCGGCGGTCTGCGGGCCGCGCAGCATCAGCAGTCCGAGGAGGGCGGCCGACTGGTCCGGCACGCCGATGGCGCGCTGGAAGTTGTGCTCCCAGCGCGCCACCCGGCCGCCGCTGGATTCGACCGCCAGCGACAGGTGGCGCAGTTCGTCCAGCGCCTTCTGCACCTGGGCCTCGGCAAGGGTCAGGATGGGGTCGCGGCTGGTCTTCTGGTTGCAGCCCGACAGCAGGGCGTTGAGCGACAGCGGATAGCTGTCGGGCACGGTGCGGGCTTTGTCCATCAGCGTCGCGAGGACGCGGACTTCCACGGGGTCAAGAGGGCGGAGGGGCATGGATGAGACAATTCGGCGCAATGAAGAACATCGTGATTCTGATCTCGGGAGGCGGCTCCAACATGGCGGCGATCGTGCGCACCGCCGCCGCCGAGAACTGGAAGGAGCGCTACGGCGCACGCGTGGCGGCCGTGGTGAGCAACAAGGCCGACGCGGGAGGATTGCAGTTTGCACGCGACCACGGCATCGCGGCCGAGTCGCTGGACCACAAGGCGTTCGCCGATCGGGAGAGCTTCGACGCGGCCCTGGCCGCGCGCATCGACGGTTACGAGCCTGCGCTGGTCGTGCTGGCGGGTTTCATGCGCATCCTGACCCCGGGTTTCGTCGCCCGCTACGAGCGCCGGCTGGTCAACATCCATCCTTCGCTGCTGCCAGCGTTCCCGGGCCTGCGCACCCACCAGCGCGCCATCGACGCCGGCTGCAAGTTCGCGGGCGCCACGGTGCACCGCGTGACGCAGGAGTTGGACGTGGGTCCGATCCTGGACCAAGCCGTGGTGCCGGTGCTGCCGGGCGACACGGCCCAGGACCTCGCGGCCCGGGTGCTGGTGCAGGAGCACCGCATCTATCCGGCCGTGGTGCGCGCCCTCATCTCGGCACGCTGAGCATCTTTCTTATTACAGGGTTCGGACGACCGAACCGCCACTGTCTTCCAGCACATCGCGCGCCAGCGTGGCCTGGTGGCCGTCGAGCGCATGGACCACGACTGCCCACTTCTGCGCGCGCAGGCCCTGGCGCACCGTGCTGATCAGGCGTACATGGTCCGGCCGCAGCGTGACCAGCCCGCCCACCAGCAGGCCGAACGCGATGGCGAAGCCCACGATCGCGATCAGCGACAGGAAGGGGCTGGCGATCACCATCGGTTGGCCGTTCTGGAACAGCCACATGTAGAGCAGCATGCCGGCCACGGCACCGGCCAGGCCGGCGACCATGTGGGCGCGGATCAGCGTCTGGAAGATGCCGCCGTCCTCGGGCTCCATCTGCCGCCCCAGCCATTCGCCGCGCCAGGAGCGCGCGTCCTGCGGTCCCAGCACCCGCACCTGCCCGGGCTGCATGCCGGGCAGGCCACGCGCGCGGCGGGCCGTGGCCAGCGCGTCGCTTTCCTGCGGGTACAAGCCAGCGACCTTGGTGAGCGACTGCTCCCCGAACATTCCTTGCAGCATGTGATCCATCGTTGCGCTCCTTGGCTCTCCCCGGCAGCGCGCAGCCGCCGAGTGTGTGGACGCCAACTTACGCCGGTCTTGTGCGGCAATGCTGTAGGACGGAAGCAATGCCGCCCTGGGGCCAACGTCCTATGGGAGCGCCGGAAACGCGGTCTCAGACGCCCTGGTTGACGCTGCCGCCCAGGGCGCGCTGCTCCCAAGAAGCGCCGCTGCCGGCCACCTGGTCGTAATGGCGGCGGGCCTCCGCAGCTTGGCGCGTGCGGGTGTCGACGGCCGCAGCGGCGCCGCCGTCGTTGCCGGCCACGGCCTGGCTCAGGGCATCGGCGAAGTCCTGGGCCTCGTCGCTGCTCAGGCTGCCGTCGCCGTTGCCGTCGATGGCGTCGAAGATCTGTAGCAGCGGGTCGGTGGCGGCCGTGGTGTCGTCCGTTGTCGCGTCGGCCGTAAGTTCGGACGCGCTCAGCGCGCCGCCGCCGTCCTGGTCGAGCGCCGCGAGGACGTCGGCCGCCGCGGTACCGGTGTCCTCGGCGAACTGGTCGAGCAGCGTCGACAGGCCGTCGCTGCCGACGCCATCGGTGTCGAGCCGAGCGAACAGGTCATCGTCCTCGTCGCTGCGGCCGGCGGCGAAGTCCAGCGTGGAAGGGGGCGGCGGCGACGGCAGGTGCTGCACCTCGGCGGACGTGCTGTCGGTATCGGCGCCGTCGACCTCGTGCGCCTCGTTCTGGACGAAGGGCGGTTGCCGCACGCTGCGGGAGGGCTGCTGCGCGCCAGCGGTCTGCCAGACGGCGGTGCTGCCGCTGAGGGCGCTGATGGAGCTCATCGGAGGATTCCTCGGCGGAGAGAGGGAAGGGTCCAGGCACCGCCGCTCCGCCGGGCCGGCGCGGTGCACGGGCGCCGATTGTCGGCGGGCCGGAGTGGGGCATGGTGTCCCGCTCGTAACAGTATGGACGGCAAATATCGTATATTTATCCCATATACGGCAGATTTGTATCCACTTTTGGGGAATATGCTGGCGTCAGGCGCCGCCCATGACGCGCCGCCGGATTCTCTGCCCATGTCTACTTCTTCCCATATCGCCGTCATCGACGACGACCACGAGATCACGTCGCTGCTCTGCGACTACCTCGGCCGCTTTGGCTTCACCGCGCATGCCGCGTCCGACGGCGCCGGCATGGACGCGCTGCTGGCCACCCACCCGATCGACCTGCTGGTGCTCGACGTGATGCTGCCCGGCCGCGACGGCCTGGCGCTGGCGCGCGAGGTGCGCAACCGTTCGCGCCTGCCGATCATCATGCTGACCGCGCGCTCCAACCCCTATGACCGCGTGCTGGGCCTGGAACTGGGCGCCGACGACTACATGGGCAAACCCTTCGAGCCGCGCGAACTGGTCGCGCGCATCCAGACCGTGCTGCGCCGCACCGCGGGCGACGCGAGCCAGCCCGACCCGGCCAGCGACGTGGTCCGCTTCGACGGCTGGGAACTGCACCGGCAAACCCGCTTCCTCACCTCGCCCGACGGCGTGGCCGTGCCGCTGTCGAATGCGGAGTTCCGGCTGCTCTGCACCTTCCTCAGCACGCCGCGCCGGCTGTTCAGCCGCGACCAGCTGATGGAGCAGGCGCGCGGCCGCTCGATGGAAGCCTTCGAGCGCAGCATCGACCTGCTGGTCTCGCGCCTGCGCCACAAGCTGCGCGACGACCCGCGCGACCCGGCCATGATCAAGACGGTGCGCGGCGCGGGTTATCTCTTCAATGCCCGGTCGGTACAAGGCCAGGCCGCATGGAGGAACTGAAGCGCCTCCCCCCGAGCCGCTGTGCGGCTCCCCCTTCTCTCTGCGCACTTCGCGCTCCGGGAAGGGGGGCGACGCCGGTGCCGCGGGGCGGCCCTTGCACGGCGTCCGCTGGTCCTGGGCTGTGCCAGCTGCGAAGGCCGCAGGCGGTGGCGGGCGATGAGGGATAGGCTTCGGGCACGGTTTCATCGCCTGCTGCCGCGCACGCTGTTCGGGCGGCTCGCGCTGCTGCTGTTCGTCACCGCGGTGGTCAGCCACGCGGGCGCGATCGCACTCATGGTCGAGCTGCGGCCTCAGGGCGGGCCGCCGGGGCCGTCGACCTCCACATTGGTGCTCGACATCGCCGTGCGGCTGCTGGCCTTCCTGCTTGCGGCCTGGATCGGCGCGCGCTGGCTGGCGCGGCCGGTGCGCCGGCTGGCGGCGCAGGCGCGCGCGCTGGGCCGCGACATCCACCGCCCGCCGCTGCCCGAGACCGGCGGCACGGTCGAGTCGCGCGAGGCGGCCCGGGTGTTCAACCAGATGCAGGCCCGCATCCGCCAGCAGCTGGCCGAGCGCGACCGCTTCGTCGCCGCCGTGTCGCACGACCTGCGCACGCCGCTGACCCGGCTGCGCCTGCGGGCCGAGACCCTGGAGGACGAGCGCGAGCGCGCCGCCTTCAGCCGCGACATCGCCGAGATGGACGACATGATCCGCCTCACGCTCGACTACCTGCGCGGCGCCGCCGACGGCGAGCAACCGGTGCCGGTGGACCTGGCCGCGCTGGCGCAGACCGTGGCGGACGACCGGTCCTGCGAGGGGGCCGCGGTGCAGGTGCAGGGGCACGCGGCGCCGCTGGCGGTGCGGCCGTCGGCGCTGCGGCGCTGCATCGAGAACCTGGTCGGCAATGCGCTGCGCTATGCCGGCGGCGCGGTCGAGATTCATATCGCGGATGCGCCGGACGCCGTGCGCATCGCCGTGACCGACCGCGGCCCCGGTCTGCCGCCCGACGAGCTGGAGCGGGTGCTGGAGCCGTTCTACCGGCTCGAAGCGTCACGCAACCGCGATTCCGGCGGCGCAGGCCTGGGCCTGTCGATCGCCAGCGAGATCGCCGCGCGCCACGGCGGCCGGCTGCTGCTGCGCAACCGCGGGGGCGGCGGGCTGGAGGCCATCATCGAGCTGCCGCGCAGTATCTGAGGGGTATATGCCTGTAGCGCGCGAATGCCGGGCGCATGGGAAGGTTGGCTACGGGAGTATTCTGGAATCTCAGAGCCGGGCCTGCCCCAGCAGCACCGGCTTGAGCGCCGGGTCGGTCGGCTTTTCGCCGAGCCAGATGTTGAGCAGCGCGTTGTAGAAGGCCAGGTCGCCCATAGGGCGGGCCAGCGGCTTGCGGTTGAGTTCGACCACTGTGCCGGTGCCCGGGATCCAGTCCAGCGTCAGCAGGTCGCCGCGGCGCAGGCCCCTGGCGCGCGAGGCGATGGTGCGGCCCAGCTGCGCCAGCTGCGCGGCGATGGCCGGCTCCGCCGTGTCGTCGCCGTCGAGGATGGCCTCCTCGAACTCCTCGGCCGTCACGTCGCGCAGCAGGGTGATGAAGAGCCGCCGCGGCCCGTCGGTCGCGAGCACCGCCTCGGTCGTGCGCCGGCGGTCCGGCAGATACAGGCCGATGGCATAGACCTTGAACACCAGCCGAAAGCCGATGCCCGCGCCGTTGAGCGTGAGCTGGCGGCCGGCCAACTGCACCGAGTCCTCGAGTTCCACGCCGCCGACGTTGGCGGCCTGCGATGCGCCCGGAGCGGCTGCTGCGATGCACGACGCCACGGCCAGCGCCGCGCTCTGGAGGGGAGTGATCATTGCTTTCTCCTGGGGTGACAAAGAAAAAGAAAAGACGGCTGGTGCAGGCAGCGGCGCGGCCGCGCTACCAGATCGCCATGCTGCTGGTCAGCACGCGCTGCAGCCAGGTGCGGCGGCCGGCCTCGGAAACGTCGCCGCGGCCGGCGATCTCGAAGCGCGCGTTGACCACGTCGGCCGAGGCCACGGTGTTGTTGAGCTTGAGGTCCTGCGGATCGACCACGCCCGAGAAGCGCAGCAGCTTGACATCGCCGTTCATCGAGATGCTGCGTTCACCGGCGACGACGAGGTTGCCGTTGGCCAGCACGTTGATGACCGAGGCGGCCATGGTCCCGGTGAAGCTGCTGGAGTTGGACGAGGAGCCGTCGCCGTTGAACGAATCGCTGCCCGAGGCCGACGCGTCCAGGTTCAGCAGCTTGTGCAGGAAGCTCACGTCGCTGGAGCCGCCCGGCCCCTTGGCGACCATGGTGTTCTTGCGGCTGGCGTCGGTCTTGGCCTTGTTGGTCGCGCTCATGGACTCGGATATCTCCACCTTGAGCGCATCGCCCACGGCCAGCGGCTTGCGCCGGCCGGTGAAGGCACTGTTGAAGGTGGCGGCCTGGTAGATGCCGCCGGTGGCCACGCGCTCGATGGCTGCCGGGCGCGGCAGCGGCATGGCGCCGACCGGCCCGGTCACGAGGCTGTCGCTGGCGCAGCCGGCCAGCAGCGGCACCAGCACGGCGCTGGCCGCGGCGAGCAGCGGGGCGGAAAAGGTGGCGGGCGCGTCGGGTCTGCGCATGGTGGATGCTCCTGCGGTGAAGAAATACGGAAAGAAAATGGGGAGGTTGCTGCCGATAACCGAAAGACGCCCGGGATCAGTCTTCGAAGCCGGTGACCAGCGCGGCCACCACCGGCCCGATCTTTTCGCGCGTGGTCGACCATTTGCCGAAGCCCAGCAGCGAATCGAGCTGGTATTCGCTGGTGGACAGCACCACGCCGTTGCTGCTGCGCAGCGTCAGGCTGGCCGATGTCACGTAGGCGCGGTACTGGCTGCTGAGCGGCGGAATATCCCATTCGAACTGCGCCGCCTATCTGAGCCACACTGGGCAGTTGCGGCCGGCCGTTTCGCTGTCGAACACCCGGCTTTCGATGCCGCGGTTGCGCAGTTCGGCCTGGAGCGCCGGCACCATGTCCGGCACCTGGGTGCGCGGATTGAATTCGATGCAGACCTTCTTGAACGGCGCGTGCAGGTGGTAGACCGTGTTCGTGGCCTTGGCCGGCGCCTGCGACAGCGCCACCGCGGCCAGCCCGCCGGTGGCCTTGATCAGCTCCCAGGTCGGCTCGGGGCTCAGGATCGAACAGCCGGCCTGGGATGCCGCCACGATCAGCAGACCAAGCCGCAGGGCGGTGGCTGCGTTCACCGGACTGCCCTCCGTCCTGCGGACTGCAGGTGCGAGCCCCTTTGGAGTGGCCGGGCGGCACTCATACGATCTCGTCGATGGCGGCGCGGATGCTGGTCGCGCCCAGCGCCAAGTAGGCCGCGGCGTTCTTGGCGGCACTGCTGATGGCGTCCACCACCGAGTTGGCCGCATCGGCCACGGCGCTGGCCGTGTCGCTGGCCGCGTCGGTCACGGCATTGGCGGCATTGCCGGCGGCGTCCTCCACCTCGTGGGCGAAGTCAGTCGCCGCCGTGCCGATGGCATCGCCGACGCTGGCCACGCCCTGCACCCCTTCCTGCCAAGCGCTGGAGATCTCGTCGCCCCATTCCTCCAACTGGTCGCCCACGCTGTCCACGGCCGAGCCGATGGCGGTGCCGACCTCGGAGAAGGCGTCGCCGATCGCTTCGAGGCCACTCTGGGCCGCCTCGCCGAGCTTTTCCAGGCTCTCGGCGCTGAAGGAATAAATGGCGCTGGCCGTGTCGCCGAGCGACGAATCGCCGCTGTCGGCCGCCGCGGTGGAGGCCGTGCGCGCGGCCGTATTCGCGATATAGGCCGAACTGCTGCCCGATATGGATGAAATGCCGCTCACGTTGAATCTCCGTGAAGTGAAGGGTGAGCGGAATATTAGGAATGGAGCATTTGCGGCGGTCCTTGGATAAGGCAGGGCAAATGGCTTCAATTAACCGGTCAATATATATATATTGTCGGTTTTGTATCAATACAATTACATAATTGTAATGTACATATACGTAATAATATGACTGAAAAATGGGAGAAATTTTGATTTAATATGAATACAGTATCATAATTTCCGAAAAATTGAGTTATTGTTTCTTATTTGTATAGTTTCATATTAATATGTATCTTTATTGTACCGATCGGTTCCGATACATAGAGACACGTGATACAAACCGCGCATGAACATCTTCCAGTCCACGCAGGTCGCCCGCAGCGCGGTGCAGCTGGCGCAGGCGTCGCGTTCGCCAAATGCCACGCTGGGCGACGTGCTGGGCAGCGCGGTCGGCGCGGCTTTCGCCGCCCAGACCAGCGGGCTGGTGCCGCTGGCCAGCGGCATCGTGGGCGACGCGGCGGGTGCAGTGGTCGATGGCGCCGTCTCGGCCGGCAAAGCGGCCGCAGGCTACGCGTCTCGAACCATCGGCACGCTGGGGCGCGTAGTAGACATGTTCGTTTAGATACTCCTGCCCGGTTCCTTTGAAAGGGGGTGACGGATAGGGACTGGCGATCCCTTGAGGGGGGAGTATGTGGAATGCTCAGTCGCCGTCCGCCACACGCTCGAAGCGGCGCACCTGCCGGCCGTCCACTTCCACGTCGTCGTTGAACATCGCGGCCGGCCGGACCCACAGGCCCGGTTCGCCGTAGAGCGCGCGGTAGAGCGTCAGCGGCTCCAGCGTCTCGGCGTGGCGCACGGTGGCCACCACCTCGTAGAGCCCGCCCTTGTAGTGGCGGTAGCGGCCCGGTGGCGTCTCGATCAGCGGGGGCAGGGGGGAGGGAGCGGCGGTCATGGCGTGTCTGCTCCTGGGGCCGGTGCGGCGGGCGAATGGGACAATAGTGCGCTTATGCATCCTAAAGCCCTGCTGGACGCTTGTTCGGAACTCGTCCGGCTCGTCCTCGCCTTCGAACACCCGGCCGACGCCGTGGTGTCTCGCTTCTTCCGCGACCACCGCGGCCTGGGTCCGCGCGAACGCGCCACGCTGGCCGAAACCGTCTACAACGTGCTGCGCCGCAAGCTGCGCTTCGAGCACTTCGCGCCCTCGGGCAGCGGCCCGCGCGAGCGGCGTCTGGCCATTCTGGGCTTCCACGGCCCCCGAGACTTCCTGTTGTCGGCCCTCAACGACCAGGAGAAGGCCTGGCTGGCCGCCTGCGACAAGGTCGCCGACGCCGACCTGCTGGAGCGCCACCGCCACAACCTGCCCGAATGGCTGGCCGCGCCGCTCAAGGCGCAGCTCGGCGCCGGCTTCTGGCCGCTCGCGGCCAGCCTGCTGGAGCCCGCGCCGCTGGACCTGCGGGTCAACGCCCTGTCGGCCAAGCGGGCCGAAGTGCAGCAGGAACTCCGGCAGGCCGGCATCGCCGCCGTGCCCACGCCGTATTCGCCCTGGGGCCTGCGGGTGGACGGCAAGCCCGCGCTGACCAAGCTCGACGCCTTCGCCCGCGGCGCCATTGAAGTGCAGGACGAAGGCTCGCAGCTGCTGGCTCTGCTGCTCGACGCCCGGCGCGGCGAGATGGTGGTGGACTTCTGCGCCGGTGCCGGCGGCAAGACGCTGGCCGTCGGCGCCGCCATGCGCAACACCGGCCGGCTCTATGCCTTCGACGTGTCGGCCCACCGGCTCGACGCGCTCGGGGCCCGGCTGGCGCGCAGCGGGCTGTCGAACGTCCACCCGGCGGCCATCGCCCACGAGCGCGACGACCGCGTCAAGCGCCTGGCCGGCAAGATCGACCGCGTGCTGGTCGACGCGCCGTGCTCCGGCCTCGGAACGCTGCGCCGCAACCCCGACCTGAAGTGGCGCCAGTCGCCCAAGGCGGTCGAGGAACTGGTTGCCAAACAAACGGCCATTCTGGCCAGCGCCGCGCGGCTGGTGAAGCCGGGGGGCCGGCTGGTCTATGCCACCTGCAGCGTGCTGCCGCAGGAGAACGAAGCCATCGCCGAAGCCTTCGCCGCCGCGCAGGCGGACTTCGTGCCGGTGGAGGCGGGAGAGGAACTGGCTCGCCTCAAGGTCGGGCAGGCCGATACGCTGGCCGTCGGCTCGGCCGAACATCCGCGGCGCTACCTGCGGCTGTGGCCGCACCGGCACGGCACCGACGGCTTCTTCGCCGCGGTCTGGCAGCGCAGGTAGGCCGGCGCCGCCGCTGCACGTTCTTACACACAAGACCGGTAACAGCCGGGGAATTGCCGAGGCCGCAAAGGCGCCCGGGTCCTAAAATCCATGCTTTGCCGCGCACCTGCGCGGCTGCCAATTCCGCAAGGAGTCTTCCGTTTATGTTGCTTCCGGACTGGGCCGTGCTGAACGCGGCGATCGACTGGCTGGGCCACGGCCTCTGGGACCTGGCCTGGTGGGAGATCGTGCTCTACACGCTCGTGACCACACACATCACGATCGCGGCCGTCACCATCTTCCTCCATCGCACGCAGGCCCACCGGTCGATGGAGCTGGGCCCCATTCCGTCGCACTTCTTCCGCTTCTGGCTGTGGATCGGCACCGGCATGCAGACCAAGGAGTGGGTCGCGATCCACCGCAAGCACCACGCCAAGTGCGAGACCGAGGACGATCCCCACAGCCCGCAGACCCGCGGCATCGAGACGGTGATGTGGAAGGGTGCCGAGCTGTACCGCGCCGAGGCCAAGAACAAGGAAACCATGGCCAAGTTCGGCCACGGCACGCCCGACGACTGGCTGGAGCGCCACGTCTACAGCCGCTACGGCTGGCAGGGCGTGGGGCTGATGCTGATCCTCGACCTCGCGCTGTTCGGCGCCGCCGGCGCGGCCGTGTGGGCGGTGCAGATGGCCTGGATCCCATTCTGGGCCGCCGGCGTGGTCAATGGCCTGGGCCACTACTGGGGCTACCGCAATTTCGAGGCGAGCGACGCCTCGACCAACCTCGTGCCGTGGGGCCTGATCATCGGCGGCGAGGAACTGCACAACAACCACCACACCTACCCGACCTCAGCCAAGTTCTCGGTCAAGCCCTACGAGTTCGACATCTGCTGGGGCTACATCCGTGCGATGGAGAAGATCGGCTGGGCCAGGGTCCGCAAGACCGCGCCGCGCCTGCGCCTGGGCGAGGTCAAGCCGGTGGCCGACGAGAAGACGCTCGAAGCCGTGATCGCCAACCGCTACGAGGTCATGGCCACCTACGCCCGCGGCGTGCGCCAGGCCTGCCGCGAGGAGATCGACCAGCTCAAGGCCCGCCGCGGCGACGTGTCGGCCCTCAAGTCGGTCAGGCGCTGGCTGCACCGCGACGCCGACAAGGTGCCGGCCGGTGCGAAGCCCCAGGTGGCCCGCGCCCGCGAGGACCATCCGGTGCTCGACAAGATGCTGACCATGCGCGAGGAGCTGCGCCAGATCTGGCTCAACACCACGCGTTCGCGCGAGCAGCTCACGGCCGACCTCCAGGCCTGGTGCCGCCGCGCGGAGGAAAGCGGCATCGCTGCGCTGCGCGAGTTCTCGGTCAGGCTGCGCGCCGCCTGCGTCTGAGCACGCGCAGGCACTCCCTGCCGAGCCGCCAGAGTCCGTCGAGGGCCTGGCGGCTTTCTTTTGGAGCGGCCGGCTCCTGCTGGTGGACAGCGATGGCCACCGTTGCCGCGCCGTCCGCCCGCAGCGCGACCCAGGCCGGCTGCGCGAAGTGCATGGCCTGGCCGGCCGGCAGCACGCGCGGCGGCCAGCCCAGCCCCGGCATGGCCAGCAGCATGACCGTGCCGCACAGGCAGCGCAGCTCGCTGCCCGCCGGCAGCTGGTGCAGCCGTTGTTCATCGGGGCGCAGGGTCAGGTGGATCGGGGACATGGAAGGCTCCGGCAAGAGGCTTGGAGAAGACGGGCCTCCAGCGTAGGGCGCAGGGCGGTTCCGCGGCAGGCACAGCCGGGCGGCGGCTGTTGCGCATCACCCGTGTTTTTTTGCCGCTGTTGTGCATGGCAGCAGGTCCGTGTGTATCTGTTGCGATGCAGCGGCCTGCGGCATGATGGCCGCGCCATGCTGTTGCCCACCATCGGACCCGACGCCACCACCCAGCCCCCAGCCGCCGACGAGGCGGCCGGCGCGCCGCTCTACCTGCGCCTGGCGCGCCACTATGCGCAGGCGATCGAGCAGGGCACGCTCGCGGCCGGCAGCCGGATGCCGTCGGTGCGCGAGCTGATGCTGCGCCACCGCATCAGCCTGTCGACCGGCCTGCACGTACTGCGGCTTCTGGAGGAGCAGGGCCGGCTCCAGGCACGCCCGCGCGTGGGCTACTTCGTGCGCGACCCGGCGCTCGTGCGGCTGCCGGCTGCGCGCGAACCCGATCTATACGCGCTGCTGCCCCCCGCGATGGATGCCTCGCTGGCCGCGCTGCCGCTGGTGCGCGAGCCCGCGCTGCATGCGTCCTTCGCCAGTGCCGACGACACACCCTTCATCGGCATCAACCGCCACATCTCGCTGATCCTGGAGAAGGCCCGCCGCGCCGGGCCGCTGCGTGTGGACCTGGGCAACGCCATGCCCGCGCCCGAACTGTTCGACGCGCGTGCGCTCAACCGGCTGGCCACGGCGCTGCTGCGCGAGCAGCCCGACATTCTCGTCTACGGCCCCTCGGCGCCGACCACGCACCCCGAATTCCAGCGCGCGATGGCACGCCACGCACTGACCTTCGGCGTGAGCGTCGCGCCCGGCGAGGTGCTCGCCACGCACGGCAACTCCGAGGCCGTGAACCTCGCGCTCAGCGCCGTGGCCGAGCCCGGCGACGCGATCGCGGGGGAGTCGCCGACCTTCTTCGGCATCCTGCAGGCCATCGAGGCGCAGGGCCTGCGTGCGCTGGAAATCCCGTGCAGCCCACACACCGGCATCTCGCTGGAGGCGCTGGACCTGGCCGTGCGCAGCGAGCCGCGGCTGCGCGCCGTCGTGGTCGTGCCGCACCTGCAGATGCCGCAAGGCGCGATCATGCCGGACGCGCACAAGCAGCGCATCGTGGCCTTCTGTGCCGAGCACGGTCTGGCGCTGATCGAGGACGACATCTACCGCGAGTTCGTCGAGTCGCCGCAGCCGCTGCACCCGGCCAAGGCCTGGGACCGCGGCGGCGACGTGATCTACTGCGCCTCACTCAGCAAGAGTTCGGCCCCCGGCCTGCGCCAGGGCTGGATGAACGCCGGCCGCTGGCAGCAGCGGGTGCAGATGCTCAAGTTCGCCCGCACACGCAACATGCAGACCTGGTCGCAACTGCTGGCCGCGCGCAGCGTGGGCTCGCCCGGGCACGAGCGGCACCTGCGCCGCCTGCGCGCGCAGCTGCGGCAGCAGCGCGAGAGCGCGGCCCAGGCGATCGCCCGCTGGTTCCCGGCCGGCACGCGGCTGAGCCTGCCGCGCGGGGGGCTCAGCCTGTGGCTGGAGCTGCCCGAGGGCCTGTCGTCGATGCGGCTCTACGACGCGGCGCTGGCCCGCGGCATCCGCGTCGCGCCGGGGCCGATGTTCTCCAACACCGGGCGCTACGAGCGCTTCCTGCGGCTGTCCTGCGGCATGCCGTTCACGCCCCGGGTGGAACAGGCGTACCGCGAGCTGGGTGAGTTGCTGGGGCGCACCGCGGGCGGGGCGTGAGCCCGCGGCGCGCACCTCTTCAGTGCATCGGCACCGCGTAGCGGTAGCCGCCGAAGGTCCACACCGTCTGCTGCGGCTCGATGCGTTCGAGCACGAGGCCGGGGGCTCCCGCATCGCCTTCGCGCAGTACCTGGCCGTTGACGATGGCCATGCGGTGCTGGGGATTGGAGGAATAGCTGACGCCGCTGACCTGAAGGTTCGGCAGCTGCCGGCGCACGGATTCGGGCACGTCCCTGGCGAAGCCGACCGCTTCGGCCGCAGGCGCGGGCGCCGCAGGGGATGGGGGAGGCGGGGTGGGTTTGGGTGCTGCGGGCCTTTGCGCAGGCGGCGCCGGCACCGGTCGGACGCGCGGCTTCGCAGCCGGCGGCGGTTCGGCTTGCGCAGGCTGCGGCGCTGCTGGCATGGCGTGGTCCGGCGCGGTGGCGGGCGGCTGCGCCACGGTGGCGGCCGCGGGTCCGGTCCCCGGCCGGTGCGCAGACCACCATGCCGCTGCGGCGAGGGCGGCCAGCACGCCGGCCGCGGCCATGGCGGCGGCCGGGCGAAGGACCGTCGGCCGGCCCTGCGCGGGAAGGACGGCGGCCGCCGGCGGCACCGGCGTGTGCACGCCGGGAAGCGCGCCGCGGCTGCGTTCCGCCTCGGCTCTGCGCAAGGCATCGAGGATGTAGGACATGGCGTCAGCCTCCGGCGCTCAGGCGCGGTTCGCTCACGCCGGCGGTCCGGTTGAGCTGCATGAAAGTGAGGGGGCCGACGTAGCCGTCGGACACGAGGCCCTGCGCCTGCTGGAAGCGAAGGGTGCGCTGGCGGCGCTTCTCGCCGGCGCCGGCCGCTGTTGATGCATCCTGGCTGCCGCCCTGCCAGGCGGCCAACTGGGCATCGAGCCAAGCCTCGGCCGCACTCCGGCCGGCCGGGGTCTCTGCGGACTGCGGCGGCGCGTGCCAGAGCGTGGAGAACTCGCCCCGCCATGCGAGCGCGAGGCTGGCGACGGGCAGGCGCAGGCGGTGGCCCGCGCGTTCGAGCGTGGCGATGCCGCCGTCGAGATGGCGGAGCACGACGGGCGTGCCCCGGGCACCGTCCCCGGGATAGAGCATCAGCAGCGCGGGGCGGTCCAGCCGCCGCAGCTGCGCCAGGTCCGAGGGCCGGCTGCGGTAGCACTGCAGGCCCTGCCGCGCGAGGCTGGCGCAGGCGTCGTCGCCGTCGAGCGGCCTGG
This sequence comes from Xylophilus sp., assembly GCA_009914555.1. Taxonomy (GTDB): domain Bacteria; phylum Pseudomonadota; class Gammaproteobacteria; order Burkholderiales; family Burkholderiaceae_C; genus WNDY01. Next base: position 15,665 of record WNDY01000040.1, read on the forward strand.
CATCCCAGGCAGCGGCGAGTTCCTGCCAGGCGCCGTCCTCGTCGCGCGGCTGGCGGGCGATGAAGGCGGCCAGGTCCTGGGCGGCATCGGCCGGGGCTGGTGCAGGTGTGGGCGCGGTGCCTGGAGGATTCTTCCGGGCGACGGTTTGCGCGCTGCGTTGGGGCGGCCACAGGCCCGCCGCCCAGCCGGCGGCGCCCACGGCGGCTGCACCCACGAGCAGGCCGGCGCCCGCGGCCAGGGTCCAGCGCGGCGTGCGTGCCAGCCCGGGCGCGGCCGTGCCGGCGTCGAATACCTCGCGCGCCGCGCGCACCGCGATTGCCTCGTCGACCTGCTGCACGCCCTGGGCATAGGCGCCGAGCAGCGCGCGGTCGCACAGCAGGTTGATGCGCCGCGGCACGCCGCGCGCGAGCGCATGGATGCGCTTGAGCGCGCGGCGGTCGAACGGCAGCGGCCCCTGCAGGCCCGCGACGGCCAAGCGGTGCGCGATGGACTGCACCGTCTCGCCGGCGCTCAGGGTATCGAGGTGGAAGCGCGCGATCACGCGCTGCGCGAGCTGTTCCAGCGACGGGCTGCCCACCAGGGCGCGCAGCTCCGGCTGGCCGATCAGGATGATCTGCAGCAGCTTGCGCTCGCTGGTCTCCAGGTTGGTCAGCAGGCGCAGCTGCTCCAGCACGTCGAGCGACAGGTTCTGCGCCTCGTCGATGATGAGCACGCTGTTGCGCCCGGCCGCGTGGGCCTCCAGCAGGAAGGCGTTGAGCGGGTCGATGCAGTCCTTGGCCGTTTCGGCGCCCGTGGCCGCGGGCGCGTGGGCCACGCCGAACTCGTCGCAGACAGTGCGCAGCAGTTCGATGGCCGTGAGCTTGGGGTTGAAGACGTACGCGACGTTGCAGTGCGCGGGGATCTGCTCCATGAAGCAGCGGCACACGGTCGTCTTGCCGGTGCCGATCTCGCCCGTCAGCAGCACGAAGCCGCCGCCCGCGTCGAGCCCGTAGAGCAGATGCGCGAGCGCCTCGCGGTGCCGCTCGCTCATGAAAAGGTAGTGCGGGTCGGGCGCGATGGAGAACGGCGCCTGCCGCAGGCCGAAGAACCGGGCGTACATAAGGGCGCGAGCATAACGCCCGAACGTGACGGCCGTGGCGGCGCGCCCTGGGTGGCCAGTCAAAGAAAAAGCCCTCCGGCCGGGGCCGGAAGGGCTCTCGTGTCTTCGAAGAAGCGCGCCGAATTACTTCAGCTTCACTTCCTTGTATTCGACGTGCTTGCGAGCCTTCGGATCGAACTTCGTGATCAGAAGCTTCTCGGGCGTGGTCTTCTTGTTCTTGGTGGTGGTATAGAAGTGGCCGGTACCCGCGGTGGATTCCAGCTTGATCTTTTCGCGTCCGCCTTTAGCAGCCATGTCGTTCTCCTGGTGGGGCTGGTTACGCCTGGCCCCGTGCGCGCAGGTCTGCGAGCACGGACTCGATGCCGTTCTTGTCGATCAGGCGCAGCGCTGCGCTCGAAACACGCAGGCGCACCCAGCGGTTTTCGCTCTCGACCCAGAAACGGCGGTACTGCAGGTTCGGCAGGAACCGGCGCTTGGTCTTGTTGTTGGCGTGGGAAACGTTGTTCCCGGTCGTCGGGCCCTTGCCCGTGACTTCACATACGCGTGCCATGTGGACACTCCGATACTGATTCAACGGCCGCCACTCACGTGGGGGCCTCACCTCGCCAGATAGGGGTGGCGGTAACCCAGGTTTTCACCGGAAGACCGGCCAGCGAGAAGCCAGCCGGATTCAGCAGAGCCAGCGAGTGTAGCAGGCTGCCGGTCAGGCCTCGTTCTGCTCCAGGAAGCGCTGGGCATCCAGGGCCGCCATGCAGCCCGTGCCGGCGCTGGTGATGGCCTGGCGGTAGACATGGTCCTGCACGTCGCCGGCGGCGAACACGCCCGGGATGCTGGTCTGCGTCGCGAAGCCTTGGCTGCCGCTGCGGGTGACGATGTAGCCGTCCTTCAATTCCAGCTGGCCCTGGAACAGCTCGGTGTTGGGCTGGTGGCCGATGGCGATGAAGCAGCCCTTGAGTTCGATGTCCTCGGTGCTGCCGTCCTGCGTGCTGCGCAGGCGGATGCCGGTCACGCCGCTGTCGTCGCCCAGCACTTGGTCGAGCGTGCGGTGGGTCTTGAGCACGATCTTGCCGGCGGCGACCTTGTCGTGGACTTTGTCCACGAGGATCGGCTCGGCCTTGAACCTGTCGCGGCGGTGCACCAGGTAGACGCGGCGGGCGATGTTGGCCAGGTACAGCGCTTCCTCGACGGCGGTGTTGCCGCCGCCGACCACGCAGACGTCCTGGTCGCGGTAGAAGAAGCCGTCGCAGGTCGCGCAGGCCGAGACGCCGCGGCCCGAGAAGTGCTGCTCCGACTCCAGCCCCAGGTACTTGGCCGAGGCGCCGGTGGCGATGATGACCGCGTCGGCCGTGTAGACGCCGCTGTCGCCGGTCAGGGTGAACGGGCGCCGGCTGAAATCGACCTGGTTGATATGGTCGAACACGATCTCGGTGTTGAATCGCTCGGCATGTTCGAGGAAGCGCTGCATCAGGTCCGGGCCCTGCACGCCGTGCACGTCGGCCGGCCAGTTGTCGACCTCGGTCGTGGTCATGAGCTGGCCGCCCTGGGCGATGCCGGTGATGAGCAGCGGCTTCAGGTTGGCGCGGGCGGCGTAGACGGCGGCGGTGTAGCCGGCCGGGCCGGAGCCGAGGATGAGGACTTTGGCGTGCTTGGTGGTCGTGGACATGGTCCGGTCCTTTGCAATGCAGGCGTGCGCGGCGGGGGCGCACGTTTGGGGAAGTCTGGGGGCGAAGCCGCGAGTATCAACCGGCGGCACGGCGGCCGCCGTTCGCGGATTTCAATGGCAGCCATTGTAAGAAGCGGTTGCACAATGCCGGGCGCGCGGGGCCAGGCCCGTCAGGGGCATGGGGTAAGCTCGCCGCGCACCCTATGACCTATTCCCTGAACACCCTCAATTCCTCGACGGCGGCCAAGGGCGGCCCGCGCGGAGCCGCCGGCCGTTTCGCCCACGAGATCGGGCTGGTGGTCGGTCTGCTGGCGCTCGTGTTCTGGCTGCTGTCGCTGCTCAGCTACTCTCCGCAGGACGCGGCCTGGTCCACCTCGGGCGTCGGTGCCGCCGCGCGCAACTGGGGCGGCCGGCTCGGCGCCTGGCTGGCCGACGGCAGCTACTTCCTGCTCGGATTCTCGGTCTGGTGGGCCGTCGCCGGCGCGGTCTGCGCCTGGCTGCGCTCGCTGGCGCGCTGGATGCGCGCCGGCGAGCCCGGCGCGGTGACTGGCCTGCTGCCGCCGCGGGCGGCCTTCTGGGGCGGCCTCGCGCTGCTGCTGGTCGCGAGCACGGCGCTGGAATGGTCGCGCCTGTACCGCTTCGAGCGCTGGCTGCCGGGCCACGGCGGCGGTGTGCTCGGCTACCTGACCGGGCCGGCCGGCGTGCAGTGGCTGGGCTTCACCGGCTCGGGCCTGCTGGGCATCATGGGCGTGGTGCTCGGCGTGTCGCTGGTGTTCCGCTTCTCCTGGGGCCACCTGGCCGAGCGCCTGGGCGCGCGGCTGGTCGGCCTGGTCGAATGGCGGCGCGAGAAGCGCGAAATCGCCAAGGACGTGGCCGTGGGCAAGCGCGCCGCGCGCGAGCGCGAGGCCGTGCTGGAGGAGGAGCGCCACGAGGCCGAGGAGCATCCTCCTGTGCCGGTGCAGATCATCGAGCCGGTGTTGGTCGATGTACCCCGCAGCGAACGCGTGGTCAAGGAGCGCCAGAAGCCGCTCTTCACCGAGCTGCCGGACAGCCCGCTGCCGCAGATCGACCTGCTCGACGGAGCGCAGGCGCGGCAGGAGACCGTCTCGCCCGAGACGCTGGAGATGACCAGCCGCCTGATCGAGAAGAAGCTCAAGGACTTCGGTGTCGAGGTGCGCATCGTCGCGGCTTCGCCCGGGCCGGTCATCACCCGCTACGAGGTCGAGCCGGCCACCGGCGTGAAGGGCTCGCAGGTGGTCAACCTGGCCAAGGACCTGGCGCGCTCGCTGTCGCTCGTCTCGATCCGCGTGGTGGAGACCATTCCGGGCCGGAACACGATGGCGCTCGAACTGCCGAACGCCAAGCGCCAGACCATCCGCCTCTCCGAAATCCTCGGCTCGCAGGTCTACCACGAGGCCAAGTCGATGCTCACGATGGGCCTGGGCAAGGACATCGTCGGCAAGCCGGTCGTGGCCGACCTGGCCAAGATGCCGCACGTGCTCGTGGCCGGCACGACCGGCTCGGGCAAGTCGGTCGGCATCAACGCGATGATCCTGAGCCTGCTCTACAAGGCCGAGGCGCGCGACGTGCGCCTCTTGATGATCGATCCGAAGATGCTCGAAATGTCGGTCTACGAAGGCATTCCGCACCTGCTCGCGCCGGTGGTCACCGACATGAAGCAGGCCGCGCACGGCCTCAACTGGTGTGTGGCCGAGATGGAGCGCCGCTACAAGCTCATGAGCAAGCTCGGCGTGCGCAACCTCGCGGGCTACAACACCAAGATCGACGAGGCCAAGGCGCGCGAGGAGTTTATCTACAACCCGTTCAGCCTCACGCCCGAGGAGCCCGAGCCGCTGCAGCGGCTGCCGCACATCGTGGTCGTGATCGACGAGCTGGCCGACCTGATGATGGTCGTGGGCAAGAAGATCGAGGAGCTGATCGCGCGCCTGGCGCAGAAGGCGCGTGCCGCCGGCATCCACCTGATCCTGGCGACCCAGCGGCCCAGCGTGGACGTGATCACCGGCCTCATCAAGGCCAACATCCCGACGCGCATCGCGTTCCAGGTCAGCAGCAAGATCGACAGCCGCACCATTCTCGACCAGATGGGCGCCGAGGCGCTGCTCGGCATGGGCGACATGCTCTACATGGCCAGCGGCACCGGGCTGCCGGTGCGGGTGCACGGCGCCTTCGTCTCCGACGAGGAGGTGCACCGCGTCGTCAGCTACCTCAAGGAGCAGGGCGGCGAGCCCGACTACATCGAGGGCGTGCTCGAAGGCGGCACGGTCGATGGCGAGGACGGCGGCGCGTTCGGCGAAGGCGGTGGCGAGGGCGGCGAGAAGGACCCGATGTACGACCAGGCCGTCGAGATCGTGCTCAAGAACCGCAAGGCCAGCATCTCGCTGGTGCAGCGCCACCTGAAGATCGGTTACAACCGCGCGGCGCGCCTCGTCGAGGATATGGAAAAGGCCGGCCTGGTCAGCGCGATGAGCGGCGACGGCAAGCGCGACATCCTGGTGCCGGCCCGCGCCGAATGATTCCTTCCTCCATCCGACCCATGACGCTTTCCCGCATCGCCGCCGCGCTGGCCCTGGCCGGCGCCGCCTTCGCGGCCCAGGCCGACGGCCTCGCGAGCCTCGACCGCTTCCTGCAATCCACCCGCAGCGGCCGCGCCGACTTTACCCAGACGGTGACTTCGCCGCCCAGGGACGGCCAGGCCGCGCGCACCCGCAACTCCAGCGGCACCTTCGAATTCCAGCGGCCCGGCCGCTTCCGCTTCGTCTACACCAGGCCGTTCGCCCAGACCATCGTGGCCGACGGCCGATCGCTGTGGCTCTACGACGCCGACCTCAACCAGGTGACCGAGCGCCCGCAGTCGCAGGCGCTCGGCGCCACGCCGGCGGCGCTGCTCGCGGCCACGCCGGACCTGAAGTCGCTCCAGGCCGACTTCACGCTCGAAGCCGCGCCGGACGCCGACGGCCTGCAGTGGGTGCTGGCCACGCCCAAGGCCCGGGATGGCCAGCTGCAGAGCGTGAAGGTGGGCTTTCGCGGCGACACGCTGGCCGCGCTCGACATGCGCGACAACTTCGGACAGCGCTCGCTGATCCGCTTCGAGAATGTGCAGGCCAATCTGGCGCTGCCGCCCGCGACCTTCACCTTCAAACCGCCGGCTGGCGCCGACGTAGTGAAGCAGTAGGGGTATCCCGCTCAAGCGCTTGTACCACAGGCGCTGTCGGCCTATGCCGTATGGGGTATCTGTGCCGCCTTCCTGGGCGGCTGCGCCATGCTTGCAGAAGGCTGAAGCCTCGCCTTCCCGCCGCCGTTTTGCAGGGAAAACCCGCGACGGCCCGCAAACCCCGATTTCTACAATCGTTTACGCCTCGGGCGGCGGTGCGATGGCGCTGCCGCGCAGCCGGGCGGGGAGGGACGGCGAGGCCGGCTCCATCGCGTGATCAACAAACATGGAGTCAAGCACACCATGGATCGTCGTTCCATCATCAAGCACGCAGGCCTCGCCGGCGTGCTGGCCGCCGGGGCTGCACCAGCCGTGCATGCGCAGGGCGCCTCGGTGCGCTGGCGCCTGGCGTCGAGCTTTCCGAAGCCGCTCGACACCATCTACGGCGGCGCCGAGGTGTTCGCCAAGAAGGTCGGCGAGCTCACCGGCGGCAAGTTCCAGATCAGCGTGCATGCGGTCGGCGAACTGATGCCTGCGCTCGGCGTGGTCGACGGCGTGCAGCAGGGCTCGGTCGAGGCCGGCCACACCGCGGGCTACTACTTCTTCGGCAAGAACGAGACGTTCGCGATCGGCGCGGCGATTTCGTTCGGAATGAACACCCGCCAGCTCAACGCCTGGTGGTTCGAGGGCAACGGCAAGAAGCTCACGCGCGAGTTCTATGCCAAGTACGGCATCGTGGATTTCGCCTGCGGCGACACCGGCGCGCAGATGGGCGGCTGGTTCCGCAAGGAGGTCAAGGGCGTCGAGGACTTCAAGGGCCTGAAGTTCCGCATCGGCGGCTTCGCCGGCCGCGTGATCGAGCGCCTGGGCGCGGTGCCGCAGAACATCCCGGGCGGCGAGATCTACCAGGCGCTGGAAAAAGGCACGATCGACGCGGCCGAATGGATCGGCCCCTACGACGACCAGAAGCTCGGCTTCAACAAGGTGGCGCCGTACTACTACTACCCCGGCTGGTGGGAGGGCACGCTGCAGCTCGACCTGCTGGTCAACCAGAAAGCCTACGACGCGCTGTCGGCCGAGTACAAGGCCGTGATCGACGCCGCGACGGCCTATGCGCACATCGACATGCAGACCAAGTACGACGCGCGCAACCCGACCGCGCTCAAGCAGCTCGTGGGCGCCAAGACCAAGGTGCTGCCGTTCCCGAAGACGGTGCTCGACGCCTCGTTCAAGGCCGCGATGGAGATCTATGCCGAGCTCGACGGCAAGAACCCCGACTGGAAGAAGATCTACGACGACTACAAGGCGTTCCAGAAGGACCAGATCCTCTGGTCGCGCTTCGCCGAAGGCCGGTTCGACAGCTTCATCCAGTCGGTCAAGCTGCCCTGAAAAGATACAGGGCAGGGTAGGGGCTTGGAGCAGGCATGTTCCAAGCGCTCTGGGCGGATACTCCTCCCCACTCGTTATTTTTCCTCGCCGGCGCTCGCCTTGCGCGCGTAGAAGGCTGCGACCTCGGCGATCTCCTGGTCGGTCATCGCGCGGGCCACGTTGCGCATCTGGGCTTCGCCGTCGTTGCGCCGCGCGCCGCTGCGGAACGCCTGGAGCTGCTGCACCAGGTAGTGGGCCGGCATGCCTTCGAGCCACGGCGCGCCGAACTTCTGGTCGATGCCGCCGTGGCAGGAGATGCAGGGCGCGATGTTGCGCAGCGGCGCACCCACGCGCACGAGGGCGGGCAGCGATTCGTCATAGGTGGTGGGCGCGGTGCGGGCCTTGGGCAGATAGGCGTAGTAGGCCGCGAGGTCGGCGATGTCCTGCTCCGACAGGCCGCGCGCCAGCGCCTCCATGACGGCGCTGCGGCGGTGGCCGCTGCGGTAGTCCATCAACTGCTTGACGATGACCTCGGGGTACTGGCCGGCGAGGTTTGGCGCATCGGAGGCGCTCAGGCCGCGCGCGCCGTGGCACATGGTGCAGTTGAGCGCCAGCGTGCCGCCGCGGCCGACCGACGCCGCCGGCGGCGCGGCCGCCATCGACCGCGCGAGCACGACCTCGGTGGTGGCCGGGCCGGTCTTGACCGCCGACGCTCCGCCCCAGCTCGACGGCAGGCCGGCCGTGCGGCAGATGCTGTCCCACAGCCCCTGCGCGGTGAAGTCGCTCTTGACCGCGGGCAGCAGCACGAAGCCGGCCAGCACCGACAGCACGGTCAGCGCCACGAGCCCGCCAACGCTCCAGCGCACCCACGGGTTCGACCAGGCATGTGGACGCTGCGGCGACATCACCGGCTCCCGATCGGAATGACCGGCACGTAGGCTTCCTTGAGGACCGCGAGCTGCGCGATCGGATAGCCGTAGTTCACGACCGTCAGGCCGATCATCATCGCCACCCAGAGGCCGAAGCCGTTGAGCGCGGCCGGCGTGTGCGCGCCCGGATGGGCCGCGCGGCTGAAGGTGAATGCCGGCACCGGCGCGCCCGGCGGCCCGCGGCGCGCCCGCGCCAGCGTCCAGACCAGCAGGATGCCCGAGGCCAGCAGCACGAAGCCGCCGAGCGCCGACACGGTGACCGTCCAGGCCTGCGGATGGATGTCGGGATGGGTGTAGTCGTAGTACGCCATGCGCCGCGGCATGCCGAGCAGGCCGACGAGGTGCCACGGCAGCGACAGCACCATCATGCCGACGAACCACAGCCAGACCTGGATCTTGACGAGCCGCTCGGAGGGCCGCGCGCCGGTGAGCTGCGGCCAGAGCTCGTAGGCGGCCATGAAGTACATGAGCACGATGGCGCCCGCGAAGATCAGGTGGAAGTGGCCGGTGACCCACTGCGTGTTGTGCACCGTCTCGTTGAGCTGGTAGCTCATGTTGATGATGCCGCCGGCGCCGCCGAAGCCCAGCATGATGAACGAGAAGGCGACGGCCAGCATCATCGGCCGGTCCCACGGCAGTACCTTGACCCAGGCGAAGAGGCCCTGGCCGCCGCGCAGCCGCCCGGCGATCTCGACCGACGCGACGATCGTGAACACGGTCAGCAGCGTGGGCACCGACACCATCGCCGTCATCGCCGCGTGCACGAACTTGAAGCCCGCGCCGACCTGCGGGTCGGCGAACAGGTGGTGGATGCCGATCGGCATCGAGAACACGAGGAACAGCACGAAGGCCACGCGCCCCATCGTGTCGCTGTAGAGCCGCCCGCCGATGGCCCGCGGCACCAGCGTGTAGAACACGATGTAGGTCGGCATCAGCCAGAAGTAGACGATGGCGTGCAGCGTCCATGAGAAGAACACCCGCGCCAGCCCGGCGTTGATCGTGTCGGTGAGGCCGAGCGAGGCCGGCAGGATCAGCACCAGCACCTCGATGGCCGCGCCGAGCGAGGTCCAGGCCCAGAGGTAGGCGCCGGCCACGTTGCCGAACATGGCCAGCGGCACCGCCTCGCCCGGATGCTCCTTCTTCCAGGCGCGCAGGTTGACCGACATCAGCGCGACCCAGACCCACGAGCCGACCACGACCAGCACCACGCCGAGGTAGTAGAACGGGCTCGCGAGCATCGGCGGGTAGAAGGTATAGAGCACCGAGGCCTTGCCGACGGCCATCGTCACCGCCGCGAGCGCAGTGCCGGCGATGACCAGCCAGAAGCCGGCCCAGGCCCAGCGCAGGCCGATCAGCGGCCGCTTGAGCGCCAGCTCGCTGACCGCATAGCCGAAGCCCATCGCCACGAGCGTCGGCAGCACGTAGGCCATCACGGTGCCGTGCGCGGTGACCGAGCGGTAGTAGTGCTCGGGGTTGTTGAACCAGGTCGCCAGCGGGCTGCGGATGTACATCTGCCAGGCGCCGAGCACCAGCGCGCCGAGGAAGGCGACGAAGGCGACCCAGAAGTGGGCGAGGACCAGCCTCCTAGCGAGGAACACAGCTCATCCTTTCCCCGGGCTGCGCCCTGGCGAGGAATTCTTCGCGCGGCAGCACCTGCACGCGCGCCCACATGGCCTCGTGGCCGGTGCCGCAGTATTCGTGGCAGGGCATGAGCTGCTCGCCGGTGGTGCGGAACGACGTGGTGAACGTGGCCACGAAGCCCGGGATCAGCATCGTGTTGGCATTGGTGCGGCCGACGATGAAGCCGTGGATCGCGTCGGTGGCCGTGCCGCGGAAGGTCACTGGCGTGTCGGCCGGCACGACGATGCACTGCGGCTGGAAGGAATACTGCTGCGCGATGAGCCGCACCGTCACCTTGCCGTCGTCGTCGACCGCGGTGCCGAGGTTGCTCTCGACGAATTCGCCCTTCAGGTGCAGCGTGTTGATGTCGACCGTCTCCACGCGCGAGGGCGGCATCGCCGCCCAGTGCAGGCCGGTGACCACCATCATGAGCACGAGCACGGCGATGATCGCGGCGACGATCAGCGCCCAGCGCCGCTCGGCCGCGACGGCGACCGCTTCGGCATCGTGGGTGGGTGGCAGCGCGGCGCTCACTGCACGGCTCCGCGCGGCAGGTAGGCCGCGAAGTAGAAGATGAAGTAGATCGCGACGACGATCGCGGTGGCCACGCCGGCGACGGCGAACGCGCCCAGCGGGCCGCGGCGCACGATCTCCTCGACGCAGCGGTCTTCTTCCTCGGTATCGGACGGTGTCGTGCTCATTCGGGTAGCAGCTTGCGCAGCTCGCTGATCTGGGCCGGCTGCACCGGCGTGCCGCTGTTGTCCCAGGCCACGCGGATGTAGGTGACGACGGCGGCCACGTCCTCGTCGTTGAGGAGATGGCTGAACGGCGGCATGCCGTGCGGCCGCGGGTTCTTCTTCGTGCCCGGCGCATAGCCGCCGTTGAGCACCATGCGGATCGAATTGACCGGCGAGGCCATCGTGATCGACTGGTTGCCTGCGAGCGGCGGGAAGGCCGGCGGATGGCCCTTGCCGTCCTCGCCGTGGCACATGGCGCACTGGGCCGTATAGATGCGGCGGCCCGACTCGAACGTGCCGGGGCTCACCAGGCGCGCCTGGCTCGTCGGCGGCGGCTCGGTGTCGCGCTGCGGCAGCGCCTTGAGGTAGACCGCCATGGCCCGCACGTCCTCGTCGCTCAAATACTGCAGGCTGTTGTAGACCACCTCGGCCATCGGCCCGTAGGTGGTGCCGCGGTGCGAGGCGCCGGTCTGCAGCAGGTCGACGATATCCTGGATCTCCCAGTTGCCCAGGCCGGCCTCACGGTTCGACGTGAGCGAGGGCGCGTACCAGTTCTGGTTGGGGATCATGCCGCCCTCGAACGCCTTGGATTCGCTCGACCCGCCGAGCGCGTTGATGGCCGTGTGGCACATCGCGCAGTGGTCCAGGCCCTGCACCAGGTAGGCACCCCGGTTCCATTCGGCGTTCTGCTGCGGGTCGGGCTTGAACTCGCCCTCGCGGAAGTAGAGCGTGCGCCAGCCGAGCAGCAGGTCGCGGTTGTTGAACGGAAAGGCGAGCTCGTGCGGCCGGTTGGGCTGGCGCACCGGCGGCACCGACATCAGGTAGGCGTAGATCGCGTCCGAGTCCGAGCGCGTGACCTTGGTGTAGGAGGCGAACGGCATGGCCGGGTAGAGCAGTGTGCCGTCCTTGGAGACGCCGGTGTGCATCATCCGGTAGAAGTCGTCGGCGGTCCAGCGGCCGATGCCGGTCTCGTCGTCGGGCGTGATGTTGGGTGTGTAGAGGGCGCCGAACGGTGTGGCCATGGCGCGGCCGCCGGCGAAGACCCTGCCGGTGGGATCGGTGTGGCAGGCCACGCAGTCGCCCGCGCGGGCCAGGTATTCGCCGCGGTTGATGACCGCCGTGGCCGCGTCGGACGCCGGGGCCCTTCCCTCGCGCGGCCCGCGCTGCGGCAGCGCGCCCGGTTGCAGCCAGGCGAGCACGGCGAAGCCGACGAGGGCCAGCACGGCCAGCGCGACGATGATGCGCAGGGCCAGCTTCATGACGGCCGCCGCTGGCTGCCGCATGCCAGGGGCATGCGGACGACGTTGGACGCCTCCGGCGACGGGTCGGCCGGCGCGGGTTGGCGCGATAGCCAGGCGGTGACGGCCGTGACGTCGGCATCGGACAGGCGGTTGGCGACGCGCTGCATGCAGTCGGGCTCCGCCGCATGGCGCTCGCCCACGCGCCAGCGCGTGAGCTGCGCCGCGACGTAGGTCGGCCGCAGCCCCGCGAGGCCCGGGATGCCGGGCTCCATGCCCGTGAGGCCCGCACCATGGCAGGCCACGCAGGCCGGCACGCCGAGCGCGGCATCGCCGGTCTTCACGAGTGCCTGGCCGCGCGCGAGCACCTCGGGGCCGACCTGCAGGGGCTTGCCCGGCGCGAACGGCGGGCGCTGCCGGGCGAAGTGCTCGGCGATCTCCTGGAGGTAGGCGTCGGGCAGGTAGGCCACCAGGTAGTTCATCGGCGCATAGCGGCGCGTGCCGTTGCGGAAGGCCACGAGCTGGTTGTAGAGGTAGCCTGCGGGCTTGCCCGCGATGCGCGGGAAGTAGCCGTTGCTGGTGCCCTGGCCGCTTTGGCCGTGGCAGGTGACGCAGCCCTGCACGCGGGCTTCGACGGAGTTGACCTCCTTGAAGGACGGCGTGGCAGCCGGTGGCGCTGCCGCGGCCTGCGCCCACACGATGCCGGGAACAACGGCCAGCGCGGCCATCGCACACAGCCGCTGCAGGGGGCGGCACAGGCCGCCGGGGCCGCGCCATGTCGAACGCTCGATTGCAGGCTGTTCGTCCATCGTGGTGTGATGTTGTGGGCTTCGCTGCTCCACGGACGCGGTGGAGCGCGGTCTTTCGAAAAATGCTATCACCCCGCTGTGCGGTCGTTCCGCGCCGGCGGCATGGATTGGCTGTTGTCCTACACGGCAGCGCCGGCCCGCCCATCGGGCGGCGCCGTCAGTGTGCAGCGGTCGTCCAGCCGGCCAGCTGCTGCAGCGCGATGTGGCCGAGCGCGGCGATCCAGCCGGGGCTGTCGTTGAGGCACGGGATGTAGCCGAACTGTTTGCCGCCGGCCTGCAGGAAGGCGGCGCGCGCCTCCTGGTCGATCTCCGCCAGCGTCTCCAGGCAGTCGCCGGTGAAGCCGGGGCAGGCCACGTCCACGCGCTCGAGGCCGCCGCGCGCCAGGGCGATCAGCGTGGGCTCGGTATAGGGCTCCAGCCAGCGCGCGCCGCCGAAGCGCGACTGAAAGGTCAGCTTCCACTGGTCGGGCTCCAGTTCCAGCGCCTGCGCCAGCAGTTCGCCGGTGCGCCGGCATTCGCGCTCGTAGGGGTCGCCCAGCGCCACGTTGCGTGCCGGGATGCCGTGGAAGCTCATCACCAGCAGCGGCGCCCGGCCGTGCTCGCGCCAGTATGCGCGGATGCGCTGGGCCAGCGCGGCGATGTAGGCCGGGTGGTCGTGGTAGCGAGCGACGATGCGCAGGTCCGGCAGGTCGCGCTGCGCGCGGCTCCAGGCGCCCACGGCGTCATAGATGCTCGCGGTCGTCGTGCCCGAGTACTGCGGGTAGAGCGGCAGCACCAGGATGCGACGGGCGCCGGCGGCCACCAGGGCGTCGAGCTGCTGCGCGATGGCCGGCTGGCCGTAGCGCATCGCGTCGCGCACCTCGACCGCGTGTCCGGACTGGTCCAGCCAGCCGCCGAGCCGCACCGCCTGCTTCTTCGTCCACACGGCCAGCGGCGAGCCTTCGGCGGTCCAGATGCTGCGGTACTTGGCGGCGGAGCGGGCCGGCCGCAGCCGCAGGATCACGCCGTGCAGCAGCGGCTTCCAGACCGCCGGCGGGATCTCCACCACCCGCGGGTCGCCGAGGAACTGGCCGAGGTAGCGGCGCAGCGCGGCCGGCGTGGGCGCGTCGGGCGTGCCGAGGTTGCAGAGCAGCAGGCCGGTCGTGGAGTCGGGCAGGGTCATGGCGGCGCGGAGAGCGGCAGGATGGAAAGTGGCTGGGGTATTCTGGGGTCATCATGATCGATGTTTCCCTGATCCGCGGCATCACGCTCGACCTCGACGATACGCTGTGGCCCGTCTGGCCGGCCATCACCCGTGCCGAGCATATGCTGCGGCAATGGCTGGGCGAGCACGCGCCGGCCACGGCCGCGCTGTATTCCTCCACCACCGCGCTGCGCGAGATCCGCGAGCAGGTCGGCCGCGAGCGCCAGGACCTGCGCCACGACCTGAGCGAACTGCGCCGCGAGGCCATCCGCCGCGCCCTCGCGCATGCCGGCGAAGACCCGGCGCTGGCGGTGCCGGCGTTCGACGTCTTCTTCGCCGAACGCCAGCGCGTGGAACTGTTCGAGGACGTACTGCCCGCGCTCGACCACTTGGCCGCGCGTTTTCCGATCCTGGCGTTGACCAACGGCAATGCCGACGTGCACCGCATCGGCCTGGGTCGCTATTTCCGCGGCACCGTCAGCGCGCGCGACAGCGGCTTCGGCAAGCCCGACGCGCGCATCTTCCAGGCTGGCGCCGTGGCCCTGGGCCTGCATGCTTCGCAGGTGCTGCATGTCGGAGACGATGCCTCGCTCGACGCACTGGGTGCGCTGCAGGCGGGCATGCAGACGGCCTGGCTCAACCGCGGCGAGCACCCCTGGCCGCATCCCGATCTGCCGCATGCCGAGGTGGGCGATCTGCTGGAACTCTGCCGTCTGCTGAAATGAGGGGGTATGCATCCCTGGCGCTTGATCTGTGCGCAGAACGGGGTGGTAGGGTAGGGGGTATATGGCTCAGAGATTCGCTGCGCGCATCAGTTCGCTCAGCGATATGCCCAGCGCCGCCGCGATGCGTGCCGGGTATGGATTGAAGGCCGCTGCGCACCGCGCCTTCGAGCGTGGCGGGATAAGGCCCTTCCACATGGTCGCCCGCCGCGGCCAGCCCCGCGGCCAGCGCCTGCGGCGGCCGCCGCAGCGCCGGCGTGCAGGCGAAGGTGGCGCGGCGTTCCACCACCGTGCGCAGCGGCGTCAGCACGCCGAGCCATGGCAGCTGCCGCGCCGCCTGCGCCAGCACGGCGGCCTCGATCGCCTCGGCCTCGCCGCCGGCATGGCTGACCACGAAGGCCAGCAGCCCGGCCGGGCCGCCGAGCCGGCCGCGGTCGAACACGAACTGCGCCGGGCCGTCGTCCGCTCCGCCGCGCAGCGCCAGCATCGGAGCGGGCAGCGCCGCGCCCTGCGGCGCGAACGCATAGGCAGTGGCAATCGCGGTGAACTCCAGCGCCTGCGCGAGGGCGATCCACTCCGCGACCGGCGGATGCAGCGCCGCCAGCGGCCGCAGCAGCCGCACCGCCTCGGCCGGCGGCAGCGCCAGCACCACGCGGTCGAAGCGCGTGCCGTCGACCCGCCAGCCGGTGCCTTCGGCCGCCAGCTGCTGCACCCGGTGGCCGAGCCGCACCGCCGCGCCGCGCCCGGCCAGCCAGCGCGTGGCCGCTTCCGGCAGCAGTGCGCCGAGATCGGTGCGCGGCAGCAGCAGGTCGGCGCCGCCGCGCGTGCCGAACAGCGCGTCGCGCAGCACGCGCAGGAAGACCGCGCCGCTTGCCTGCGCGGCAGGCAGGTTCAGGGCCGAAACGCACAGCGGCTCGACCAGTTCGTCCATCACGCGCCGCGTCAGCCCGCGGGCCGCGTCGGCCACCGTGGCCTGCGCGCCGCAGGCGAAACCGGCGCGCTGCCAGCCGAGCGCCGTGCGAACGAGCTAGAGCTTGTCGCGCCAGTCCCAGCCGCGCGCCGTGGCGATGCCGGCCAGCAGATCCAGCGGCGCGGGCCAGGGCGGCAGCGCCAGGCCGCCGCCGTCGGCATGGCGCAGCGACAGCGGCTGGCGCAGCAGGGCGGTGGCCGGATCGACGCCGACGGTGCGCATCAGCGCCAGCGTGTCGGCATAGGCGCCAATGAGGATGTGCTGGCCGTTGTCCAGCAGGATTTCGCGGCCGTCGGGCAGCGTGGCCGGCAGGGCCCGGGCGCGGCCGCCGGGCCGGCGTGCGGCCTCGAACAGCGTGACCGCGTCATCGGCCTGCTGCGCCGCAACCGCGGCTGCGATGCCGGCCCAGCCCGCGCCGATGACGGCCGTCGCCGGCCGTGGAACACCTCCGCCTCCGGCTGCGGTGCGAGCACCTTCGGGCGGCCGGACGGTGTTCACAGGATGCCCAGCGCTTGGACCTTCCAGGCGAGCCAGAGCTTGCGCAGCGGTGTGAGCGTGACGCGCTGGTCCAGCACCTTGAACTGCTCGTGCTCGATCTCGCGCAGCAGCGTGCGGTAGATGCTGGCCATCATCAGCCCGGGCTTCTGCGACCGGCGGTCGGCCGCGGGCAGCAGCGCCAGCGCTTGGTCGTACAGGCCATGGGCCCGCTCGGCCTGGAAGCGCATCAGCGCGGCGAAGCGGTCGGACCAGGTGCGCTTGAGGATCTCGTGCGCCTTCACGTCGAAGCGCTGGAGGTCATCGACCGGCAGGTAGATGCGGCCGCGCAGCGCGTCCTCGCCCACGTCGCGGATGATGTTGGTGAGCTGCAGCGCCTGGCCCAGCGTGTGGGCATATTCGGTGGTCTGCGGCTGGGTCTGGCCGAAGATGCGCGCGGCCACTTCGCCCACCACGCCGGCCACCAGGTGGCAGTAGCGCTGCAGCGCCGGGTAGTCGAGGTAGCGGGTCTGCTCCAGGTCCATCTGGCAGCCCTGCACGACGGCCTGCAGCTGCTGCTGCTCGATGCCGTACGCGGCCGCATGCGGCATCAGCGCGACCATGACCGGATGCGACGGCCTGCCGGCGAAGGACCTGGCGATCTCCGACTGCCACCAGGCCAGCTTGGTCGCCGCCACGCCGGCATCGCTCACCTCGTCGACCACATCGTCCACCTCGCGGCAGAACGCATAGAACGCGGTGATGGCCGCGCGGCGCGGGCGCGGCAGGAACAGGAAGGCGTAGTAGAAGCTGCTGCCCGAGGCGGCGGCTTTCTGCTGGACGTAGTCTTGGGGCGTGGTCATGAAGCGGCGGTCGTGGGCCGCGATTGTCCCATTCGTAGCGCACGCCACAGCATCACCGGCAGGTCGCGCGCCCCGACGGTCGGCCGCCGCTCCAGCGTGCGGTGGCCGATGGCGGCGATGCGGTCGAGGATGCGCAGACCGCCCTGCACCACCAGCCGCAGTTCCCAGCCGGCGCGGCCGGGGATGCGGTGCACCAGCGGTGCGCCGGCCAGCATGCCGGCGCGCGCCCAGGCGCAGCAGTCGGCGACCAGCCGTGCGGCCTCGGGCGTAGGTTCCAGGCTGCGCAGCGCAGCCTCGTCCACGCCGAAGCGCTCGCAGTCGGCCGTGGTGAAGTACAAGCGGCCGCGCGGTATGTCCACGCTCGGGTCCTGCCAGAAGTTGATGAGCTGCAAGGCGGTGCAGATGCGGTCGCTCATCGCCAGCGATGCGGCATCGCCGGTCCCGTAGAGGTGCAGCAGCAGCCGGCCCACCGGGTTGGCCGAGCGGCGGCAGTAGTCGGCCAGTTCGGCGCGGTCGGCATAGCGGCGGGCGTCGCGCGTGAAGGCGATGTCCTGCGCGAAGGCGTCCAACAGGTCGGTCAGCAGGCGCTCGGGCAGGCGGTGGCCGGCGATGGCGCGGGCGAGCGGGTCGAAGACCTGGGGCCAGCGGGCGGAGCTGCCGCCGCCATGGGCCGCAGCCGCCAGGTCGGCGCGGTAGGCGTCCAGGGCGTCCAGCCGCTCCTGCGGCGAGGCATCGCCCTCGTCGGCGATGTCGTCGGCCGTCCGGGCGAAGTGGTAGATCGCCATGACCGGCGCGCGCAGATGCGGCGGGCACAGCAGCGAGGCGACCGGGAAGTTCTCGTAATGGCCGACCGCCTGGGCCTGCAGACCGTGGCTGGCGACGGTGGAAGAGGGGGGCGAAGGCGGATTCACCCGCAGATTGTCGCTGCGCGATGCCTGCGGGCCCGGAAGAGGTGCCGGCGCGGGGTAAACTAACAGGTTGACCGCAAGGCATGCGGGCGAGGCCCCAGCCGTCGCTCGACTGTCCGAGAAAAACCGCGCGGGTGGCGAAATTGGTAGACGCACCAGGTTTAGGTCCTGACGCCAGCAATGGTGTGGGGGTTCGAGTCCCCCCCCGCGCACCACGCCGGATCGGCCATCCCTCCAGGCCCTGCCTCCCTCGGACGCAGGGCTTTCCTTTTCCTTCTGCGCGCACGCCGGCGCCTTGACGACCATCAAGCCGGCGCCGTCCCCGTCCCACAGCCGGCGGCCCGGCCGGATGGCGTGCGGCTCCCCGCAGCGGCGCTACATCCGGGGCTGGCAGCGCTCGGGCGAGCGCTGTCCTTCTACCCGACAGGAGATGCGCCATGGACACGCAGGCCCACCCCACCACTGCTGACACCGACCTTGCCGAGCAGGCCCATCCCGGCTACGGCATTCCGTCCCAGGACCCGCGGCCGGGCGCCCAGCAGCCACTCACGTCCGCAGAAGCCGACCGCGAAGCGCATTCGGTCTACATGGGCGGGGGCATCATGGTCGGCGCGGCAGCCGGCGCAGCCGTGGGTGCCGCAGTCGCCGGCCCGGTCGGCACGGTGGTCGGGGGCGCGGCCGGAAGCGTGGCGGGCGTCTTGGGCGCCGCGGCGGCCGGCAGCGCCGTGAAGCCCGATCCGCCGGACAAGTGAGGAAGAAGGCTGGGGAGATGGCCGGCGCTTCCCGCTGCCAGGCCCTGGCCGGGCGCCGCAGCCATTCGACCCGGCGTTCGTCGGTCCGCGCTTCCTGGTCGATGTTGCCGTACTGCCGGTCGCGTTCGGCGCGCGGAGCCTTGGCCCAGTTCTCGTTGCGCTCCGAGAGGCTGACGGCAATCCAGCCTTGGGGATGTGCCTCCGCAGTCATGGGCATGCTCCGGCAGACGGGACCATGGGCCGATGGCCCGGCCATTCTAGGAAGCGGTGCCGACAGCCGGGGATGTCTGCTTGTCGGGGAGGCGCTCGGTTAGAATCATGGGTTTTCCTCGCGGCGGCCCAGCCTTCGCATACGAGGGAAATAGTCCGGGAGCGGCGCGGGGAGCAGTCATCTTCGCGTCCTTCCTCCGAACATCCATGGGGTGTGCGAACCGGTGGCCACTTCCCGGCGCCAGCGATGGCGCAAGGACGGTTTCCTGGCCGTGCGCCCCCCGACCTGAGAAGACGATCATGGCAGTCAATGTCGAAACCCTCGAGAAGCTGGAACGCAAGATCACGCTGACGCTGCCCGTCACGACGATCCAGTCCGAAGTCGACGCCCGGCTCAAGCGCTTGGCCCGCACCGTGAAGCTCGACGGCTTCCGTCCCGGCAAGGTGCCTCTGTCCGTCGTGGCCCAGCGCTACGGCTATTCGGTGCAGTACGAAGTGCTCAACGACAAGGTCGGCGAGGCCTTCTCCGCTGCCGCCAACGAGGCGCAGTTGCGCGTGGCCGGCCAGCCCCGCATCACCGAGAAGGAAGGCGCTGCCGAAGGCCAGGTGGCATTCGATGCCGTCTTCGAGGTGTTCCCCGAAGTCAAGATCGGCGACCTGTCGACCGCCGAGATCGAGAAGCTGTCGGCCGAGGTGGACGATGCCGCCATCGACAGGACGCTTGAGATCCTGCGCAAGCAGCGCCGCACCTTCGCCCAGCGCCCGGCCGACGGTGCAGCCCAGGACGGCGACCGCGTGACGGTCGACTTCGAAGGCAAGATCGACGGTGAAGTCTTCCAGGGCGGCCAGGCCAGCGACTTCCAGTTCCTGGTCGGCGAAGGCCAGATGCTCAAGGAATTCGAGGACGCGGTGCGCGGTCTCAAGGCCGGCGAGAGCAAGACCTTCCCGTTGTCCTTCCCCGAGGACTACCACGGCAAGGACGTGGCCGGCAAGCAGGCCGACTTCCTCGTGACGGTCAAGAAGATCGAAGCCGCCAGCCTGCCCGAAGTGGACGAAGCCTTCGCTCAATCGCTCGGCATCCCCGAAGCCACGGTCGACGGCCTGCGCGCCGACATCAGGAAGAACCTGGAGCGTGAAGTCAAGTTCCGCCTGCAGGCCCGCAACAAGCAGGCCGTGCTGGACGCGCTTTCGGCCCAGGCCGAACTCGACCTGCCGAATGCCAGCGTGCAGTCCGAGCTGGAGCGCCTGGTCGAAGGCGCCCGCGCCGACCTGAAGCAGCGCGGCATCAAGGACGCCGACAAAGCCCCGATCCCCGAGGACATCTTCCGCCCGCAGGCCGAGCGCCGCGTGCGCCTGGGCCTGGTCGTGGCCGAACTGGTGCGCGCCAATGAACTGCAGGCCAAGCCCGAACAGGTCAAGGCCCACGTCGAGGAACTGGCGGCCAGCTACGAGAAGCCGGCGGACGTCGTGCGCTGGTACTACGGCGACGCCCAGCGCCTGGCAGAGGTCGAAGCCGTGGTCATCGAGAACAACGTGACCGACTTCGTCCTGGGCAAGGCCAAGGTCGTCGACAAGGCCGTGTCGTTCGAAGAGCTGATGGGTCAGCAGGCCTGAGGCCTTCTTGGCCGAGAAGGCGCCCAGCGACGGCGCCTTCGATGCGCAGCGGGGCTTGTGCCGACGTGCACAGGCCCCATTTCGTTTTTGGGTAAAGTCGTGCCCACCTCTGGAGAAAGCGAAAAAATGAGTTCACTGGATACCCAAGCCCTGGGCCTGATCCCCATGGTCATCGAGCAGTCGGGGCGCGGCGAGCGTTCGTTCGACATCTACTCGCGCCTGCTCAAGGAGCGCATCGTCTTCCTGGTGGGCGAGGTCAACGACCAGTCAGCCAACCTCGTGGTGGCGCAGCTGCTGTTCCTCGAAAGCGAGAACCCCGACAAAGACATCTCGTTCTACATCAATTCGCCGGGCGGCAGCGTGTCGGCCGGACTGTCGATCTACGACACGATGCAGTTCATCAAGCCGGACGTCTCCACGATGTGCCTGGGCTTCGCGGCCAGCATGGGCGCCTTCCTGCTCGCGGCTGGCGCCAAGGGCAAGCGCTTCTCGCTGCCGAACTCGAAGATCATGATCCACCAAGTGCTCGGCGGCGCCCGCGGCCAGGCCACGGACATCGAGATCCACGCGCGCGACATCCTGCGCACCAAGGAGCAGCTCAACCGCATTCTGGCCGAGCGCACTGGCCAGCCGCTGGAGAAGGTGCGTGCCGATACCGAGCGCGACTATTTCCTGACGGCCGACGAGGCCAAGGACTACGGCCTGGTCGACCAGGTGGTGTCCAAGCGCGGCTGAGCTGCCGAGCGGGGTTTGCGGCGGCGTTTTCCCCGGCAGGGGGCGCCGCATCCCTTTCGCTATCATCCCCGAACGTTCACGTCACGAGGCAATAGTTTCCATGGCCGAGAAAAAAGGCTCTTCCAGCGAAAAAACCCTGTACTGCTCCTTCTGCGGAAAGAGCCAGCACGAGGTGAAGAAGCTGATCGCCGGACCGTCGGTTTTCATCTGTGACGAGTGCATCGACCTGTGCAACGAGATCATTCGCGACGAGCTGCCCGCAGCCGGTGCGGAGAAGGACTCGCGTGGCGACCTGCCGACCCCGTCCGAGATCAAGTCCAACCTGGACAACTACGTCATTGGCCAGGAGGTGGCCAAGCGTACGCTGGCCGTCGCGGTCTACAACCACTACAAGCGCCTGCGCCACAAGGACAAGGCTTCCAAGGACGATGTGGAGCTCGCCAAGAGCAACATCCTGCTGATCGGCCCGACCGGCTCCGGCAAGACGCTGCTGGCCCAGACGCTGGCGCGCCAGCTCGACGTGCCCTTCGTGATGGCCGACGCGACCACGCTGACCGAGGCCGGCTATGTCGGCGAGGACGTCGAGAACATCGTTCAGAAGCTGCTGCAGAGCTGCAACTACGACGTGGAGCGCGCCCAGCGCGGCATCGTCTACATCGACGAGATCGACAAGATCTCGCGCAAGTCCGACAACCCGTCGATCACACGCGACGTGTCGGGCGAGGGCGTGCAGCAGGCGCTGTTGAAGCTCATCGAAGGCACGATGGCCAGCGTGCCGCCACAGGGCGGGCGCAAGCATCCGAACCAGGACTTCCTGCAGATCGACACGACCAACATCCTGTTCATCTGCGGCGGCGCGTTCGCGGGGCTGGAGAAGGTCATCGAGAACCGCACCGAGGCGTCGGGCATCGGCTTCGGTGCTGCGGTCAAGAGCAAGCAGCAGCGCACGCTCAGCGAGGTGTTCCACGAAATCGAGCCCGAGGACCTGATCAAGTTCGGCATCATTCCCGAACTGGTTGGCCGCATGCCGGTGATCGCGACGCTGGCCGAGCTCAGCGAGGATGCGCTCATCCAGATCCTCATCGAGCCCAAGAACGCGCTGGTCAAGCAGTACAGCAAGCTGC
Organism: Xylophilus sp.; assembly: GCA_009914555.1. Classification (GTDB taxonomy): domain Bacteria; phylum Pseudomonadota; class Gammaproteobacteria; order Burkholderiales; family Burkholderiaceae_C; genus WNDY01. The sequence goes on from WNDY01000040.1 coordinate 37,855, forward strand.
TGTCGATGGAGGGCGTGGACCTGGAGATCCGTCCTGCCGCGCTGAAGTCCATCGCCCGCAAGGCGTTGAAGCGCAAGACCGGAGCCCGCGGCCTGCGCTCCATCCTCGAGCAGGCGCTGATCGGCACAATGTTCGACTTGCCGAACGCGTCGAACGTCGACAAGGTGGTGGTCGACGAGTCCACCATTGAGGAAAGCAAGCCGCCGCTGCTGGTCTACCGCGAAGCCGCGAAGAAGGCATGACCGCGACGTCGCCCGCCCCTGGATCGTCCGGCCCGGGGTGCGGCGGGTGGCGACTGCCGTCGCTCCGCCAGGGCGCCGGACCACACGACCCTGCAGACCCTACTGACGGGTCTGGTGCAGCTGCGGGTTGAAAATCCTCGCGAGCCGACCATATTCACCAGGAACTTACAAGGATTCCCATGTCCGGTCATACCCCCCTGCCAGCCACCCCGATCGCGCTGCCGCTGCTGCCGCTGCGCGACGTGGTGGTGTTTCCGCATATGGTCATTCCGCTGTTCGTCGGCCGGCCCAAGAGCATCAAGGCGCTCGAGCAGGCCATGCTGGCCGAGCGGCGCATCATGCTCGCCGCCCAGAAGACAGCGGCGAAGGACGAGCCTTCCGTCGACGACATGTTCGACGTGGGCTGCGTCTCCACCATATTGCAGATGCTGAAACTGCCCGACGGTACGGTCAAGGTACTGGTCGAAGGCCAGCAGCGCGCCCGGGTGGACGGCATCGAGGACGGCGAGACCTACTTCACCGCCACCGTCACGCCGATCGAGCCGCCTGCATCCGATGATTCGAGCGAGATCGAGGCGCTGCGCCGCGCGGTGATGCAGCAGTTCGACCAGTACGTCAAGCTCAACAAGAAGATCCCGCCGGAGATCCTGACCTCGATCTCCAGCATCGACGACGCCGGCCGCTTGGCCGACACCATCGCCGCCCACCTGCCGCTCAAGCTCGACAGCAAGCAGATCGTGCTCGACTTGGCCGATGTGAAGCTGCGCCTCGAAAACCTCTTTGAGCAACTGGAGCGCGAGGTCGACATCCTCAACGTCGACAAGCGCATCCGCGGCCGCGTCAAGCGCCAGATGGAGAAGAACCAGCGCGACTTCTACCTCAACGAGCAGGTCAAGGCCATCCAGAAGGAGCTTGGCGAGGGCGAGGAGGGCGCCGACATCGAGGAGATCGAGAAGCGCATCCAGGCCGCGCGCATGCCCAAGGAGGCCCGTAAGAAGGCCGAGAACGAACTCAAGAAGCTCAAGCTGATGTCGCCGATGTCGGCCGAGGCCACCGTCGTGCGCAACTACATCGACGTGCTGGTCGGCCTGCCCTGGTCCAAGAAGACCAAGATCAAGCACGACCTCGGCAATGCCGAGGAAGTGCTCAACGAGGACCATTTCGGCCTCGAGAAGGTCAAGGACCGCATCCTCGAGTACCTCGCGGTGCAGCAGCGCGTGGACAAGGTCAAGGCGCCGATCCTCTGCCTGGTCGGCCCGCCTGGCGTTGGCAAGACCTCGCTCGGCCAGTCCATCGCCAAGGCCACCGGCCGCAAGTACGTGCGCGTGGCGCTCGGCGGCATGCGTGACGAGGCCGAGATCCGCGGGCACCGCCGCACCTACATCGGCGCGCTGCCGGGCAAGGTGCTGCAGAGCCTCAACAAGGTGGGCACGCGCAACCCGCTGTGCCTGCTCGACGAGATCGACAAGCTGGGCACCGACTTCCGCGGTGACCCGTCGAGCGCGCTGCTCGAAGTGCTCGACCCGGAGCAGAACCACACCTTCGGCGACCACTATGTCGAAGTCGATTTCGACCTCAGCGACGTGATGTTCGTTGCCACGTCGAATTCGATGAACATCCCGCCGGCGCTGCTGGACCGCATGGAAGTCATCCGTCTCTCGGGTTACACCGAGGACGAGAAGACCAGCATCGCGATCAAGTATCTGCTACCCAAGCAGATGAAGAACAACGGCGTGAAGGACGAGGAACTCCACGTGACTGATGCCGCAGTCCGCGACGTCGTGCGCTACTACACGCGGGAAGCCGGCGTGCGCTCGCTGGAGCGCGAACTGTCCAAGATCTGCCGCAAGGTCGTCAAGGCACTGCAGCTCAAGAAGGCCGAGCCGCAGGTCGTGGTGACCGAGGACAACCTGCCGGACTACCTGGGTGTGCGCAAGTTCACCTACGGCCGTGCCGAAGAGCAGAACCAGGTCGGCCAAGTCGTGGGGCTGGCCTGGACCGAGGTGGGCGGCGACCTGCTGACCATCGAGACCGCGACCATGCCTGGCAAGGGCGCGATCATCCGCACGGGCTCGCTCGGCGACGTGATGAAAGAGTCAGTCGAGGCCGCCCGCACCGTAGTGCGCAGCCGCGCCCGCCGCCTGGGTACCAAGGACGAGGTATTCGAGAAGCGCGACATCCACATCCACGTGCCCGATGGCGCCACGCCCAAGGACGGGCCGAGTGCGGGTGCGGCCATGACGACCGCGCTGGTGTCGGCGCTGACCGGTATCCCGGTGCGGGCCGACGTGGCCATGACCGGCGAGATCACGCTGCGCGGTGAGGTCACCGCCATCGGCGGCCTGAAGGAGAAACTGCTCGCCGCCCTGCGCGGCGGCATCAAGACGGTGCTGATCCCCGAGGAGAACGTGAAGGACCTGCAGGAGATCCCGGCCAACGTGAAGGACGGCCTGGAGATCGTGCCGGTCAAGTGGATCGACAAGGTGCTCGAGGTGGCCCTGCAGAGCCGCCCCGAGCCGCTGCCGGAAGAGGAGGCCGTCCCTGCTTCGCCGGCTGCTCCTGCGGCTGAAGGAGTCTCGTCGACGCCGGCTGCGGACGCCTTCAAGCACTGAAAAGGCGAAAAAGCGCCCGGTTTGCCCTGGGAGTGTGAAATCTCGGGCTATAATTCCATCCATTGACGCCAACGACGGAAACGAAGTTTGCAGTGCGGGAATAGCTCAGTTGGTAGAGCGCAACCTTGCCAAGGTTGAGGTCGACGGTTCGAGCCCGTTTTCCCGCTCCAGATTCCGGGAAAAAGGAAGCGCATCCAGCTTCCTTTTTTTATGGTGAACCCATTCCGGCGCGGTAGCAAAGCGGTTATGCACCGGATTGCAAATCCGTGTAGGTCGGTTCGACTCCGGCCCGCGCCTCCAGCGTCTGGTCGTTGTGATTTTTGCGGGAATAGCTCAGTTGGTAGAGCGCAACCTTGCCAAGGTTGAGGTCGACGGTTCGAACCCGTTTTCCCGCTCCAACTTATGATCTACAGACTTCCACTGGCGTCTGTAAGTTGTTGAAAGGAGGGGCTTCGGCTCATAAGCGCTAACCAGTCGTCTCGTGCAGATCATCCTGCTGATACGTTCTGTGTCGAGGAGGCTCACGCAAGCTGGCGGCGATTTCCTTCCAACGCTTCAGGCTATCGAGCAGCGAGAGCACTGGATTGACGGCCTGCAATACTGACTACCCCTGTCGCTGTGAAAGATCAGACCGGCCGGCGGTCTGCGCCGAAAACAGGCCATCAGCAGAGCGTCCTTGACCAGCGAGGTCTGCATGTGCGGCTGCAGGCTCCAGCCCACCACTTGGCGGCTGTGCAGGTCCAGTACGGCGGCCAGGTACAGCCAGCCCTCGTCGGTGGCGATGGAGGTGATGTCGCCGCTCCATAGCGCATTAGGCGCAGCCGGCGTGAAGCGGCGTTGCACCAGGTCCGGGGCCACCGGCAAGCGGTGCGTGCTGTCGGTGGTCACCACGAACTTGCGCTTGCCCTGGGCCCTGATGCCGTGGCGCTGCATCAGTCGGCGCACCCGCTCCTTGCCCACCCGCAGGCCGCGGGCCCGCAGTTCGCGGTGCATGCGCGGCCAGCCGTACTCGCCGCGCAACTGCTCGTGGATGGCTCGGATGTGGGCCAGCAAGGCGTCGTCGCTGTGCAACTTGTGCCCGCTGTGATTCGCATCGCGCGAGCAGTTCTCTCAGCGGAAATTGAAGTTGAAGTTATCCCGGTTCCACGGACGGTTATCGGCTTGATTCTCAAGCCGGGATTGGATCTTCCTCGTTGATCTCGGTTGCCACTTGTGAATCGCCCCGGCTTTCGTGGAGGCCAGTTGGTGTGAGTCAGCCCAGGATGGCCTGACCAGCGAGTTGCCGATGGTAGTTCGCCTCGGCTTCAGCTGGCGGGATGTAGCCGATAGACTCCATCAGCCGGTGATGGTTGAACCACAAGACCTGATCTTGCCCCCGTTTCACGGACACCCCTATAAGCGATTAACTATCGCAATAGGAGGTGGACGATGACCAAGAGCAAGGCAGGCAGAAAGGGGCAGGAGTTCAGCCTGGAGTTCAGGCAGCAGGCACTGTTGCGAGCGGCCACAGAAGGGGTAACCACGGTGGCTCGTGATCTGGGGTTGCAGCCTGCCCAGCTGTACAGTTGGCGCGCCCAGGCGCGGCGGCACGACCAGGACGATCAGGCACAACGCTTGGAGTTGGCCGAACATGCACGGCTCAAACGTGAAGTGGCGCGGCTGGAGGAGGAGAACGCTTTC
>WNDY01000041.1 GCA_009914555.1 Xylophilus sp.
GCTACGCTGGTTTGCGACGCGCTGCGCATGGCGCTGTTTGCTCGCAATCGGCCTCGGGGAGTGATCGTGCATACTGACCGTGGTAGCCAATACTGCTCGCGCGAGCACCGCGCCCTGTTGGAGCAATACGCTTTGATCGCCAGCATGAGTGCCAGAGGCAACTGCTACGACAACGCAGCAATGGAGAGTTGGAACCACAGTCTGAAGGTCGAGGCCATCCATGGTGAACACCTCGCCACACGGGAGCAGGCCAAGGCTCATGTGTTTGACTACATTGAGGTTGACTACAATCGGATCCGGCTGCACTCGACCCTGGGCTACCTCAGCCCAGAGCAGTACGAGCTGGCCAATGTCGCTTAGATAGGTGTCCGTAAATCAGGGGCAAGATCAGCCAGGAGAGCTGGGCCAGCCTCGGCGTCGGCAACTACGGCGCGCGGGAATTCAAAACCTACGTGGCCGGCACGCTCAAGCCCGACCTGCTGTATGGCAGCTTCGCGCTGTCGCGCCGCGTCAACGACGGCTACGGCTACAACGCCACGCTCAACAAGAAGGTCAGCGACACGGACACGACCCAGTTCCGCGGCAAGCTGCGCCTGACTCCCGGCGGCGGCTGGAACGCCGTGCTGGCGGTGGACGGCCTGATCGACCAGTCCGACAACAACCGCGTGAACTTCCCCACCTCGGCCGCGCCGCGCACCACCTACACGCCGATCGACCTCGACGACTTCAAGCGCCACAGCGGCGGCCTCTCGCTGAAGGTCGAGAAAGCGCTCGACGACGGCCTCAGCTTCAAGTCCATCACCTCGTACCGCCGCTGGCACGACCATCCCAACACGATGGAGCAAGGCGGGCTGGTGCAGCTGACCTCGGGCGGGGTGCAGAACCCGAGCCAGAAGTCCGCCGTGCAGGAGTTCCAGCTCCAGGGGCGCCAGGCGCGGCTCGAATGGACCGCCGGGCTGCTGCTCTCGCAGGTGACCTACGACTACCACCGCACCAGCTGGTCGCGCAGCACGAGCACCGGCGTCGTCTCGCGCAACGAGGGTCTGAGCGAGCGCGAGACGACCGACGTAGGCCTCTACGCCCAGGGCCGCTACGCCCTGCGCGACGACACCGGCCTGACCCTGGGCGGCCGGCTCTACAAGACCCGGCAGGAGGCCTCCAGCGCCTACTGGACGGTCAATGACGGCGGCGCCCGCAGCGCGCTGGTCTACGCGTTCGACGGGCTCAGCACGAAGAGCGACGGCTTCATCCCCAAGATCGGCGTGGACCACCACCTCACGCCCTCGGTGCTGGTCTACGGCAACGTCGCCCGCGGCGAGCGCTTCGGCGGCTTCGCCGACGCCACCGGCGTGCAGCGCTCGGCCCAGTACCCCACGACGCCCGAGAAGGTCACGAGCTACGAGGTCGGCACCAAGGCCACGGCGCTCGACGGCCGTCTGCAGGGCGAGGTCTCGCTGTTCTACAACGACTACGACAACTACATCTCCTCGGTGCGCCACGTGGTCATCGACGGCGTGACGGTCAACACCACCGTGGCCGTCAATGCCGGCCGCGCCCGGCTCTACGGCCTCGACTACGACCTGACGGCCCGGCTGACGCCGAATCTGGACTGGCGCTTCTCGGGCGAGTTCCTGAAGACGAAGTTCGTGGACTTCCTCAACCCCACGGGCGAGGCGTCGACCAACTACGCCGGCAACCGGCTGCCCAACGTCGCGCCGGGCACGCTGTTCACCAGCCTCGACTGGCGCCAGGGCATCGGCGGCGGCACGCTGAACCTCAACGCCACGGTGCAGTACATCCGGGCCTACTACACCGACGTCGCCAACACCGCCGCCACCAAGACGCCGGACCAGACCTACGTGAACCTGTACGCGGGCTACACCACGGCCGACGGGCTGTGGCTGTGGTCGCTGCGAGTCAACAACCTGCTCGACAAGGACTACGCCGTGCAGCGCACGGTCTCCACCGCCACCGGCGTGGATGCGACCGCGTGGAACGCGCCGCGCACCGTGGTGCTGGGCCTGCGCCGCTACTTCTGAGCCGGCCGCGCATGGCGATGACGCAGGATGACAACGAGGACCTGTGCCGGGTCGGCCCCGGCACGGTGATGGGCGAGCTGCTGCGGCAGTACTGGCATCCGGTGCTGCACAGCGACCAGCTCGCCGCCGACGGTGCACCCATCCAGGTGCGCCTGCTCGGGGAGGACTTCGTCGCCTTCCGGGCCAGCGACGGCCGCGTGGGCTTCTTCCACGAGAAATGCCCGCACCGCGGCGCCTCGCTCGTGCTCGCGCGCAACGAGGACAACGGCCTGCGCTGCATCTACCACGCCTGGAAGTTCGACGTGGAGGGCCGCGTGGTGCACCTGCCCACCGAGCAGGACCACGACGCCGAGGCGCAGGCCCGCTGCGTGAAGCTGCGCCGCCATCCGGTGCGCGAAGAAGGCGGGCTGGTCTGGGTCTACCCCGGCGGCCGGCCCGTGCCGGCGCCGTTCCCGGCCTTCGACCTGCTCGCGCTGCCGCAGGAACGGCGCTACCTCCGCTCGGGCCCGGTGCACTGCAACTGGGTGCAGATCATGGAGGCCTTCCACGATTCCTCGCACGTCGAGCAGTTGCACCGCGACACGCTGTTCGGCCCCGACGCGCGGATGACGCCGCTGCGCGAGGCCCGGCTGCGCACGCGCGCGCGCACCGAGTTCATCGACGCGCCCTGGGGCCTGCGCGAGGCCGCCGTGCGCACGCTGCCCGACGGCACGCGCAGCGCCAACATCAAGGCCTTCGTCGCGCCGCACCACGTGCTGCTGCCCTCCGAGCCCGGCCGGCCCGCCACCCTCGTGACGGCGGTGCCGATCGACGACACGCACACGCGGCTGTTCTTCCTCTCGGGCGAACGGCGCCCGCGTCCGATCGACCCGGCCGAGGCGTTCGGCGGCCGCGTGGCCGACCCGCACGACTTCCGCGGCGACATCGGCACGCCCGAGACTGCCTGGGGCCAGGACCGCGAGGCGATGCGCCGTGGCCATGCCAACGGGCTCGTGGGCAAGTCGGTCATCCAGGAGGACGTGGTGGTCGCCGAATCGATGGGCCCGATCGCCGACCGCAGCTACGAGCATCCCACGGCCGTGGACGCGGGCATCGTGCGCATCCGCGAGCGGCTGCTGGCGGCGGCCCGGGCGCTGCGCGCCACCGGCGCCGTGCCGCCCGGGCTCGCGGGCGACACCGACTACGGGCGCATCCGCACGCTCGTCACCTTCCTCGCGCCCGGGGAAAACTGGGGGGAGATCAATCTCCATACGCGCTGGGAACAAGTGCTCCAGGAGCATACCCCTGCATCAACATCACCTCAACGAAAGCCATCGGCATGAACGACACCCTGCAGCTCCTCCACGACCACCGCAGCGACCGCGCCTTCACCGGCGAGGGCGTCCCTGATGCGCAGCTCGACGCCATCGTCGAGGCGGCCCACCGCGCGCCGAACTTCTTCAACGGCCAGCAGATCTCGCTGGTCGTGGTGCGCGACGCCGAGCGGCGCCAGCGTATCTCGGCCCTCACCGGCGGGCAGGCCGCGATCGCCAAGGCGCCGGTGTTCATCACGGTCGTCATCGACTTCCACAAGACCGCGCTCGGCGTGCAGCTGGCCGGCGGCAGCCAGGTGATCCACGAGAGCGTCGAGGGCTTCGCGGTCGGTGCGGTCGACGCCGGCATCGCCGTGGCCAGCCTCATCGTCGCGGCCCGCTCGCTCGGGCTCGGCGCCGTGCCGATCGGCGGCATCCGCAAGGACCCGCAGGCGCTGATCGACCTGCTGGAGCTGCCGCGCCTGACCTTCCCGATCGCCGGCGTGGCGCTCGGGCCCATCGCGCAGCAGGCGCCGCAGAAGCCGCGGCTGCCGCTGTCCTCGTTCCGCCACGACGAGCACTACCGCGCGCAGGGGCTGCAAGACGACATCCGCGCCTACGACCGCACGCTGGAGGACTACTGGCGCGCGCTCGGCCGGCCCGAGGGCAAGACCTGGTCGCAGGCCGCGCTGCGCTACACGAAGGTCTACTTCCCCGAGACCCGCGCGGCTACGCTGCGCCAGGGCTTCACGCTCGACAAGTGAGCGAGGCGCCACGCTCCATGCAGTACACCCGCCTGGGCTCCGCCGGCCTGGCCGTCTCGCGCCTCACGCTGGGCACGATGACCTTCGGCTACCAGACGTCGGACAAAGATTCCGCCGCCATCCTCGACCGCGCGGCCGAGGCCGGCGTCACGCTCATCGACACGGCCGACATCTACCCCTACAGCGGCGGGCTGCCGCTCGCCGGCCGCACCGAGGAGATCCTCGGCCGCTGGCTCCAGGGCCGGCGCCACCGCTTCCTGATCGCCACCAAGGGCGCGGCGCAGGTCGGCCCCGCCGCCTGGGACCGCGGCAATTCGCGCAAGCACCTGCTCGCGGCCGTGGACGCTTCGCTGCGCCGCCTGGGCGTGGACGATGTCGATCTCTACCAGCTGCACTGGGACGACCCCGACACGCCGCTCGACGAAACGCTCGAAGCCCTGGACACCATCGTGCGCAGCGGGCGCGCGGCCTATGCGGGCGTCTCCAACTTCCTCGCCTGGCGGCTCGCGCGTGCGCTCGGCCGCAGCGAGGCGAACCGCTGGAGCCGCGTGGTCTCGGTGCAGGCGCGCTACAACCTGCTGTTCCGCGAGAACGAGCGCGAGCTGCTGCCGCTCGTGCGCGAGGAAGGGCTGGGCCTGCTGGCCTACAACCCGCTGGCCGGCGGCCTGCTCACCGGCAAGCACCGCGCCGATGCGCCGCCGGCCGAGGGCACACGCTTCACCTGGGGCCCCACCTCCAAGCGCTACCTGGAGCGGTACTGGGGCGAGCGGCAGTTCGCCACGGTCGAGGCGCTCACGGCGGTGGCGCGGGAAGCCGGGCTGGACCTGGCGACGCTGTCGGTGGCCTGGCTGCTGTCGCGCCCCGGCGTGAGCACGGTCATCGTCGGCGCGAGCCGGCCGCAGCAGATCGATGCGAGCCTGCGCGCCGCCGACCTCGCCGTGCCGGCCGAGGTGCTGCAGCGGCTCGACGACCTGACGGCGGAATACCGCCGCGGCGACCTGCTGCGCTGAGGCCGCCCGCCCGCGGGCCGCACAGAGGGAGCGTATGATCGTCACGCACATACACACACCCGCACGCCCGCGGAGCCTGGCGGAGCCTGCGCCGACCCACCATGCCCACCAGTACCCGATTCGCCGTGGCGCTGCATGCCCTGAGCGTGCTGGTCGTCAACGGCGACAGCCCGACCCGGTCGGAGCGCATCGCCTCCAGCGCGAACACCAACCCGACCGTGATCCGCAAGCTCTTCTCGCTGCTGGCCAAGGCCGGCATCACGCAGTCGCAGCTCGGCAACGGCGGCGGCATGCAGCTCGCGCGGCCGGCGGCGGACATCCGCCTGCTCGACGTCTACCGGGCCGTGGAGGACACCGAGGTCTTCGCGCTGCACCGCGGCAAGCCCAACCAGCGCTGCCTCGTGGGCAGGAACATCCAGGCAGTGCTCGCGCCGCGCTTCGATGCCGCACGCACGGCACTGGAGCAGGCGCTGGCAGAGGTATCGCTCGCCGACGTCGTGGCCGACATCCGCGCACGCCGCACCCTCTCCGAGCCGGAAGCGCTCGCCGAGGCCTAGACGCGCGTGGCGATCGCCAGCGCCAGCGGCACCGTGACCAGCCCCGCGATGGTCGAGACGGCCACGCTCGCGGTCACGACCTCCTCGGCCGCCGCGTAGCGCTGCGAGAACAGGAACACGTTGGCGCCGATCGGCAGCGCGGCCGTCACCACCATCACGCCCAGCGGCAGGCCCGACAGGCCCATGGCCCAGCCCAGGGCCAGCACGGCGAGGGGATGCAGCACCGTCTTGATGGCCGACAGCCCGAGGGCGCCGCGCAGATGCGTGCCGATGGGCGTGAAGGCCAGCGTGATGCCCACGACCAGCAGCGCCATCGGCCCCAGGCCCACGCCCAGCATCTGCAGCGACTGGTCCAGCACCGGTGGCAGAGTCCAGCCGGTCTGCGCGAACAGCATGCCGGCCACGATCGGCAGCGGCACCGGATGCAGGATGCCGTTGCGCACCGCCTTGAGCACGGTGACGGCGATGCCGCGCTGGGCCTCGCCGCGTCTGGCGGCCTCGCGAGCCGTGGCCAGCTCCAGCACGACGGTGACCAGCGTCAGCAGGATCAGCGAATGGACCGACACCAGCGTGAACAGCATGGTCAGCCCCGCCTTGCCGAAGGCCAGGCCGACCAGCGGCACCCCGATCATCACCGTATTGCTGAAAGTGCCGGCCAGCGCCATCACCGCGCCGGCCCGGTTGAAGCCGTGCGCCAGGATCACGACGGTGAAGATCGCCAGCGCGGCGATGAAATAGACCAGCACCGGGCCGAAGTCCAAGTCTTCCGGATGCACCGTGCTCATCGTGCGAAACAGCAGCGCCGGCGACAGCACGAGAAAGACGATGTTGCTGATGTCGCGCACCGACTGCCTCCCCACCCACCCGAGCCGCACGCTGGCATAGCCCAGCGAGATGAAGAACACGACAGGGAAAAGCGAGGAGAAGACGGCAGCGTTCACGATGGCAAGCGCAGCTCGCGCGAGAACGCGGTGCAGGCGGAAAGAGGCAGGCGCAGGCGCCCGACTATACGCCGGCCCTGCGCCTTTGCGCCCGATGCGCGGCTTACCTGCCGCACCCTGTTTAGAACGTGGCCTGCAGGCCCACCTTCAAACTCCGCCCCGGCAGCGGCGCCTTCGGAAACGCCGTCGTCGTCAGGATCGACGTGGCGCTGTAGGCCAGCTTGTCGCTGATGTTGTCCAGCCGCGCATACCAGAGCAGGCTGGCGCGCGAGGCGCCGAACTGCGCCTGGGTGCGCCAGCCGACGGCCGCGTTCCACAGCGTGTAGCCGCTGGTGGCGCGGGTGCCGTCGCTGGGCACGCGGTGCTGCGCGGCGATGGCGTCGAAGCCGCCCGAGACGCTCAGCGGTCCGTTGGCCCAGGCCAGCGTGGCGCCCACGCGCGCCGGCGCGATGCGCGGCAGCGGCTCGCCGGTGTCGCGGTTCTGCGCGCGCACCAGGTCGCCGCGCAGGCGCAGGTCCAGCGTCGAATTGCCCACCGCCGCCGGCGCCCCGGCCAGGCCGGCCGCCCCCCACAGGCGCACGTTGCCGCTGGCCTCCAGGCCGTAGAAGCGGGCGCGCACGCCTTGGTAGCGGTACTCGGGCAGCGTCTCGTCGCCGTCCGTCGGGTTGCGCTCGCCCTCCTCGCTCAGCACGTCGCCGGTGGGCGTGAGGCCGATGTAGTTGGAGAAGTTGTTGACGTAGGCATTGACCGCGAAGCGATGCGGCCCGTCCTTCCAGGCCGCGCCGAGGTCGAGCCCGGTGGACTTCTCCAGCCCGAGGGCGGGATCGCCGGTCTCCCAGGCCGCGGTGGCGATGTGCGGGCCGTTGGCGAACAGTTCGTAGTCCTTCGGTGCGCGCTGGGTGTAGGCGAGGTTGCCGGTGAGCTGCCACTGCGGCGCCACGTTGACCAGCGCGCCCACGGCGGCGCTGCCGGGGTGGAACTTGCGGGTGCCGACGGCGAAGCGTTCGATGTCGGCGCTGCCGAAGGAGCGCACCTCGACCTGCTCGGCACGGCCGCCGAAGGTGAACTTGCCCCAGTCCTGCGCCAGTTCCTCGTACACAAAGAGCGCGGTCGATGCGGTGCGGCTGCGCGGCGCGAACGCCTCTTCGCCCTCGGCCGAGAAATGGGTGTTCTCGACCTGCAGGCCGATCACGCCGTTGAGGCGGCCGATGGGCGTGTGGCGGGCCTCGACGCGCAGGTCGTTGCCGCGGTTGCGGAAGGTGGTGCCGGCCTCGCCGCCTTCGAACTCGGTGTGGCGGTAGTCGGTATGGCTGAAGCGGGCCTTCACGCTTTCGATCAGCGCGTTGCCGAAGCGGTATTCACCCTCCAGCGCATAGCGGTCGGAGCGCATGCCGATGGTCACGTCGTCCTCGGCCACGGTGCCGTAGTCGCTGCGGAACGTCGTGGCCGAGACGCCGATGTAGCCGCGGTCCAGGAACACCGTGCCGCCGACCGAGCCGCCCTTGGTCTCGCTGGCCGAGTTGCAGATGCGGTGCGCCAGGCTCGGCGAGCCGGGCCGCTCGCATTCGAGCGCAACCGGCACGCGCACGTCGCTGGTGCGGCGGTCGAAGGCATCGACGTGAATGGCATAGCGGTCGTTGCCGGCCTCGACCATCGCGGCGCCGCCGCGCTCCTTGTTGCCGGTGGCAAAGCCGAGGTCGGCCCGGCCGCTCACGCCGTCGAGCTTCTCGCGCGGGATGCGGTTGTCGATCACGTTGACCACGCCGCCCACGGCGCTGCCGCCGTAGAACAGCGCGGCCGGGCCGCGCAGCACCTCGATGCGGTCGGCCACCAGGGCATCGGCCGGCACGGCATGGTCGTAGCTGAGCGCGGAGGCGTCGATGGTGGCGCCGCCGTTGCTCAGGATGCGGATGCGGTCGCCGTCGAGCCCGCGGATCAGCGGCCGGCTCGCGTTGGGACCGAAGTAGCTGCTGGAGACGCCGGGCAGGCCGTCGAGCGTTTCTCCGAGCGTGGGCTTGGCACGAATGGCCAGGTCGGCGCCGGACAGCTGCGCGGCCGGCGCCACCAGTTCGCTGCTGCCGAGCGGATTGCCGGTGACGGTGATCTCCGGCAGCACGCGCGTAGGCGTGGTGGAGGCATCGGCATCGGGCGCGGACTGGGCGAACGCGATGCTGCCGAGCGACAGGAGGGCAACGCCGATGGCGCTGCGTCGGAAAGGGATGTGCATGGGAGGAAGGGGCCGGATGAGTTCGGGGCGAGCGCCACGGCACGGTCGCGGGCGGCCGACCATGAAGAGACACGGCCGCTGCGGACACGACGCGAGGACGCCCGGCCGGCGGCCGCGAGGCCGCCGGCGACGAGGAAGGGACGTCAGCCGCGCGCCGGGGGTGCGCGGGCCTCGAAGTGCGCCGGAGCGCGTGGCGGCGGCGCGGCGTGCGGGGCAAGCCCCGGGGCGTCGCCCTGCGCAGCCGTCAGGTCCGCCAGATGCACGGCCAGCGGCGTGCCGCCGTGGCAGTGCTGGTCGTAGAGCCGGCAATCCCCGTCGTCATGCTCGGCAAAGAGCGCGGAGACGAGCGTGCTGCCGCCGTGCGCCGGATGGACTTCGGCTGTGGCCGGCAGCCGTCCCTGCGCCCGCGGCAGGTGCACTACCCGGTGCATGAAGCCCAGCGTAGGCGCCAGCACCACCGCCCAGACGAGGAAGGCCCCCAGCGCGCTGCGCCAGGCCGCGTCCCGGCCGCGCGGGCGCATGGCGGCGGACGGGCGGGACACGGGGGAAAGCGGCGCAGCAGTGCGGATCATGGCAGACAGCCCGCGATTATCGCCGTTCCGCGTCCAACGGGATGCATATACCCCTCACCTAAATCACTGGAGCCACCCATGATCCGCCCACCTCCAGCCCATACACCCGAGGGGATCAATTCTCGACGCGGTAGTACCTGGCGAAGGTCTGACGCAGCTTGTCGACCTTGGGTGCGACGACGAAGGCGCAGTAGCCCTGGTTCGGATGGTTCAGGAAATAGTCCTGGTGGTAGTCCTCGGCCGGCCAGTAGTTGACCAGCGGCCGTACCTCGGTGACGATCTCCCGGCCGCCGAACGCACTCTGCTGGCGCAGGCGGCGGATCAGGTTCTCGGCCACGGCCTGCTGTTCGGGCGTCTCGTAGTAGATGCCGCTGCGGTACTGGGTGCCGACGTCGTTGCCCTGGCGGTTGAGCGTGGTCGGATCGTGGATGGCGAAGAAGATCTCCAGGATCTCTTCGAGGCTGATCGCATCCGGGTCGAACCGCAGCCGCACCACCTCGACATGGCCGGTGGCGCCGCTGCAGACCTGTTCGTAGCTCGGCTGCTCGACATGGCCGTTGCTGTAGCCGCTCTGCACGTCGGTCACGCCGATCACACGGTCGAACACCGCCTCCAGGCACCAGAAGCAGCCGCCGCCCAGGGTGATCGTTGCGAGCTTACGGTCTTGTCGATGTTCCACGGCTTTTCTCCACGGGATAGTTGGTCATGCGGGGCTTGCGGTCATGGCGCGCGTCCTGTGGACTCCCGCTTTCCAGAGGGCCAGCGCGGCGCCCGCGAGCACAGCGATCATGCCGTAGGCATGCGGTGCGAACGATGAGAAATAAAGGATGGGAACGACGGCGAAGTGGGCGGCAAAATAAGCGGCCGCCGCGGCCGAGACCGCCACGGCGGGCGATGCAAGCGCTTGGCCGCAATGGATGAGCCAATGCGTCGTGAAGACATTGAAGCAGAAATACGCGAACTGCAGAGCGATGTACCCCGCCACGGCGCAGGCGGCTCCGCCGCCGAAGCCCGAGACGGCGAGCGCCGCGACCGCGAGCAGGCCCAGCAGTTCGCAGGCCCGCCTGAAACCGATCCCGCGCCCTGCCAGACTGCCGGCCCGCCACCATGCGGTGGCCGAGAGCGCCAGCAGCGCAACGCTCGTGCAGACGCCTACCGCGCCGGTGGAGGTCAGCGTGATGCCCTGGCGTATCAGAAGCGGTTGCGCGATGCGCCAGGCGAGATCCATGCCCAGCCAGCCGAAGGTCAGCGTGACCGTGAGAGCTACCGTCTGCTCCCACACCCGAAGCCCCGGCCCCGCGGCCGCAGCCGCGAGGCCGGGACGCAGGCTTTCGCAGCGCAGCCGACAGCACAGGCACCGAGAAGCCCCCGATCGCCAGCGCGGAAACCGCGGCTGCCCTGGCCATCCCGAAATGGTCCTCGACCGGCAGCACGATGCCGTTGCAGAAGATCCAAGCCAGCACGATGCCCGTCGAGCCCGACAGCGCGATGTGCAGCGCGCTCGTTTTCTGACGGACGTCTGCCGCCAGGACCGAGGCAGCTTCGAGAAATCCTCTTTCCAGGCCGGAAACGGTGCAGACGACCACGCCGGACGCGAAGAGCGTGTTCTTCAGTCCCGCGGTATCCGCCGTTCCCGATGCCAGGACGGCCAGGACGCAGAACGTCAGAACGATCAGGAGCCGTGAAAGCAGCACGAGCCGCAGGAGCAACGCCGCGTCCGCCTGCCGCGGCAAGGCAGCCAGCACCGCGGGCACGACAATGCCGCGCAGACACCACAGCAGGGACAGCGATGCGAACAGGGCCAGCGTGCCGGTCGGTGCATGGTGCGATTTCAGTATCGTGGGAACGGCCAGCACGAAGAACTGGACCGCGAACTGGTTGCCGAGCCAGGCGGTTTGCACGGAACGGGCGTGCCGGGACGGGTTCCCTGCGGTCGGGACAGCGACAGGTTTTGCCATCCTTCGAACTTACGCCATCTGTCAAGCCCCCGAACCTCCCACAGGAAGATGCGGAAAAAAAAGCCGGCCGGGACCCGAGGCCCCGGCCGGCCCGCGGCACGTCCGCGATCAGGCGGCGAAGTTCGCCTCGGCGAACTTCCAGTTCGCGAGCCTGTCGAGGAAGGTCTCGACGAACTTCGGACGAGCGTTGCGGTAGTCGATGTAGTAGGCGTGCTCCCAGACGTCGACGGTCAGCAGGGCCCTGTCGGCGGTGGTCAGCGGTGTGCCGGCGGCGCCGGTGTTGACGATGTCGACCGAGCCGTCGGCCTTCTTGACCAGCCAGGTCCAGCCGGAGCCGAAGTTGCCCACGGCGCTCTTGGTGAAGGCTTCCTTGAAGGCGGCGAAGCTGCCCCACTTGGCCTGGATCGCATCGGCCAGGGCGCCGGCCGGCTCGCCGCCGCCGTTGGGCGTGAGGCTGTTCCAGAAGAAGATGTGGTTCCAGATCTGGGCCGCGTTGTTGTAGATGCCGCCAGAGGACTTCTTGACCACCTCTTCCAGAGGCAGGTTCTCGAATTCGGTGCCCTTCTGGAGGTTGTTGAGGTTGTCCACGTAGGCCTTGTGGTGCTTGCCGTAGTGGTACTCCAGCGTTTCCTGCGAATAGTGCGGCGCCAGGGCGTCGATCGCGAAGGGCAGCGGAGGCAGGGTACGTTCGGTCATCGTGGTTCCTTGTGGTTTGTCATTGACGAAAAGGGGCCCGGCCATTCTAGGGACTTATCGGCCATTGTCCGGCGACACCCGCACATCGACCACGCCGTCGGCCAGCGTCGCGCGCAGCGCCTGGCCGGCATGGGTCTGCGCCGCGCGCGTGACCGGCACGCCGTGCTCGTCGGCCAGCCAGGCATAGCCGCGCTCCAGCACCAGCTTCGGGTCCAGCAGCCGCAGCCGCAGCTCGACGCGGGACAGCCGGTCGCCCGCGCGGTCGCTGCGCTGCTGCATGGCGCGCGGCAAGGCCCGCGCTGCCTCCGCGCCCGGCTGGCGCAGCCGCTCCATGCGCAGGTGCACCGCATGGCGCAGCCGCTGCGCCGCGCGCGCGAGCCGCAGCTGCTGCTGGGCCGCGCGGGCCGATGGCCGGCCCAGCCGCGAGGCGGCCAGGTCGAGCCGCTGGGCCTGGCGGTCGAGCACTTCGCGGACGGCGCCTTGCAGTTGGTCGCCCAGCTGGTCGAGCGCGCCCAGCCACACGCCGCGCGGCTGCGCCGCGAGTTCGGCCGCGGCGGTGGGCGTGGGTGCGCGCAGGTCGGCGGCGAAGTCGGCGATCGTGAAATCGGTCTCGTGGCCCACGCCGGCGACGACCGGCACCGGGCAGGTGCGGATCGCGCGCGCGACCTGCTCGTCGTTGAAGGCCCACAGGTCCTCGATGCTGCCGCCGCCGCGCACCAGCAGCACCAGGTCGATCGGCGGCGCGCCGGCCGGGCCCCGCCCGGCAGCAACGGCGCCGAGCGCGCCCAGCGCCCGCACCAGCTCGGCCGGCGCGCCCGCGCCCTGCACCGACGCCGGCGCGATCACCACCGGGATGTGCGGCACGCGGCGCGCGAGGGCGGTGGCCACGTCGTGCAGTGCGGCGGCCTGCGGCGAGGTGACCACGCCGATGCCGCGCGGCAGCACCGGCAGGGCCCGCTTGTGCACTGCGTCGAACAGGCCTTCGGCCTCCAGCCGGGCCTTCAGCCGCAGAAACTGCTCGAACAGCGCGCCCTGCCCGGCGCGCGTCATACTCTCCACCACCAGCTGCAGATCGCCGCGCGCCTCGTAGACGCCCAGGCGGCCGCGCACCTCGACCAGCTCGCCGTCGCGCGGCGGGAAGTCCAGCAGGCCCGCGGCCCGGCGGAACATCGCGCAGCGCAGCTGGCCGACGGCGTCCTTGAGCGAGAAATAGCAATGGCCGCTGGCCGCACGCGAGAAGCCAGTGACCTCGCCGCGCACCGCGACCGGATTGAAGCGGGCATCGAGTGCGTCGGCCGCAGCGCGGCAGAGCGCACCCACCGGCCACACCCGCGGCGCGGCGGCGCCGTCATCGGTGGAGAAGCTCATGCTGCCTTCCGGCAGCAGGCCGTGGCCCAAAGGCGGCGGCTACCTGCACTACTCCACAGCTGCGGGCGGGCCAGAGCATGTGTGAATGATTTGTCAAGCCCCCGCGCAGACGTCGACGCGCCCGTGCAAGCCGTTGATTTCATTGGATTTTTTTGCGCCTAATTTTTCATCAAAGTGTCACCGCGACGATCCGGCGCCGTCTGGCGGGCCGCATCCCCAAGGTTTCCCACAAAGTTATCCACAGATTCTGTGGGCAGCTGGAAGGGGGACAGGCGGCAGCCGGGCCGGGCGGGAGTCTGGCGGGCTACGCCATAATCGCGGGCGGATTTTTCACCGCGCGGAGAGCACTTTTGCTGTCGATCATACAAGCCGCAGGCTGGCCGATCTGGCCATTGGTAGCCTGCTCCATCCTCGCGCTGGCGCTCGTCATCGAGCGCTTCCTGGCCCTCAAGACCGCCCGCGTGGCCCCCCCCCAGACTGCTCGACGAGGCCATCTCCGTCTCGGCCCATGCGGTGCCTTCGCCCGATGTGGTCCGGCAGCTGGAACAGAACTCGGCCCTGGGCGAGGTGCTGGCCAGCGGTCTGCGGGCGCTCAACGCCAACCCGCGCACCAGCGACGACGACCTGCATGCCACGCTCGAAGGCGCCGGCCGCGTGGTGGCCCACCGGCTGGAGCGCTACCTGAGCGCGCTGGCCACCATCGCCTCGGCCGCGCCGCTGCTCGGCCTGCTGGGCACGGTCATCGGCATGATCGAGATCTTCGGCTCGCAGGCCGGCGGAGGCGCGGCCGGCGCCGGCAACCCGGCCCAGCTGGCGCAGGGCATCTCGACGGCGCTCTACAACACGGCCTTCGGCCTGATCGTCGCGATCCCGACGCTGATCTTCTGGCGCTACTTCCGCGGCCGCGTCGATGCCTACCTGCTGACGCTGGAGCTGGCCGGCGAGCGCTTCCTGCGCCATCTGAAATCGCTGCGCAGGCCATGAACAAGGCCCCCACGCTCCCCCGCTGCGTGTGGCTCGCTGCCCCCCAAGGCGGCCCCAACCTCCTTGGGGCGGCCCGGCGGAGGTTGCCATGAACTTCCGCCCCCGTTCGCGCAGCGACGAGCCCGAGATCAACCTGATCCCGTTCATCGACGTGCTGCTGGTCGTGCTCATCTTCCTGATGCTGTCGACCACTTACAGCAAGTTCACCGAACTCCAGCTCCGGCTGCCGGTGGCCGATGCCGAGCAGCTGCGCGACCATCCGCGCGAGATCATCGTCTCGGTGGCGGCCGACGGCCGCTACGCCGTGGCCCGGTCCGCTGTGGCCGGCCAGGGCGTCGAGGCGCTGGTGCAGGCGCTGGCCGCCGCCGCCGACCCGCAGCGCGACAACGTGGTCATCATCAGCGCCGATGCGCAGGCGGCCCACCAGTCGGTGGTGAGCGTGATGGAGGCCGCGCGCCGCGTGGGCCTCATGCAGATCACCTTCGCCACCCAGCACAGCCCCGGCAGATGAGCAGGCCGCCGGCCGCCGCCGACGGCGCGCCGCTGGCCAGCCGGCTGCAGCGCGCCTGGCTGGGCCGCGGCCCGCTGGCCTGCGCGCTCTGGCCGCTGTCGCTGCTCTACGGCGCCCTCGCCTTCCTGCGCCGCAGCGCCTACCGCCGCGGCTGGCGCCGTGCGCGGCGCATGCCGGTGCCGGTCGTCGTGGTCGGCAACGTGGTGGCCGGCGGGGCCGGCAAGACGCCGGTGGCGATCGCGCTGGTGCGACACCTGCAAGCCCAGGGGCGGCGGCCCGGCGTGGTTTCGCGCGGCTACGGGCGGCGCACCGGCGGCTGCCGCGCAGTGCAGGCCGACAGCGCCGCGCTGGAGGTGGGCGACGAGCCGCTGCTGATCCACCGCGCGACCGGCGCGCCGCTGGTTGTCGCCCGCCGCCGGGCCGAGGCGGCCGAGGCCCTCCTGGCGGCCCACCCGGAGGTCGACATCATCGTCTGCGACGACGGCCTGCAGCACCTGGCGCTGGCGCGCGACGTGGAAGTCGTCGTGTTCGACGACCGCGGCGCCGGCAACGGCTGGCTGCTGCCAACGGGGCCCCTGCGCGAACCCTGGCCGCGCCGGCCCGCGGCGGGCGTGCCGCAGCTGCTGCTGCACACCGGCGTCCATCCCGCCTTCGCCGGTTGGCGCGCACCGCGCGCTCTGGCCCGCCACGCGGTGCGGGCCGACGGCAGCCGGGTGGCGCTGGCCGACCTGCGCGGCCAGCCGGTGCAGGCCGTGGCCGGCATCGCATACCCCGAAGGGTTCTTCTCCATGCTGCGCTCAGCTGGTGTGCAGCCAGCCTATACCCTCGGCCTGGCCGACCACGCCGATTTCACCGGCTGGCAGCCGCCGGCCGGCGGCGCCCTCCCGCTGCTGTGCACCGAGAAAGACGCGGTCAAGCTTTGGGCCACCCATCCGCAGGCGCTGGCCGTCCCGCTGGAATGTACGCCGGAGCCGGCCTTCCTCGCCGCGCTGGATGCGGCGCTCGTCCCACTATCATCGGGGGCCGCATCGCCACCGCATCCCACCGACCATGGATAGCAAACTCCTCGAACTGCTGGTCTGTCCCGTCACCAAGGGACCGCTGACCTACGACCGCGCCGCCCAGGAACTGGTGTCCTACAGCGCCCGCCTGGCCTACCCGGTGCGCGACGGCATCCCCGTGCTGCTCGAGAACGAGGCCCGCACGCTGACCGACGACGAGATCGACGCCCGCCCGCGCCCTCCTCAACCATGACGGTTGCGTTCACCGTCCTGATCCCGGCGCGCATGGCCTCCAGCCGCCTGCCGGGCAAGCCGCTGGCCGACATCGCCGGCCTGCCGATGGTCGTCCACGTCGCCCGGCGCGCCGCCGCCAGCGGCGCGGCGCGCACGGTGGTCGCCGCCGACGACGCGCGCGTGCTTGAGGCCTGCGCGGCCCACGGCGTCGAGGCGCTGGCGACGCGCGCCGACCATGCCACCGGCAGCGACCGGCTGGCCGAGGCCGCGACGCTGCTCGGGCTGGCCGACGACGCCATCGTCGTCAACGTCCAGGGCGACGAGCCGCTGATCGATCCGACCCTGGTCGCCGCCGTGGCCCGCCTGCTGCACGACACGCCGACCGCCAGCATGGGCACGGCGGCGCACGCGATCGCCGATGCAGCCGACTTCGCCAATCCGAACGTCGTCAAGGTCGTGCGCGACGCGCGCGGCCTGGCCCAGTATTTCAGCCGCGCGCCGATCCCGCATGCGCGCGACCATGCCGCAGGCGCCGCCTGGTGGCGGGACAACGCCGCGCTCGCTTCCCATGCGCCGCTGCGCCACGTCGGCATCTACAGCTACCGCGCGGGCTTCCTGCGCCGCTTTCCCACGCTGCCGCAGGCGCCCACCGAGGTGATCGAGGCGCTGGAGCAGCTGCGCGCGCTCTGGCACGGGCACCGCATCGCCGTCCACCTGGCGGCCGCCGCGCCCGGCGCGGGGGTCGACACGCCCGAGGACCTGCAGCGCGTGCGCGCGCTGCTGGCCGCCTGAACCGATGCGGCGGGACCTGCCGGCGGGCGGGTTCCTGCGGGCCGGCACGTAAGCTGCCTCGAAGGAGGCGCATGCTATCCTCGCCCGCGACAAGAACAGCGCACCCCGGGGCCCTGCGGCCCCCGCCGCGGCCAGCGCTGCCCGACAGCACTCCAAACCATCCGAGGAAAACCATGAGACTGATCCTGCTGGGACCGCCTGGCGCGGGCAAAGGCACGCAAGCGGCCTTCATCACCCAGAAGTACGGCATCCCCCAGATCTCCACCGGCGACATGCTGCGCGCCGCCGTCAAGGCCGGCACGCCGCTGGGCCTGCAGGCCAAGTCGGTCATGGACGCGGGCGGCCTCGTCAGCGACGACCTGATCATCGACCTCGTGAAGGAACGCATCGCCCAGCCGGACGCCGCCAACGGCTTCCTGTTCGACGGATTCCCGCGCACCATTCCGCAGGCCGATGCGCTCAAGAGCGCCGGCATCAAGCTCGACTACGTGCTCGAGATCGACGTGCCGTTCGACGCCATCATCGAGCGCATGAGCGGCCGCCGCTCGCACCCCGCTTCGGGCCGCACCTACCACGTCCGGTTCAACCCGCCCAAGGTGGAAGGCAAGGACGACGTGACCGGCGAAGCGCTGATCCAGCGCGAGGACGACAAGGAAGAGACCGTGCGCAAGCGCCTGGAGGTCTACAGCGCACAGACCCGCCCGCTGGTGGACTACTACTCCGCCTGGGCGCAGCAGGATGCGGCCGCCGCCCCGCGCTACCGCAGGATCAGCGGCGTCGGCGCGGTCGAGGACATCACCGCCCGCGCCCTGGCCGCCCTCGAAAACTGACGGCAGCGGAGATACCCCCCGGCCTACCAGTCCACGGCGGACACAATCCGCCCGTCATGGCCGCATACTCCCACTATACCTTCCGCCATACCGAGCCGGCGCCCAGCAGATCCAGCGCCAGCGCGATGCGCGCCTTGGATGGCGAAAGCTCCCCCGCATCCCCGAACGGCCGGCCGGCCACCGGCAGCACCGCGCCTTCGGCGCAGCGTGTGGCGCGCCATACCACCACGCCGGCGGCCTCGGCCCTCACCAGCGCGGCCTCCAGCGCCGCATGCAGCGTGCCGTTGCCCGTGCCCGCGGCCACGATGCCGGCGAGCCGGCGCGGATCGTCGGCCGGCTGCCGCCGCCGCTGGGCGAGCAGCGCCTCCACCAGGAGGCCGTCCGCATCGGCATGGCTGGACACGATCTCCACGCGCGGCAAGGCCGCGGCCTCCAGCACGCGCCGCAGCGCCAAGCCGTCCAGGGGCTCGGACCGCGGCCACGGCTGCCAGCGCCGCAGCCGCCCCTCCTCCAGCACGCCGAGCGGCCCAGCCTCGCCCGAGCCGAAAGCTTCGAGCCGGTAGGTGTGCTGCTTGCGCACGGCCAGGGCACCGTGCACCCGGCCGGCATTCACCGCCAGGACGCCCGATGCACCGGCCACGGCAGCGACCGCGACCGCATCACGCAGATTCTGCGGCCCGTCCGGCTGGAGCCCCGTGGCCGGCCGCATGGCCGATGCCAGCACCACCGGCTTCGCCGGCGCGAGCACGGTTTGCAGGAAGAAGCCCGTCTCCTCCAGCGTGTCGGTGCCGTGCGTCACGACGATGCCCTGCGCCGCCTCGTCGCCCAGCCAGCGGGCGCAGCGCGCGGCCAGCCGCTGCCAGGTCGGGAAGTCCATGTCCTTGCTGTCGAGCTGTGCCACCTGCTCGACCACGATGCGCGCCCCGCCCGCCGCGGCGTCCAGGCCCGGCACCGCGGACAGCAGGTCGGCCACGGTCAGCTGGGCCGCGCGATAGCCGAGGTTGTCGCCGGCCGCCGTCGCCCGGCCGGCAATGGTTCCGCCGGTGCCCAACACCGCGATCGTCTTTTCTGCGCACGTGTCTTGCATTTTTCAAAAGACTGTTCAAAAATACAGTTACTGGATAGAGAAACAGGCCGGCAGCCGCTGGCCGGCACCGTACCGATCCGCCCTGGAGTCCGCCATGTTCGACAGTCCCAAGCTCACCGCCCGCCAGCAGCAGATTCTGGACCTGATCCAGACCGCCATCGCCCGCACCGGCGCGCCGCCCACGCGCGCCGAGATCGCATCCGAGCTCGGCTTCAAGTCCGCCAACGCCGCCGAGGAGCACCTCCAGGCGCTGGCGCGCAAGGGCGTGATCGAACTGGTCAGCGGCACCTCGCGCGGCATCCGCCTGCGCGGCGAGGCCGTGCGCTCCATCAATGCCGCGCGCGGCGGCCAGTTCAGCCTGCCGCTGCCGGGCTTCGCCCAGCTGGCCCTGCCGCTCGTCGGCCGCGTCGCTGCCGGCTCGCCCATCCTGGCGCAGGAGCATGTCGACCAGACCTACTACGTCGAAAGCAGCCTGTTCGCCGCCAAACCGGACTATCTGCTCAAGGTGCGCGGCATGTCCATGCGCGACATCGGCATCATGGACGGCGACCTGCTCGCCGTGCAGGCCACGCACGACGCCAAGAACGGCCAGATCGTCGTCGCCCGCATCGGCGACGAGGTAACGGTCAAGCGGCTGCGCCGCACCGCCGGCAGGATCGAGCTGCTGCCCGAGAACCCGGACTACCCGGTCATCGTGGTCGAGCCCGGCGAGCCCTTCGAGATCGAAGGGCTCGCCGTCGGCCTGATCCGCAACACCATGCTGAACTAGCAACCCCTTCGGTGCCCCGGCAGGTGGCGGGCGTACCAGGGCAGCCCTGCGGCCGCCCTGGCGACCCTGCCGTGGCGCCGTCGCGCGATGGACCGTTCCTCCGGGGCACGCCTTGCACGTGCCGTCCGGAGGGCGGTGTGCCGCCTGCAATCCTGTCTGTGTCCAGCCAGCCCAGCCGCGCCGATGCGCAGCGGCGGGCGGCGCCCATCCCTGCGTCCGGCACCTCTGCCGCAGAGCGGGAGCCGGAGAAACCACATGCGCCTTGCCATCGCCAGCATTTCCAGCTTCACCCTTCCCTCCCCCGCCGCGGCCCATGCCCTGTCGCGGGCCGCGCGGGCAGTCCGCCAGGCACTGCGCGGCCTGTCGTGCACGCCGCGCAGCCGGGCGCCGGAATCCGCCACACCTTCGCCAGCCCCCGCCGCCGTACAGGGCGTGCAGCCTGCGCAGGATGCGCCGCAGCCCATCGTGCTGGCCCTCGGCCAGCCGCCCCAGCCCCGGACGGCACGGCGCGGCGTGCGCGTGTGCCGCGCGGCGGCCGGTGGCGGCCGCATGGTGATCTCGGGCCGCATGGACGAGGTCTGCGCAGAACTCGAACGCCTGGCCCGGTGCGAAGCGGCCTCGGCCTGATGCCGACGCCTTGCACGACCTGCCGCGCCCCGGACGCGCGATGCGCGTAGCCGCGGCCAGCCACTGGTTGCACGGAGGACCGGCACATCCGCCAAGGCACAATGGCGGCATGAACATCGTGATATTGGACGACTACCAGGACGCGGTGCGCAAGCTGCAGTGCGCTAGCCGGCTCGACCCGTACACGGCCAAGGTCTACACCAACACGGTCAAGGGGCTGGGCCAGCTGTCGGTGCGGCTGCGCGACGCCGACGTCATCGTGCTGATCCGCGAACGCACCCACATCACCCGGCAGCTCGTCGACAAACTGCCGCGCCTGAAGCTCATCGCGCAGACCGGCAAGGTCGGCGCCCATGTCGACGTGGCTGCCTGCACCGAGCGCGGCGTGGCCGTGGCCGAGGGCGTCGGTTCCCCGGTCGCGCCGGCCGAGCTGACCTGGGCGCTCGTGATGGCCGCGGTGCGCCGGCTGCCTCACTACATCGCCAGCCTCAAGCATGGCGCCTGGCAGCAGTCGGGGCTGAAGGCGGCGTCCATGCCACCGAACTTCGGCTTGGGCACGGTGCTGCGCGGCAAGACCTTCGGCATCTGGGGCTACGGCAAGATCGGCCAGATCGTCGCCGGCTATGCGCGCGCCTTTGGCATGAACGTGCGCATCTGGGGCCGCGAGGCCTCGCGCGCCCAGGCACTGGCCGACGGCCTGCAGACCGCCGCCAGCCGCGAGGAATTCTTCGAGCAGTGCGACGTGGTTTCGCTGCACCTGCGGCTGGGCGACGCCACGCGCGGCATCGTGACGCTGGAGGACCTGTCGCGCATGAAGCCGACCGCGCTGCTGGTCAACACCTCGCGTGCGGAACTGATCGAGCCCGATGCCCTGATCGCTGCGCTCAACCGCGGCCGGCCCGGCATGGCGGCCGTCGACGTGTTCGAGAGCGAACCCATCCTGCAGGGCCACGCGCTGCTGCGTCTGGAAAACTGCATCTGCACGCCGCACATCGGCTATGTCGAGCAGGACAGCTACGAACTCTATTTCGGCGCGGCGTTCGACAACGTGGTGAACTACATCCGCGGCACGCCGACCAAGATCGTCAACCCCGGCGCTCTGCAGGTCCGGCGCTGACCTGGGCCGGCCCCGCTGCGCCGGCAGGCACCGGCGCGGCATGGCGCCAGACTCACCGGGCCGATGCTTTCGAGCGGGCGCTGCGTGCCAGCCCGGCCTCGATCTCCTCATCGAGATCGAAGTCGATGAGATTGCCGTGCGGCGCATCGGGGCCGGAGGCCGGCGACGACAGCGCGGGCGCCGCCGGGGGGTCGATGTCGAGCATCAGCGAAGGCTCCAGCGGCTCCACGTCGAGCATGCGGCTTTCCACCGTCAGGCCGTCGATGGCGTCGCGCAGATGGGTTCCGGCATGGCCGCGCGGCTTCGCCGGCTGCGCGTTGGCATAGCCGGCATCCAGCACCACGGCATAGAGCAGCAGCAGTTCGCGGTAGGCATCGAGCGCGAAAGGCCCGGCTGTGCGGGGTGCGCCCGGGCGGCGCACCAGATGGGCTTCCAGCAGCACCGCCGACTCCGGCGTGCCCCAGACGCGCTCGATCGACTTCAGCACTTCGGGATAGTCTTCCATGCCGTAGGTCGGCCGGTGGAATTCGGCAAACGGCGGCACGGTGCCGTTGAAATGCTCGCCGAAGCGCTGGGCCAGGCGGCTGTAGTCCTCGACCCGGCTCAGCGTATGGAAGATGTGCAGCAGGTCGAGGTAGGCCAGCGGGCTGGATTCGGCGTATTCGGCGATGTGCTTTTGCAGCGCCTCGATGGCCTGTTCGTACTGGCCGAGCGAGACGAAGAAGTCCGCATGCTGGCGCACGTCGAACAGCTCTTCGGGGTTGACCACCCGCCCACCTTGCGAAGCGGCGGCGGAAGGCGACGCCGTCAGGTGGCCGAAGGCCGAAGCGGCAGCCTCGACATGTGCCAGATCCACGTCGATGCCTTGCACGAAGGCAGGCGCCGGAGCCGGCAGCGCAGCAGTTGCCGGCCTGGCCGCCGCAGGGGCGATCGGCACCGGCGCCGTGGTGTCCTTGGGCTCGGGTGCAGGCACTGCGGCCTCCGCGGCCGCGCCGGTGCCGTTGAACTGCCACCAGTTGCGGCGCGCCCTCTCGTCGCGCCGGCTGCGGGCGAACAGCCAGCCGGCCAGCGCCAGGGCCAGCGCGAACAGCAGGCCGAGCAGGTAGACCACGGTGCCGCCGAACCCCTCGGACCGCTGCTGCTCCAGGCGGGCCTGCAACTCGGCGGAGGCGGCCTTTTCACGGGACGCGGCGGCCCGCAGGTTGCGGACTTCGGCCTCCAGCGCCTGCAGGCGGTCCGCGCCGCGCAGCACGTCCTCGGGCGAGGCGTTGAGCGCCTTCCAGAGCGCCGCGGCCTCGCTGCGCCGGGCCGACGGCTCTTCCGCCGGCACCTTGGCCAGACCATCGGAGAGGCGCAGCGTGCCCGGCGTGCCGGGCCAGTCCTCCAGCGGGTCGAGCGCCAGCCGTGGCCGTGCGGAGGCGGCGGCGGGCGCCGGCGCAGGTGCGCGGACGGAGACGCGCGGCGCCGCCGCCGCGTGGGAGGGCTGCTCGTCGGCCAAAGGAGCCGCAGCCGCAGCGGAGCGCGGCCGGCGCGGAGTCGCCGGCCGCGCCTCAGCCGTCTCGGCCGCCGGGGCCGCGGCCGAAGATGGCGTCGATGCTGCAGGCCGCGCCGCAGCCGCCTCGCGCTGCACAGTCTCCGCAGCGAAGGGAATGGCCACCGGCAAACTCGACCGGGCCACGGTCTCGGGCAGGTGGGCCAGCAGGGTATAGCTGCGGGTGATGCGGTTGCCGCAGCCCACGCTCAGGCGCACGACAGCCACCGGCTCATCGACCGCGGAGGTGGTCTGCAACCGCACGGCGGTCAGCCGGCCTTGGACATCAGTGACGGGGATCTGGCGCACCCGGGCGCCGTCGAGGCGGCTGTCGCCCAGCGCGACCTCGGCGCGGTTGCAACTGGTGCCGGGGTCTTCGCCGGCGTCGGCCTGCACGTCGATCAGCCGGTCCAGCGGCTGGCCGAGAGTGACTGCGCCGCGCGGGGCTCCCAGCGAGAGTGCCAGAGCCTCATGCCCCACCACAGACAGCAGAAGACCCAGTACCGCGCCGCGATGTTTCACGCATTCCCCCTTCCCTTTTGAAGTGCGGCCGATTCTGTCACATCCCACTTTGCGCGTGCGGCGGCGGCGTGGTAGAGATAATGCCGTTATGACAATTACCTATAAGTCAGTGGGCGTTGTGGGCGCCGGTGTCATGGGCCAGGGCATCGCGCAGTTCGCGGCCCAGGCCGGCAGCACCGTCCGCCTGTTCGATACCCAGGCAGGCGCCGCCGACGCGGCCCGCGGCCGCGTGGCCGGGCAATGGGAACGGCTGCGCGACAAGGGCCGCATCGACGGTGCGCGAGCCCAGGCATTCGCGGCCCGGCTGGTCCCGGCGGCGGCGCTGGAGGAGCTGGCGGACTGCGACCTGGTCGTCGAGGCCATCGTCGAGCGGCTGGACGCCAAGCAGACGCTGTTCGCCGCGCTGGAGCGCATCGTCGGGCCCGCGGCCGTGCTGGCGACCAACACCTCGTCGCTGTCAGTCACCGCGATCGCCGCGGCGCTGCAGAAGCCGGAGCGCTTCGCCGGCTTGCACTTCTTCAACCCGGTGCCGCTGATGAAGGTGGTGGAAGTCATCCCCGGCCTGCGCACCGCGCCCGACGTCGCACGCAACCTGTCGGAGTATGCACGGCAGGCCGGCCATTCTCCAGTGCTGGCACAGGATACTCCCGGTTTCATCGTCAACCACGCGGGCCGCGGCTACGGCACCGAGGCGCTGCGCATCGCGGGTGAAGGCGTGGCCGACTTCGCCGCCATCGACCGCATCCTGCGCGACCAGGCCGGCTTCCGGCTGGGGCCCTTCGAACTGCTGGACCTGACCGGGCTCGACGTGTCCCATGCGGTGATGGAGTCGATCTACCAGCAGTACTACGGCGAGCCGCGCTTTCGCCCCAGCGTGATCGCCGCGCAGCGCAGGGCCGGCGGGCTGTTCGGCCGCAAGACCGGCGAAGGTTTCTACTGCTATGTGGACGGTGTGCAGCAGCTGGCGCCGGAGCTGCCTGTGCCCGTGGTGCAGCGCATTCCCCCGGTCTGGGTGTCCTCGCGCGCCGCGCGGCGCGCCGAACTGTTCCAGTTGCTCAAGCACCTGGACGCCACGATCGAGACCGGCGAATCGCCCTCGCCCCAGGCGCTGACGCTGGTCGCGCCGCTGGGCTACGACGTGACCACGGTCGCGGTGGTCGAGCGCCTGGACCCGGCGCGCACCGTCGGCATCGATCTGCTGGTGGAGGACGCGGCCACCAAGCGCCGCGTGCTGGCCACCAACCCGGCCTCGCGGGCCGACTTCCGCGATGCGGCCCATGCGCTGTTCGCGCGCGACGGCAAGCCGGTCAGCGTGATCCGCGACAGCGGCGGCTTCGTCACCCAGCGCGTGCTGGCCATGATCGTCAACATCGCCTGCGACATCTGCCAGCAGCGCATCTGCTCGCCGGCCGATCTGGAGACCGCCGTCACGCTCGGCCTGGGCTATCCGGCCGGGCCGCTGGCGCTGGGCGACCGGCTCGGGCCGACCAACGTGCTGGAGGTGCTGTTCAACCTGCAGACCGTGTATGGCGACTCGCGCTACCGCCCGAGCCCCTGGCTGCGCCGTCGCGGCGCGATCGGGCTGAGCCTGCTGCAAGACGAAGACTGAGGGCCTTCCATGCCGTCCGAACTCAGGAGCCACCACCAGGGCCAGACCCTGGTGCTCACTATCAGCAACCCCGAGGCGCGCAACGCGCTGGGGCCGGAGATCTACGTCGCGGGCGTCGAGGCGCTGAACGCCGCGGATGCCAACCCGGAGGTGCGCAGCGTCGTCATCACCGGCGCGGGCGGCACTTTCTGCGCCGGCGGCGACCTGCGGCGCCTGCTGGCGCGCCGCAACGAGCCGCCCTCGGCGCAGGCCGCGAGCGTCGAGGCGCTGCATGGCTGGATCGAGACCATCCACGCCTTTCCCAAGCCGGTGATCGCCGCGGTCGAAGGCGCGGCGGCCGGCGCCGGCTTCTCGCTCGCCCTGGCCTGCGACCTGATCGTGGCCGCGCGCGATGCCGTCTTTGCCGCCGCCTACAGCCGCGTGGCGCTGTCGCCCGACGGGGGCGCCAGCTGGAACCTGGCGCGGGCCCTGCCCCGCCAGCTCGCGGCCGAACTGCTGCTCGAAGGCGGCAGCATCGGCGCCCAGCGGCTGCATGGGCTCGGCGTGGTCAACCGCGTGGCCGAGCCCGGCAGCGCTTTGCAGGACGCGCTGGCCCTGGCCGGGCGGCTCAACGGCCGCGCGCCCAATGCGCTCGCCAGCATCAAGGAACTGCTGGCCGACGCGCCGCAGCACCCGCTGACCCAGCAGCTGGCAGCCGAACGCGACCATCTGGTGGCCAACCTGCACCATGCCAACGGCGGCATCGGCATCCGCGCCTTCCTGGACAAACAGACTCCCCACTTCGAGTAGAGACAACGAACGGCCCGGCGCCGCAGGCCGCGCGCCGGACACGCCATGAACGAGCCGATGCTTACCGTCGAGGAACGCGAAGCGATCAACAGCGGTCGCTGGTTCTCGTCCCTTTCGCCCGCGCTGCGGCACGACATTCTTCGATGCGCCTACGTCAAGCGCTACCAGGACGGCGACCTGATCGCCGCGCGCGGCGATCCGCCGCAGGAATGGATCGCCTGCGCGCGCGGCGCGGTGCGCGTCAGCTCCACCTCGCTCGCCGGCCGGCAGGTCACGCTGACCTACATGGAGCCCGGCGTCTGGTTCGGCGATGTGGCCTTCTTCGACGGCGACCGGTGCACCCACGATGCCTATGCGCACGGCAGCACCAGCACGCTCTGCGTGGCGCGCGGCGATTTCAGAAAGATCCTGGCGCAGCATGCCGAGTTCTACGAGGCGCTGCTGCGCCTGCAGGCGCGGCGCATCCGGCTGCTGTTCGGCCTGGTGGAAGACCTCAACACCCTGCCGCTGCGCGCCCGCCTGGCCAAGCAGCTGCTGCATCTGGCGCGCAGCTATGGCGTGCCCGCGCCGGCCGACGGCAGCGACACGCGCATCAGCCTGCAGCTCGCGCAGGAGGAGTTGGCGCACCTGCTCGGCGCGTCGCGCCAGCGGGTGAACCAGGAACTCAAGTCCATGGAGCGCGACGCGGTCATCCGCATCGAGCCCTCCGGGCTGGTGGTGCGCGACCGGGCCGCCCTGCGCCAGATCGGCGAGACCGAGCCGTAGCCGCAGGCGCGGCCTTCGCCGACGGGCCAGCCGGTGCCGCCTACAGCGCCAGGGCGCGGTGCCGGCGGGCTGCAGCAGCGTGACCGCGTGGCGCAGCTGTCGAGCGTGCCGGTCGACATGCCGTGCGGATCAGGTCGACCATGGCGCTGCCGGTGGGGATGGCGGGCGGTTCAGAGTGCCCGGGCGAGCCGTGCCACGCCTTCGCGGATGCGGGCCTCGTCGGCCGTGGCGAAGCTCAGGCGCAGCGTGGCTGGGTCGGCGTCGGTCGCGAAGAACGGTGCCCCGGGCACGAAGGCCACGTTCTCCGCGATGGCACGGCGGGCGAATTCGGCCGCGTCGG
Organism: Xylophilus sp.; assembly: GCA_009914555.1. Lineage (GTDB taxonomy): Bacteria > Pseudomonadota > Gammaproteobacteria > Burkholderiales > Burkholderiaceae_C > WNDY01. Next base: position 26,933 of record WNDY01000041.1, read on the forward strand.
CCACCTTGCCGCCGGCGCCGGTCAGGCGGGCCCAGATGAAGAGGCCGCCCTGCGGCGCGGTGAAGTCGATGGCGTCGCCCAGTTCGCTGCGCAGCGCCTCGCCCATGGCCGCGGCGCGGGCGCGGTAGACGGTGCGCACGCGGGCCAGCGTGCCGGGCAGGCGGCCGCTCTGGAGGTACTGCGCGGCGGTCGCCTGGGCATAGGTGCTGGTGTGGGCGTCGCTGAACTGCTTGCACATCACCGCATTGGCCAGCAGCGCCTGGGGCGCCAGCAGCCAGCCCACGCGCAGGCCCGGGGCCAGCACCTTGCTGAGGCTGCCGGCATAGGCCAGCAGTTCGCGGCTGCCGGGCACCTCGTGGCTCAGTGCCAGCAAGCTCGGCGGCGGAGGCGCGTCGAAATACAGGTCGCCGTAGGGGTCGTCCTCGACGACGAAGGTGCCGTACCGCACCGCCAGCTCCAGCACCTTGCGGCGGCGCTCCAGCGACAGCAGTGCGCCACTGGGGTTGCCGAAGGTGGGAATCAGATAGACCAGCTTGGGCCGGTGTTCGGCGATGAGCCGTTCCAGCCGGTCGACCTGCACGCCCTCGGCGTCGATCGGCGCGCTGATGACCTCGGCGCCGTAGAGGCGGAAGGCCTGGATGGTCGCCAGGAAGGTCGGGCCTTCGACCAGCACCTTGTCGCCCGGATCGATCAGCGTCTTGCCAATCAGGTCGAGCGCCTGCTGGCTGCCGGTGGTGACGATGAGGTCGCCGGCAGCCACGTCCCGCACGTCCTTGGCCTTCAGGAAGGCGGCGAGCTGCTCGCGCAGCGGCTGCCAGCCCTCGGTGGCTCCGTACTGCAGGGCGCCGGGCTCCTCGGCGAGCACGTGGTGCGCCGCCTCGGTGATGCCGGGCACGTCGAACATGGCCCCGTCCGGGAAGCCGCCGGCGAAGCTGATGATGCCGGGCCTGCCCAGCAGCTTGAACAGTTCGCGGATGGCGGAGGTTTCGACATTGGCGAGGCGGGAGGCGAAAGCGGGCATGGTGGAGGAGCTGTCTGCGAAGGGGAAACCGGCCCCTGCGGGGGCCGGTGGCTCGCGGATGGTAACGTTCTTGCGCAGCGGCCGCCGGGCACGCGATGCGCCGCCGCCACGCGCGCGGCGGCCCTCCGCCCTACACTCGGCCGTTGCCTCCATGAAAACGACCGCCCCCAAGCCCCCCGCGCCGCGCGGACCGCTGCCCCCCAGGGGGGCGCTGTTCACCCCGGGGGCGGCCCAGCGATGAAAAAAGCAGATATCGTTCCCTTCTTCCAGGCCCTGCAGGCGGCCAACCCGTCGCCCAAGACCGAGCTGGAATACACCACGCCCTTCGAACTGCTGGCCGCCGTGCTGCTGTCGGCCCAGGCGACCGACGTGGGCGTGAACAAGGCCACCCGCAGGCTCTATCCGGTGGCCAACACGCCGCAGGCCATCCTCGACCTGGGGCTGGAAGGGCTGGAGTCGTACATCAGGACCATCGGCCTCTACCGCAGCAAGGCCAGGCACCTGATGGAGGCCTGCCGCATGCTGGTCGACCTGCACGGCGGCGAGGTGCCGCACGACCGCGGGGCGCTCGAAGCGCTGCCCGGCGTGGGCCGCAAGACGGCCAACGTGGTGCTCAACGTGGCCTTCGGCGAGCCGACCATCGCGGTCGACACCCACATCTTCCGCGTGAGCAACCGTACCGGCCTGGCACCCGGCAAGACGCCGCTGGAGGTGGAGCTCAAGCTCATGAAGCGGGTCCCCCGGGAGTTCGTCGACCATGCGCACCACTGGCTGCTCCTGCACGGCCGCTACGTCTGCCAGGCGCGCAAGCCGCTGTGCTGGCAGTGCCAGGTGGCGCCGTGGTGCGACTACAGGCCCAAGACGCCCGCTCCGGCGGCAGCCTCGCGCACGCGCCCGTGAACCCCTTGTCCAACTTCGCCATCGACCCGCGCTCGGTCATCGTCCTGACCGGCGTGATGAGCCTCGTCATGTCGCTGGTGATGTTCTTCCTCTACCGCAGCGCGCCGCCGGGCGTGCGCGGCCTGCGCGAGTGGATGCTCGCGCCGGCCGTCTGCGTGGTCGCCACGCTGCTGGTGGGCGCGCGCGGCCTGCTGCCGGACCTGCTGAGCATCGTGGCGGGCAACATGGTCGTGTTCCAGGGCGCCCTGCTGTTCTACGCCGCCAGCCAGTGCTTCCTCGACGGGCGGCGCGACACCCGCGGGTGGACCGCGGTCACGCTCGCGCTCGGCCCGGTCATGGCCTGGTACACCTACGTGCAGCCCAGCTACGGCGCACGCCTGGTCGTGGCCACCTCGGTCACCTCGCTGCTGTTCACCGCGCACCTGCGGCTGTACCTGCGCCACGGCATGCAGGGCTTCGGCCGGCGCTTCATGGTCGGCGTGCTGTGCATGGAGATCGTGGTGCTGCTCGGGCGGCTGGCGGCGGTGTTCACCGGATCGGCCGGATCGACCCTGATGGACCCCACCTGGATCCAGGCGCTCTACATCGGCATGAACGCGCTCACGGTGCTGCTGCTGAGCGTGGGCGGCATCGTGCTGGCGACCGACCGGGTGCGCGCCGAATTCCAGTACCTGGCCCGGCACGACACGCTGACCGGCGTGCTCAACCGCGGCGCGCTGATGGACGTGTTCGAGGCTGCGGTGGAGCGGGCCCGCCGCCAGCGCACCGCCCTGTCGGTGCTGCTGCTGGACCTGGACCACTTCAAGGCCGTCAACGACACCCACGGCCACCAGGCCGGCGACCGGGTGCTCCAGGATTTCGTGGCGCAGCTGCAGGGCATGCTGCGCGCGCCCGACACGCTGGGCCGCTACGGTGGGGAGGAATTCGTGGTTCTGCTGCCCGGGACCGAACTGCGCACCGCGCTGGGCGTGGCCGAACGCATCCGCAGCGGGATCGAGACGTCGCCGGGCATGCTGCGCTATACCGTCAGCATCGGCGTGACCGAGTTGCGGCGCACCCCCGGCGAGACGATGGACACGCTGCTGGCCCGCGCCGACCAGGCGCTCTACGAGGCCAAGCGCGCCGGCCGCAACCAGACCCGGTCGGCCTGAATACTCCGGGGGCCAAGGGCTGAAAGCGCCTGCCAATAGGGCGCTTCCAGACCATACCCAAGGCCCCTGGCTGGGCCGGCCGATGTGCCTGCCGATGCGGCGTCACTGGAGCTGCATGCCGGTGCTGCTGATGAGCTGCTGCAGGAACTTCATCTGGCCTTCGAGGAAGGCGCCGACTTCGGCCGGCTTCATCGGCCGCGGCTCCAGATCCAAGCCTTCGAGCTTGCGCCGCATCTGCGGATCGGCCACCACCTCGGCGAGGGCCGCGTTGAACGTCTGCACGGCCGCCTCCGGCATGCCGGCCGGGCCGATGAAGGCCGACCATTCGCCGATGTCGATCGGCGCGAAGCCCTGTTCCGCCACCGTGGGCACGTCGGGCATCAGCCGCGAGCGCCTGGAAGAGGCCACCGCGATGGGCCGAAGGTCACCCCGCTTCGCATAGACGGCGGCCGTCGTGGGCGTGCTGAAGAGCATGCGAACCTGCCCGCCCACCACGTCGGTGAGCGCAGGCGCCGCGCCGCGGTAGGGCACGGGCGTGAGCTTGATGCCGTTGTCCCGCTCGAAGGCCGCCACCGAGAACTGGCTGGCCTGTGCCCGCCCGCCGAAAGCGTAGCTGACCGCGCCGGGCTCGGCCTTGGCCACCCGCACCAGGTCGGCCAGGTTCTTGATTCCGTCGCTCCTGCGCACGGACCAGACCGTCTGCGATTGCAGGAAGAAGGCCACCGGGGTGAACGGCTTGAGGGAGGTGGCCGTGGCCGCGAAAGGCATGTTCACCATGCCGAGGGTGTAGCCGTCGGGGCTGGCCGACGCGACGAGGTTGGCCACCACCGTGCCGGTGCCGCCCGGCCGGTTCTCGATGACCACCGGCTGGCCCAGGCGCTTTTCGAGGGCGGACTGCACCAGACGGGTGGACGCGTCCGACGTGCCCCCCGCGGCCACCGGCAGCAGGATGTGGATCGGGCGCTGCGGCCAGCCGTCGCCGGCATGGACCGTGGCGGCAAGGCATGCGGCGGCCGAAGCCACCGCGCCCAGGAACAGGCGGCGGGCTTGCATGGTGGTGTCTCCTTGTCTTGTGGTCTTCGCGTGCGAACCGGAAGTCAGAGCTGCTGCTTGAATTCGGCGCTGAATTCGAGGCCGTGCCCGGGGCGGTCGGACAGCACGAAATCGCCCTGCTCGAACACGGGCGCGCCGTCGAACAGCCGCCAAGTCCAGGCCTTGTATTCGGCCAGCAGCCCGTTGGGAACGGCCGCGACGAGCTGCGCCTGGAACTCCGGCATGATGTGGCTGACCACCGGAAGCCCGTGCGCGCGGGCCATGGCGGCGACCTCCATCCAGGCGGTGATGCCGCCCACGTGCATCACGTCGATCATGCAGATGTCCACCGAGCGCCGGGCGAACATCTCGCGGAAGGGGGCCACGCCCCAGACGCTCTCGCCCGACATGATCTGCGTGTGCGTCGATGCGGTGACGTGCGCCATGCCGTCGTAGTCGCTGTGCCGGACCGGGTCCTCGATGCAGAACAGGCCGACTTCTTCGAGCCGGTGCGCCATCTCCACGGCCTGGCCGACGGTCCAGCGGTCGTTGATGTCGGCCATCAGCTGGATGTCCGGCCCCAGGGCTTCGCGCACGGCCCGGGCGCGTTCGAGTTCGCGGTTCGGCGCGAACTCGCCTTCCAGCGCCAGGTTGATCTTGACGTAGCGGAAGCCCTGCTCCTTGACCGCTTGCGCAGCCTTCACCCCTGCCGCGGTCGTGATGTTGCGGTGCAGGGGACCGCTGGAATAGGTCGGCACGCGCTGGCGGAAGCCGCCCAGCAGCTTCCACAGCGGCAGGTTCGCGGCCTTGCCGGCGATATCCCACAGCGCCAGGTCGATGGCGCAGAGGGCGGTGCAGAAAATGCCGGCGTGGGCCATGGTGCCGGCATGCCGGGTGATCTTGTGGCGCAGCGCATGGATACGCTGCGGGTCCTCGCCCACGATCAGTTCAGCGAATTCCTCGACGGCCGACAGCAGCGCGCCATGCATGCCGCCCACCGAGAAGCCGATGCCGATGCCGGCCACGCCTGCGTCGGTATGCAGCTGCAGGGCCACGATAGGCCGGGTGCAGGCCTGGCGCGTCTCGGCAATGGCGACCAGGTCCTCGTCAGGAACCTCGACGAGCGCAGCGCGGAAGCTGGTGATCTTCATGTCTGTCCATGTCTCCAGGAAATCGAGCATCGATCGTAGGAAAGCCGATTGGAACGATCAAGCCACATACCGGCACTAGACTGATGAAGAATTTTCAAAGACGACGCGAGACACCATGGGATGGGACTTCAACAGCATGCGCATCTTCGTGCTGGTCGCGCAGACGCACAGCCTGAGCGCGGCAGCCGAGGCGCTGGAGCTGACGCCATCGACCGTCAGCAAGGCCATGACGCGCATGGAAGCCGACCTGGGCGTGCGGCTGCTGCACCGCACCACGCGCTTCGTGCACCTTACCGCCGAGGGCGTGGAATTCCTGACACGCTGCCAGGCGATCCTGCAGGAACTCGACAACGCCACCATGGCGCTGTCGAACGCACGCTCGGTACCGCAAGGGCGGCTGCGAGTGCTGGTGCCCGTGGGCTTCGGACGCCAGGTCGTGGTGCCGTCGCTGCTCGAATTCAGGCGCCGCCACCCGGCGGTGGTCCTTGACGTGGAGCTCAGCGACCGCCGGCCCGACATGGCACATGAAGGCCTCGACGCCGTCGTCGGAATCGGACCCCCGGCCGATGCCGGCCTGGTGGCCCACCGCCTGGGTCAGTACCGCTGGCTCGCCTGCGCCTCGCCGGCCTACCTGGCGGAACACGGCGAGCCCCGCACGCCGGCCGACCTGGCCGACCACCACTGCCTGTCGTACGCCTTTCCGCAGTCGCAGAACTACCGCGAATGGCGCTTCACCAAGGGCGGGCGGACCTTCACCCAGGCGATCTCGGGGCACCTCAACATCAACCATGCGGAGTCGCTGATGGAGTTCGCGATCGCCGGCGCGGGCATCGTGCAGGTCAGCACCTTCGTGACCGCCGCGGCCCTGCGGCAGGGCACCCTGCGGGCCGTGCTGACCGACTACGCCAGCTGGGGCCCGGAGATCCACATCGCCTACCCGCCCAACCGCAACCAGTCTGCACGGGTGCGGGCCTTCATCGAGTTCCTGCAGGAAGTCACGAGCCAGTCGCTCGGCGCGCATGAAAGCGTCATTGCCTGACGATCGGTCACACCGTCCGGGCGGCGCCGGGCTTCCGCAGTCGTCCGGGTGTTCGGCATGGCGGTGCCGCAGCCCACACGGTACGGGCACGGGCACGGGCACGGGCACGGGCGCGGCACCGGCATAGACTGCGCCCGAACAATCCAGGAGACACCAGCATGAAGATCCGTGCCGCCGTGCTTGCCCAGTCGGGCGTCGCCCGTCCCTATGCGCAGAGCCGCCCGCTCGCCATCCGCGAGGTCGAGCTCGCGCCGCCCGGCCCCGGCGAGGTGCTGGTGCGCATCCGCGCCGCCGGCCTGTGCCATTCGGACCTGTCGGTCATCTCGGGCGACCGGCCGCGCCCGCTGCCGATGGTGCTGGGCCACGAGTCGGCCGGCGAGGTGGTCGAGACCGGCCCCGGCGTGGGCCGCCTGCGCGCGGGCGACCGCGTGGTGCTGGTCTTTATGCCCAGCTGCGGCTGTTGCCTGCCCTGCGCCGAAGGCCGGCCCGCGCTGTGCGAGCCCGGTGCCGCGGCCAACAGCGCCGGCACGCTGCTGTCGGGCGAACGACGGCTGGCCACGCCGGCCGGCGAGCCGCTCAACCACCACATCGGCGTGTCGTGCTTCGCCGACTACGCGGTCGTGTCCGAGCGCTCCTGCGTCCGGCTCGAAGGCGAGACCGCCGAGATCAGCCATGCCGAGGCCGCCCTCTTCGGCTGCGCGGTGCTGACCGGCGCCGGCGCCGTCATCAACACCGCCCGGGTGCAGGCTGGCACCTCGGCGGCGGTGCTGGGCCTGGGCGGCGTGGGCTTCAGCGCCCTGCTGGCGGCGGTGGCCAGCGGCGCACGCACCGTGGTGGCGCTGGACCTGAACGACGACAAGCTCGCGCTGGCCCGCGAACTCGGTGCCACCCACACGGTGCGCGCCGATGCGCCCGATGCCGCCGAGCAGGTGCACGCGGCCACGGCCGGCGGCGTGGACCACGCCTTCGAGATGGCCGGCGCCATCCCGGCGCTGGAGCTGGCCTGGGCCATCACCCGCCGCGGCGGCATGACCGTCTCGGCCGGCCTGCCGCACCCGACCAAGCGCTTCGCGCTGCCGCCGGTGCAGCTCGTCGGCGAGGAGCGCACGCTGCGCGGCAGCTACATCGGCTCGGCCGTGCCGGTGCGCGACATACCGCGCTACATCGGCCTGTACCGCCAGGGCCGGCTGCCGGTGGACCGGCTCATGGGCGAGCAGCTGCCGCTGGAACGCATCAACGAAGGCTTCGACCGCATGGCCACCGGGCATGCGCTGCGCGACGTGGTCCTGCCGTGAGCCCCGGCGTGGACAGCAGAGAATGCGCCCGGAGGACGACCCTGGTCTCGCGCCGAGCCCCGCCATCGGACAGCGCCACGATCTGCAGCTGCGGCGTGCGCGTGCCACACCGCCGGCCGACGAGCGCGGGACGGTGCCGATGCCTTCCTCCTCCGCCAGCAGGCAGATCGATTCGGAGCTGCTGACCTGGATGCGGAATTCCAGGCTGCGCCCGATGGCCCGCCAGCGGCGGCAGGATACCCGCGGGTGCGGTGCCCTCGGCCCGCGCTGTGGTGCTCGTCGAATGCGTGGGCCGGCCGCCGCCAGCGAGATGCAGACCCGCTCCGCCCCCTTGCGCAGGTTGGACGCCGCGGCCACGTAGACGAAGAGCTGGCTTGAGGTCGAAGAGGTCGAAATGCATGGGAAAGTGGCCGTCCCAATGACGCGGCAGGCAGGCAACCGCCGGTCGTGCGGACAGTTGCAGCGCGGTTCAGCCGCCCTGGGCAAGCACCGCCGGCCAGTATGCCGCCGCGGCCGCCGGCTAGCCGGCGCCGGCCATCAGCCGCAGGTTCTGCACCGCCGCGCCGGCCGCGCCCTTGCCAAGGTTGTCGAGCACCGCGCCCAGCACGATCTGGCCGGTGCGCGCATTGCAGGCCACGGCCAGGCTCATGTCGTTGGAGCCGTTGTGGGCCTGCGGGTCCAGCTCCATCGCCGGTTCAGCCGAAGACAGCGGCAGCACCCGCACATGCGCCGCGCCGCGGTAGCGCTCCGCGAGGCAGGCGTGGATGCGTCCGCTGCTGGCGCCGGCGGGCAGCATGCGCGCATGCAGACCGATGGTGAGCACGATGCCCTGCCGGTAGCTGCCATAGGCGGGAACGAAGACCGGCCGCTCCGACAGGCCGGCATGGGCCTGGATTTCCGGCACGTGCTTGTGTTCCAGCGCCAGGCCGTAGACGCGCAGCGCATGCGCCGCACCGCCGGCCTCGTGCGCCTCCACCCCCGCCCGGCCTTGGCCCGAATAGCCCGAGACCGCATGGATGGCCAGCGGATAACCGGCGGGCAGCAGGCCCGCGTCGGTCAGCGGCCGCAGCAGGGCGACGGCGGCCGTGGGATAGCAGCCTGGGTTGGCCACGCGCCGCGCCGAGGCGATGCGCGCGGCCTGCCGCGCATCGAGCTCCGGCAGGCCGTAGACCCAGCCCGGACTCGTGCGGTGCGCGGAGCTGGCGTCGATGACGCGCACCGCGGGGTTCTCGATCATCGCCACCGCGTCGCGGGCCGCGGCATCGGGCAGGCAGAGGATGGCGATGTCGCTCTCGTTGAGCGCGGCCCGGCGAGCAGCCGCGTCCTTGCGCAGGTGCGCGGGCAGCGTGCGGATGCGGAATCCGCCGCCGCGCAGCCGGTTTCGCAGGTCGAGGCCGGTGGTGCCCTGGTCGCCGTCGATGAAGAGGTGGAGGTCCATGGAACGCAACCATAGCGGCGAGGCTTCTGTGGCTCCAGCTAAATAAATGGAACGCCGGATTCAGAAAAGTTAAATTGAAGGGATGCGGGAACTGAGCCTCGACCATCTGCGCACCCTCGTCGTTGTCGCCGACCTGGGGTCGCTGGCCCGCGCCGCGGGCGCGCTCCACCTGGCGGCACCCACCGTCACCGTGCAGCTCGCGGAACTGGAATCGCGGCTCGGCGGCCGCCTGCTCGTGCGCGGGCGCGGGCCGGTGCAGGCCACCGCCCTGGGCGAGCGCTTCATCGCGCGCGCTCGCCGGCTGCTGGCGGACGCCGACGACGCGGTGGAGGACGTCCGGCGCCAGCTCTCGGGCCAGACCGGCCGCGTGCGGGTCGGCGCTTCGACCGGCGCCATCGCGCACCTGCTGCCGCCCGCGCTCGAACGCCTCGCCCGGGACCATCCCGGCATCGACGTGAACGTGCAGGTGCTGACGTCCAGCGACAGCATGGCCCGGCTGGCCGTGGGCAGCCTGGACCTGGCCGTCGTGGCGCTGCCGCAGGCGCCGGTGCGCGGCGTCCAGGTCATACCGCTGCGGCGCGAGCCGGTCGCGGCCGTCCTGCCGGCGGCCTGGAAGGCGCCCCGGCGGCTCACGCCGCAGTGGCTGGCCGCGCGGCCGCTGATCCTGAACGACGCCTCCACCCATCTCTACCGGCTCACCGCGGAATGGTTCTCCGCGGCCGGCCTGCCGTGCCGCCCGCGCATCGAACTCAACTACAACGACGCGATCCGCACGTTGGTCGCCGCCGGCTACGGCGCGGCCCTGCTGCCGCAGGAACCGCATGCGCCGGCGCACGACCCCCGCATCGCCGTACGGCCGCTCAGTCCGGCGCTCTGGCGGCAGTTGGGCCTTGCGGTCGGCGAACGGGACGCGACAGGGCCGACCGGCTTTGTCCTGGAAGCGCTGCTGCACCCCCGGACTCCGGACGCCTGCGCCAGGCGGCATGGCCGCTCGCTGAACACCCCTTTCGCCAAAAACAGACGACGCGCACCCGCCGCAGGGCGGATAGTGCACGACGCGGCACTGCACCGTGCATACCCGACAGCAGCCATCATCGAGCGCGACTTCACCCCCTGGCTTCGGTGTCCTGCTCCCGACCGTGGATGGCTCCGCGACGTTCCCATGGAGCTCATGCAGCCGTTGTCCGGACGGCGCGATGGCTGCGTTGCACGGCGCGTGCACGCAGCCGCCAGCGCCACCATCCCGTGAGCCACAGCACCGCCGGCAGCAGTCCTGCCGCGCACAGCAGGATGCGCAAGGGCAAGCCGCCTGCGGACCCATCGTGCAGCGGATGCAGCCAGTTGTTGATCAGGTTCGGCGCGCCGAACCGTTGCTGGTCCTGCACTGCCAGGACCCTGCCGCTGAACTGGTCGACGTAGACGTAGCTGTGCGGGAAGCGGAAGCTCGGATCGCCCGGCTGCTGGACCCGCACCATGAAGGCGCCTTCGCGGCGGCCCGGAACCTCGACCCATGCGAGCCTTCCGTGCGGCATCACGGCATGGGCGGCTGCCAGGGCCTGCACCACCGTGACCGGCGGGCGGCCGGTCGGCACCGATGCCGGCATGGTCGTCTTCTGGAGGGGTCCCACGGTCTGCTCCAGCACCCAGTTGCTCTCTTCCGGCAACGCCAGCATGAAGCCGGTGAGCGACAGCATCAGCAGCAGGGCGAACCCGGCCAGCCCGGCAAGCTTGTGCACGTCACGCAGCGTGCGAAGGCAGGACGCATCCTTCTTGAAGCGAAGCGCCCTGCTCCAGTTGCCTCGGGGCCACCATGCCCAGATGCCTGTGATGAGAAGCACGAGCGAGGCCAGGCCGCTCCAGCCGACCAGCGCCCTGCCGGGGGCCTTGAGCATCAGCTCCATGTGCAGGTCGTAGATCCAGGTCATGAGATAGCCGCCCCACTCCTCGGATCGCAGCACCCGTTTGCCCTCGGGTGTCAGCCAGACCATGCCGCGCTGCTCGTGGTGCCCGCTTCCTGCGGGCAGGTAGCGCACCGGCAGCGCACCGGGCCGGCCGGTCGCTTCGAAGCGCCAGGCTCCGTCGCGCTGCGGCCACCTCGCGCGCAGCGTCGCCAGGGCGTCATCCCAGACGGCGGCGTTCCAGCCCGGCGCTTCTCCGCCAGTCGATACGCGCACCTCCGGGTTGAGTACGGCATCGAGCTCCTGGTAGAAGACCAGCGCAGCGCCGGTCAGGCCCAGAAGCATCAGAACCGCGCCCACGCCGAGCCCCAGCCAGAGGTGAACCTGGCGGATCAGGTTCCGCAGATGCGGCATGCCTCAGAACCTCCCGAGCAGGGATATCTCGAAGCTGCGCGGCGCGCCCAGGTAGATGTTCGTGGTGGGGTAGCCGGAATACTCGCCGTAGAAGGCATTGGTGAGGTTGCGGCCGCGCAGCGTCACGGTGGCGTTCTTCGACGCCTGCCAGGACAGCGCTGCGTCGAGCGTGGTGTGGCCTTTGACGAAGATGGTGTTGGCCGTGTCCGTATAGAAGCCCGAGGCATGGCGCACCGAGCCCTGGATCGAGAACGCCGTGTTCGGAATCCTGTAGCTCGCATGGACGCCGGCCGTGGTGCGGGGCGTATTGATCGGGTGGTTTCCGGTGCGCACGGCCCCGCCGGCTTCGACCAGATCATCGTACTTGGCATCGACCACACCGACATAGGCATTGAGGAGCAGCGCGCGGCTTACAGCAGCTCCGACGTTGAGCTCGACTCCGCGCGACGACTGGCTGCCGCCTTGCACCGTGAGCGAGGAGTCGGCGGGGTCGCGGGTCAGGATGTCGTTTTGCTTGATGTAGTACGCCGCTCCGGTGAGCGTCACCTGTCTGTCCAGCGCGTTCGCCTTGAAGCCGGCCTCCACGGCCCTGCCCCTGGTCAGCCGGAATGCGGTGTTGGCGATCGACTGCAGCAACATGGATGAGACCGGAACGGCAGCCGTCGTGTACTGGGCGTAGAGCGTGGCGTCGGGCGTGAGTTCGTACGTGGTTCCGATCCGCCACGAGACCGGGTGGTAGCGCGGATGCGCGGTCTGCACCGTGTTCGGCGTCACGCCGAAATTGGTGACGACCCGCTCCAGATCGATGTCGTCGTACCGCAACCCGCCCACCGCCAGCCAGCGCGAGTTCAGATGGAGTGCGTCTTCGAGGAAGACGGATGCCGTACGCAGCCTGGAATCGTAGTTGACGTTCGAGGCGGTGTAGACGCTGTCGGACGTCGGGAAGCTGCCTACCGCCGGGCGGTAGGGATCGACGACGCTCACGGCCGAACTGGGCGCCGACTGGCGCAGGCTCGCAAAGTCGGTGCGGTTGTATTCCGCACCGGCAGTGAAACCGTTCTTCAGTCCCAGCAGACTGCCCTCGTTGGACAGTGCCGACCGCACGTTCCAGAACTGGTGGTCGTGGTAGAAGCGCTGCAGGGTGCGCGCCAGCCCGCCGTTGGGGAAGGCCGCGCTGGGCGCGACGAAGGTCTGGGTGTCGCTCAGCACGAACGCACGCTTGGCGGTGTAGGCGGTCAGATCGGTGGCTGAGGACCATCCATTGCCGAGCTTCCAGTCGATGCGCGAACGCAGGGTCGTCTCGTCGGCATTCGAATAGGCGCCGTCCGGGTTGTAGTTGGCGCGGCGCAGCGCCCGGTCCACCACCAGGCCGTTGGCCGTGCTCACGATGCTGCTGGGATCCTTGGCCACCGCGGCCGAGACCAGCGGAACGCCCTGGTAGGTGCTGTCGTAGCGGTCGCTGTAGTGGTCCAGCCCGATCAGCACCGACAGGTCGCGCGAGGGCTTGAGCAGCAGGCTGCCGGTGAGACCCTGCGAGCGGGTCTTGTTGTTGGCCACGTCGTAGAGACTGTCGGACTGAAGACTGCTCGCGTCCAGACGCAGGGCTGCCGTATCCGACAGCTGCAGGTTCAGCCCGGCCGCTGCGGTGGAGGTGCCGAAACTGCCGGCCGAGAGGAGCCTGTCCGAAATTTTGTGTGTGAGGCATAGCATGTCAATGAGGAGCATGTATGCCGACGAGCAAGACGAAAACGAAGAACGCAGCGATAGCCGCCCGAACGGCGGCGTTGCCCACGATCCCCAA